>NZ_JABXYX010000041.1 GCF_017982655.1 Brasilonema sp. CT11 | reverse complement strand
CCGTCTCTAAGTCTACATGAGGAAAGGCTTGCGTGACTTGACCCATATCCACCCGTTGGATTTCACGTCTGTTTTCGTAATCCCTTTTTATACCCTACCACATTTGACTGCAACTTAGTATCAACAGCAAGAAAGCAGCGCGGTGCTTCTCGATAAACTGGAAGCCGCGAGGTAATCTCTTGCTGGAGAAAGGGAGACAACTGTTCAAATCGTAGCAGTTTGCGGATAGATGCACTGTAGACAAGTTGCCCTGGCTTTCCCTTCATTTTCATCCACGGTAGCCAAGGGGCAATCCGCGTCCAAGTTCCAGATACATTCGGGGCCGTAGTTAATAAAGGATTTGTTACCTGCTGTATAGGAACAGTAAACTTAAAAAATTCTCCTGCTTGGTAAAGCGGTTCAGGGCTGTAGTCTTCAAACTTCGGGTCACTCGCCAAAATGTTGGGATAAGTCAGGGGCACATCAAGTGAAAAGATGACACTTTTGCCTGCGACAAAAATCGGAGTTTCTCCTTGGAAGACATTTTGTACGGGGTTATTGGCAACGTGGACAACTGGGACTACTTCTCCAGTCCAGGGATTTTGCCAACGGTCTAACACTTGATTGGTTTGCGGATCGAGGTAAAAGGTGAGTTCGCGGGAAGTTAAAAACCATTGTCCCTGTTGATTTTGAAGGCAACGACCGACATTCATGCCGATAATGTTGAATAGCTTCTGTTGCTTCTGTTGCGGCATGAACGCATAAACAGAACCTGTCCATTCTGTATATACATTTTTTCCATCAGTAGAACAACGCGTACGCACTAACTCTGCTACGCCTAGTGTTTGTTGATCAGCAGAGATGGCGTCTTGGTTTTTCCGAACGTTTGTAACTGCTGGGGTTTGCCCTAATACAGGGCTAGTCGTCAGACATACAGCCAGGAGGGAGAGTAGTTGTAAGTTATACTTAAAAATACTGAGGGGAGCGCGATTGTACTGAAGTTTGAGTTTCATATTTAGCAGATGACTGTCAGGGCTTTCTTCGAGAGCACGCACTAGAAATTACCATACTTTCCATCAACATAGCAGGAGTTATCGCCCGAGACAAAACTAATAAGCAACAGCTTTACCTGCAGATTTACGGCGATCGCTACCACCAGACATCAATCCAGTTTGCGGATTCACTAAGATAGATTCAGCAGCACCCCAATTCATCAACGGAGATACTGAGGTTTTTATTTAATTTCACGCATTATAAATCACCATACTTTCCATAAACTCTACCTGCTGAGGATTTTTTAACAAGCGTGGCATCTTAAACTGTGAACTTGAAGTTCCTGTTGAGAACAACATTTGTTGCAGAAGTTTGAAAGTGTCTTTCTGCACCAACTTCAATTCAAGTTGGTCGATTCTACTATCAGATCTACAGCTCCTATATGCTGTTTTGATGCACTAACTACACTCACATCCGGGTTTCTGCCTTGCTCTTTCAGAAAAGCTGTTACAGTTTTAATGACAATATCCTTGTCAACAATGTAATCAAGTCCCAAACATTCAATCTCTCTGTCGAATGACTTGACAAGATATCGCGCTATATTTTTATGCGCTCTGGTCGCTTCCACTTGTATAATTTCCCCATTCACAAGTTCGTAAATGCCTAAGCCATCTGGGTACTGTTCCAGAAATTCCTCAAAAGTTAGTTTTTTAGCTGTGGTAGTAGTCATAGGGATCGCCACCTAAAGCAGTACCCTTGTTCTACCATAGTAAAGACGACAATGATAATATTAAGAACTGTTTCGCCCCTACTGCTTTCTCTCAACACGCCAATATGTCAAATAGCCAGCAGATTGCCACGTCCTTAAATGGACATCTTCCTAACTCCAGCAACAACCAAAACACAATCCGCATTCGCGGTGCGAGGCAGCATAATCTCAAAAATATTGATTTGGAATTGCCACGCGATCGCCTAATTGTCTTTACTGGCGTTTCTGGTTCTGGCAAGTCTTCCCTAGCATTTGACACCATTTTCGCAGAAGGACAACGCCGCTACGTAGAATCTTTGAGCGCTTATGCACGACAATTTTTGGGACAGGTGGAAAAACCTGATGTGGAGGCGATAGAGGGTTTAAGTCCAGCGATTTCCATTGACCAAAAGTCTACTTCTCATAACCCCCGTTCTACGGTGGGAACGGTGACGGAGATTTATGATTATATGCGGTTGTTGTTTGGAAGGGCGGGTGAACCTCATTGTCCGATATGCGATCGCTGTATTGCTCCTCAGACGATAGATCAGATGTGCGATCGCATTTTAGAACTAAGCGATCGTACCCGCTTTCAGATTCTTGCGCCTGTTGTCCGGGGGAAAAAAGGGACTCATAAAAAGCTGTTATCAGGTTTAGCCTCCCAAGGTTTTGTCCGTGTCCGGATAAATGGCGAGGTGCGAGAACTTTCTGATGCCATTGATTTAGATAAAAATTTGACTCACACCATTGAAGTCGTCATTGACCGACTTGTGAAAAAGCCTGGTATGCAAGAGCGTTTGGTCGATTCACTTGCCACTTGCCTCAAACAGTCCAGTGGAATTGCGGTTATTGAAATTATAAAAGATACAAAAGAACAAGAACCAGGATCAGAATTGGTCTTTTCCGAAAACTTCGCTTGTCCGGAACACGGGGCGGTTATGGAAGAGTTATCACCGCGCTTGTTTTCGTTTAATTCTCCTTATGGTGCTTGTCCCCACTGTCACGGGATTGGAAGTTTAAGAAGGTTTTCAAAAGAGTTGGTGGTTCCTGATCCCAAAGCACCTGTGTATTCTGCGATCGCTCCTTGGTCGGAGAAGGAGAACTCTTATTATATAGAGTTATTGTATAAGGTAGGGCAAGAGTTTGGGTTTGAGTTGCAGACGCTGTGGAATCAGTTGACTGAGGAACAGCGGGAGGCGATATTGCATGGAGAGGAAACAACCGCAGAACGACACAACAAGCAGAACTCAGGGTTTAAAGGAGTGCTGCCTATGTTGCAAAGGCAGTATGATGGAGGATCGGAGTTAATTAAGCAAAAGTTAGAGCAGTATTTGATTGACCAGCCCTGTCCCGTGTGTCAAGGAAAGCGGTTGAAACCGGAGGCGTTGGCGGTGCGGTTGGGACAATACGGAATTTTGGATTTGACTGGTACTTCAATTCGGGAGTGTCGGGAGAGAATTGATCACTTGGAGTTGAGTCAACGTCAGTTGCAAATTGCAGATTTGGTGTTGCGGGAAATTAGAGCACGATTGCAATTTCTATTGGATGTCGGGTTAGATTATCTCACCCTTGACCGTGCGGCGATGACCCTTTCGGGTGGGGAAGCGCAACGAATTCGTCTGGCAACTCAAATTGGTTCTGGATTGACTGGGGTTTTATACGTTTTGGATGAACCGAGTATTGGTTTGCATCAAAGAGATAATGGGCGATTGCTGAAAACTTTAACAAAATTGAGAGATTTGGGTAATACGTTGATTGTGGTAGAGCATGATGAAGAAACGATTCGTGCTGCTAACCACATTGTTGATATTGGTCCTCACGCAGGTATTCATGGCGGAAATATTGTTGCTCAAGGTGACTTGCAAGCATTACTGGAATCGGAAGAATCGCTGACAGGTGCATATTTGTCAGGACGACGGATGATTACAACTCCGGCTGAACGCAGAGATGGAAATGGACGCAGTTTAGTTATCAAAAATGCTCGTCGCAATAACCTAAAGAATGTAGATGTTGAAATACCTTTAGGTAAACTTGTTGCTGTAACTGGTGTTTCTGGTTCTGGAAAATCTACCTTAATTAATGAGTTACTTTACCCTGCACTGCAACATCAACTGACGCGCAAAGTTCCATTTCCCAAAGAAATAGATGCAATTGAGGGATTAGATACTATTGATAAAGCTATTGTCGTTGACCAATCACCGATTGGTAGAACACCACGTTCTAACACAGCGACTTATACAGGGGTTTTTGATATTATTCGTGATGTCTTTACACAAACAATTGAAGCAAAAGCAAGAGGTTATAAAGCGGGACAATTTTCCTTCAACGTCAAAGGAGGACGCTGCGAAGCTTGCAGTGGACAGGGTGTGAATGTTATTGAAATGAACTTTTTGCCGGATGTTTATGTACAATGTGAAGTTTGCAAAGGGGCAAGATATAACCGCGAAACTTTGCAGGTGAAGTACAAAGACAAGTCTATTTCTGATGTTCTCAACATGACAGTTGAGGAAGCTTTAGAGTTTTTTACAAACATTCCCAAAGCCGCCAGTAAACTGCAAACTTTGGTTGATGTTGGCTTGGGATACATTCATCTAGGACAACCAGCAACAACTTTATCTGGTGGGGAAGCACAGCGAGTTAAATTAGCAACAGAACTTTCTCGCCGCGCGACAGGTAAGACACTTTATTTAATAGATGAACCCACAACAGGTTTATCTTTTTATGATGTCCATAAGTTGTTGGACGTATTGCAACGTTTGGTGGATAAAGGGAATTCAATTTTAGTGATTGAACACAATTTAGATGTGATTCGTTGTGCTGATTGGTTAATAGATTTGGGACCAGAAGGCGGAGATAAAGGAGGAGAGGTGATTGCTGTAGGTACGCCAGAGGAAGTGGCTCAGAATTCTCGGTCGTATACTGGGGAGTATGTTAAGCAGGTTTTGCAGCACTATCGGGCACAGACAAGTAATATAAAGAATATAGAGTGAGGCTGGCGAGATTTGAAAGGATGGATAAATGAATGATGAGGAGTTGGAAGTTCTCCTGAGTGACTTGGAATCAGACCGAGTAGAACGCAAGGCTTCGATATCTGATAGAGGTAAGCTTCGTGAGGCAATTTGTGCTTTCGCCAACGACTTGCCAAACCACCAAAAACCAGGAGTCATCTTTATTGGCGTCAACGATGATGGAAGTTGCGCTAATCTTTCGATCACAGATCAGCTTTTACTCACTCTCTCCGATATGCGATCAGATGGAAATATCTTGCCTTTCCCATCTATGATTGTTCAAAAGCGAAGTCTGTGCGAATGTGAATTTGCAGTTGTGATTGTTGAACCATCGGATGCTCCACCTGTGCGCTTTAATGGACGTGTTTGGGTGCGGGTTGGTCCTCGCAGAGCTACTGCTACAGCTGAGGAAGAGCGTCGTTTAGCAGAGAAAAGACGCTCAAAGGATTTACCTTTCGATCTTCGATCCATAGCATTCGCCAGTTTGGATGACCTAGATTTAGATTTATTTCGTCGAGTTTATTTGCCCTCATCCTTAGCTATCGAAGTTCTTGAAGAAAATCAACGTTCGGTTGAGCAACAACTTACAGCATTGAGATTTGCGACAGTTGAGCCATTGCTTAAGCCAACTATCTTGGGTGTACTGGTGGTAGGTAATGATCCAAGACAATTCGTTCCTTGTGCCTATGTTCAATTTCTTCGCATTGATGGGACTGAGTTAACTGATCCAATTAAAGACCAGAAAGAAATTGGTGGTTCACTTCCTGATTTACTGCGGATATTGGATGAAACTTTTCAAGTTCATATCTCAGTTGCAACAGACATTACTGCTAGTCCAGTTGAACTTCGACAACCTGATTACCCGATAGTTGCTCTGCAACAATTGGCAAGAAATGCCATCATACACCGTACTTATGAAGGGACAAATGCGCCAGTAAGAATCACTTGGTTCAATGACCGCATCGAAATTCAAAATCCAGGCGGTCCTTTTGGTCAGGTAAATAGGCAAAACTTTGGACAACCAGGCATAACAGATTATCGAAATCCTCACCTCGCCGAAGCGATGAAAAATCTTGGATATGTTCAACGCTTCGGGGTAGGAATTCAACTTGCACGTCAGCAACTTCAGAAGAATGGCAACCCGTCACTAGAGTATGTTGTTGAAGACAGCTATATACTAGCCACACTCAAGAGAAGATTATGAACACTACCATTATTGCTTTCTTCAATAACAAGGGAGGTGTTGGTAAGACTTCCCTAGTGTATCACTTGGCATGGATGTATAGCGATTTAGGGTACCGCGTAGTTGCAGCTGATTTAGACCCCCAGGCAAATCTCACAGCTGCTTTTCTTGATGAAGAACACTTGGAAGACCTGTGGTCAGAAGACAATCATCACAAAACTATTTATGGATGTATTGAACCTCTCATTAAAGCAATTGGCGATATTGCCGAACCACACTTAAAACGTATTTTTGATTCAGAACTTATAGTGGATAATTTAGCTCTTTTGATGGGCGATTTTTTACTCGCAGAATTTGAGTCACAGCTATCACAAATGTGGATTGAAGGCTTAGTTGGTAGTCAGCGTGCCTTTAATGGAATATCTGCTTTTTGGAGAATTATGCAAAAAACAGCTGTAGTTCATAAAGCTGATGTTATCTTGATGGACTTAGGACCGAACTTAGGAGCAATTAATCGTGCTGCACTGATTGCTGCAGACTACGTTGTTATACCATTCTCATTAGATTTATTGTCTTTGTATGGCTTACGTCATCTTGGATATACCTTGCATAGTTGGCGAGAGAATTGGAAAAAGATATTAGAGATATCAGTTCAAAATAATGTTGACGCTGAGTCGTTACCTATAGGTCGTATGCAGCCAATCGGATACGTTGTTTGGCAGTTACCAATGCGATTAGACCGTCCAGCAAAAGCATACAATCGTTTGATGACAGATATCCCAAAAGTATATCGAGACGCTGTGTTGAACCAGCCCGGCGATAACAACATCTCTATAGAAAATGATCCTAATTGTCTAGCTCTACTCAAGAACTACCAAAGCCTAATGCCTATGGCTCAGGAAGCTCATAAGCCTATGTTCCACCTAAAGCCCGCTGATGGTGCTATCGGCGCTCACAGTAATGCAGTGAAAAATGTGTATAAAGATTTTCAGGGGTTAGCTTATAAAATCGCAGAACAAACTCAGCTCAAGAAATTATCAAAGTTTACAACTCTTTAATGTCTTGCACTCAACTGAAAACTGCTTTAATCAGATAAAACTTGCTGCCACAATAACTGCTACTGGAATTAAGATATTATCAATCTCTTTTGGACTACATCCTTCAACAACTGTGGCAAGAAATGCTAGTAGTAAAATCCTGATAATATTTAATTGACTTGGTATGATAAGCCAAACAAAAAAGACGCTGGCGGCGAAAGCGAAAACAAACATCGAAAAGCTTCCTTCCCAGCTTTTGTTACTAAGAATTGTGTATTTGAGTTTGCCATATTTCGAGCCAATTATCGGTGCAACACCATCGCCCCAACCGAGAATTGTCATTGCGACAATACCAGGAAAAGTTTTATATAGTAGTGTGCCGCAAAGAGTTGCCACAATAACGAAATAAAGCGGTCCTTTGAGGAGTTCGCGCCTGTCACCTGTACGAGTCATAGTATTAACAGCTTGATCATCTGGTTGGGCAAATAGCCCTTTGTATACAAGAAGGACTATCCACACCACAAAAATCGTCACATTCAAATACTTGGACCAATGTAAATCACTGTAAAGAGGCAAAAATCCAATAACCGACCCAGCACCAATATGCGTAATTTTACGACTAATATCTTGCGGTAGTCCAAACTTGGTTACAAAAACATTCAACAGTGCTACCAGCCCGAACACATAAACAAAGGTTAGCGCTGTTGCTATCAAATTTCCTAGTAGCGGACTGACACCTAAAGCAGTAAACAACATAAACTCAGCACCAAGACTTAAATACGACAAATTCCTCTTGTAAAGTAGAGTAGCTGTGTCGAAGGTGCTGAGTCTATGACTTGACACAAAATAAGAAGATGAATTGATTCCCCCTGCAAACAGAGTGTAGTATCCGTAGAGTGATCGCTCTCATTCTACAAAATCAGATATCGTGCAATAATCACCGTTACAACAAGCGTCAGATAAAACGGATAGACAGCAAACGAAAGGCTAGCATCAAACAATGCTTTAACTACGTTGAAGCCTCTCATAGGTACTAAAACGAATAGATTTTTAGTGGTTGCGTTACCAGAGTGCAAGGCTTCAATGAAATTGTTATAAATTGCTCGAAAGCTTCTTTCTTGAGCTAAATAGTAAGCATCAAGTAAAAAGAAAAGAATTATAGGAACCAGAGTTATCCAGGCGTAATTCGGCTTGTTTTTATCTGCAATAACAACCAAAATCGCGGAAACCAGGGAAATACACCAGGTTTTGCAGTTAGTGCTGTTGCTTGCCAAACGGGTGATGATTCCTTGCAAGATACTCAGGTAACTCTGCACTGAGTTAGACTCAGGCGTTAGATTGGCTATTTGTGGCTGATGATTGGGGTTACTCACTTACTTTCCAACGGCTATTGCTGCTCTTTCGACCCAGGTACTGAAATTATTGTAACCGTCATCGTATACCCAGTTGTAAGTAGGGTAAATCTGTGAAAGGTATATATTTTGATTATTAACTTCAGTAAAAAAATTGTCAAAAGGATTTCTACCTTGAACGTCAGAACTTCCGGTGACACACTTCATGTTGTGAATATAAATTCCAAGCATTCCGTTACCACGCTCATAGCTTTTTTCTATTTCGTACTTAACCCATCTACGTTCAGCGGTTTGAGCGCCAATTAGCACTACAGTCACAGAGGTATTCTTTAAACCTGTGTTGATCATGCGCTTAATAGCTAAATCACCTTCTTTTTTAACTTCTTCCCACAGGGAGTGATCCCAGTAGCCAGCTAGGTGATATCCACCTTTAGTCAGGTAGTGATTGCGAACTCTGTTAACCCGGAAGATGTCCCTTTGGTAATGGAAGCTGAAAAAAATGCTTCTTGCCATAAATTTCCTCTGTATTAGTATGTATATACTATTAAAACAATCAATAGCTTAAAAAATTGCTACATTCTTAGGAAGTACTAGTCAAAACTGATATCTGATTGCTACGCCTCAAAAACCTTTCCATCCTGCAAATTCTCAGTTTATGTATGAATGAATTTCAAATTGATCTACAGGGTTTGATTAAGCTCCTCGCTAAGAATCTCTACGCAGAAGCCGATGTGTTTGTGCGGGAAATGCTGCAAAACGCCCACGACTCGATTAAGCGCAGGCGAGAGTTGCAGGCAGATGGTGCACCCGATGGGGTGATTAGGGTAAAAATTGACCGGGAGGGAGCAACGATTAGCTTCACCGATAACGGAGCAGGAATGACACAGCAGGAGGTACGAGACTACCTCTCAACGATTGGGCGCAGTGGTACGGATGCTTTTCGGCAAGACTTGATTCAAAAAGGTCGCCAAGCTGACGTGACGGTGATAGGACAATTTGGTATTGGTTTACTGTCGGCGTTTATTGTGGCGGATCGGGTAGTGGTAGAAACACTTTCTTGGCAGCCTGATAATCCGCCCTGGCGATGGGAGAGCAGCGGCGAAAAGACCTACAATCTGCAATCAGGGCAGCGCACTGATGCGGGATCTACAGTGACACTGTACATCAATGATAACTACCGAGATATGCTACAGCCGGACGAGTTGCGGAAGGCGATTCGCAAATATGCCGACTTTCTGCCCGTGAGTATTTACCTCAATGAAGATGAGGCTGCTACCAATGCCGTCAATGCGCCTTGGCACAAGAGCTATGGAAACCCCAAAGAAGAACTTGTGGAAATGGCGATGTTTGTGGGGCGGCGGTTCCCTGATTATCCCCTGTCTACGATTCCGATTCATTTCACTAAGCCCTACAAAGTTGATGGGGTGCTGTATGTGTCCGATAACCGCATTCCCGATGTGAACACAACCGGGCTGGTGGATATTTACCAGTTGCGGATGTTTGTCATGGAAGCAAACCGGGATATGTTACCTTCTTGGGCAAAATTTGTCCGGGGTATTATTGACTCGCCAGCGCTAACGCTAACGGCTTCCCGAGATGCGGTGCAGCAAGACTCAATTCAGAAGGAAGTTAAAGAGCAATTGGGACAGGCGATTATCAAACATTTGACTCAACTTTCCAAAGATGACCCGATTCGGTTCCAGCAACTTTGCGACTGGCATCACTATCACCTTAAGGGAATGGCACTGCGGGATGACAATTTCTTTCATGCTGTTGCTGATTTGATTCCCTTTGAAACCAATCAAGGACCGATGAACTTGGCAACTTACTTTCAGGAAGCGAAGAAGCAGAGACAATCAGAAACAGATTTGCTGTATTTTGATGAGCGAGGCGGTGCAACGCAATTTTATATGTTGTGCAACGCGCGGGGACTGCTGGTGGTGGATGCTAGCCAGGTGTTTGAGGATGACTTTTTGGAACGATATGGCAAACTGCATCCAGAAATTCGCCTGCGGCAGTTGAATATAGGGGAGTCAGATGTCATATTTGAACCTCTAACTGCTGAGGAGCAAAAGGCGTTTCGCCAATTGGAACAGGAGTTTACGCGGGGAATGCCAGACCGCCGTAGCATTGCTAAGGCAGTGCGGTTTAAGCCAGAGTCAATACCTGCTCTATCGGTGATGTCTGCTGCGGCAAAAAGTCGCCAGAAACTTCAGCAAGCGGGGGATAACATCATGATCCCGGAAGAGGTCAGAAACTTAGTAAAGGATGTCCTTAAAGGCGAACAATCAATTCCAGTGACGCTGTATTTAAATGCGGATAACCCAACAATTCAGCAACTCGCTAAAATGCCAGCTACAGAAGACACGCGGGATGCTTACATGGCGATGTACAACAATTCGATCATGCTGGTAAATCAAATTCTCACCCCACAGAATGCCGAGCTGATGTTTAAAAGTTTCACTAGAGTCATTGACCGCATGATCAAACAAACTGATGAGGTGCAGCAGTTGAACGGTCAGGTGACTCGTGCCAAGATGGAAATCAAGGCAAAAGAAACTGAAATTCGCGAGGTGTTTGAAGCCAAAGAGAAACTGTTGATTGATGAAATGGAAGAACTGCGGGATAAATTAGCTCAGGTAGAATTTTCTCAGACTGAACATGTCAGCTGCTTTTTTGCTATGCCCTTTGATAAGCGCTATGATCCACTATTGCAGGCTGTGAGACAGGTACTTGAGGATCAGCCTTACGGATGGCAGGTAATTCGGGCGGATGAGTCGCACCGGGGCGTGACAATTACGGAGAATGTTCGAGGGCATATTGCCAGAAGTCATTGTTACATAGCAGAAATCAGCGATGGAAACCCAAATGTCTTTTTGGAGATTGGCAGGATGAGTCATTATGCTGATCGCCCGCTGATTTATCTCTGCCGTGAGGATGCTAAGGACAAGATTGCAGCTGATTTAGCAGGAATTATATACAACAACTACCTATGGGACGAACAAAATCCAAAAATCGATGTTTTGGCTGCTCAGTTGAAAAAAGTCTTTGACAACCGAGAGGACGTTAAAAAATTAAAGAGTAGCCGCAAAAAAATTTACTTGTCAGCGGATTTGTTGATGTCGAAGGGAGAATGCAAGCGAGAAATTGCCCAAGCTCTTGCCAGTCATTACCAGACTGTTGAGGCATTTCTCGCAGAGAACTATCAGGATGTGGCGAATAAACTGCAAACAAGAGCAGGAGCTATTATGGATGCCCAGGATTTTTTGAAGAAACACTTTCGGCTATAGCACTATGTTTGATTCTGATGACTTTGACATAGAAACATACTTGGCAAATGAGGAGAAGCGGGAACAAATTGAGCAACTGCATCAGCTAGGAAATGACTGTAAAGATGAACTTCAATACGCGAAGGCGGAGAAGTTCTATCAGAGAGCGGCGGAACTAGCAGAATCGATTCATGACCTGTCGTTGATGCTAAAAGAACGCTTTTGGCTTGCTGCTATGCAGCGAATGCAGGGGAAATATCAAACGGCTCTAGGGATTTGTATCTGGTTGATTGAAGTTGCCTACAACCCAGAGTTAAGTCGGGAACTAAGCGAAGATGACCTTTGGTATGTGGCAGGCGGCTTCATGGACTTTGTTGAGGTAGGTCGCTGCTTGCCAGATATGAAAGCAGTTGAACTAGAGCGGGTGATTGACCGGGGGCTAGACTGGTTAAGCAGTATTGGTAAGCGAAATTGGTCTGCTGGGTTGCGCCTCAACCGTAGTACACTCTGGCAAAACCAAGGACGCAAGGAAGCTGCCTTGGCAGAGATGGAAGCTGGTCTTGCTCTGTGTCGCCGCCATTCAGATGCTCCTGGCTACACCTTAAGCACTCATCTGTTAAATTTGGGCGATTTGTTGAGTGAAATGGAAAAGCTGGAGGATGCTGAAAGTTACTATCGACAAGTGGCAGAGGATTATGAGTTTCATATTGGTGAGCGGCGACGCGCATGGAAGGGATTAGCGTATGTAGCGCTGAAGCGAGAAGATTTTGCCGCAGCGGAAACCTACGCTCTCAAGTCGTTGGAAATGGCACGGTCAATTGAATCGCCAAGTCCAATTCTTCATACTTACGAGCTACTAGGCGATATCTTCTGGGAGCAGAGGCAAATCGCAGAGGCTACTGAGGCAAGGATTCAGGCTTGGCGGTATGCCCGTCATATTATTATGGAAGACGCTCTGCTGGAAGTTTACGAAGGCATAGCAAAGATTCGCATTTACCAAGCGCGGCAAGGAAATCCTCAACATTATATTCACAAGGCGCGACAGTGGTTGCGGTGGGCTTTACCCCTAGCAGTGCGACTAGACCGTCAAGTGGGGCTAACGCAGAAGCAAGAGAAAATTAGACAGATGCAGGCTGAGTGTGATGAAATTTTGGCAAAGGAGCAGCCATTTGGTAGATGAAGTTGATTTGGTCTAGTTATTAGATCTATCTTCATCCTGGTAAAAATATAATATTTCTTTATAAGTCTTAAATAATGTACTGAAAAGATCGGATAACGCTTATTGTTCCTGCTGAGGTTATTCCTGATTGTGTTTGTGAAGGCGGCGTAGGAGAAAGATTTTTGGAAGACTGGACAATCACGCCAACGTAGAATCCGTTATCCTATTGTTAAAAACAGTACTGCAAAACCACCTCGCTCCGCCGCAAAAATCCTCTTGATTTCTAATTTGTTTATTTTTTTGTTTGGCTCTTCTCAACTCAGCGTCACTGGGTTATTTTGTGCTTCTTAGTCTAAACTCCAGTTTTTTAGCTTGACATGATGTTCTCTGCTTTGCACTTTCGGCTACAAGTTAAGCAAAAGTAAAACTGTAACGAAATTTACAAAATTCCGTTTTTTTCAAGAAAATAAAGCTATGCTAGGCATACACATCTGATTCGCAAAGATGCTGTGAATCAGAAAAACTCTAAGCTTTCACAGTCTTCGCGCTTCTTAACTGCGAAGAGGATAAAATATTATGCTTTCATCATCTCTACCTCGGTTGGAGCAGGAGTCTCCAGCGTATATTTGCCCATATGACCAAGCCTGTAGCTACCTAGAAGCAGCGGCAAAACAATTGCAGCTAGACCAAGGTATTTTGGAGGTTCTCAGTCATCCCCGTAAAGTTGTCACGGTTTCGATTCCTGTGAAACGGGATAACGGACAAGTGCAAGTTCTTGCTGGACATCGGGTACAACACTGCGATATTTTAGGTCCTTACAAAGGTGGTACTCGTTACCACCCAGCCGTGACACTGCGAGAAGTTTCAGCCCTGGCAATGCTGATGACTTGGAAATGTGCACTCTTGGGAATTCCTTATGGTGGTGCCAAAGGAGGTATTGCCATAGATCCAAAACTCTACAGCGTTAATGAATTAGAACGCATCACTCGTCGTTATACTAGCGAGTTGATTAAAGATATCGGCCCTGCTGTAGACATCCCAGCACCAGATATGGGAACTTCAGCGCGTGAAATGGCATGGATGATGGATACCTACTCAGTCAATGTCGGTCACGCCGTACCTGGGGTTGTGACTGGTAAACCCATTTCCATCGGTGGTTCGCGGGGACGGGAAATGGCGACTGGACGCGGTGTTATGTTTATTGTCCGCGAGGCGCTGACAGACAAAGGTCAGTCACTGGTGGGAGCTAGAATAGCTATCCAAGGTTTCGGCAATGTTGGCAGTGCAGCGGCTTTATTACTACACGAAGCCGGAGCAAAAGTAATAGCTGTTTCGACTGGTTCTGGGGGAATTTTTTGTGAAGATGGTCTAGATATCCCAGCTTTAAAAGCTTATGCTGCCGAGAACCGCAAGAGCATTGTTGGTTTTGGGCAAGCAACACCAATTAGCAACGCAGACTTACTAACTTTATCCTGCGATGTCTTAATTCCCGCAGCTTTGGAAAACCAGATTACTGAAGACAATGCCAATCAAATACAAGCCAAGATCATTGCAGAGGCCGCTAATGGTCCAGTGACTCTCCTTGCAAACCAAGTACTTGAGGCAAGAGGTGTGATGGTGCTACCAGATATCTTGGCAAATGCTGGCGGTGTTGTTGTGAGTTATCTGGAGTGGGTACAGGGTCTTTCTTACGTATTTTGGGATGAGGAGCGCGTTAATAAGGAATTGGAACAGTTAATGGTGCAAGCATACCGCCAAGTCATGCAACAATCACTAGATAGGCAAATTCCTCTAAGACTCGCAGCTTACACGCTGGGTGTTGGTCGTGTGGCTCAAGCGCTTGGCGATCGCGGCCTTTACCCATGACCACAATATCTCAAACAAGTCAAGAATCCCACTCTACCAACGCTGGGATTCTAGATTGTTTTTTTTAATTTTTGGGTAATTGGTCGCGAGGAAATCCAAGTTCAACGGCTTTATTGTATGATTGTTGTGCTTCTGCTTTTTTTCCTAAACTCTGTAAAACTTCTCCTCGGTAGTACCAAGGATAAGGGTTTTTTGGTTCAAGCTCTTTAGCTTTGTCTAATGCAGCTAATGCTTCATTGTAGCGTTTTAACTCTGACAGTGCTATTCCTTTGGACAGCCAGGCAGGAGAGAAGTCATTTTTTTTTGCAATGGCTTTGTCAAGTGATTGTAAGCCTTCTTCATTCTTGTGCAACTGTTGTGCTAGTAAAGTCCCACGATAATACCAAGGTAAATAATCATCCGGACGAACTTCACTGGCTCTACTATAAACTACAAGAGCTTCTTGAGGGTTTCCTCCACTTAGGATATTGCCTTTACCGATCAGAGCTTCATAGAAATTTTTATCGATATCCAGTGCTTTCTGATAAGAAACAAGCGCATCTTGAGGACGATTTAACTTTTGTAAGACATTACCTCGATCACTCCAAGAAATTGGATCTTGTGGATTTTGTTTAAGATAATCGTCATAAGAGTTTAGTGCTTCTTTAAAGTATTCGCTAGCTTGTGGATTTTGCAACCGTTCTGTTGCCATAGCAAGGTCATACCAAAAGCTTGGCGTGTCTGGTCTAATGTCCTTAACTCTCTCGAAGGCAAGGGAAGCTTCTTGGTACTTTTTCAAGCCAAGCAAAGCTATTCCTTTACCACTCCAAGCATCAGCATCGTTAGGATCAAGCTTAAGTGCCTTCTCATGACTTTCTAAGGCTTCTTGATATTTGTCTAAGTTCGAGAGAACTTGACCTTTATTATTTAAAGCTTTGATGTAATCTGGTTGAATATTCAGGGCTTTGTTATAAGAAAATAAAGCTCCCGAAAGGCGTCTTAAGCGAAAAAGAGCTTCTCCTCGTTTTTCCCAAGCTTCAGCAGAATTTGGTTCGATTCTTATAAGGGTATTAAATTCGTTCAGAGCTTTTTCTGGTTCATGTAAATTCAGGAAAGTATCGCCTTGATGTAAGTAATATAAAGGGCGGATAAATGGATTAATAAATTCTATAACAACTAGGATAATTCCGGCTGCTCCTAGGACAATAAAAAGGTACCAAAGCTTGAAAAAACTTCCTGACTCATATGGTCTTGCCGTGAACTCAGATACTTGTTGCGACTCAATTTCTGTATCTGTTGTAAAATCGTTGTAATTAATAGGTTCATTGACAACTGTTATTTGCTCAAGCTCTCGGAAAATTTCGTCTACATATTGATAACGCTCATCAGGGTTTGAGTCAACCATTTTTGTTAAAATGGAAGCTAACAAATGATCGACATTAACCTCATCAGACCATATTATTTTGTCTTGAATATCACGTCTTAAATTTCTTGGGTGTATTCCCGTCAACAGCTGAATTGCTGTCATCCCTAAACCATATATGTCGCTGTTATAGCCTGGTTTTCCTGCCAATTGTTCTCGTGGAGCATATCCAGGAGTGCCAATCATGGTTTGAGTTGTATATAACTGTTGCTGAGGAGATGAATATCTAGGATCTAATTGTTTGACTGCACCAAAATCAATCAAGACAAATTTACTATCTTCCTTCCTGAGCATGATATTAGAAGGTTTTACATCACGATGAATAATATTTATTCGATGGAGATATCTCAAAATTTCCAGTATTTCTCGTATAAAAGTAATAACTCTGTCTCTAGGCCATCTGTTCTCAAGCAGATTCTGCAATGATTTACCTTCTATATATTCTTGAACTAAATAATAACTTTCCTCTTCCTCAAAGTAATCAAAATATTTTGGAATTTGTTGGTTTTGTTGTAGCAAATGAAAAAGAGCATTTGCTTCTCTTTTGAATAATATTTTTGCTGTTTCAATATCAGCGTTCTGAGGATCGAGTTTTTTAATGACACACGGGGAATTGGATGCCTGAGTATCTTCAGCAAGATAGGTTATACCAAAACCTCCTCGCGCGATTTCTCTGACAATCTTGTAGCGTCCACCCAATATTTTCTTTCCCCTTGTTGTTCTCATATCATTAAATTTTTAGTTTTTGAATAATGTCTATGTAACCAAACCTGCTAGACAGAATTAAGAATATGTGCATCTGTTAACGAATAATAACCTTCTTATACTATCTTGAATTTTGGTGAATCTGCCTATATCTCCTGAACAAACACGACAACACTTTCACTGTCTACTTCAACTTTTTATACGAAATACGAAAAACAATTATCTTAAGGAATCGTGAGCTAATTTTTTTTACTAAGAATAAATAGCATACTTTTACTTTATATTAAATCTTTACTTCATAACTTATGGCTTATACAAGGATTAGAGCTACGGCACCTAGTAAAATTTTATTATGACTTTAGTAGGAATAAACAACCAATGTGGTAAATAAATTTTAAATCATCATAACTAGTGTTTTATATTTGAACGCTACATAGTTATACCATGGCAACGAAAATTTCGTGTGAGGAGCCAATAATATGAATCGAGGCGGGCAGCTTGGGTTTGGTAATCTCAATTTAGCTGTTGCACTGCTGATAAATATGTGCTTATTTTTACCTGATTATAAAGTTTCTGCCCAGAACTTGATAAATCAGGGTTATAAGAGCGATGTTTTACCTCCTAAATTTCAGATTTCGACTGATAGTCCAAAAAACAGTCCCAAAAGTATAGGCTCAACAGCTATTCTATCTCAGGTTCCAAATCCTATCACTCCAGTACCACCACTACCACCACCACAACCGATTCCGACTCCAGAACCGTCACCGCAAACTCCACTGGATATCACTCCATCAACACCTCCCACAACACCTTCTCCACCAGAATCGCGTCCTGGCGTACCTGAAACTCTTACCGTTAACGTTAAAAAGTTTGAATTTGTAGGTAACAAAAAAAAGATATTTAGCAACAAAAAGTTAAGTGAGCTAACTGCTCAATTCATCAATAAACAAATCACCTTTGCTCAACTGCTGGAAGTAGAGACTATTATCACCAAGCTTTACACAGATGCTGGGTATGTCAATTCTGGTGCTTTCATACCTGCTGATCAAGCTTTTTCTCCACAGGGAGCAGTTGTCAAAGTTCAGATTATTGAGGGTGGAGTAGAAGAGATTAAGGTCACAGGTACGCGACGGTTGAACCCAGACTACATACGCAGTCGCATAGCACTTGCTACCTCTACACCCTTGAACCGATTTCGCCTGTTAGAAGCACTGCAACTGTTACAGCTTAACCCTTTGATTAAAAATATTTCTGCTGAATTGTCTACGGGATCACGTTCAGACCAGAATTTAGTGGAAGTCAGGATCGTAGAAGCAGACTCGTTTAGGACAGAATTATTTGTTGATAATGGTCGTGCTCCTAGTGTCGGTAGTTTCCGACGAGGTCTCCGTATCTTTGAAGGCAATGTCTTCGGCTTGGGCGACAGCTTTGGTGCAACATACACTAATACTGATGGAAGTAATGCCCTGGATCTCAGCTATGCTCTGCCAGTGAATCCTCGCAATGGCACATTGAATGTGGCAGGTGGATTTACAGACACCACCATCGTTGAGCCACCATTTGACCGCATTGATATTATAGGTGACTCTTTTTACATTGACGTTGGTTTTCGTCAGCCAATCTTCCAATCTCCAACTCAGGAATTGGCGCTGGGTTTAACTTTTTCTAGAGAGGAAAGTAAGACGACACTTTTGGGAAGAGGTGATGTCTTCCAGAATTTAGGAGCTGACAACAATGGAGAAACCCGCATCTCAGCACTGCGATTTGTTCAGGAATATACACAGCGCAATTCCCAACAAGTCTTTGGTTTTCGCTCTCAATTTAGTCTGGGAGTAGGGTTTTTTGACGCCACTGTTAATGGCACAACTCCTGATAGTCGGTTTTTCTCCTGGCGTGGACAAGGACAGTATATACGACAATTAGCACGAGACACCTTACTGGTGTTACGTTCTGATATACAATTAGCAACAAGAGCCTTAGTACCCTTAGAGCAAATTAGCGTCGGTGGTATACAAAGCGTCCGGGGTTATAGGCAAGATGAGTTTTTGGTAGATAACGGCTTTTTTGCTTCTGCAGAAGTGAGGTTTCCTATTCTGCGGGTAGAAGAAGTCAAAGGAGTTCTACAACTCATACCCTTTGTTGATTTTGGCGTTGGCTGGAATAATTCCATCAGAGGTCGTCCGAATCCAGATCTTGATCCCAATACTTTGATTGGTGTGGGTTTGGGTTTGCGATGGCAGATGGATGATAAATTGGATGCTCGCATTGACTACGGTATCCCGCTAACTGATGTGAATTCTAGGGATCGAACGTTGCAAGAGCAAGGTTTATATTTTTCAATCAATTACAGTCCTTTTTAGAAGGATAATTATGACATGGTAGAAGTACACCATGCTGTACTCCTGAAGATAGTACTTTAAACAATTATACAGTGGTCTTTATTATAATAGGTGAGATTTGTCAAGCGCTGCCTCAGAAAGCGTAAGTAAAATTTACATTTGGAAATCATGATCAAACAGGGTTGGCATCCACTAATTTTATTCACCTTACCCCTATGCGCCATAGGGAGTTTAACTTTTCTAGATACAGCCACAGCACAACAAGTGACTCAACAAGTAACTCCTGATGGAACTGTATCCACCACCGTCACTACTCCTGACGGCAAAAATTTCAACATCAATGACGGGACAAGAAGAGGAGGAAACCTTTTTCACAGCTTCAAAGAATTTTCTGTACCCACAGGTGGCTCGGCTAATTTCAACAATGCACTTGATGTGCAAAATATTATTAGTCGAGTCACAGGTGGTTCTGTTTCTAATATTAATGGTGCGATTACAGCACTCGGCAAGGCGAACGTGTTTTTACTCAATCCCGCCGGGATTATTTTTGGACCAAATGCCAGCTTAAGAATTGGTGGTTCGTTTTTGGGGAGTACGGCGAATAGTTTTCTATTTGACAATAATTTTGAGTTTAGTGCGACTGATCCACAAGCACCTCCATTGTTAACTATAAATGTTCCGATTGGGTTGGGATTTCGGAATAATCCTGGAGCAATTGAGGTACGAGGACCAGTGACAGGGAGCGGACTTGTTTCTGAGGTTAAGCCAGGAAACCGTCCCAAACTAAACTCGAATGTTACAGGATTACAAGTCGAACTCGGAAAAACTTTAGCACTGGTAGGAGGAAATGTTTCTGTTGAAGGTGGTGTACTCAGATCCGAAGGCGGACGTATTGAAATCGGTAGTTTTGATAGCAATCAAATTGTAAATCTCGTCCCAGCACAATCTGAAGGTTTTTCACTTGCTTATCAAGGCACCCCCAATTTTCGAGACATCGAGTTTTCTAACAAATCGTTCGTGAATGTCACTGGAGACGGCAGCGGTTCTATTGCCATACTCGGGAGGAACATCAATTTCACCTCTGACTCAATTCTATTATCTGATACCCTTGGGGATAAAAATGGGGGAGAAATTAGCATTGTTGGTGACTCTATAGCTTTCAATCGCTCCAGCCTCCTCTCTAACACCTTCGGTTCCGGGAACGGCGGACAAATTAAACTGGAAGCCAACAAGATCAACTTTGAGAATAGCAGTAGTGTAAGCATTCAGACACAGGACAATAAGGGTAATGCTGGAAACATCAAAATTCGTGCAAATTCTTTGGAGATGAAAGGCGGATCGTCGCTCCTGAGCATAACGACAGGAAATAGCAGTGGTAAAGCCGGAGACATCAATGTTACTGTCAATGGTCCGATGGCGATTACCACCGGAGGTATACAAACCGACTCCGGTGGCGCGGGTAATGCTGGCAACATTAACATCAATGCAAATTCTTTGCAGATAGACAGATCGGGTGTCTTTAGTCGTGCGCTATACACTGGTCAAGGTGGAGAAATCAACTTTAATGTTGCAGACTCTCTTACGATCAAAGGAATAACTATAAGTACTAACACTTATTTTACGGGTGACGCTGGAAAAATTAATATCAATGCAAATTCTTTTCGGCTTGAAAATGGAGGTGTTCTTAGCGAGGCGGTGAATTCTACTAGCACAGGTAAGGCTGGAGAAATCAACATCACTGTCGCAGGTACTTTGGAACTACCGCAAAGTGCAGGTATATCTACAACCACTGCGGGTAAAGGTGAGGCTGGAAAAATCAACATTCGTGCAGGTTCTTTTCTACTGGAACGCTCAGGAGTCTCTAGCAGTACGACGGGAAATAGTACAGGTAACGCTGGAAAAATTAATATTACTGCAGGTTCTTTTCGGCTTGAAGGTGGAGAGGGTGTTAGTAGCAAGATGGGGGAAAATAGCACAGGTGAGGGTGGAGAAATCAACATTAACGTCGCAGACTCTCTGACAATCTACAACACCTCAGGTATAACTACCGACACCTCTGGCAAAGGTGACGCTGGAAAAATCAACATCAATGCAAATTCTTTTCGGCTTGAAGGTGCAGGTGTTAATAGCAAAGCGCAGGCAAATAGCACAGGTAAGGCTGGAGAAATCAACATCACTGTCGCAGGTACTTTGGAATTGCCGAAATTTGCAGGTATAGAAACAAGTACTGCGGGTATTGGTGAGGCTGGAAAAATCAACATTACCGCAGGTTCTTTTCTACTGGAACGCTCACAAGTCTCTAGCAATACGCAAGAAAGTGGCACAGGTAACGCTGGAGAAATCAAGATTACAGTCGCAGATAAGTTTGATCTCAACGCAACAGATGTGAGGACGAACAACCTCGGCACTGGTAATGGAGGTAATATCCAAATCAAAGCCAATAATTTTTACCTAACCAATGGCTCACAAGTCTTAGCCAGTGCCTCCAGAAAGGGAAATGGTGGGAGTGTCACCGTTCATGCAACTGGCAATGTCTCCGCAGATGGTCGGAATACGACGAACGGAAACAAAAGTGGATTTTATAGCACTGTTGAATCATCAGGCGTGGGTAATGCTGGGGGAGTTAACATCAGTGCGCGATCGCTCTCTCTAAGTAATGGCGGTACAATCTCTACCAGTAATTCCGGTAATGGTGCAGCAGGCAACATTACAGTTACAACCCCTAAAGACATCCTACTAGACAACCAAGGATCTATTCGTGCTGAAACTAGAGGAGGCAAGGGTAACATTAGTCTAAATGCTCGTGACTTAATCCTACGCCGCAATAGCGATATTGTGGCAGACGCTACAGGTAGTGCTGATGGAGGCAACATAAACATTAATGTTGCTAAAGGTTTTATTCTCACAACTCCTGGACAAGATAGTGACATTATTGCCCGTGCTTCTTCTGGTCAAGGAGGCACTATTACAATCAGAAGTCTCGGTCTTTTTGGTATAGCTGAACGTGCAGCAATTGAAGGAAATGGAACTAACGACATTGATACTCGCTCTCAATTTGGCTTACAAGGAACGGTAAATATTAACACGCTCGAAACTGACCCCACTCAAGGGTTATTTGAATTGACAGAAACTGTCATCGACCCCGCACAGCAGGTAGCCCAAAATCCGTGTATCAAAGGTTTTGGTAGTACTTTCACCATCACCGGACGTGGCGGATTGCCAACTGACCCCAATAAAATCCTCAGTAGTGACAATGTGCGCGTTGATTTAGTTGAACCTGTCCCCAGTAAGGTAAGTTCAACAACTGCAACACAAAAGCAACCATCTCAACAGCCAACTGTCAAGCGCATAGTACCAGCCCAAGGCTGGATATATAACGAAAAAGGTCAAGTGGTTTTGGTAGCTTATGATCCAACCAAAACTGGTCCACAGCGTCAGCAGCCAGCACCTACTAGTAACTGTGCAGCTGTCAGATAAAATTCTTTACAACTAGAACAACCAAATTCAACGTAAAATACTTAAAATTAATACAATCTTTTGCCACTTGCTCTCTATGTGATGAGTCTTTTGGCAAATCTAATTTCGGGTAGGCAGTGCTTACCTGACATTTGCCATTTTCATCGATAAGACAGTACCCACCCAATAAATTAACTGCTGTAAATGCATCTTGAAGTTAGGGTGCAAGGGCAAAACAAGTCAAAAGTATCAAGTAAAAAGTCAAAATTAAGACTTTTTACTTTTGATTTTTGACTTTTGACTTCCCTGAAAGGGCGGGGGGTGTAAAAAATAAATCAGTGGGGCGCTTGACACCTTTGGTGGTTCAGGGGCTTTGTTGTACAAAAATATCGTTTTTTCTTTCTCCTTACACCCGCGCGTTTTGGTCAAAGCTAAGCTGTGACTGATAAGAGTCAATGTAAAAAATCTTTAGAAAAAATGCATACTCGTATGAAAAAATTTAGGCGATGCTTCAGAGAAGCCACCCCTTTGGGGCGATTGCACAACGTAAACAAAATCTATTTGCTGTCTTTACTGACTGTACCTCTATGCACTATAGGCAGTCTTGTGCCTATGAGTATTGCAGTTGCGCAAGTCTCTGCTGATGGAACTGTATCCACCACAGTTACCACTCCTGATGGCAAAAATTTCAACATCAATGATGGAACTAGAAGAGGAGGAAACCTTTTTCACAGCTTTAAAGAGTTTTCTGTACCCACTGGTGGTTCGGCTAACTTTAATAATGCAGCTGATGTGCTGAATATTCTCAGCCGAGTCACAGGTGGTTCTGTTTCTAATATTGATGGTTTGATTAGGACACTCGGCAGAGCGAACTTATTTTTACTCAATCCTGCAGGAATTATTTTTGGACCAAATGCCAGCTTAAATATCGGTGGTTCCTTTTTGGGGAGTACGGCGAATAGTTTTCTGTTTGATAATGGGTTTGAGTTTAGTGCAACAGATCCCCAAGCACCGCCATTGTTAACTATAAATGTTCCAATTGGATTGAGGTATCGCGATAATCCCCAAAATATCACTAGTCAATCTGCTGTTCTTAGTGTTCCTCAAGGAAACTCCTTCGCACTCGTAGGTGGTAACGTCAGTTTAAATGGTGGTGCAATCACAGCAGCAGGAGGAAGAGTTGAGATCGCAGGATTATCTGCTCCTGGAATAGTTGGGTTGAGTAGTAATGGAAGCTTGAGTTTTCCTGTGGGAGTGCAATTCGGTGATATATCGCTGACAAATGGTGCAACTGTTGATGTACGCGCAACAGGAGCAGGCAGTGTCGTCCTGAATGCGCGAAATATAGACCTTTTGGGAGGAAATATTTCTGCTGGCGTTGGCAAAGGATTAACAGCAGATAACTCACCACGAGGAGACATTACACTCAATGCGATTGGGAAAGTGACTATTAACTATCCCAGCCGAGTGACTAATATTGTAGATGAAGGTGCTACTGGCAATGCAGGTAACATCAATATAAAAGCTGGTGAAATTTCGATCACGAATAAGGCTAGTACTCCAACAACTTCTGCTCTTGCTGCTGCATTAGATACTGGTCCAGGCGGACAGGAACGGGGACAGAAACAGGGACAGGGACGTGCTGGAAACATATCACTGGAAGCCACAGGTTCGATTTCTTTAACTGGGCAGGATCAAAAGCCCGATGATAGAGTTATCTCCACCTACAATGGTCTGGGACAAAGCGGTGATATATCACTCAAAGCGAATTATTCTCTCTCTTTAGATAATGCTTTTTTGATTGCCAGCAGCTTTAGAGGAAATGGCGGGAGTATATCATTGCAAGGCAATGAGTTTGTGTCTACAAAAAACAATAGCTCTTTGGTTAGTCAAGCCTTTGCACTAGGAGTTTCCGGCAGCATCGCAATAGAATCCTCCGGTTCTGTCTCCTTACAACATACTTTGGTCAATACAGCTGTTGGAAGTGCAGGTGGAAGGACAACCAACCCAGCACTAGGTGATGCAGGTGAAATAAAAATTCGCGGGCAATCTGTTTTCATAACTGCTGGGACAGAAGTATCATCTAGATCCTTCAACGGCGGTAAATCTGGTAGGATTCTGGTTAATGGTACTAATCAAGTAGAAATTTCAGGGAGTGATCCACAGATATCGAAGAGCGATCGCTCTGGCGACTTTAAAAATAGTATCGTGACGACGACTAGTAAGCGACTTGCCGGAGGTAATGCTGGTGATATCACTATTAATAGTCGTAACTTACGTGTATCAGAGAAGGGTGCTGTCACAGCAACAACAGAAGGCAAGTTTAGAGGCGGCAATATAAATATTAATGCCAGTGCTGTTGACTTGACTAACGACGGACAAATTAATGTTAGTAGTTCAGGAGGAGGAAGTGCAGGCTTGCTAACAGTTACGGCTAACTCCATCAAACTGGACAACCGAGCATCTATTAACGCTAACACTACAGCAGGACAGGGCAACATTATCCTGAATTCTGACGACGTTATCTTGCGCCGCAACAGTAACATCACCACAAATGCCACAAACAATGCTGATGGAGGCAATATTACCATCAACACTGACAACTTAGTTGCCTTGGAAAATAGCAAAATCACAGCCAATGCCCAACAAGGTTATGGAGGGAAGGTAAGCATTACAACTAAAGGTAATAGATTTCTTTCTCCAGACAGCGTGATTAGTGCGACTTCCGAACGCGGCCCACAGTATAGTGGTACTGTGCAATTTAACACACCTGAGATTGATCCTAGTGAAGGATTGTTTGAATTGACAGAAACTGTAATCGACCCCGGACAGCAGATTGCCCAAAATCCCTGTTCCAAAGGTTTTGGTAGCAGCTTCGTCATAACAGGGCGTGGCGGATTGCCAGCTGATCCTAGTAAAATCCTCAGTAGTGACAATGTGCGTGTTGATTTAATTGAGCCGATTGCCAGTACGGTAAGTTCAACAACTGCAACTTACACGCAACGATCTACCAGTCCACCTGTCAAACGCATAATACCTGCTCAAGGTTGGATATATAACGAAAAAGGTCAGGTGGTGCTGGTAGCATATGATCCCACCAAAACTGGCCCACAACGTCAACCGCAAACACCTGCGAATAGTTGTGCTGCAGACAGATAAAATTCTTCACAAGTAAAACAACCAAATTAAACGTACAATACTCATACCATTCTTGCAGCATAATTCTTGTCCGCGAAGAAATAAATTTCTTGGCTCAAAGTTCAAGTCCATAAAAACGGACTTGGTCAATCTTTGGGTCCGTTTTTACGGACTTTGGCTATGCAGCCCTGAACGTTAAGTTCAAGAGGTACTAAAGTCAAGGTGCAAGATCTAAATAAGGGGGTTTAAGTCAATACGCTTGCTGTTAAGAGTTGATCCTCCCTAGCCCTCCTTAAAAAGGAGGGAACTGAGCAAGCTTTTTAAGGGGAGCCAGGTGCTAACAGCGGGTTTCCCGACTTGTAGCACAAGCGTGTGGTTGGGGGATCTTAAATACCGCTAACAGCAACTGTATTAGGGTTTAAGTCCCTCACTAAATCTTTGATGAACGTGGTTAACAAGACACTGACGGATCCCAATCCCCCATTAAAGGATTGCTGACTCCTGTAGAGTGCAAAAGCGCAGCCCATTCTGACTTGGTGAATTCTTCAATATTTTCTAAAACTGCTCACAACTTAGCAACTAATACCTGCTAGTCGTTGTGCTGTACGTTGAGGCATGTGTCTGTTGACGGAACCTAGGAATTAGTAATCATTATATATTCTTGACAGAAGGAGCCAAATATGATTTTTCAAAAATATCTACTCAGAAAGATACGAAATTTATCCAAAAGAATATATAAAAAGCGTTCACGTAGTATGCGCCGAGCGCAATCGCTTGTCCTGGCAGCCTTATTATTTATCCTCTCAGGAATATCGCCTGTTGTTGGGGCTAAAGTTTCTTCGCCAACCTCACCAACCTCGATTGTCCAATCTCCATATGATGTTGAACAGTTAGCGAACAAAGCAACTCAATTCTATCAGAGTGGAAGATTCGCCGAAGCAGCATCGGCTTGGAAACAAACAGCGAGTATTTTTGCTGCTAGAAAAGATAGATTAAATCAAGCAATGGCGTTGAGCAATCTTTCTTTGAGCTATCAACAACTGGGACAGTGGAAACAAGCAGAAAAGGCAATTGAAGACAGTTTGGCACTTTTGAAAACACCATTACAAGGAAAACAAGAATTAAAAGTTTTGGCTCAAAGCTTGGAGATTCAGGGGTCTTTGCAAAGAGAATTAGGTCAAACAACAGATGCTCTCAACTCTTGGCAAGAAGCAACTAAAATTTATGCAAGAGCGAATGATCCAGAAAAATTAGCACAAAGCAAGATAAATCAAGCTCAAGCGATGCAAGATTTGGGTCTTTATCCTCGTGCTTGTAGTACTTTATTAGAAGTTTTCAATCAAGAACTCGGGGTAAAAAGCTGTGACCAGTTAGGTCAATTAACTCAGGATCAACTCACTAAAAAACTTCAAGTCATTGAACTTCAACGTCCTTCTCTATACAAAGTTGTGGGATTGCGAAGTCTCGGAGAACTACAGCGATTCATTGGTCAATTAAAGCAGTCTCAAATGATTTTGGAAGCAAGTTTGAACCAAGCTAAAAAATTAAATGATCCCCAAGAGCAAGCTGCTGTTTATCTGAGTTTGGGCAATACAGCACGTGACTTAGGTGAAGTCGATGTCGATGAAGTTCGGCGCACACGAGAGGAATCTCAACGAAAAGCACTTTTTTCTTACACTGAAGTCGTCAAGCTGTCTCCATCGCCAACTGCGCGACAACAAGCACAACTAAATCAACTGAGCCTGTGGTTAAGCCAGTTGAAACCAAAAAAATCCTCAGAATCACAAGAGTCGGAGAAGTTGCCAGAATCAGAGATTCAAGATGTAATATCACAAGCAGAACAATTATGGGAGACGCTCAATCCTCAACTGAGTAACTTGTCTGCTAGCCGCACAGGAGTGTACCTTCAAATCAACTTTGCTCAGAATTTTATCGAATTATTAGCTCAACAAAAACAATTCGTACTCCAAGCTAATTCCAAACTTCCAACTTTTAACGACATTGATAGGATATTGGTGAAAGCTGCAGAACAAGCTAGAACTTTAGCAGACAAAAGAGCCGAGGCTTATGCTTTGGGAAATCGTGGCAGACTGTACGAACTGACTGGATCTACACAAAATTTACCCAAGGCAGAAGAATTAACAAAACAAGCTCTGAGTTTAGCTTCCAGTTTTTCAACACCAGACATAGCTTACCAGTATTTCTGGCAGTTGGGGCGGATACGTAGAGATCAAGGAGATATTAAGGATGCGATCGCCGCTTACACCAAAGCATATAATGCCCTTCAGTCACTACGCAGTGAGTTAGTAGCAATCAACCCAGAAGTACAGTTTTCTTTTCGGAACAATGTCGAACCAGTTTATCGAGAGTTGGTTGAGTTAGATTTAAGATACGTAGATTCCTTAAAACAAGCAGGAACAAAAGAGGCAGATTCATTAAAACAAACTGAAAAACAGAACAAACCTGAAGGATACATAGATCAAGCTCGTACCGTTATTGAATCTCTACAATTAGCTGAATTAAACAACTTTTTCCGAGAATCCTGCGTAGAGGCAAAAGCCCAAAAGATTGATGATATAGATAAAACAGCAGCAGTTATCTATACAATTGCTTTGGAAGACCGGTTAGACGTTATTCTGAGCCTACCAGATCAACCTTTAACCCTTCATACAGATCGTCTTCGTCCAGGAGAACTTAAGCAAGTTGTAGACAAAGTGCAGCGTTCTCTTGTCAGTTTTGACAGTCAAGTCAAAGACTATTTGCCTGAATACCAACAATTGTATAATTGGATCATTCAACCATTAAAAAAAGAGTTAGCAAACAGTAAAGTCAAGACTTTGGCTTTTGTACTGGATAAAGACTTGCGGAATATCCCTATGGGTATTCTTAACGATGGCAAGCAGTATCTACTAGAAAAGTATGCCATTGCTGTAACACCTGGTTTGCAGCTAGTGAATCCAAAACCAATTTCAAAGGTTGGTTTGAGAGCTTTAACAGCCGGACTCAGCAAAAACCCCCCAAATGAGACTTTTAGAGAATTAAGTAACGTAAAAACGGAACTGGAACAAATTGAAAAATTTGGAGTTTCATCTAAGGAACTCCTCAACGAAAAATTTACTACCGCCGAGATTCAAAAACAGACTGCTGCATCTCGTGTTCCCCCCATAGTCCATCTAGCCACTCATGGTCAGTTTAGTTCAGATGTTGACAAGACCTTTATCCTCGCTTGGGATCGCCGCATCAATGTTAAAGAGTTGGGTGGCTTACTGCGAGACAACACTCAGTACCAAAGGACACCAATCGAATTATTGGTTCTCAGTGCTTGCCAGACAGCTAGTGGAGATGATCGAGCTGCTTTAGGATTGGCTGGAGTTGCGGTGCGTTCTGGAGCACGCAGTACACTGGCGACACTGTGGTCTGTAGAAGATAAAAGTACTGCTCAAGTCATGGGTGAATTTTATCGTCAGTTGAAGACAAACGCAAATAAAGCACAAGCCTTGCAACAAGCACAATTGGCTCTCAAAAATCAACTGGCTCTCAAAAATCAGGATTACACTCACCCCCATTTCTGGGCACCATTTGTACTAGTGGGGAATTGGCAATAAACGACACACGCCAATGGGCACAGCATGCTGTGCCCATTGGTGTCAATTTTGCTGTGATAAAGGGAGGCTGCAACTTTTCGGGCATATACGGAGGATGCAGAAGGCGCCGCCAACGCTTGACGCTACGCGTCAAGCGTTCGACTGACTTGTGCTGAGCCGGTCGTTGTAGCGCTCACGCCGAAGTCCTCTGGCTTATCGCCCACCCATAGAAGTAGTGTTTTACAACCCAGGGGGCATAAGTACCTTGTCAACTTCAATAATCACACCATTGCTTGCTTTGATAGAGGGATGCTTACCAATCGCATTATTCAGCTTGACTGTGCCTTCTGGGTCAACAGTTATTTTGATTTGGTCACCTTCAACAGTTGTGACTAATTTACCATTTAGATCTTGGTCTTGACCAGTAATATTACTAGCAACTAAATGATACTTCAGCACTCTGGTCAGATTTTGTGGCTGGCTATATCGCTCAAAGTCTTTTTTAGGTAAAGCATTAAAGGCTTGATTGGTTGGAGCAAAGATTGTGTAATTACCTTTCTTTAATTCATCCACAAGACCTGCTTGTTTCAAGCCATCATAAAGATTGGCAAATTTCTTATTTTCAGCAAGTGTATCAGCAATGCTTTTTTCAGAGTTGCGGTAGGGATAGCTGCGATGAGCTGAAGGCTGAAAAAGAGCCATAGGAGGATAGAATTTGGCTAACACAGGAACACTGATCAGGGTAGTGACACCAGCAATTCCTGCGGCACAAGCTAATTTCTTGAACTGGCTCTTGGTGATTGGGGCTTTTTGACGATTTTGATTAAGCATAAGTAGATCAGTTTTAACTAAACACTTGAAAACTTTTCCAACTTCTAGTCGCAGACTTTTAGCCGGAAACCACCCTTTAAGATTGTACGGATAGGAGCCTATAGGAGAAAAGCTCGACGCCAGTCGCTACAAGGGATGTAACCTCAACGCCAGTTACCTGTAGAGGAGCCAGTACTATAAGGCACTGTCTACCCACGGTTCTATCTTCTCCTACTCATGGTCTTACAGTTTATGCTCAGCCAAGTCTTAGTCTCAATGCTTACTACAACCCAATCAAGGGTGATTCCCGAAATGTTTTCTGAAAATAGCAGCTATTTTTGCATTCTGTGATTCTTAGTCAAGAAAAAGCTGCTTGTTTGCTGCAAAACCTTTTTTATAGTTCCAACGATTCGTGAAATCCTACTTCTTTTTATATTTCGCTGTTTCTAGATTTGTTGTTTGTTTCCCTTATTTTTTGTTTTTCTCTAGAATTATACCTTTAGATTGTTGTTTATAATTTGCAAACTCATAAAAATTTACACATTATTTGCGACAAATCGGTGAAAACACCTCAGATTGGACGTTTTGTCTTAAGGTACTCAAGAGCCAAGAACTCTCTAGTGAAGAATAACTCTTGGCTCTTGACAAGATTTACGGGTTAATATGTAACGCCGCAGAGGTTATCGTCCGTCTTCAGAGCAAGCAATTAGTTAATTTCTTCCTTTGAAGGAGTCAAGCCATTCTTGGACTTGTGTTCTGGCAATATCGCGAGCACCTAAACCAAACGATAATGCAATTGCAACGGCGATCGCTCCCAGTAAAAGTCCAAAAGCCAAATTTACAATATCACTAGCAACACCAATCTGTTGTAGTGCCATTGCAGATACAAAGGCAATAATCGCAATCCGGGTGAGTTGTCCCAAAATCCGTGCTTGGCGATTGCCAGAACTGGTAATAATGCTGAAAGCAAGATTTGCCAGAAACAAACCGATAGCGAATACGACCAATCCGGCTAAAATCCGCCCCAACACTACCACAATACCACTCACCAATACTGTGAGCGCTGGAATGTTCAGGATATTAACTGCTGCCAAAGTTGCAAACAGCATAATACCGACAAGAACGATAATGCCGACGATTTCCGACGGGGTGCGGTTTACTCCAGGTGCTGTTGGTTCTTGTGGAATGACGACTCGTCTGGTGGGTGATGGCAGACCGAGAACAGAAAAAATGTTGTTAAATCCTATACTTGTGAGGATATTTGTCACTAACTCTGATACAAACCGCCCAACAAAATAGGCAATAATCAAAATAGCGATTGCTGTAAAGATACTCGGTAGTACATTGAGAATCTGTTGCAGCATTGAGATTGCCGGTACGGAAATCGCTGCAATTTGCAGTTGATTGAGTGCTGCAATTGCGACAGGAATCAAAATCAAGACATAAACAATTGTACCGATAATCATCGATAGGGATTGCGTTCCTGAAGCTCCACTCAATCCAAAACGATTTCCCAAATTGTCAATTCCCGTTGTCCCCAGTAAGTTTGTGACAATTCGACGCACGATGTTAGCCACAAACCAGCCAATCACAGCAATTAACGTTGCACCCAAAATATTGGGTATAATTGAGATAATCTGTGTGACAAGAGATTCTACTGGTGTTAATGCTTGGGTTAACCCTAAATTCTCAAGCAACGGGATGAGAAAGACTAAAAAGATAAACCAATACAGAGCATTGCCAATCGTCTCACTGATAGACAAGCTATTGAGATTTAGCCTATCGTCTTGTGGTGGATTTAATCGTTCGTCTATCCGCAACGCTTGTAGTGCGCGTATGGTTATCAGTTTGACTAGACTAGCCACTATCCAGGCGACTCCTAAGATAACCGCAGCACTCACTAGTCTGGGTAAGAAGTCACCTATTTGATTGAGAAAACTGTTGAGTGGCTGAGAAGCAACCCTAAGTTGTAACGTATCTAAAACGGCAACTATTGTTATAAGTAGGATGCTCCAGAAGACTATGCTGGAGATAATTCCCTCTACTTGAGGAACATCCCTGCCACCCGCTATTCCCGAAGCAATGCGGTTATCTATATTGGTGCGTTTGAGGACGGAGCGTACTACAGCAGATACAATAGCAGCAATCAGCCAGCCAACTAACAAAATTAGCACTGCTCCCAGCAAACGGGGCATAAAATTAAGTACCTGTTGTAGAGTTCCTTGCAGGTAAGTGACCGTATCGGGTCGTTCCGATGGCAAGGTTGGCGATTGTGCTAATAATTGTTCTGAGAAATATTGCACCCTCATTGATAAACCAACTTCCATCACCTGGGTTATGTCTTGCCAAGTTGTGTTCATGGTTGTTCAGAATTAAAGTTGAGTGTTATTGCAGAAAACACCTAGATGCTTCTGATGTGAATTGTCCTGATAATCCTACGCTTGCGTAAATTATCAGTGTTTTGTCTATAAATTTACCAGCAAAGTTCTACAAAAAAATGAATATCAAGAGTAATTTTTTGACTTTGATACTTTTTTTTTATTTTCTGAAACAATAGAGTATTTATACCATATACACAGTAACACTCTACTGAGTTACCATACTTTAACAAATCCGTTGGCAGTGCGGAATTTCGCGTTACTCTAAATGCAGCCATACCAAAAAAGATGTGGAATGTCTCAAGTCTTTGAACAGTCAATTCAAATTAACGCCACAGCCACAACTGTGGAACGCTGCATTACCGAAAATACTCTTATGCATCGCTGGCTCAATCCCGTCTTGCGTTGCGAACCTGTTGGTGTGTGGAGTACCAATGTTGGTAGCAAAAGTCGGTTTGTGATTCAAATACCAGTCATAAAGCCGACATTGGATAGCACAGTAGTGGAAAGACAGCCCGGTTTGGTTGTGTGGGAGTTCCAGGGTTTTTTTAAAGGACGCGATCGCTGGGAGTGTCAACCCCTAGACAAAGGAACATGTCTAGTTAACCGCTTTGAGTTCCAGATTCCCAACCCTCTTGTCAGTTGGGGTTTCAAAACCTTTGCCCAAAATTGGACAAAAGAAGACATGCAATCTCAACTGCGTCGGCTTAAGCGGGTTGCAGAGGAAATCCAACAAGGGTTTCAATAAGCTTGTTGTACGTTAAAGTCAAGTCTTTTTGATTAAGATATGGTTATGTGATTCATCAAATTTTACGTAACATCTGGTGATTCTGGTTCACTTGGTGGTTCATTTCCAATACCAAGTTGTTTTTTGCTGCGTTTTAACTGTTTCCAGAGCGCTTTAATCTGGTTGTAAGCATCAGAGGGAGAGATTTTGCCAGATGTTTCTAAAGACGTGATATAGCCTATTTTTTGAGCGAATTGTTGGAGATTGGCGTTGAATACTAAGTTTTCGGGCTTAAATTGACCATGATAGCGACCACGAGGGTAAAGAAAGTCGTCTTTGTCTTTTTGATTTTGATCTTCCATCAATTTACCGATATTTATTTTATGGTATTTAACCTTATCTTAAAGAAAGTATTGTTTTTAACAAATAACTCTTTTGAATTATGTATAATCTTATCTTAGAGAGAGTTTGATCCAGAGCAAAAAGGGCGCATTGCTCAAATGCAATGCGCCCAAGCCATCTCAGCAGCAAATAGACTTCGTGGCAGTTGTCGGCAAGGGGGAAAGGTTGTGTTTTTTCCTTTCCCCTTTAAGCTTTAACCTTTTCCCACAAGAGTGCAAAAAACACTTTTGCGCATTGGTCGAATGTTGTGATCTAGTGCTTGCACGAACCTGGCTGATGTTTTTGTTCAGGCTTATGAGAACAAGTTTGCAAATCTTGATCCATCAGTTTTTCAGTAATGTCTTTAAGAGTTGCATCCTTGGGCATTAAGCCAATCCAAGCATCTATTTTTTCCACCTCAAAGCCGACTTCACGGCGATCGCCCACTTCCATCAAAGGACGGCGAATTAATAGTGGCTCTTTTAACATCAGCATTAAGGCTGTTTGGGCATCCAAATTTTCCGGAACTATCTCACCAGATTTTACCCGTTTAGCAGAACGATTAAACCATTCAGATACAGGGCGATCGCCAAAAAATGAGCGTAAACGTTCAGCAGTCCAAGGTTCAGTGAGCATGTTGTATGCTATGACTTGATGACCGGCGGCTGTGAGCAAAGTTTTTTGCTTTATACCACCTTGACAGCCTGGTTTTTCATAGAAAATTACTGTTGCCATAATATCGTCCTAATTAATTAATTTCTTGCAACAATCCGGTATGGGGCTATTTGGAACTGTAGAGAAACGCAGAGAAATTAAAAGATTAAAAATTCTTCGCCGTATGGCTCACTGTATCAAATTCAAAACGCTCTTGCATACGAGTTTCACCATAAATATTGAAGGTTACAGTTGGTTGAGAACCTACTGCCTCCACGCTGTGAATTGCATCAGGAGTCAAGCTAATAATATCCCCTGGAAATAAAGTTAATTCTCCTGTTCGTTCAATTTTATCGTGAAATTCTGAGTTAGGTGTTCGCTGCCAAAATGTATTTTTTTCTTCTCCTTTTAACACAGCGACAACACCCCAAGTTCCATGATTGTGAATTGTTGATAACGTTCCTGGTGCGAATGTTACCGTTTGCACAGTAAATGGAAAACCTAACTCATCATAAAGAAGAACAACAGAGACTCCCGTTTTAGAAGAAGGCTCTAAATATCGACTTTGTACCCAGTACGAGTTAACAATTAATCGCCTGACTAGCATCCGAATTTCTGGAAGATGGCTGGTTTGATCTTCAGTATCACTGAGAGCATCTTCTACTTCAGTCAGGAATCGATAAAAGCGATAATTCTCTCTGAGTAAGTCCCATGGTCTGACAGATTGACAGGTTTGATACTGTCCGTCTTCAGTAACAAGCCAATCCCTTCCTTTCATATGTTTTAGACCGTATAATCAATGATATATTGAGCATCAACTTAAAACTTGATAACTTATTATTTAGTAATAATTCAGAATCGCTGAATCCAGAATACAGAATGAATCAACCGATTCTAGCTATTGGGGTACCGAATTTTAGATTTGAGATTTGAGATTTTAGATTTTAGATTGGGTTAATTAGTTAGAATCCAAAATCCGTCTTGAAAAGCTTTGATGCCTGCGGCAAGTTGCAAAGCGTCTACGCAGGAAACCTCCCTCTGGGTATCTCAATAGCCCTTAGGTAGGGAAACTCTCCTGTAGTCATGACTGCTGAACGCCCTTCGGGTTCGCCAGTCGCCTGCGGAGGGAAACCCTCCCGCAGCGCTGGACTCACCAGACACCTACGGAGCGAGACTCTCATCAAGTGCTAGCTCCTCCTGACTCCTGAATTCTTACAGAATTTATTCATCTTCTTCGACTGGACGTGTCAAAATATTGTGTACAATACTTCCTCCAAACTCATTTTTTTTATCTACTTCCTTGACTTTCGCGCTGATTTCTTTAGCTTTTTCTATATCTCCTAGTTTTGCCAAGACCAGTCCAGAAGCTGCATAAGCAGTTAGATATAATCTAATATTTTGTTCTTCTTGACGAGTGATTAATATTTGCTTAAGTTGCTGCCAATCATCAGGTAAATGCTCTGAAAATTTAACTTTTTCTATAACTTTAACTGCTGTTTGCCACGCCATGTGATAGTTGTTTTTATAGAAAAAGTATCTATATGCTGCCACTAAAACATCAGTGCTGTCTTGCGTTTTTGCTAAAGCTTGGTTAATATAATTTTCTGATTCGGAAGTATTTTCCCAATGTTCTGCAGCCAACATCAATAACTGTTTGATCTCCTCTGGAACCTCAAACCATGAAAATTTTTCGCTATCAACTTGCATAAGACTTCTCCTTTAGGTATGGGGAATAGGTATTGCCAATTTCCTATTCCCGATTTTCAATTTAAAACCTGGTGAGAATGTACAGTAGGGTGAAGAGAATAATCCAAATGATGTCTACGAAGTGCCAGTAAATTTCTGCCATTGCAATGCCAGTGTGTTTGGTGTCAGAATAGTGACCTGAACGACGGGAACGCCATACTACACCCAAAATTAATAACACTCCCACAAGAACGTGCAAACCGTGGAATCCAGTCATTAAGTAAAAACAGTTGGAAAAGACATTGGTCGTCAAGCCGTATCCTAAACTGAGATACTCAATTACCTGACCGACTAAGAAAATTGCGCCCATGATAGCGGTGATTTTGTACCACTTCTGCATACCTTGGACATCATTCTTTTTGATTGCTGTATCACCCAAGTGAATCACAAAACTGCTGGAAACCAGAATGATAGTGTTAATTGCAGGCAACAATAACTCTACTTCGGTTCCTTCTGGAGGCCAAACTTCGGTAATGCCTCGAAAGAATAAATAACTGGCAAAAAATCCACCAAACATCAGAGATTCAGAGGCGAGGAACACTAACAGCCCCAAGACTCGTAAATCTGGATGTTCTTCGTGATGATGTTCTGTACTCGTCGATGTTGCTATAGTCATATCGTTTACGCTGTGAATAAGTGTTCAACAATCAGTTATCAGTTATCAGTTACCAGTTACCAGTTATCAGTTATCAGTTATCAATTGTTCACTGTTGACTGATTTAACAAGAGCTGATCTGCCAGGAAATTTCTTTCCTGGCGGTTGGGAGCGGGAATGAAATGACTAACTAAGCACCGACTTCAGTAGCAGCAGATGGCTGTACTTGAGCACTGTGAGTGTTCAAACCGTAGTCGTAGGGACCGTGAGTAACGACGGGCAATTCTTCCCAGTTTTCAATCAGTGGTGGTGAGCTGGTTGTCCATTCTAAAGTCAGAGCATTCCAAGGATTATCACCTGCTTTTGCTCCAGCAATCCAACTCCAGAGAATGTTGATGGTAAACGGAATCACCGATGCTGCCAAGACATAAGCACCAATGGTACAAATCTGATTCAGGCTGACAAATTGCGGATCATACATTGCAACTCGTCGGGGCATTCCTTGTAAACCCAACTCGTGCATGGGTAGGAAGGTGAGATTTGTGCCAATGAAGGTGAGGATAAAGTGAATACGACCTAAGGTTTCATTTACCATTCGTCCGGTCATTTTGGGGAACCAGTGATAGATTCCGGCGTAGATACCAAACACGGAACCACCAAACAAGACGTAGTGGAAGTGCCCCACCACATAATAGGTGTCGTGGACGTGCATATCAAAGGGGGCTGTTCCCATTGTCACGCCACTCAAGCCACCCATGACAAACATCGACAACAAGCCAAGGGCGAAGAGCATAGCTGATGTGAAGCGAATTTTACCGCCCCAAAGGGTAGCAACCCAGCCGAAAATCTTGACGCCAGTGGGAACGGCAACAATTAGGGTGGAGATAGTGAAGAACATCCGCATCCAACCGGGTGTACCGCTGGTAAACATGTGGTGTACCCAGACGAACAAACCCACGACGCAGATTGCCAAACTGGAATAGGCGATCGCCTTATACCCAAAGATTGACTTACGAGCATGAACCGGAATCACCTCGGACATGATGCCGAAGATAGGCAGAATCATCAGATAAACTGCCGGATGGGAATAGAACCAGAATAAGTGTTGGTAAATAACAACGTTACCGCCTGCATCTGGTTTAAAGAACGATGTCCCAAAATTGATGTCAAACAACAGCAACACTAACCCCGCTGCTAACACAGGTGTGGAGAGAAGTGCTAGCACGGAAGTTGCCATAATTGCCCAGCAGAACAAGGGCAATTGATCCCATTTCATACTGGGAACTTTCATCTTCCAGATGGTGATGACAAAGTTCAGCGAACCCAAAATTGAGGATGTTCCTACCAAGACAATGGCAAGTATCCACAGGCTTTGAGCGGTGTTAGCTGTGACTAAGCTTAGGGGTGGGTAAGCTGTCCAACCAGATTGCGAGCCACCGAAGATGAAGCTAGCTGCTAGCAGTAAGCCAGCGGGTGGGTTTAACCAAAAGGCGATCGCATTCAGCTTGGGAAAAGCCATATCCCTAGCACCAATCATCAATGGCACTAGATAGTTACCAAATCCACCAATTGCACTGGGTACGATCCATAAGAAAATCATGATCGTCCCGTGATTGGTCATGAAGGCGTTATACAGGTTAGGGTCAATTAAATCTGCATCTGGTGTCGCAAGTTCCGCACGCATGACAACAGCCATGAGTCCACCGATGAGATAAAACACGAATGCCGTAACCAGGTATTGGAGACCAATAACCTTGTGGTCAGTATTGAATGTGAAGTAATCGTACCATTTCCACGCCTTGGGATGTTTTTGGACAACCGTCTGATTACCAGATCGATTGTCTTCGGGTGGAGTGTTACGTGGAAGTTCTACTTGGGTCATAAGCTGCTAAACATTTAGTTTGCTCGTTTAAGCTGATGGGGCGATGAGGAGGTGGGAAGGTGGGGAAAATAATAATTATTGACTCCTGACTTCTTACTCCTGATTTGTGACTCCTTACAGCTATTTTTGAATTTGAGCCAGAGTTGCAGATGTGACTCCCATTTCTTGCGCGTGGGGAGCAAGAAAATCTGATGTGGATAAGTCTGCCGGATTGCTCGCAACCGCTTTTTGCATGTCTTGCTTTTGAGTAATACGGTTTTCAGAGAGCCAGCTTTCAAACTCTTCAGGCGTGTCAACAACAACCTCTGCTCTCATTGAGCCGTGGTAGCCGCCGCAAAGTTCAGTACAAACTACTGGATATGTACCTGGTTTGGTGGCGACAAATCGCAATTGTGTTGGAATACCAGGAATGGCATCTTGCTTCAGCCGGAATTGTGGCACCCAAAACGAGTGAATCACATCCTTTGCAGAAATGTTGAGTAGCACGTCAGCACCAACTGGAACGTGTAATTCTCCAGTATTCACTCCACTTTCGGGGTAGTCGAACAGCCAAGCAAACTGCATTCCGGTGACGTTGACAACCAAATCGGCTGGTTTACCTAGCTCTGTGGGAGTTGCGCCAATACCAATTTTAGGGATTGGTGCAGGAGTTGGGATTTCTGACTCATCCAGTGAGGCATCACTTAGAGTAGCAGCAATGGCACTTCCTGGCATTTGGGCAACATGAGCTGGGGAATGGGGCATATGAGGATGACTCCCCACTTCAAACCCTCCCATGCGGTTAAAAACATCAACGCTGTAGATTCCTAAGCAGAGGACGATAATAGATGGGACAGCTGTCCAAAAAACTTCTAGTGGTAAGTTGCCTTCAACATGCACGCCATCTGTATCATCTCCCGGACGGTGACGAAACTTAACCAAAAAAATCACAATAGTTCCTTCTACCACCAAAAACAGAGCAGTGGCAATAGAAACCATAATGCCAAAAAACCCGTCTACCAAAGGCGCTTGTTCCGATGCTTGTATCGGTAGTAGACTGTGATTTTGTCCAACCCAAATGCTGAAAATTGTAATTACTATCCCAGCAAGTAGGGTCCATAGTGAAACAGGAATTTGTTGCATAAAGACCTGGTCGGTAAAACGTCATTGAAGGTGTAATTTTCTGGGTTTTACCTCAGTACACCGCATCCTGTGCTCTTGATATATGGCTAAGCGAGAAAACAGAGTAGTTGTGTCTCTTGCTTACATAGCTAATTGCTAGTAGCATCTTTAGTCATGTGTTTCTTGTCATTTATCATTTTTTTAGTTTTAATGACTAGTAATTAATGACTAATGCTCATCATGGCGCAATTAGCTGATTCACCAAATTTATTTTCTATGTTTTTTCGGGAAAAGTCGGGGGAATTTTAAAATTTTTTAATCCTTTTATTCCCCCAAAAAACGGAAAACTATCTCTCAACTCATAGTACAAGAGCTTTGCACTTTAAGATAATTGAGTTGTAGAGGAGGTCGATCAGAGTCTTGGTGATTCTTTAGCCTATCTAAGCAGCAAGTTTTTATTTGTTAATAGCTTACACTTTAAGAGTGACGGATTTGTTTGCTGTGAACTTTTTACTTTTACGTTCCTGTAACTTTAAATATTCCCCTCTCGTGACCTTACTACTAAAGTGAAAAGTTGTTCTCTAGATACCTAAATTTAAAACTTTTGTGACCCACTTGCCGTCTTGGCGCTTTGTGTCGTATGCCCAATGTCTGTGTTTAGGAGTTTGGCAAAGTGGCGTTCAAAGGCGCGTCTTGTGGAGGAGATACCTGGAGGGTTAAACAACAACTTTTGAACCTATTTCTGAACAACCCAAAAACTCTAGTTATTTAATGCGGAGTGAGTATAGCAGTTCTTTGAACAAATTTTGGCACAAGCTTCACAACCCACACAGTTATCTGGATTAGCAACTGTCATGACTTTCTTTTCAATTTCATCATCATCCTCATCATCGACAAATTCTCCTTCTTCGTTCATTGCCTTCAACAACAGTACATTGTGACCGCAGATTTTAAAACATCTACCACAGCCGATACATTTTTCTTGGTCAATTTCCTGAACGAATTTGGGTGTCCAAGTTTTACCACCAAATGTTAATCCTGTTAGCGTTGCCATGAAGTTACCTTCTGCTCTCGTTACACATCTGTTTGACTGTTACCCTCATCCTAACATAATCTATTTTTTTATCTTATGGATTATTTACTATATTTTGATTTTGATTAAAGTTCCCTGCTCTAGCAATAAACAGCGATTTTTAACATTTTGTGTGTAAATGCAATTCTTTACTAATATTGTCGGTTTTAACTAGAGAAAAAAGGCTTTTATCTAAAACAGGAGCATCCGAAGAAGTCCAAAAATACAGGCAATATGAGAATCTTGCTCTTTTCCCACACCACAAATTTACAAAAAGGGGATGCTCTCTCTAAAACCAGGTTTACCTGTAGCATCTAGAGAAACTTAGTCTTCTTAAGAAATAGGTTTTTTCAGATCGCATCTATTGAGTAGTATGACTTAATGAGCAACCTAAAACTATTGTGATTTATTTTAAAAAGATACAGATAAATGAGTCTTGTATTTGCAAAAAGCAGTATTTATTTTTAAATAATGACATTTAATGTCAAAAAATATTTTGATTTTTATTTCAGAGTTTATAAAGATACATAATGACATCCTTTTGAGGAATAGTGTATTATTTTTAACACTTTGTATTTGATAAATACAAGCAGATTATAAATGAAGCGTTGAAGAGTAGTTATGCTTGGTTTGATATTGTTTTTTTTAAATTTATTTTAAAGGGTTTGAATATCAAAAATTGAGAAATTTTACTAATTGGTAATAATGAGCACATATTAAAGCTTATGACAAGTTATTAAAAATTTGAAGACGCTTTGAAAAAAACAAAAAATGAAAACTTGTTATTCAATAACAAGTTTTCATTTTTCTCATTACCGAAAAAGTTATTGAATGACTTCTGATATATAAGCTCCATAAGCTCATGTTTAGCTCATTAGTAACAAACCGAAATAAATATTTATGAAATATTAAATAGTAAGAAATATTAAAAATTAGGCTCTGGTTACAAGCCTTAAATAGCTTCCAATGGGATACACGAACCAAATAAGGATGTGGTTAAGTAGTACGGCAAGCAAAATTTCTTATTGTCGGAAAAATAATGTGGTAGTGAGTCAGTAGTGAGTAGTCAATGAAGAGGACACATCCAGGGAGACTTGAGCCAGACATCTCAACGATTAAAGTAGGAAAAAGCCTTATGTCTTATACAATTCCTAACAACAGTTGCGTTGGATGTGACAACTGCCGTCCCCAATGTCCTACTGGTGCAATAAAATTAGAGAACAATGAATACTGGATCGACCCAAGTCTATGTAACAACTGCGAAGGCTATTATTCCAAACCCCAATGTGTAGCTAGTTGTCCCATTAACTTGCCCATCCCCATGCAAGCGAAAAGAGGCAGATGTAAAGTTGATATCAGAGATGCTACTAGCCCAGATTTATTTGCCAACGGTAAGAGCAACCCATTTGCATCAGCAATTGCTATCTGGGAGGCTTGCAATGTACTCGCACAGCGATCTTCACTACCTTGGGAAATTGATGAATACGGAAAGGCGTGTTATAGCCGACAAGTGAACCACGGGCGAGGGGCGATCGCATTTCACATCACCGAACCAAGCAATGCAAAGGAACTCGCAACAGAATTAGGAGTTGTTGAGACGCTGGATATCAGAGCAACTTGTATGCATTTGATTTTTGCAGCTCATGCAACAGCTTTAGATCAGCCTTGGGAGCAAGTCTTCACCATCGACGATCGCCAAATTGAGAAATATTTAGGGCTAGAGAAACGCAAAGACTTGAGCAAACCTACTAAATTGAGTTTAATGAAAAACTTGGTGCAGCAAACTTGCTCGCTGATCACCTCGCTTAATTGGCCCCAACAAGGTCGAATTAGGGGATTTTCAGTGGAAGGAAGCCGTTTGTGGCACTTAGTAGAAACTCAGCATCACTTTCAAGAAGATGACTTGGGGTGCAAATATTTGGTTGGACTCACTTTTAAAGTCAAAGCCGGTATATGGGCGCAGTATTTCCTAAATAAACAAGGATGCAAAGAACAAACCACATTTTATCAATATGGTAGCTTGCCGAAATCCCTGTTAACGACTGTGATGAGTATTTGGCAGCAACACGAAGGAGCAGCGCGACTGATGCTGTGGTTGCTGTTCAAAACTAAAATGGGTAAAGAACAGCGGATTACAGTTCCCACCTTGCTGCGTGTTGCTTACGGTGAAGAGAAAGTCACGCTTGCTTGCAGAAAACGAGAAGAACGCAAGCGACTGCTACGAACCTTTGAAAACGATTTGGAAGTCCTCAATCACTATGGCATGAAACCAGCTTTCGACCCGGTGACATACCCAGCAGCGATTCAACCGTTATGGGCGAAATTGGTCGATATTCCTGAAGATCCAGATGATGCCTTAGAGTTTTGGATTAAGGACGGCAGCGGAAAGACAAGCCTAACGGATACAGCTCCCCGTGGCAAATGGAATATGCTGATGACTGCCCGAATTCTGTCATTTACACTCCCTCCAGACTGGGAGCAACAAACCACTACATCTCAAAAAAAGCAGCGCACAACAAAAAATCGAACAAAATCAAAAACCACAGCAGGGTATCTGCTAGGCGAACAGATTTTGCAAGCAAGGAAAAATCTCAAGCTTTCCCAAAGAGAATTGGCGAAAATGGCAGGTAAAAGCCAAAGTTGGATTCGAGATTTGGAAAATGGTCGCCTCAAAGCCAAGTCAGAAGACCAAGTGGTGCTAAGGAAAGTGCTGGGAATTGCTGGATAGGGATTTTTGATTTGAAATAGGACTTACGCAGAAGAGATCCCCCAACCCAATACCTCTTGGGTTTTGGGGAAAAGGTGAAAGGGAAAAGGGATGAAAACTAAGCTATTTCCCCTTTGCCTTTACCCCTTCCCCTTTAACCAAAAAGTATTGAGAAGAGATCCCCCAACCCCCTTAAAAAGGGGGCTTTTAGCCTGTTCCTCGTTGTTCCTCGTTCCCTGGCTCTGCCAGGGAACGAGAAAAGTTCTATCAAATTTGCGTTATGTTATAACTTGTATTGTCAGTAATTATACAGGTGTTAGCGCATGAGAAAGCGCTTATCGCAAATTTGGAGAAGTTTTAGGGAATTACTTTCAACCGAGACGTTAGAGACAACAGTTGAGTCTGGCAAGGCAGTTTTGGAAGGGGCAAAAACTCTCCAAGAGCAAGGTAAAAACTTGGAACTGTTGAAACCTCTGGTAGAACAGTCTTCTTCTCTTTTGGAAGTGTTGTGTTCACCAACAGCGCAAGTGGTGGGTGCAGGCTTACCTTTTGTGCCCATTGCCATAGCTATACTCAAGTTGTATCGCCACATTACTCGCAAAGAACCAACCCTAGAAGAATGCGTAACTTTGCTCAGTCAGGCAGCATATCTTGAAAGTTTCAAGGAAATTATATCTTCACCACAAAACCAAAGTATATTAGCTGATTGGAATAGCAAACCTCATACTGAAGCAGTAATAAAACAACTTAAAAAACTTGGTGATTTTGAATTAGATGCTAAAGCTACGAGGCGAGCAATAGTTTCTTTCCCTGACTCACAATTAGCGCAAGAATATAATCAAGTCTTATCAGCACAGTTGCAACAAATAGGAGCAACGGAAGATCAAGCGCTGATATTTGCTAACTTAGTTGCCAGCAATAGCGTTCGTCACTTTTTTGACGCATTGTTACAAGCAGGTGATTCCGTAAAACCACTAGCAGAATTATATCGCAACGGTGGACTAGAAGCACTGCGAAAAAACGACAGCATCGACCAGTATCTAGAAGAAAAAATTGCTGCAAAACCAGATGAACCAGTATTTAATGAAACCTTTTCCTTTAGAGATATTTATGTACCGCTGAAGGCAAGAAATGTTGATAAAAATGGTAAGATCGATGATAAGTCAGCGCAATTTAATTTAGAAACTTGGGCTAAAACTATTCTCATAGAGCAAAAGAAAAAACAGCAAGTCATCTTTATTCAAGGTGGACCTGGAAGAGGGAAAAGTGTATTTTGTCGGATGTTTGCTGATTGGGTGCGGCAGTATTTACATCCGATGTGGACACCAATTTTGATTCGTCTGCGCGATATCGATGAATTTCAGCCGAGTTTAGAAGAAATCTTGCGCTCAAGAATCAAGTATGATTTCGCCCAAAGCGATGATGGCTGGCTTACCGATGCTCACAAAAGATTTTTGTTTATTTTAGATGGCTTTGATGAGTTACGAATTGAACGCAGCAATAACCAAAGTGTCGAAAGATTTCTCAGACAAGTAGGGACATTTCAATATGATTATAACGGCAAACATCGAATCTTAATTACAGGCAGAGCAATGGCTTTGCATAGCATTGACCGCCTACCAGCAAATCTGGAACGGGTGGAAATTGCCGAGATGGATGAGAAATTGCAAAACCAGTGGTTTACTAACTGGCGAAAGCATTTCAACACAGATAAAAGTACAGCATTTCAGCAGTTTTTGCAAGAGAATAACCGCTGTCCAGAGCAAGTTCAGGAGTTAGCAAAAGAACCACTCTTGCTATATATGTTGGCGGCTATGCATCGAGATGACAAATTAGATATTAGCAAATTTGAGCAAGCCACCGATACAGCCGCGAAAATTTTAGTTTACGAACAAGCATTAGATTGGGTACTGACAAAACAGCGTTCAGACTCCCGCTACCCTGATTTAAATTATGAACTGACCAAACAAAACCCTGAAGCATTACGGCGACTGTTAGCAGAAGCAGCAGTTTGTGTCGTGCAGTCAGGGGGAGAAAGTGCTTCCATGCAAATGGTGAAAGTACGCTTACAGCAAGACGACGAAGCGAAACAATTAATTGAAAGAGCAGAAAAAGGACTAGGAGAAGAAGCGCTGAAAACAGCATTGAGTGCTTTTTATCTCAAGTCTCACACCAGCGGTGGAGTTGAGTTTTTTCACAAGAGTTTTGGAGAATTTCTTTGTGCTGAACGACTCAAACAAAGTTTGGAAGAATGGACAGAACCAGGTAGACGGCGAAAAACTTTCAACATTGACGAGCAGAAACTGCACGAGCAAATTTATGATTTACTTGGCTACGGTGGACTCACACCAGAAATTGTGGAATATCTGATGGGACTGCTGACAGCAAGTAAGGAATTTTTACCAGTGCAGTTGTTTCAAAGGTTAGAAAGTTTTTATCGCCGTTGGTGCGAGGGGGAATTTATTGACACGCCGGAGGAAACTTTACCCCAGAAAAAGACGCGAGAATTGCAAAAGCACGGAATTCAGATCGGTCAGCGCCAGGTAGATATTTATGCAGGGTTGAATGTGATGATTTTGCTTTTGGAGTTGCATCGATATGCTCAACAGCGAGATGATCTCAAACAACAAATTCACTTCTATCCATCTGGACAACCTGATAAAAATAGTTGGACAGACCAACTGCTTCGCATCATCAACTACAGTGATTGTACTAAATTGGGAAATTTTAAGAATGTAGTTGGGCAATTCCTCAGCGGCGCAGACCTCAGCCGCGCAGACCTCGGCGGCGCATACCTCAGCGACGCAAACCTCAGCGCCGCAAACCTCAGCGACGCATACCTCAGCGGCGTAGACCTCAGCGACGCATACCTCAGCGCCGCAAACCTCAGCGGCGCATACCTCAGGCGTGCAGACCTCAGCGGCGCAGACCTCAGTAATGAACCTTTCGGAGACATCGAGTGGGATGAAAATACAAAATGGGAGAATGTGCAAGGGTTGGAGACAGCTTTTAATGTGCCAAAAGCCTTAAAGCAACAGCTGGGGCTACAGTAATATCACGTCTGGCTAACTACTTACGATATGTCATTGCGAGCGCAACGAAGTGCAGCCAAGCAATCGCGAGGGCTTGAGATTGCTTCACTCCGCTTCGCTCCGTTCGCAATGACAAGTCTTCAAGTGGATATGATACCAGAGCAGATGAGGGGGATGAGGGGGTAAGTACAGGAAAGTTCTCTCCTTGTCTCCTCCCTTCCTTGGCGTTCTTGGCGTCTATGTCCTGCGGATACGCTGCGCTAAGGCGGTTCGTTTTCTTTCCCCTCATATCAAATCCGTTTGTATCAGAATTATTTCTCCTTCCTCTCCCTCTGCGTCCTCAGCGTCTCTGCGGTTTTTTTATCACTCAAATGTTACCGAATTTGATATCACCTAACGCGATCGCCTAAAATATCCTAAATACGAAGCCGCCAGTCTCTAGAGGGCACGAATCACATCCTTAAGAACAGGTTCTCTTAAATGTTCCCGCAAAGCATCTTGTGTTCCCATATCTACCGAACACCCCAAAACATCCTCTAAGTAGAGCCGTACCTTACTGAAATCAAACAATCCCACTGGACGGTCAAACTCCACCAAAAAGTCTACATCACTATCTGGACCAGCTTCATCCCGTGCTACCGAACCAAACAATTCTAAAGATTTTACCCCCATTGCTTGCAACTGCTTTCGATGAACTGCGACAATTGCTAAAACCTCATCGCGCTTCATTGTTTTTCTCCCAGTACCGAAATCAGTATCTTCTGCTTGTACGATAGCACTGGCTGTATGGCTTGGGAAAATAAGCTAACTTGAGAACAGCCTTTATATCCAATACTTCCAAAACTTGGAGGTTTTTACAATGAAATGGACACTTGAAGAAGCCAAAAAACAGCTTCCTTTAATAATTAATGCTACAAGTCTTGAACCTCAGCTAATTTATACTCAAGAGGAATTAGTGGCTGCAATCGTAGATCCTGAGCTTTTTAAAGAATTTTTAAACTGGCGGCAAAAAACTGCGAAAACATCTCTAGCTCCAGTCTTTAAAGAACTTCAGCAATTATGTAGCGAAGAAAATTATACCTTAGAAATACCACCACGAAGCGACCGCGACAATCCTTTTCCGGAAGACTAGGATGAGTTATCTTTGTGACACGAATATCATCAGTGAATTAACTCGCCCAATGCCAAATCCAGGGGTGACAGCATGGAGTGATACTGTGACATCTATGAACTTAAGTGTGATTACAATTGAGGAAATTTTTTATGGTTTAACAGCCAAGCCTAATGTTAGAATCCAAAACTGGTTTGAAAACTTTCTCTTCACTCACTGTCAAATTCTCCCCATCACCTTAGAAATTGCCAAGTGTTCGGGTGAATTGAGAGGCTTTTTGAGAACTCAAGGTAAACCGCGAACGCAAGCTGATATATTTATTGCGGCAACAGCTAAAACACATTCTTTAACACTTGTTACTAGAAATATTAAGGATTTTGAGGATTGTGGTATATCCACATTGAATCCATTTAGTTGAATCTTTATTCCTATTTGACACAATTGCCAAGAGTGCGAGCGTCTTTGGCAATTGTCTGATTTCCCTGGAATTGCTCAAACGCTATCTCTGCTGTGGGTTGCCTAATTGCAGCGATGGATTGCACAATATTTTGAATACGAAGTTGCCATTCTCTAGATGGCACGGATAGCCTCCTTAAGAACAGGTTCCCGCAAATGTTCTCTCAAAGCTATCGGTCTTCCCATATCCACGGAATGTCGCAAGATATCCTCTAAGTGAAAAACAACTCCTTAATTCCAGTACTGCCAATTTCCACTGCAAGTGCTGCTAGTAAAAAACCCAAAAGCTGGGTGATAATGACTTCTCCTTCCACGCCAATCCACTTGTCGATACCACTCCCCAAACGCAAAATCAACCAAGTGACAAACATTGCCGCGACAATACCCACGATGACGCTAAGATGTGGACTGGGAGATTCCGACATCAAGAGCATGACTGTTGTCAGAGTACCTGGTCCAGCTAGCAGTGGCAAGGCAAGAGGAGTAATTGCAACATCACGTTCTTGATCAATAACGGGTGTATCTAAGTCTCCTTGAAGCATTTGTAAAGCAATCAACAATAGCAGTAGCCCCCCAGCAACTCGCAAAGACCCCAAGCTAACGTCCAAGTAACGTAATATAAATTGACCACCAAAGGCAAAAAGTAAAAGCACTCCTATAGCGACGACTATGGCTTTATCTATAACTCTGCTTCTGCTGTCTGGTTCCATGCCTTTAGTAAGAACCAAAAGTACTGGTATGTTACCAACTGCATCTGCAAGAACAAAGACAGCAACAAAGGTTTTTACGAGAATCGAGATATTCACAGCAGATCATAATTTATTAGTTGTTCTAAAAAATTACCCCAAATCGGGTTTAGTTTTTTATAACTAAATAGGTGAAACTAAAAGCCAGATGATATGAGTTATGATCGATGCTCGTGAAGCCAAAGAAGTAGTAAAATCTTAAAAGGTAAAAGGAGCGATCGCCGCAATCTCTGGATCTGAGTTGCCCACCTGACTAGTGCTAAGTATCCATAAACACGCTCCCTGTTTATGAAATATCTCAGTTACGCTATCATTGGCTTTTCGTGGCAAAATGCTTCGCCAACTCACCAAAGCTTTCAAGATTTGTTGTAGAGGACTGTCCGCAAGAGAACTGCCTATAGTTGTAGTAGAAGAGTCCTCCCAGTCAGATCGTGCTATCCCAAAGGGTAACAGATCATGTCTGATAGCTTTGTCTAACTTCACCAACTGCTTAAAACTAGTCGCATATTCGGGATGACGAAGTAACCAGTTTTTAAACTCAGGATTATTTTTGATCGCATACGCAATATCTTTAGCATCGAATTGAATGGCAGCTTGAATAACTTTAATAGCTGCATATAATGCCTGGTTAGAATCTTGAGCACAGTTGTTTGCAGGACCGACATAAGTTGCACCCATCCCATCTCCAATCCGGTAACGCGCTGTCATGATTTCCAACTCACGCACCAAAACTCCCAAGAGTGTACGCTTGACTTCATCAGCATCGTAGTCATTTGTCAAAGCATCTAATTTTATCAGCGTATCGCAAACGGGGCGAATTCCTAACCAACCAAACTGGCGATCGCCCATATAACGAGTCCAAGAAAGCGTACCTGCAATCAGCCCATCAACGTTGTGACAATAAACTTGGTGATACTCAATCTCAAAGCGTAACTCTCCTGTCAGGGGTTCGCGCACCACTTCTGCCACTCCATACGCACAATGACCAAAGTAAACAGGACCTTTGGCTGCTATTTCTCGTTTTTTGCCGCCAATACCGCCATAAACGTGTAGAAGCAAAGCACACTCACCTTCACGCCATTTGGACACTGCTTGCGGAATATCTTTACTCTTGCGATTCAAAAGCACAGATTGTATTTGTCCTTTCTTTGTGGTGATATTATTCCACGAGCGTTTCTTGAGATATTCCATCGCTAGTTTTCTGCCAACAACCACCTCTCGGGGTTGGACTCGCAACAAAGCACGGGGGGCGATCGCCTGCACAACAAACATTCCGGCAGCGTTTTTTGCACCGTAAATATACCAGCCTGTCTCGTTCAGGGGAGACTTTTCCAGACCATCCTTGGTTGATGAAGAAATGTTTTGCTCAGAAGGAATCACCTCAGGCAAAAGCACGACTTCCTCAACAGAGTTAAACTTACGCGAAGCACGATTGAAATGTATAACTCGAAACTGTTCACTTCCTGGCTGGATGGGCTGCAAAAACTTAACTAATCCGTAAAAGCGTCCAGAAATTTGCACCGGTTCACTGATAATGGAAAGAGTGATTTTCCCATTCTGTTCGATCACAATCGGCTCGCGCAGCTTCACGACTATATCATCATTCGGTCTTGAACCAGCCAGCGACTCCAATGGTGTCACCTGACGCCAGTGATTTATCCGAATTGGAACAATTTTCCCCCGTGTGTAGTTGTATAGTGCTTCCGCGTTGAAGTGAACATCCTTTTTGGTTGACTGAACCGATACTTTTGATTCAGGATCGTCAATCCATTGCAAATACACAATTTGTCCCACCAGATGTTTGTGTTTCGCATCTGCGTGATGCACTTCAAACAGAACACCATTAGCACGTTGGTCTTGAGGCGGTAAAATTAGTCTTCCCATCCAAGGCGCGATTGGTTCATAAAATTCTGTGTTGACCGACTGATTTAAAGGATAGTATTCTGGTCGATTAAACGCAGCTTCCCGATACCGCTCGTAATTGCTAAGCTTTGTGATCACGAGTTCTTCATTGTAGGGATACTCGTCTCGCAAAATTCCTGATATGATGTCAATTGTTTGACGCAGATAGCTGCGACCATCACTTAAGAATTTATTGGCATCTAAAGGACCACCCGCGCCCATATGACCGACTAGACCGAGTGAAACAAAACTGATTTTACCTAGCCGTTTGGCACGGTTCCAGTAAGATAAGAAGAAGACTTTCCACCGCTTTGCAAACAAAATCGGACCTAAGCGCTCAACTGGGTCTTTGTCACCAACAAGATGGTAAAGATGTTCTGCCAATAGTGCATTAGTATTTCCACTGATTACGCCAGCTAAAGAAATGACCTCAATAGGTGCCTTATCTAGTGCTTGCTTGAGATAAGAAAGTGCTCCCATTGCTATCTGTCCACCACCGCTGAAACCAATTAGTGTAATTGGGACTGCGCTACCGGGTTTGTAACCGTGGTTAATCAGGCTATTGTACATAACCTGCGCTGTACCTTGATTATAAATTGGTCCGAAGCGCTGGTCAGCAGAAACCGCAACAACAAGCAAATTGCGAATATTAATCGCTAAAGTGAGCAAAGCGTTGAATATACTACCATTCTTGGATTGACTGCGTCGTTCAGCGAAGCGCCAAAAGGGCGAAAGTATTCCACCTTCGGTCAGTGGTCGATTGAAGACTGAATACGGGATGATTCCTTTAATGAGCACGATATTATTTGGTAAAGCGATCGCTAACTCACGCAAAAACTGATCGCCATCTGGGAAGTACTTGAATGAAGCTTGACCAATGCCATCAAGGTAAATAACATAACGAACAACATTTGTTTGCGGTGGAATTTCTTGTTCTAATATTCCTAGGTTGAGTTTAGTATCAACTTTATCACCATACCAACCAGCCCACCACCCCAAGGCTTCGAGGGGTGCTAGGAGTCCAGCAAAGAGGATGGCTATAAAACTAATTTGCAACAAATCAACTGTTAGTTTTAACGCACCTCCCAAAGCGCTGTACCAACCTAACCACAGATGACTTAGTTCCGGAAAGAGTACAGTAGAAAGTACGGCAATGAAAACAACTCCTAAAAATATGCTCACTCGCTTCACATTCATACTCTTGTATTGTCTCCTTTATCACCTGTGTTATTTTGTTTGAGCCTACGTAATATCTGCGGTCCCGCTTGCAGAAGTTGTTCTACTCCTTGCATATCTGTCACCAAGTGTGTTCCCGCCACTGTATTAGACAGCCACTTGCCAAGTATTGCAACTGGTCGTCCAATAGTGCGCTGCACAATCTGAAAGACAACCCATCCCAACACACCGCACCACAGCGCTTGCCAAGTACCAATACCAATGGCGACACGCAAGCCCATGACAAATATTAACAGTGTCCAAATAGAAAGCAAGACTTGAATTGCCACACCCAAATAAGGCAATGCCACTAAAAAACTCAATATCAGCGGTGCGTAAGCGAATCCTAATGTAGACCACACGATGTCATAGGGGATATTAGCATGAAATAGTATAAAGCTCACCAGCCATGTACTTAAACCCCAAAATAACACGGTGAATACAAATAACACAGATGAAATGAATAGACTCAGAAGAAAGCGAAGTGGTTTGACTCGGTTAATGAATAGTACCGTCCCCTGACCTACAGCTTGAGAAAACCCAGCAACGAGTATAATGTATAACGCTGCTATTGAAGCTTGGGGTAGGGTTTGAATCAGATTAAAGGCTTCCGGGTTGAGGGCGATCGCCCCACCTGCAAGCTCCCAAAATCTGTCGAGGGCAGTTTGTGTCATGGCAAATGGCATAAAAAAGCTTATAACTGTTTTAGCTGTTATAGTGTATGTTAATTCACCTTAAAATTCAGTATTAACTCTGTTTTTTTTATTTGGTCTTGACTAAAAGCGGCTTGCTTGAGATTAACCAAAAAAGTTCTATCGCTATACCGGGAATCTAGGTAAATAGCTTTGGTATAAACTTTTTTGGCGGTATTTTGTGAACCACTATCCCAATAGGCGATCGCACTCGCAACTAAAGGGTGAGGATTATTTGGTTCAAGAATAGCAGCACGGTTGGCAGTTAGAATAGCTAAGTTATAAATTTGTAATCTATCCAACGCTAAACTTAAGTTAAAATAGGCAATTTCATTATCTGGCTTGAGAATTGCTGCCAAAGTATGAACTAGAACTGCTGCTGTTAAGTTGCTATCAACCAGATAGACAATTCCCAAAGCATTGTACGCAGGAACAAAGGTAGGCTTTTGATATATTGCTTGCCATAAAGATTGTGCGGCTTGTTGTTCTTTTCCTGCTAAATGCAATGTCCAACCCAAATTAACTCGTCCCATAAGATTTTTGGGTTCGAGTTCCACAGATTTTTCCATTGCGGTAATTGCTTCAGGTAGCCGTCCTTGTTGACGATACAAAAGCCCTAATTGTCGATAGTCACCAGCGGTATTGGCTGCACTGGCTAAAGGTGTACCGAGAGCAAAAGTCAAGAATAAAGATGCGCAAATTCCACTGGTTATCTTTACTTTTGCTGGTTTCAACACCTTCATTTTGAGTTTCCTTTATGGAGTTTATCTTAATCCAACATTTTGGGATCAATTCCCAAAGCGTCGAATTGTTCAGGACTCAGGGAGCGTAACTTCTATACAATTGTCTCGCGCTTGTGTCGTTCAACCTCAGTTCTTTGTCGTTCAACCTCAGCCTTTTGTCGTTCAACTTCGGCGCGTTCTTCACCTTAAGGAAGTAAATTTCCCTGTCCATTCCACCATCGTAACCAAGGTAGCTCTGCATTTTGATACCGCCCTTGCCAGATTCCTAATTCTACCGCCAATGGCGCAATCAGCTAATGTCCTCGTTCGTTGCATAATTTGAATTTGCTGCGCCTATAAAACTCTAGCAAGTCTTATTCTCAGCTCTTTGGCATCTGCGCCAAAGAGTTTTTTTACGACACAGAGGGATCTTGGGTTGTTTTCATTTTTTGTAAAAGCTGTTGAACTTGGTAAACTTTATCAGGTCTATTTTGTGCCTTGAAAATATTCAAAGCTTTGTTCACAGATGTTAACGCCTCATCTCGGTTGCCTTTTTGCCACAGCACTTGTCCTAGACTTGCTAGTGCATCAGCATATTCTGGGTTAATTTTTAGTGCTTTTTGAAACTCTGCAATAGCTTCTTCCCAGCGAGTTTGGCTAGCAAGAGCAATGCCCATCGCATTATGAGCAAGAGCATAGCTTGAATTGAAACGAATGGCTTGTTTGTATTCACCAATTGCTTCTTCAGCTTTCTCTTGTTGATAAAGGACATTCCCTAGTTGATAGTGTGCAAAAGCATCTTTGGGAAATTTCTTAATCAACTTGCGTAAATTTTCCTCTGCAGATGCAAAGTTCCCCTGACCATAAAAAACATTTGCTTCTTGAATGAGGCGCGATCGCTCTTGCTCGTCCCGATCGCCTATTTGTGCTAGTATAAAATTGCTGTGTAATTCCCTATTGCTCTGGGGTAACGCTGAGAGGCTATGGTCAGTAATAACAGAATCAATATTTTTTGGCGGATCTGTAGTATCGGCTAATACTAATGGTAATGTATCAATAATAGATAAAAACCCCAGTATTATATAAATAAGAGGTTTAGCAAATACCGAATAAGTTAGACTTTTCAGGTTCATAACCCACATTACCTGAATAATTTATCGTTAATGGTTTTAGGGAAGCATATTCAGCATCAAGTAGAGTCAGCATATGCCGTTGAGAACATTTTACCTAAAATTTCCACTTTCAAAAATTAGTGCTTGATGAAATATCTTTGTCTATATGTGAAGCGATCGCCCTTGTTTTGCCAAGCTTGTTCCTCCGGCAACAGGCGGACTCAAAGTAGAAACTTTGGGTAATAAGGTGCTTAAAGGCGATCGCATCGCAAATATCATACTGTAGATAGCAAAGATCATACTCTAGATAAAATAGCTCTAGCACTAGAAAGTCGTTCAACTCAATTGAAGTATAATTAACACGTATTGATTGCACGCGATCAGTAAATGGTAACTGCTAATGTGGTAATAGGTAATGACTCATACTTCATCCAATTACCGATTACCGATTACTAATAATTACTGATAAAGGTTAGGAGTAAAATTGACTAGCAATACTAACAGAGATTTTAAAAATCAAGTCTCTTGGCAGAAGCGCCTACAGTACAATTTCGACAATTTTATGTCTAAGGGAGGGCTGTCAGTATTTCTGGCATTGTTGTCCCTATTTGTTGGAACTTTTGTTTTCATGACAATTGTTCGTTATATATCTGAATGGTTGTTTCCCAACACAGATGCAGAAAGTAGTTCCGAGTTGTACTGGGAGGTATTTGTACAGCTTATCGGGCTAAGAGATACAGGAGATAATGCCAATATTGCGACTAAGATTATTGGTGTTATCACAATTTTTATCGGTTTAGTTTTGTTCTCCAGCCTAGTAGCTTTCATTACCCAAGAATTTGAATCAAGACTTCAGATATTGCGTCAGGGTCAAAGTCCAGTTATAGAAGAAAATCATACACTTATTCTAGGCTTTACCGACAGAGTTATAGACATTATTCAAGAGTTAGTAGTTGGTAATGAATCAGAACCAGATGCAGTAGTTGTTATCCTCTCTCAACAAGAGAAAGAGGAGATGGATAATTTCCTCAGAAATAATCTTGGCACTCTTAAAACCACACGAGTGGTGACTCGTAATGGATCAATCACTAATTTAAATGAATTAAATAAAGTTGGAATAAAAGTTGCTAAATCGGTAATCATTTTGAATGATGCCAAAACTTCAGATCCTGATGAAGTCAAGACTTTAGCAGATGCACGGGTTGTCAAAGCAGTCTTGGCAGTGTTGGCAGCTAACGAAGAAGACTCCTTGCCATCTATTGTTGTAGAATTACACTCGCACCAATATCGGCGACTCGCGGAAAATATTGCTCCAGGAGCAGTTACCACTCTGAATGAAGCTGATATTTTGGCTCGGATTTTAGTTCAGACTTCGCGGAGTGTAGGATTAGCAGCAGTTTATTTAAATTTGGTAGGTTTTGAAGGTAACGAATTCTATTTCTATCGTCCAGAAAAAGGCTGGCAGAGCCTGAATTTTGGTGAATTACCATTTCATTTTCCAAGTGGTATGCCCATAGGTGTACGTCATGCAGATGGCACTCTAACAATAAAACCAAGCAAAGATTACCAGTTAGTTGAAAGTGATGAAGCTATTGTTTTGGCAGAAGATGACTCAAGCATCCAGTTTCATCCACAATCTATCGTGCAGCCAAAGAATTTTAGCTATAGTGACTCTAACAAAACCCTAGAGCAAAAACCTGAAAAGCATCTTATTATTGGCTGGAACAGCAAAACTCCTATTACCCTAAGAGAATATGCCAAATACCTAATTTCAGGTTCCGAGGTTAACCTGGTGGTACAGGATTTAACATCACAGGTGAAAGCTGAATTTGAGAATATTGCCAAAAGTTACCCACATATCAAGATGGATGCTCTGCAAGTTAATCTCGACTCAGTTGAGCAGCTTGTTCCCCTCAAACCCTATGAATATAACAGCATCTCAATTTTGGCAGGTACAGGGGAAAATTCCGAAGAAATTGATGCTAGAACTCTCACCATTTTGTTAGAACTGCGGCAAATTTTCCGAGAATATACCGCCGAAACCAAAAACCAAGTCACCACCGAATTAATTGCAGAAATAATTGACTCACAAGACACCGATCTAGTCATTAAAGCAGGTGTTAAAGATTTTCTCCTTACTAACCAATTTGTTTCTAAAATTCTCGCTCAGGTATCTCAAGAGCCTAGTGTGATGTCAATCTATGAGGATTTATTCTCAGTAGACGGGAGTGAACTATATATCAAGCCGATATCGCTTTACTTCTCAAGCAAAGAACTTGGTAGGTTGACTTTCGCTGACTGTGTAAAAGCTGCACAAGAACGTGACGAATTGTGTCTTGGTGTAAAAATTAGCGCATTAGCTCAAAATAAAAATCAAAATTTTGGGATTGACTTAGTACCAAGTTTAGATAAGTCACTAAATTTGACTTTTGATGATGCACTGATTACTTTAGCTGAGGATGAAACATAACAAGCTAATTTAGAAGATCTCATACTAGTTTCAGTCGGGGTTGAAATCCCCGTTTGAAACTATCTTCAATTTTTTCGCGCTTTATTAGCCCAACCGCTGTAATTTTTATAAAAATTATAAAAATTAGCCTCCAGCGCGAGCGGTAGTTGCGATACCTTCTTGGATAAAGGTACTCATCAAAACCTTACGCAGAACGCGTTGGATTTGAAGATGCTTTCCAGGATTAACTTTTGTCAGTGTACGCAGCAACAAGCCAGACTCTCCAATATTCTCCACTCCATCCACTTGTGTTGCCTCAAGTATATCTGGGTAATCAGTTTTTAACTGCTCTCCCACTTCCTCAATTACTCTGTATACATGAGCTAAGTTGGAGTCATAAGCGACACTAAGTTCCACCACCGCATAAATGTACTGCTTGGAGTAGTTGGTGATTGAGCCAACCTCTCCATTGCGAATAATCTGCAATTGACCATTAGGATGCCTGACCCGAGTCGTTCTCAACTCAATCGCTTCTACAATCCCCTCAACATTTCTGTCTTGCACTTTCCCGGCTTCAATGTAATCACCTACCAAGTAATAGTTTTCAAACAGAATAAAGAAGCCAGAGACTATATCATTAATTAGATTCTGTGCCCCTAAACCCACAGCTATACCAACAATACCAGCACCTGCCAGTATGGGAGTGGGATCGATTTTGAGGGTATAAAGGACGCATATACCGGCACCGAAGTAAATGAAGTATTGTAAGAAACTACGGAACAGAGGAATAAGCGTTAAATTTTTCTGCTTCTGAATTTCACTCAGATTTTCAGCGTTGGCCAGCCCCTCTTCAAGCAGCAAGTAGCTTATCTCGATAAGTATACGAGAAATGAAGACAATGGCGATGATCTGCACAAATTTGCCACCCCAAGGTGCTAATTTGGCACTAAGGGGTATCTGCTGCACAACTAAGGTTGCAATGCAGATCCAAATCACAGATTCAACACATTGCTTGAAAAACGGAATCAGGTGTCTGAAGCGATCATAAAACCGAAGGATGTTGTCAGGGTTTGTGTATCTAATGGTTAGGGCGTCTAAGGTATCAATAATCGCATTGACTGCTTTGAGTATGATTTGCCCAACGCCAACAATCAGATAGATCCGCAGTAGGATATACAGATACTCAGAAACAACTGCTGGGAGTTTGAGATATTGAGCAGACAAAATCAAAGCCCACAGCCATATCCCATTACTGACAATTTTCTTGAGGGCGCGAAAGAAACGATCAATGCTTTCATCGTCGGCAGTGCTTTGTTCAAAATTCTTGGCACGAATCGAAGCAATATTGAGGACAGAATGAACGACTTTTATAACAATCCCCGCCACTATCAAAGTCCCAATGCTTTGAAGAATGCCAATTCCTAAGCTTATCCAGAACTGCGGTGGCACACGGTAAATCAATCCGAGTGTGTATTGCTCAAGATTTTCACCGCGATAAATCAGAAAACCATTGAAACCGACAATTAGTATACACAGCACCAAACAAAGAAGTAGCAGCACCTTTGTTATGCTTCGCCGCACAATTTTGATATTTCTTTCCTCGTTCCTAAGCATTGAAACTTTCGTTAGTCGCTTAGAGAACTTGTTAAAAAGCCAGTTCACTAAGAGGAAAACCAACACTACAAGGCTGACTTCAGCCAAGATTATTGCTATGTTCATGTCTGGACATATAATTTAAGTTAATTTAAATATTGTGTGACAAAAACCTGTTGAATACATCAATATTGTGTGATAAAAGATGATTACAGAATTTTTGGTTTCTCCAATGTCTCCACAAGCAGATTTGCGCTTAAGTTCTTAGGTATATGCCCAGTCATAGATTTATGGAATCTAAGTATGCTCGAACTTCAGCAGAGCGATAGCTACTTTTACCGCGACAAGATATTTTCAACCGCTTGCACAATTAAACCACCAGCAGCTATATCAGATGAAATCCGAGCGATATGCTCATCAAAAGACCGCTCATTATCATTCCAAATGTATGGACGGGTGGAAGTTGGTGGCTGTGCAACGACCTTGCGAACTGCCGTGTATAATTCTACAGTAGCGGGGGAAAGGCACATACGTGCATCGTAATGACCAGCAATTACATGTGTACGAAGATCAACGGCTTGGACTCCAAACATCAATGCGATCGCCATATAATGCTAATGCTGAAATGTTTCTTATGTTAGTCAGTGCTTATATTAATGATTATCATTATCTAAAAGGGGATGTTTTATTTTTTGGAAGTCCCTAAGGTTAAGATGAGCTATATTTTTGGTCATCATAAAGACAAATCTCTTGTGACGAACTTCGGGCAACGATATATTCCATCACTTGCTGCCCACAATTAACCGGGCAATGCACGACACCAGTTGGAATATATAGGAAATCGCCTGCTTTTATATCTACAAATCTATTATTTTCAACACCTAATAAAACTCTACACGTTCCTGTAATAATGTATATCGCAGTCTCAAAAGGATGATAGTGTGGGGTTGCACCTGCTCCTGGAGGAATTACCCCGTGAGCCATACTAAGGTGCTTTGAGCCGACAGTTTCTTCAGTTATACCCCAGCCTCGAACATACCCATGATCTGTATCACAAATCCTTTCTGGCTCCTGAACAACTACAACACTACTCACTTGCTGTGAGATGTAAGTATCTGAAATTTCAGAACTCATAAACTATCACCTTAAAAACTATACTATTCAAAAGAAATTAGTTGTTATATTTTTTAACATGTCAGATTCTTAATTAAGAATACAAGGACAGTTAAGACAGTCAAAAAATATTTATTTAGACGCCGACCGAGACAAGACGAGCGATCTTCACGTCAGTCTGGCAACGGCGTCCCCGTTCCTTTCAAGGGTAGGTATTTAAAAATCAGGCAGTAGAGAGAGTAATTTGAGAGACATGAAGTTGTGGAGTGAAGCTAGGCCAATCCTCAGGGAAAAAACCACCTTGGGGTAATGGAAGGCGATTAAG
>NZ_JABXYX010000233.1 GCF_017982655.1 Brasilonema sp. CT11 | reverse complement strand
GAAGTAACGTCAATTATCACCAAGTCATCGGCGGATAATCTTGGGCTTGTTGAAGGTGGACAAGCGATCGCGATCGTCAAAGCATCGGATGTAATGGTTGCTGTTTGAAATCCCACAAGTGAATAAGTAGCCTTGTAGAGACGTTGCCTGCAACGTCTCTACATCAATGGGAATTTTAAAATTCATATCTTGATTCAGCAACGCCGGATTTTAGGTCAATCCTTGCATGAGTGCGCCAGCCGCTGGCAGACTTGCACCTATCATACTTGCAATCAATGTGTGGGGTAGCCACATTTCGCGAATAATTATTATTGCGTAATATGATGTCCGGCAAATTACTTGTGATATGTCATTGCGAGCGCAACGAAGTGAAACCCAACATGAACAAGGATCAAGTGTTGGGTTTCGTTCCTCAAACGCCAGACACCTACGGAGGGAAACCCTCCTGCAGCGCTGGCTCCCCAACCTACAGATATTATAAGTGTTTAAGCGAACCTGATATAAGTCCTGATCTTGAAGAAAAAAGAGCGATCGCCTATAAATTTGATTTTGCTTGATGTGCGATCGCTCTAACCGGTCGAATCTATAAAAAATCCCAAAAACGTTGGTTGAAATCTTTATTCTTTCGTCAAATTTCAAAAGTTTTTGGTCTACTGACATTAGCTGTTGAAAGCTTTTTCACTGGTGTTTAGACTAAAGGTAGGCGATCGCTAAGCAAACCGAGGCCGCCGAGGCTGCAAAGCTGTAAAACGCCGGCTAGGTCCGGCGCTCTACAAGAAGGGATCGTCCCTGTGCTTTGCTTGGCTTGTTACCGACGTTCAACAAACGTTCGCGAACGTGGCATTTGCTCCGCGAAGCCCGTCACTTCGTGCGATTGTGCCCCGAAAAAGCTGCGGACGGACCTAGATCTGAGTTGCTTTCGCCTTCCTTGATGTCCATGCGTTCGATCAGGCCGTTCGCAATGGTATAGACGTGCCACAACTCCGTATCTGACAGGACATCGCCTTTCAGATTTTTAACAAGTTGATGGACCTTGACATCAACTTTGCCCGCCTCACGGTCGATGACCTGAAGCACTTCTACGTAAGGATCGAACTCAGCCCACTGACGCGTCCAGTAAGCACGGATGTCTTGTTTCCCGACTACTCGACCGCCTTCCGAAGCCTTTGGCCAACTGACGTTCTCACTCATCAGCGCGAGCGTGCCATCAATGTCTCGGCGATTAAACGCAGAGTAAGCCTGAGCTACCAATGTTTGTGTATTCATGATTCTCCTTTGAGTTTGGTTTTCTTTTGCAGTGAAGTACTGAACTGGGTCTGTGGCTTTACCTTTATCGTAAGCGACGCTAAAATGATACAAACCCCGATAGACCATCTCTAAAGAAATGCGATCAAATGGAAGGGATAATTGATCGGCGATAGCGTTTGCGTAGCGCCCCCTATGCCTGCGGCACGGCTACGCCTATCGGGGCTAGCGCTGCCGCCAAAGGTGGATCGCGTCCCCCAAGTCAACCAAAAGAGCCAAGAGCGTTTAGTTCCGGTTTTTCCCTCAACTGATTGGTTGAGAGGCTGATAAATATAAAAAAGACTAATTCTCATTTTGTTCGCGATTTTTATACGCGAACACGGTTTTTTATCCAAAGTTCAATACGTCAAATGATATACTTGTTATATTTATAACTTATATATAAGTACAGTAAACTAGAGATATCCAAGGGATTCTGGTGCAACACCGTAATATGTTTTTCAAGTTCAATCGCTGCGGATTGTTTAAATATGACTTTATAGATTATCACGCGGTTCTGTGTGTGCCAATTGATGCTGATGTCAAAGAAATCCGCAAACGCTATCTCAAAATCGCCCGCCGCTTACATCCTGATACCTGTAGAGATGAAAGCGATGCCCAAAAAGAACTGAAGAATGAATTGTTATCTAAGCTGGTGAATCCAGCTTATGAAACACTCTCTGGTGAGAAACAGAGAATGGAACATATTTTAATTTTGTCCCAAATGGGTAAGCGTTTGGTGCAAGAATCAGCTTCAGTGGAACTCAACAGCGATGTGGCTCAGGAGCTAGCTAGTGTTGCTCATTACAAGCATGTGTATAAGAGTGGACTCGCCAAAATCGCTGAAACTCAATATGACTCTTTAGACAAGGTACAAGATACCATAGCCTTAGTCAGCGAGTTGAATTTGGTATACACTATGCGCAGTGCTGGCAAAATATTTGCAGCAGCCCCGCCGCTGATTGCTCAACCAGAAATTTCAACAAATGCACCAGCAGTTAACCAAACCCGTGTAATCTCTCCACCACAAAAGAAAGACTCGGTTGTCTTACAATACATCCGTCGTGCTCAAGATTTAATATCACAAAATCAATTGGCACAAGCAAGGGTAGAATTACAAGATGCTCTGAAACTAGAGCCAAATAATAGTCGTTGCCATAGCTTGATCGGAGTGGTCTATTTGAAGCAAAATCTTACCACGAGTGCAAAAGTGTACTTTAACCGCGCCCTGGAATTAGATCCCAAAGACGAAACAGCGTTGGCGGGGAAACTTAAAGTTGAACAAATTACAGGGCAAAAACTCAATGGTGCGAAGCGTACAGCATCGTCCAATCTTGGGGGTGGCGGTTTGTTTGGTGGTTTGTTTGGTGGGAAGAAAAAATAATGGTGTATCAATCTCCAGTGGGAGCGAGGGATTTATTACCCTTAGATGTGGCTCAAAAACGCTGGATAGAAGACAGGCTACAGCAAGTGTTTCACCGTTGGGGATATCATAGAATTATCACCTCGACCTTAGAGCGTATGGATACGCTGATGGCGGGGGGAGCAATTGATCGCTCTGCGGTGATTCAATTGCAAAATGCTAATGATGAGGATTTGGGGCTACGTCCAGAACTGACAGCCTCTATTGCTCGCACGGCTGTAACGCGTATGGCAGGCGTGAATTATCCACAACGCCTGTATTACAATGCCAATGTTTTCCAACGCACAGGCGAGTTGAAGCACAACCGTCAGCAAGAATTTTATCAGGCTGGGGTGGAGTTGTTGGGCAGTGGTGGTGGCTTAGCCGATGCAGAAATTCTGTTGTTGGTAGCAGATTCTTTACAGGCTTTGGGTTTGAACGATTGGCATTTGATTTTAGGTGAAGCTCAAATCACGCGATCGCTCCTCAAAGCTTTTCCCCCTGATCTACAAGAAAAAGTCCGGAGTGCGATCGCCCATCTTGACCGCGTAACTATAGACACTTTACCGTTGAGCGATGAACTACGGGAACGCGCCAGAATCATGCTAGATTTGCGCGGAAAGCCTGCGGATGTTTTGCAAAAAGTCAGCAGTCTAGGTTTAGACCAGAATCTACAAGCAGTCGTAGATAATCTGAAAAACCTAGTAGAGTTACTTGATAACTCAGTAAAATCGAGTACAGATTCAATCAAAGCAAGAGGGATAGAAATCATCCTCGACCTGAGTTTATTACAAACTTTTGACTACTACACAGGTATTGTATTTGAGATTATCAGTGAGACTGATGAACAAACGCGGGTTCTTGGGCGGGGTGGTCGTTATGACCAGCTTTTAAAGCTTTATCATCCGAAAGGAGAAAGTATACCGGGAATAGGTTTTGCACTGTTTTTGGAAGGTTTACAACAAATTCTCTTGTCTACTGGGCGGTTACCACAAACGACGCCAGTAAGTAATTGGTTGATTGTACCAGAAACGCCGGATGCTTACACAGCCGCCTTTGCTTACGCGACAAAACTTCGAGACTCGAATCACTTGGTACGGGTAGAAATGGATTTGGGGGGACGAGATGTGGATGAGATTCGACAATATGCACGCGATCGCACTATCAACCAAATTGCTTGGATTAAAGCTGATGGTTCAAGGATGATAGAGTCATTAGTCAATTAGTCATTAGTCAACAACTAAGGGTGTAAGGGGAGCCAGTGCCTCACCACGGCAGTGGCTCACGCCACATGCCTATACCCCTACACCCCTTTCTTGGTCATTAGTCTTTAATAAAAAACCAAAGACAAATGACTGTCAGACTAGTGATTCAGTATTATTGCTAGGCTATATAGAGCTGGCTAAATACAGCAATTTTGATCCAAGTAGAGGGGAACTATGCCACACACAATTGTGACTAATGTCTGTGAAGGTGTCGCTGATTGCGTAGACGCTTGTCCAGTAGCTTGTATTCATGATGGTCCTGGCAAAAACGTCAAGGGAACTGATTGGTACTGGATTGACTTTGCCACCTGTATTGATTGTGGTATATGTATCCAAGTTTGTCCAGTAGAAGGGGCAATTGTTCCAGAAGAGCGACCAGAATTACAAAAAACACCGTAGTATCAACGATCACACCATTTGCAGCTAAGCGGTATTATATATGACATGTATATCTGATACCGCCTGTTTTTACACTGATAGTACTAGATAAAGATTTCAAAAAGTAACAGTAAATATTTATTGTTCGGAAACTGCTAGTGCACTTGTGTATAGGTGAGTATAGTAATCTTACGTAGAACCATTCATGAGTGTAGCTCTGATTAGCAATTTCTTGAGGTTAAGTTTGGCTACTGGGGTAATCACCCTAGTATCAGTTTCCAGTGCTATAGCAGGAACACTGAATGTTGATTTTACAAAGTTAGAAGGCTTAACAGGTGGTGACCCCGGTTTGACTGGTGTTTACCGTGCGGATCTCTCTAATCTTGGCTTCGATATCAATTCCATTGGTATTGCTGATAGCAACAGCGCCCAAGGTGGTCAACCTGGGAAATTTAGCGGCTTTGATTTAGATGCAATCAAGATTAGCAACGTGTTAGTTAACAATGCAACAGACATCAAAAATTTACCAGGGCTAGATGTCTTCGATTTTACTCCTTCCGGAACTTTATTCACCCCAGGAACCCAGCGCTCTCCAGCTGACCCAACAGCTTTATTTGGCACAACGGGTGGTAACATTGATAATTCAGTTGCAACACTTGCATACTTTGATGCCAACGCCAGTGCTGATGCCAATGCTTTCGGCATGGTAAGCTTAGGTGATGGTGGAAAAGTTGTATTTAACCTCAAAAATTCCATTTCAAACACCACTCCACTTTACTTATACATTGGAGAAGCTGGTGATAATGGTGAGGTAGCAAGTGGTCAAATTACAGTTTCTGACAAACCTCTCCAAGTTCCAGAACCAACTACTTTAGCTGCTGTATCTTTACTGGGAATTTACTTTACCGCTACCCGTAGAAAGAAAACGAAAGCTGCTTAACTTCAAAATTTAGTAATCTTTTAGACTCATGTTAGGACATAGGTTTTTGACCTATGTCATAAGACCTCGTGGGATGTGTGGAAACTCAGAGGCTTTAGCCCTGAGAGGAAACGCGACTCAAGCGGACGCCACATGCCTCAACGGGGGGAACCCCCCTCCGGGGAAGACCCTTTCAAGGGTAGGTATTTAAAAATCAGGCAGTAGAGAGAGTAATTTGAGAGACATGAAGTTGTGGAGTGAAGCTAGGCCAATCCTCAGGGAAAAAACCACCTTGGGGTAATGGAAGGCGATTA
>NZ_JABXYX010000397.1 GCF_017982655.1 Brasilonema sp. CT11 | reverse complement strand
ACCAGTTGAAGCGAGCGCGGTGACTGACATTCTCGGTGAATCCAGGAGGAAACGAGTCAATCTGAACGAATGTCAGTCATCAACTGGTTATATCCGTTAACAAGGCATTGACCGATTTAACCAGTTTAGAACTTACGCATTGACAGAAAATTGATACTATGCAGTCAATCCCAGGTTCTGTGTTAGATGTTCTAAAATAAAGTCACGAGCAACTTGAAGAGATAAATTTCTTTGGAGTTCATACCAATTTTCAATTAATTCTTCTGCCCGCATTAATTCTAATTGTGTAAAAGCCCTGATTGCACTAAAAAAGTGAGTTCTAATTGCTTCGCTTGTTCTCACCATGAATTTCTCAATACCACATACTTGTTTAATAGCTCTGTGGTAACACTCTATACCCCAATGTATTGAATGCAATTAAGCGAATTCTGCTCTAGAAATTGAAGAGAGTGCATCTTTTTCAGGAGTGTACATAATGTAATATCTGTAAGTTTCGTTTTTGAAACTTCTCCGAAATACCTTTACCTGACCAACATTCTTCAGATACACTATTAAACCAGATTCGGGAATTTCTAAACTTTGGACTTGGGTAAAAGTTTTGCCATCAACCGAACATGAACGATTTTTAGCTACACCAGTTAAAAACCCTAATTGCTTGTTTTTCAGTAATTTCAGGTTTTCTTGGCTGGAATACCAAGCATCAGTGGTCATTGTTTTAGGCTTTAAACCCCAATTCAAAACCTCCACAATCATTTCTCGTAAATAATCATTTTTGGTTTTTCCATCCTGCTTGTTATAAATGCGGTAATTTACAGGGACAGACTTAAGAGATACATCCGTGTAATACAACGTGATTAACTGAATTCCTTTGACAGCACGGTGATGTCTCCCAGAATAATAATAGCCAATTAATTCTGTTATTTTTGGATCACTATGAGGCTTGTCAATTACCGTATCATCTCCGCTTAAAGTACCTCCAATTAAATTGATATTCGCTTTGATTTCTTCAAATAAGTCCTTGGGTTCGTACCTCCAAAGTAGCAAAAATCTATTGACGCTATCATGAGATTGGACTTTGGACAAAAAAATGTGTTCGCGAATAAGGTACGCGAATAATAAAAGAATATAAACTTTTCTACCTCAGCCTTGCTCGTATGCTGAGTCAAACAACTGTATAACCAGAAAAATTACG
>NZ_JABXYX010000232.1 GCF_017982655.1 Brasilonema sp. CT11 | reverse complement strand
CTTAAGTAGTTGGCGATAGCTTCGCTGCTGCGCGGAGCGCAGATCGCAATCCGTTTCGGCATAGTGTAAGTAGACGCACTGCAACGATTCCATCTTTATTATAACTAATCAACCGGACATGATATAAGCTTGTCTATCAACATCATATTTACCACCAACTACTAACTTCAGATTGGAAAGTAAATATCACGATACATTCATCGAAGTCTGGTCATACTGTGTTCTGACTGACAAAATCAAAATATCCAGGCTGTAGAAGTGTCAATATTAGTTATCAGCGAGAGGAGCAGAGTTAAAAATTTCCAGTATCTGCTTGCAAAACTGTTTAAGTTTTTCTCCAATCTCTGGAGAAGGCACAGATGTTCCCACAAAACTCCAGTTTTCGACTGTGGAAAGTCGCCACTGTTCACCAAGATGGCTGAAACCAGCAACTTCTACGCCAATTGCACGACGTGAATCGTTTAAAAGGTCTTGATAAAAACGGATTTGTATTAATATACTGCGGCTTTGCCATGATTTACTGACCCCAGGGAAGTGAAAGCCGATGTCTATGGAATCTGGATCGACTAACTCTCTGGTTTGGGGATCATTTTTCCAAGGTTTGAGATCTGATCTAGCATCTGGAAACTCAGATTTGAATAAATTAACTACGGTAGCAATCTTGCTGGCGAATTCAAGGTTTGTTGCCATCTCAGCTGCGTTCACGAAGACACTCCTATGTCGCTATTTCACCAGGGGTGTGAGGGAGAGACGGTTTTTGTCATAGTATATATATGTTAAGCAATTGTACTCAAAATTTGACAAAAATAACATCAAAATGTACCTTTGACAGAAAAAATTCTATGAAGATAGAAGATTTTCAGCAAATCCGTCTTAAATAAGAACGATGTGATACGCCAGCGATCTAAAATGACACTGATCATTGATAAATAAAATAAGTTTAGCTTATGGCGCGTCAACGCTCAATTTTGTCATTATTTCTGGTATTGGTGGCAACCTTTCTGATTAGTTGTGGTGGTCCTGGTGTCGCAACACCACCTCCAACATATACACAAGAAAAACTGGCGAAAATTCAGGAATACGTTCCTGAGATTCAGGCTGTACAAAAACGCTCACAAGAACTGCAAAGGCTCATCCAAACAAAACAGTGGGTGAATGTTGGAAACTTCACACACGGTCCTATGGCAGAAGCCAGGCTGTCGATGAACTACGTCACATCTAATCTGCTATCCAAAGACCAACCAGCAGGGCGTGAGTTAGTGCGTGATTTATTAGATAAGCTGATAAAAATCGACAAAGCCGCTGAAGTTGGTAACATCAATGGTGCCTTGAATAGCTCTTTCGCTGCTTTCGCAGATATTGACAAATTCCTGCAGCTGGTTCCAACAAACAGCAGCCCGTCGTCAGAAGAAAGCTAAGCGTGATAGGCTGAAGAGGAAGATGGGGGAAGAAAAGCACTAGAAGCAAGGGAGCAGGAGAGCAGGGGAGCAGGGGAGTAAGAAAAAGTTATTCCCCATATTTCCCCTATCCCAGAACTGCAATTCTTCACCTGCCCATCTTCTCTGTGTTCACTAACAGAAACAATGACTCATGTAGTTATCATCGGTTGCGGCGTGGTTGGGGCAGCAATTGCCTATGAACTTAGTAAAGTAAACAGGCTAAAAATTACAGTTGTTGACCAACAACCACCAGCACTTGCTTCTACAGGAGCAGCATTGGGTGTTTTGATGGGTATCATCAGCCAAAAAACCAAGGGGAAGGCTTGGCAGATGCGACGAACAAGTATCCTGGCTTATGAAACTCTGATTCCTGAACTAGAGGCGCTTACAAATCGTAAAATTCACTTCAACCGTCAGGGAATCCTCATGCTGCTACCTGAACCTTCTATGTCTTGCTTAGATACAGAAGATGGGGAGATTTCACGATGGGAAAAGTTGCAAGAAATTCGCCAATCTCAAGGTTTTTCCCTAGAAATTTGGGATACTGATAAACTCAAGCAAGTTTGTCCTCAGGTTAATCACGAAAAGATGGTGGGTGCTGTTTACTCTGCGTGCGATCGCCAAGTTGATCCCACTTCCCTCACCTTAGCTTTGGTTGATGCTGCAAAGCATAACGGTGTTGATTTCAAATTTGGTGTTCAGGTTTTGGCTATCGAACCCCAGCCGTTGTCTCCTTCTCAAGAAAGAGATTCCGAAAAATATTGCAACCAACTTCAGACGACAGACGGAAAAATTACTGCTGATTGGTTTGTTGTGGCGGCTGGGTTAGGTTCTTCTTTATTGAGTGCGCAATTAGAGCAAATGGTTGATATTCGCCCTGTGCTAGGGCAAGCTTTGTGTCTTCGCTTAGGACATTCTCTTGGAAACTCCGACTTTCAACCGGTGATTACAGGTCATGATGTGCATATTGTCCCCATAGGTGGTGGGGATTTCTGGATAGGTGCAACCGTTGAATTTGCGAGCAACAAAGATGAAATTATCGCTGATAAAGAACTGTTGGAGTTGGTTAGACAACAAGCGATCGCCTTTTGCCCAGACTTAGCAACAGCGACAACTATCCGTACTTGGTCAGGATTACGTCCTCGTCCTGAAGGACGTCCAGCACCTGTGATTGGTAAACTGCCTCGATATAATAATATTTTCCTTGCGACTGGACATTACCGCAATGGCGTTTTACTTGCACCAGCGACAGCTTACGCAATTCGTGAGATGATTATTCCTAATTAATCATAATTGATCATCTCATCTTAATCTGAGGATAAACAGTCGTGATTGGAAAAACAAAATCTACCTACGAGGTTCCCAATAAGTCCATTCATCTCAGGTTCGCTTAATTACAGTACCGGAGTAGAAAGCCCATCCCCTTCTAGGGGTGGGATAAATACGATGAGGCTTTAGCCTCAGTCAAATATCTGGGAACAAAATAGCAGTTAACGTGCGACAATATAATTAGCCTACAGGTTGAGATACCGCCGATACGTGCCCGACAAATTTGGCTCGGCAAAAGGAGTTCTGCTACGGTGTGCCACACGATGGGTCGGAAAATAGTAAGGGCAAGAGCTACCGATAACTCTATAAACAGGGCAGTAACTGTTCAACAACAGTGAAAGATTTTGAAAAAACAATTTGGAGTAATCCACGTACCGTGGGGCACACGGGAACGTATCCACCAAATGGATAAACGCTTGGGGAGTTGTGCTTAAGTGGCTCATAGCTTCAAAAACTGTGATTCGGACAAGTATGAACTGTAAGACCTGTAACAAGGGAAACCTGACGGAGGCGCGTTCAGCCCAAGAATCCTACGGATTTAAATCAAAACAAGCGCAGCGAAGTTTTGATAGCCGTGGGAGTGTCAATTAGTCATAAAACGACCTCATATCTATCCCCTCTTCGCGAGTTCGCAAAGGAGTGCTGTAAAAGGCAGGATGAGGTAAAACCAATGCCCAATACCAATAATGTCAAGTTCGGATGAACACGTACAAAAAACGAAGAACCTCACCCTCTCTCCTTCGGGGAATTCAAAGGAGGGCTACGCCCCGCTGCGCTAACAAAATTCAAAGTAAAAAAAATAATTCTTAATTTGGAATTTTGAATTGATAATTTTGAATTTGAGCGAAGCGAGAGGGGTGAAGTTTGTGCGGGATTTATAAGCAATGAGGCAAACTTGATATAACAAACTTATTTCTTTTTTTTCTTAATACCTTTGTTTAAAACTTTTCATTTGTAAATTAAAATGCCAATAACAGAAAAAAAAATTCAAGTCGGCTCCTTAGAATGGTTTTATCGGGAAGCAGAATCTACTGGTAGAACTGAGTTACTTCCTGTTTTACTGCTACATGGTTTACCATCACAAAGTTACAGTTGGCGCGATATTATGCCAGCTTTGGCAAACCAAGGAACAAGAGCAATAGCCCCTGATTGGATCGGCTTTGGTTTTTCTTCAAAACCAGACAAAAGAGATTTCGCTTATACACCTGATGCTTTTGTGACAGCTTTAGAAGGATTTATCAAATCTATAGAACTTGAACGTTTTTCTTTAGTTGTGCAAGGCTTTTTAGGTTCTGTTGGTTTACAATATGCCTTGCGTCATCCAGAACAAATTGCCAATATAACCATACTTAACACACCAATTTCTAGTCAGGCTAAGTTACCCTGGAAAATTCAACAAATGGGATTACCTTTTGTCGGTGACATGATTACTCAAGATCCGCTGCTAGTTGACAGGACTCTAGAAGGTGGCTGTCGTTACGTGATTACAGAAGAACATTTAAATGTTTATCGTAAACCCTTTTTGAAAAGTTCTGCTCCTGGAAGAAGTCTCCTAGCAACTATCCGTAATTTGCAGTTGCCCTCAGCAATGACAGAAATAGAATTGGGCTTTAAAGAATTGCACCAAGAAATTTTAATCCTCTGGGGAATGATAGATCCTTGGCTACCTATAAATATAGCTCAAGATTTTGTTAATTCCCTGGAAAAAGGGAGTTTGATTAAACTTAACAATGTTGGTCATTATCCTCAAGAACATTATCACGAAACAATTCTTGAAGACCTTTTGCCTTTTGTGCGTGTTAAAGATAGCAATTAATAATCATACCAATTGGAATTCAGGAGTGACATCGCTTTTATATCTTCTTAAGATTTCAATTTTTGTAGAGTGAGCATTTTCCACTCATCTGTTTTGCAATTCGTTAAATAACCAGAAATCAGTTTCATAAATTAGATAGCATTTCTATAGCACCTTTACATTATTTACGTGTGCCTAAAATCCATTGATGGAGAAAAAAATTTATGGCTTATTCCTGGTTTAAGGCTTTTCACATTGTGGGTATAGTTGTTTGGTTTGCTGGTTTGTTCTATCTCGTGCGTCTTTTCATCTACCATGTTGAAGCCAACCAAGAACCGGAACCAGCGCGCACAATACTGAAAAATCAGTATCAGATAATGGAAAAGCGTCTGTACAATATCATCACAACTCCAGGGATGCTGGTTACAGTCGCAATGGCGATTGGTTTATTAACTACGGAACCAGATGTTCTAAAAGAAGGATGGTTACACGTAAAACTGGGATTTGTTGTTCTTTTACTTGGCTATCATCATTACTGCAAGCGTTTGATGAAGCAGTTAGCCCAAGACACGTGTAAATGGAATAGTCAGCAGTTGAGGGCGTTAAATGAAGCACCTACAGTTATGTTAGTGGTGATTGTATTGCTAGCTGTGTTCAAAAACAATCTACCTACAGATATCACAGCTTGGGGTATTGTGGCCATGATTATTGCGATGGTGGCGACAATTCAGCTTTACGCGAGAAAACGCCGTAAAGATAAGGAAAAGCTGACAACAGAAATGGTGCAGCAGCAAAGCAGCTAAATCACCCAGCGGACACGCTGCGCTAACACTAAGTGTGGGCTTTGTACTTACGCATACGCTAGGCATTAGCCTAGCTTCTCACCAAAGAGATACACAGTCGCGTTCATCGCCGGAAAGATTGGTGTATAGCGCTGTTTGAGTATATTACCCTCAATTATACATATAGCAACCGCCAAGGCGGTTAGGACGTAAACTGAAAGTAGTCCCTTGTTTGAGAAGCGATCGCTTAACCAATGCCAAAACCCTACAGTTACGACCTACGTCAGAAGGTGATCCAAGCCATCAAA
>NZ_JABXYX010000040.1 GCF_017982655.1 Brasilonema sp. CT11 | reverse complement strand
TTTGGTTGCGAGTCCGTTCGATTGGATCGATCGCCTGACGGTAACGATGCTCCAGTTCTGCGATACTTAGATGTGGTTGTAGCGTTAAACGTTTTGGCATATACCAGCAATTTTTTCTTTTAGAGAAATTATACACTTACTATGCCACCGGACATGATATTAGGCAAAGCCGTAACCCACCCTACAAATTTCTTCAAACTTTTTAGGCAGGCATCTTGCCTGCCCCACAAGAAAATACAATTAACCCAAAGCTGATCGCAACTCACTTTGCGCTTTTTCCAACGCTTCTGGTAATTTACTCGCATCCCGTCCGCCTGCTTGTGCAAGATTTGGACGTCCGCCGCCGCCACCGCCACAAATTTTGGCGATCGCACCCACAAATTTCCCTGCTTGCAAGCCTTTCTTATTCACTTCTGAACTGAAAGCTGCAACTAAACTCACTTTCCCTTCTTCTGGAACAGAACCCAACACCACCGCACCATTACCAAGTTTTTGCAGCAAGCGTTCGGCTGCAGTTTTTAAGGACTCTGAATCAACGCCTTCCATTTTGGCGACGAGAATTTTATAATCGCCGATAGACTCGACTGTTTGCAGCAAACTATCTGATTTGGCGATCGCCAGTTGTGATTTAAGCGTTTCTAATTCCTTCTGGTTGGTTCTGAGTTCGTTTTGCAGAGTTGTAATTCTGTCGGGGAGTTCTTCGGGTTTTACCTTGAAGCGATCGCTCAAATCTTTGACGACCTTATCTCGTACATTCAGGTAATCTAGGATTGCAGGACCAGAAACAGCTTCAATTCGCCGCACTCCTGACGCCACGCCTGCTTCAGAGATAATTTTGAAAATACCTATCTCCGCAGTGTTACTGACGTGAGTCCCCCCGCACAATTCCATTGATACACCTTGAAAATCAATGACGCGTACTTCTTCGCCATATTTTTCCCCGAACATAGCGACAGCACCTCTGGCTTTTGCTTCGGCTAAAGGCAAAATTTCCACTTTGGCAGAATGTGCCTCAGCTATCCAAGAGTTCACCAGTTCCTCAACTTGGTGTATCTCATCTGGTGTTAAAGCACGGGGACAGTTGAAGTCAAAGCGCAACCTGTCAAATGACACGAGCGAACCTGCTTGCGATATCGAGTCATCAACAATTTTCTTCAACGCTGCTTGCAAGAGGTGAGTTGCGGTGTGGTTAGCTTGGAGGCGACGACGACAAGCTTGGTCAATTTGGGCGCTCACAGCATCTCCTACTCGGATTGTACCGCGTTCGATGCGTCCGAAGTGCACAAAGAAATCAGATTCTTTTTTCACATCGTGAATTGTCACGAGGACACCATCACCAGACAGATAACCGCGATCGCCAATTTGTCCTCCCGACTCTGCATAAAATGGAGTTTGGTCGAGGACAATTTGCACGTCTGTTCCGGCTTCTGCTTCTTCTTGGGAGACGCCACCAATCAACAACACTTCGACTTTGGATGTTGCTACAGGTTGGGTGTATCCGATAAATTCTGTCGCCTGGATATCTTCCGCCAGCTTGTCGAGAGAACCTTGCACCGTTAAGTCGATTGTTTTGTGTGCTTCCTTGGCGCGTTCTACCTGCTTTTCCATTTCCACATCAAAACCCGCCTCATCTACGCTGAGGTTGTTTTCTGCAGCAATTTCTTGAGTCAGTTCTAGAGGGAAACCGTAAGTATCGTACAAGGTGAAAGCACTTTCACCAGTAATTTGGGTTTCGCCTTTGCTTTGCACCTGTTGGATAATTTCCGCCAGCAATTCTTCGCCGCGTTCCAAAGTTTTCAGGAAGCGAGATTCTTCTCGTTGCAGTTCTGCTTTGATGGCGTTTTCTCTTTGGCGCACATTGGGGTAAGCTGATTCCGAGAGGGCGATCGCCGTTTCCGCAACTTGGGTGGTAAACTCTCCACCAATTCCAATCAATCTTCCATGACGAACAACCCGACGAATCAGGCGACGCAGAATATAACCTCGTCCCACGTTAGAAGCGCGGATTTCATCGGCGATCATGTGGACAACTGCCCGAATATGATCTCCAATCACTTTTAACGAGACTTTGGTTTTCTCGTCAGCTTTGGCGTAATCTATCCCAGCAATTTCTGCTGCTGTTTTGATAATCGGGAAGATTAAATCAGTTTCGTAGTTGTTGGGAACTCTTTGGAGGATTTGCGCCATTCTTTCCAAACCCATCCCAGTGTCGATGTTCTTGCTCGCCAGTGGTGTTAAGTTTCCTTCAGCATCCCGGTTGTATTGCATGAACACCAGGTTATAAAACTCGATAAATCGAGTATCGTCTTCTAAATCTATGTTGTCGTCACCACGTTCTGGGTGGAAATCGTAGTATATTTCTGAACACGGACCACAAGGACCTGTGGGACCAGAAGCCCAAAAGTTATCATCAGCCCCCATGCGCTTGATTCGCGCTTCCTGAACACCAATTTTATCGCGCCAAATTCCAAAAGCTTCGTCGTCTTCCTCAAAGACACTGACAACGAGTTGTTCTGGGGATAAATTAAAGACTTTTGTGGAAATTTCCCAACCCCAAGCTATGGCTTGTTCTTTGAAATAATCCCCAAAACTGAAGTTCCCCAACATCTCAAAGAATGTGTGATGCCGTTTCGTCCGTCCAACATTTTCGATATCATTGGTGCGGATGCATTTTTGGGAAGTGGTAGCACGTTTGAATTCGCTTGTCCGCTGTCCGAGGAAGATGGGCTTAAATGGTAGCATCCCCGCGATCGTCAGCAGTACGGTTGGATCTTCTGGTACGAGGGAAGCACTTGGGAGAATTTGGTGTCCCCGTTGAGCATAGAAGTCAAGGAATTTTTGGCGAATGTCGTTTCCGCTGAGGTATTGGGGATAATCAGACATGGGTATTTACAAAAATAGTATCAACGAATAAAGTTTCTGAGTTGCGAGTCCTGAAAAATTAATTATAAGTTCTGAGAAAGTTTTGAATTATTTTCTCTACTTGTCTTTATCGACTCAGCACTAAATCAAGTACGTTTATATATTTTTGCATTTTGTTTCAGTTTGCGACCACTAACCTTTGCCAAGAGGGTAGTACCGCTGAGTCCCAAGGGGACACGCTGCGCGAACGCGGAATTCAAAATTCAAAATTCGTCTTGAAAAGTTTTGCGCCGGGAAACCCGGACGCGCAAACTTTTCGCAAAATTCAAAATTCAAAATCAATACAGCGTAAGCGTTTCATTGATCCCGAATGGGTGGTTTATTTATGCCGTGGTGTAGTAGGGGTATAAGGGTGTAGGGGCAACGCCAAGGTGAGCGCTCAGCCGAACGGTGTAAGGGTGTAGGGGGAAATCTATTATTTGCCCTGGCTCACCAAATCAAGCAGGAGTTTTTCGTCTTACTCCCTTCCCACTCTAAAATTACCTATTAAGCGAAGCGTATTTTCTCTGGGTTCTCTGCGCCTTGTGCGGTTTTAAAATCAGTAAACAGGTAAATTACGTATAAATAAAATTACAAAAATCACACATGACAGTTTATCAAGTTCGACTCGTCAATTCTGGAATCGGATTGGATCGCACCATTGAAGTCCCAGATGATCAATATATTCTTGATATCGCTCAAGAAGCTGGTATCCGTCTTCCTTCAGGATGCAATCAAGGGGAATGTTCCGCCTGTGTTGCCAAAATCATCAGTGGGGAAGTTGATCAAAGTGAGCAAAAATTTCTACGTCCGCATGAAGTGGAAGCTGGCTACACAATCACCTGTGTCGCTTATCCTTTATCGGATTGCACTTTAGAAACTCATCAAGAACAAGTTTTGTATAAATCATCGCTTTATTTTAAGTCAAATGCAGCACCATCAGAATAGTTATAAAGGACATTTATCAAAGTCAGTGTAGGGTGCGTTAACCAACAGTAATGCACCTTACCAATTTAATATTTTCTTTATAATTAGCTAACAACAAACTCTTTATTTTCTTAATAACACTTAACTCTCAATTATTTTCAAAACTAGCCAAATGGCGTAATAGGAAATCTACCTTACTAGAGAGGTTGACACGCATCTGATCATTTCAAGATAGAGGAACGATGCTAAAAACATCTTCTCAAGTTAGTTTTTAGGAAAAAATTTATGCCCCCAACATTACTGCCAACATTTTTAACGACTCTAATAACAGCTTTGAGCTTGCTAATTGTTGACTTAGTTGTTCCTGGTGTCAACATTAGTAACTTTGTATCGGCTTTGGTTGCTGGTTTACTTATAGGCTTTGTGAATGGTTCAGTTAAGCCAGTTCTATCAGCTCTTTCTTTGCCACTTAACTTAGTAAGCTTGGGAGCATTTTCACTCGTTGTTAACGGTATTTGTTTCTCAATAGCCGCCTTTTTAGCTCCTGGGTTCCAAGTTCACGGATTAATTGCTTTTCTTCTTGGTCCAGTTGTTCTTTCTTTTGCTAGTACTTTAATTAACAACTACTTTACTGAAAGAAGAATTTTAACTGGTAGTGAAAATGCCGTCAAGGACAAAGCACAACTACCTTCGAGTTAAATATCAGCAATAAATTGTAGGGACGACGCCTTCTGATCTCTACTTAAAGCTGAATTAAAATAATTCCTCTGGAAGAGTTATTCTTTCGGTTAATTCCGGAAAATGTAAGTGAAAACAAATTTTGAAAAAGTAGCAGTGAAATTATGACGAAACTACTCCGTTTGGTTCTTGGTTTGGTTATTCCCCCTTTAGGTGTTTTCTTGACAACTGGAATTGGTCCGACTTTAGTGATTAACGTTTTGCTAACACTTTTAGGTTGGCTTCCTGGCAGTATTCACGCAGTTTGGGTTATTGCTAAGTACGAAGATAAATTGAATGGAGAGCAAGTATACTAAAGTCCAGTAAATTATCCCAGCGACAACAAGTGGCGCTGACACAGAAGAAAAAACCTGCATCTGCAGGTTTTCAAATACAAAAAAGAGTCCGCAAATACGGACTCTTTTTTGTGAGCGCCAATATCTATTTATTAATCGGTTCTTTGTCTTTAATCTTGTCAGCCGCTGTTAAAAGCAACTCTCTTAAGATTTGTCGGATTTGACGTTCTTTTTTGGCGATCGCCGTACCAGCTTCCCCAATCTTCTCATCCAGTTGCGAGCTTTTTTCTTGTACCTGTGTAACCACCGCTTCTGCTTGTGGACGAGCTTGGTTAAACCAGGTTTTCGCGTCGTCTAAATGTCCCTTCACTTCCTCAGAACGTCCACCATAACGTGCAGCTAAGTTAGCTTGGACTATAGCCAACTGTGCTCGTAGTTGAGCATAGCGTTTCTTCAGTAGTGAAAATTCCTCACTATCTTTAATAGCATCGACAGCAGAATCGATCGCGGTTTTTGAACTAGCTGATTTTTCTTGGCTCGTGTCTTGAATTTCTGTTAAAATTCCATCTACTTCTCGCTGGATATTCTCTTCTTCTTCATCCAACTTAATTTGTAGCTGTTTCACTTCAGCTTGGGTTTTTGCAATATTTTCATGTCTTTTACTATTAACGGCTTCCAAGGCTCCTTCAATAGATGCCGTCACTTCTTCTTTTAGTTCTCCACCTTTGTCTTGCAAGTTCTCAACAACTGTACTCACAGCATCTTTCACAATAGTGCGAAGTTCAGTAGAACCTTCTTTGAATTCAGAAACAACCTGAGAAACTGCGGCTTTGACAATTTCTCGAATCCGTTCTGTTCTGAGTTGTCCGGTTTGTTTAGCTTGTTGCAGGTCGTTTGTAATTTGCTCTTTTATGTTATTAGGCATCTTCAATTCAGGTTGAGATTTAACTTATACAAATTTATCGACATTCTGTCTATCTTTTATGTTGACGCAATATTTTCTCTGGTGGTACATCCGTTAGGTAGAAAATAATTAGCTAGGCTTCTCTCAATAGTCCTCTAACTCTGCCCAATTATCTTCTTTTTAAGCATCAAAGTTATAACTATCAGCGATGCAACGTAATATTGCGGCTGTTCTGGGATGAGTATTCCCTACTGCAATTGCATAACTCCGATATGTTTGAGCTAATTGTCTTTCTTGGACTCCGCCTTCGTCAATTAATTTTGTTACAACCGGACACTTATTGTAAACACCAGTTTGTATAGCTCGTTCAAGCTCAATGCTTGCAATTTCCTCAATAATCTCGCGGACTGCGACATCGAGCCATATTCCATCCGGTGATTTTGGCGCGTATGCTAAAACATGACCAATGTTTATTGCACAGAACAATTGCAGCGATCGCTAAATTCAAGCCATTAACTCGGAAAATTTGTATTTAAATATACTTTAAAACTTAAGATTGATTAATTCTTTAGCTAGAAGTTAGCTGCAACAGTAGTAGTTATTTTCGTGAAAGCAGCGAGACAAATTCTGCTAGTGGTACTACAGAGTCAGTTTCTTGGCAAATGAGCAAAACAGTGCTTGCTCCAAAGTGCCTGCTTAAATTGCACCAAATCCAGCAACAAAGACACTTGACTGAATTTTTACTGGAGGAGAGTTATTACGACCGTCCATTATCTACTTTGCTCCCCCAAACGAACACCTGCTAGTCACTGCAAACGGTACTATTTGCCTTTCGCAAGCCGTATTCGTGGATTTTGGCCGCCCTTCTGCCGACTTGCTGTTGGAGTCAGTGGCAGCTAGTTTCAAACAGCGGGCAATAGCCGTAATCCTCAGTGGTACAAGTAATGATGGCGCTTTGGGGGTGCAGGCGATTCATCAGATGGGCGGTAAGGTTATTACCTCTAATGATAGTACTAGCGAGTTTTTCGATATGCCCGACGCTGCCATTTCCACCGGGGCTGTAGATTTTGTCCTCCCAGTCAACGAGATTGCTTCAAGGCTTGTAAACCTAGTCACGTGTGAAGCAACCGAATGAGCAAAGCGTGAAGAATCGGTCTAGCTAGCTAAAGGAAAGGCAGCAGCTAGTATCCAGCCAAACAATAACGCACTGCCAAGGGCATAACTCCAAATTTCTTTATACAAGCTGCAAGCATAGGAAAAAATCCCTATAATCAAAGGAAACAATGGTAGCAAAAGAAAAATAAAACTAAGTTCAGGCAATAAGTAAAGCACCAAAATAAAGCCCCCGATCAAAATCACACTTTGCCCTAGCCACCACAAAATTAGTTTTCCAACTCCAACGTCTTGTTGTGCGACTCCAGATGCCAAAAACCAAGGAAAACAAACGATTGACATCAGGGGAAATAACTTTAAACGCGCCGGAATAAGCCACCACTGTAGCCACACCACCTGTGCCATTGCACCAAAGGCAATCCACAATACTACAAATAGTGCTATGCCTAAACCAACAGTTCGTAGTGTAGGACGTGGTAAGCGAAACATCACAGCCAACCAAACCAAACCCGCAACGCCGAACCAAATACTTACTGCACCGCCTACCAGCAAGCCACCCAAACTGTTAATATCGCCACTAGGACTCAGTAACACCAGTACACCACTTGCTACAAACGGTGCTATCAGCAAACCTCCCCAGCTTCTTAAACCAGAGAAAAAACGTAGTGACGTTTTAGAAGATGTGGAGAATTTGCCCGTGTCCTCTTTCATAGAAGCAACTGCACCAAGTAAAGCCAGCCACGCGAACAAGTGCAAGAAATACCAAATCATCCGACGATCAACGTAGTGACTAGTACGTTGCACTCCAAAAGTGCTATCAAGCCAGTTTTTAGCAGCTTGGTGGCTAGGATTGCGAAACAAAATTGTGATGTGTTCAGCGTTGGGAATGACGACAAGTTGGCGTCCTCTGCCAGCAGCCAAATTTTCATTTTCTCCTCCCGCCGCCTTCAATAACCGCTGTGCATTCCCAACAAAAGCTCCTTCCCAAGAACCTGCTTGCAACTGGAGATTACGCGGCGCTTTGGGCGTTACCGCCGCACCCGTGGGCGAAACGGCAACAGTAGCAGCAAAACGGTTTACATTCTCAATACCGGCTGACATGACTGCACCACTCCCCATAGAATGACCGAGCATTGCTAAACGCGACGAATCAACCTCCGGCTGTTCCAAGATTGCTGCATAAGCAACATCTAGATTTTGCTGAAGTGAACCACGTTCCAGTGGTTTGGCGTTAGCCCCATGACTGTTGAAATCCCACAGCATCACGGCGTAACCTGCGTGTGCTAAAACGTGGGCGTAACCCAACATCAACTGCTTAGAACCTGCATAACCGTGGGCGATAAGGACACCTGGTATCTTCTCGGCGTTACGTGGTGCAACGTATAGCATAGGCACTCCTTCACGGTTAAGGTGACGCACCAGTAACCCAGTTTGCGCTGTAATGACACCCCACCAAGAAAAGGCAATCAGCAATAGTGCGGCGACAGCCAATAATGAACGGTTGCGATTCATCTAAGTCGTGATTTTCCTGACACTCTATAGGATGATAATCAACAGATAGAGCATCAGAATTCTACCCAGCAAAGGAGATTTAGCTATGTAGCTTGTAGAAATCAATTGTTTGGCGATACGCATGATTGCGTCTGCCCTGAGTCCTTACGGACACGCTGCGCTAACGGGCGATAAGCCGGAGGCTTGACGCTGCGCGTATCGCCAAAGCTTGTTTGAAAATAGAAATTGTTAACCCAAGAATCCAACTTTCTGTGATATAGAAATGAGTATCAAATTGAAAAAGCTAATCATCATTCTCTTACTGACATTCATTGTCTTAAATCTGAACTTCATTCCTACAGCATTAGCGACAGATACAGTGAACGCCGAAAAAATATTTAGTGTTCAATGTGCTGGTTGTCATATTAACGGTAGCAACATTATTAGACGAGGCAAGAATTTAAAATTAAAAGCACTAAAAAAATATCATATGGATTCCATTGAAGCAATTTCCTCGATTGTAACTAATGGCAAAAATAATATGCCAGCCTACGAAGATCGCCTTAGCAAACAAGAAATACAAGATTTATCCGCTTATGTGTTAGAGCAAGCTGAAAAAGGCTGGCGTTAGTTAGAATATTTGTCCATCAAACTAGGAACTGTTCTACGAACGATGACAACAATCACCGCTCAACCAAGATGGAGCGTACCTGGACCTAGCCCTTTACCAATTCTAGGACGTCCTGCTATGGTCTTGCGCTTTGCCAGAGACTCGATAGGAGTATCGCGTTCTCTGTTTCAAACTTATGGTCCGGTGGTTTCCCTGACAGCAGGCGGGGGCACTAATTTCTTCTCGCCGCTCCCCAACTGTCCTGGCACAGTGTTGACATACGGTCCGGAATATGTGCGTCAAGTAACCAGCCAGCACGAGATTTACTACAAGTATCCCTTGTCCGGGAGGTTGTACAGCAAGCGGAATGATTCAACGCGCACAGAACCGCTAAAGCACTTTGTTGCGGGGCTATTTGGGGTGAACAGTCTCACTCACCGCCAGCACCGCCAGCTTTTGATGCCTGCCTTTCATAAACAGCGAATCAATTCATACCGCGATGATATTGTTGTTATGACGCGATCGCTACTGGAGCAATTGCCAATTGGCAAACCAACCGACATCGCTGAGGTGATGCGACTCCTCACCCTGCGCATAGGCACGAAAACCCTGTTCGGCTGTGATGTTGGTGAGGAGGGGGGTAAAACCGGGAGAACCTTACAAGAAGCTTTCACTCTAGAAGGTAGTGTTGGTGTCTCCCTATTGCCCTTTGACTTACCAGGGCTACCCTACCATCACTTACTCAATTTAATGGCGCAACTGGATAACGAAATGCGCGTTCTCATTCAGCGTAAACGAGCAAGTGGCACTAATGATGGGGACGTACTCTCAATGTTAATCCAAGCACGGGATGCCGAGAGTGGCGTATCGCTGACTGAAGACGAACTGCTGGGACACGTGGGTGCAATATTTGCAGCAGGGCATGAAACCAGTGCCAATGCCCTCACGTGGATATTATTTCTGCTTTCACAGCATCCAGAGGTAGCTGCCGACTTGCTTGATGAACTGCAAAGTGTCTTACATGGGGAAGCACCAACCGTCGAGCAGTTGCAGCAGTTACCGTTGCTGGAACGAGTCATTAAAGAAAGTATGCGGGTGTTGACTCCTGTACCTTGGAACGGGCGCGTTACCTCGCAACCGACTGAACTTGGAAGTTACACCTTGCCAACCGGAACCGAGGTTTTAGTCAACATTTATCAAACTCATCATATGCCCGAAGTTTATCCAGAACCAGAGAGATTTCACCCTAAGCGCTGGGAAGGATTTGAACACACAATGTTTGAATACAACCCTTTTAGTGCTGGATCACGCACCTGTATCGGAGCTGGCTTTGCGATGTTGGAAATCAAGATTGTACTGGCAATGCTCCTACAAAAATACCGCCTGCAATACCTTTGCCAACAACCTGTTGAACGCAGTGGTTTTATTGTCATGACTCCCAAGCACGGGATGCCGATGATACTTCACAAGCAAGATCGCCAATTTGCTGAGGGCGTGGGCGGTGTGCGGGGAAATGTACGCGAGATGGTGCATTTGCCAGCATGAAACAGCCAGGGCACTCAGCTATCAATTATACTTTCAAGAAACACAGGTAACAGGGAACAGGGAACAGGGAACAGAGAACAGAGAACAGGGAAATGGTGTTTCTTTCATTCGTTGGGGGCGTGTAAGAGCGCCCCTTGGGCGCTCTCAAGCAAGACCAAAATTTTTGTTGTTCAATTGTCGTTCAATAGTTGGAGGACGGCACCTTTGCCTGCCATGCTTAATGTATGAAAGGAATTCTGCCGTAATTTGTGATGAATCTACCCACCTCAAGTCGTTTACAATTTACACCTGATTTAAATATTTGTCGGGTTTTAAATGGAATGTGGCAAGTCTCTGGTGCGCATGGACGCATTGATCCAAAAGCCGCTATTCAAAGTATGTTCAAATATGTGGATGCAGGCTTTACAACATGGGATTTAGCAGACCATTATGGACCAGCAGAAGATTTTATTGGTGAGTTTCGCCGTCAACTGATTGCAACTCGTGGTAAAGAAGCTTTATCCAATATTCAAGCCTTTACGAAATGGGTACCTCGTCCTACCAAGATGACAAGAGAATTGGTTGAAGAAAATATCAATATCTCTTTGAGAAGGATGGGCGTTGAATCTTTAGATTTGATGCAATTTCACTGGTGGGAATACCGCGATAAAAATTATATAGATGCCCTCAAATATATGGCAGAACTGCAAACAGAGGGAAAAATTAAACATTTAGCTTTGACTAATTTTGATACGGAACATTTGCAAATTATTACAGATGCTGGCATCAAAATAGTTTCTAATCAAGTGCAATTTTCTCTGGTTGACCGCCGTCCAGAAGTGAATATGATTCCGTTTTGTCAACAGCACGACATAAAACTTTTCACATATGGCACAGTTTGCGGTGGTTTGTTATCTGAAAAGTACTTGGGTAAACCGGAACCACGAGGGTTTAACTTAACCACTGCCAGCTTGAGAAAATACAAAAATATGATAGATAGTTGGGGTGGTTGGAGACTTTTTCAAGAATTACTTTCTACCCTGAAAGAAATAGCTGACAAATACAATGTCAGTATCTCCAATGTGGCAGTGCGTTATATTTTGGATCAGCCAACTGTTGCAGGTGTGATTGTGGGTGCAAGGCTTGGTACATCTGAACATATAGAAGACAATACCAGAGTTTTTAACTTCACACTGGATGCTGAGGATTTCAATCAAATAAATGCTGTATCTAGCAAGTCACGGGATTTGTATAAGTTAATTGGTGACTGCGGCGACGAATATCGGCGCTGAGTGATTTTCTTGTGAGGCTTCGACAGCTTGACTGAGACTTCGCCGAACGTCCAAACAGTATAGCAGTGTAGATGAGGAGAAAAGTAACCGTGAATTACTGTCTTTCCCCAACACCCCTACACCCCTATCCCCTTACACCCCTAGTTTGTGACTCGTTCCCAAGGTGGGGAAACCTCTACCACCTTGATCCCGACTGCGACTTCCATTGATTTGTTAGACTGAACACACAAAGGACTGTTCAGTTAATTCTCTGGTAACGCCAGCTTTTTGAGGCTACTGATGCTTACAAGTACTCTACTTCTGTCCAAACAACTCCCAACCTTACAATACTCCTTCACACCAGAGCGATTTGATGAATCTTGGGAAGCACCCCTGTCTACGCTTTTGGGACTGGGACGTGCTGCTGGTGCTGATTTTATTGAATTCTTTTTAGAACGTGTTAACTATATTAGCTGCTTAGCAGAGGAAGACGCCATCACCAGCATTACACCGCGTCTTTCTACGGGTGCAGGAGTCAGAGTATTTCGTGGCAAAGCTGACTGCTACGTTAGCACGAACGACCTTTCCTTTTCTGGTTTGAAAGCAGCTTTGGAAAAAGGTCTTTCTATCCTAGGATTGCAACTTCCTGCGCCCAATGCTTTCATTCCAGAAATTAACCTGGAACTATTGCGAGATTATGCCAGCAAAAGAGGTAAAGATGGCTGGCTACCTCTATGTAGCTCCATGAGGGAAATGGGAGATGTTCTCCTTGAAAGTACTACTCAACTACAGCAAAAAGCAAGTCATGTACAATCGCGCCGCGCCACCTATTTCCGTGATTGGCAAGAAGTGCTAGTCGCCGCTAGTGATGGTACCTTTGCTCGCGATATTCGCCTGACTCAGTCGGTCGCACTTATGCTGTTATGTGCTGACGGTGCTAATCGCGCTTCCCTCGCCGAACGTGGTGGTAACACTAGTGATCCCAATTTCCTGAAAGCTTGGGATCATAAACAAGCGGCAGAGCAAATCGCAGAATCAGCAGGCAAAATGCTCTACGCTGATTATGTAGAATCAGGCACTTACCCCATCATCATGGCAAATCACTTCGGTGGGGTTATCTTCCACGAAGCCTGCGGACACCTGTTGGAAACCACTCAAATTGAACGCAAAACCACTCCGTTTGCTGACAAAAAAGGTGAAAAAATTGCCCACGAAGCTTTGACAGCTTGGGACGAAGGACGAACCGAAAACGCCTTCGGCACAATTGATATGGACGACGAAGGTATGCCAGTTCAAAGAACGCTATTAATAGAAAAAGGCGTTTTAAAGAACTTTTTAGCAGATAGAACAGGTTCAGTACGCACTGGACACCCTAGAACAGGTAGTGGACGCCGCCAGAGTTTTGGTTATGCTGCTGCTAGCCGGATGCGTAACACCTACATTGCTCCTGGCGAATATAGCACTGATGATTTATTTGCTTCTATAGATAAAGGTATTTACTGTAAGAAGATGGGCGGTGGTAGCGTTGGTGCTACAGGGCAATTTAACTTTGGTGTAGATGAAGCTTATTTGATTGAAAATGGCAAAATCACCAAGCCACTCAAAGGAGCTATCCTGATTGGTGAAGCGAAGGAAATTATGAATAAAATTTCCATGTGTTCTCAAGATTTATCCCTTGCTCCGGGCTTCTGTGGTTCTGTCAGTGGCAGTATCTACACAACAGTAGGACAACCACATATTAAGGTTGATTCGATTACCGTAGGTGGACGCTAACTCGTTCGCAGCCTCTTAACTCGTTCCTAGCCTCTGGCTGGGAATGCCTTTTATGTGGCTCTGCCACATGATAATAGGAGGCAGAGCCTCCTGTAATACACTCCCAGGTAGAACCTGGGAGCGAGAAAACACGCGAATATAAAATTGACGAACTATGCCAAATATCAACGAAATTGCAACTAACGCCAAGGAAAGTGCTGGTAAACTTGGCATCAAAAAATTCGATATCTATGGCTCAACAGCAGATGGAACGAGTGTGCAAGTGGATCAAGGTGAGCCGAAGCAAGTAAAAGCTTCTAATCTTTCTGGTGTCACCGTTCGTGTTTGGAATGAAGACAACACAATGGGTGTCACAAGCACAAGCGATGTAGATTCCAAAGGACTTGAATTAGCTTTAAAAACAGCTTACGAAGCAAGTTTTTTTGGTGTAAAAGAAAACGTCCCTGATTTTAGCCCAGAGTCTACGGTTCCCCTGGATAATTCATCACACGACAAAGCACCCCAAGTACCTGTTTCTGATCTAATAGAAAGTTTGTTAGCTGCTGAAAAAGAAGTCCTCGCCGCTCATTCTGCGATCATTGGAGTCCCTTATAACAGTTTGTCGCAAAGAGATTTTGACAGATTTTATCTCAACAGCGATGGTGCGATGAGAACTGAATCTGGCTCAACATCGTCGATTTTTCTTTATAGCAAAACTGAGGAAGATGGAAAGAAACCTCGCAGTGGTGGCGCTTTTAGAATTAGCAAAGGTTTAGATCATCTAGATATCAATGGTTGCATCAAAGAAACTGCAGAGAAAACAATCAGTCACTTGAATTATGAAAAAATCAAGACAGGGAAATATCGAGTTGTTTTCTCTCCAGATGCTTTCTTAAGTTTATTGGGTGCTTTTTCTAACTTGTTCAATGCTCAAAGTATTTTGGACAAGCAAAGTTTATCTACCCCTGATGATTTAGGAAAGGAAATTGCTGTTCCCCTGCTTTCAGTGTGCGATGACGCACTACATCCAGCAAACATCGCTGCAGAAACTTTTGATGGTGAAGGAACTCCCACCCGCAAAGTTTCGTTAATTGAAAATGGCGTTTTAACAGGCTTTCTCCACAGTGCAGGTACTGCAAAAAGGATGAACGCTCAGCCGACAGGTAACGCTAATATTGGTGCAAAAGTCTCTGTCAGCCCGAATTTCTATCACGTTTTTGCAGCCGCACCTGGTGAGGTGGAATTGAGTTTGGAAACAGCAGAAAATGTCGTTTTTATTGATGAGCTACAAGCTCTGCACGCAGGTGTGAAAGCTTTACAAGGTTCCTTTTCTCTACCATTTGATGGCTGGCTTGTCAACAAAGGTGTTAAGACAAGCATTGAGTCTGCAACAGTTGCTGGAGATTTTCTCGAAGTCCTCAAATCAATTATTTTTCTCGAAAAAGAACCAGAGTTGACTCCTGGAGGTGTATGTCCCAAAATCTGGGTTGATGAACTGTCAATTACTGGAGACTAAGATATAGCAAGAGTTTTAGGATTGTTGCTTAAATATAGCTTGATCCTAACACTGTTCAATTAAGAACAATTGTACGTTGGGTTTCGTATTTATGGAATCCAACGAATTCTTATTTAAACACAAATCAAAAGTTGGAAGTTAGAAGTGGCAAGTCTCAAATCTTGCACTCAGAAAAATTGATGGTATTTAGTCACTCAGTATTAAATCAAAAGTTCTTTATTTAGGGACAAAACCTAAGAAAAATTATCTAACTTACTCTTGCATCTTTTTAGGTTGTACGGTTTTCTACAAACATGTGCAAGATTTGAGCTTTTAACTAGCGGTTAAGAGCGCTAGCAACATAATTCGCGAAACTAAATCCCCCTTCTTGCCTGTTAAGCGTTAAGCGTTCCCCTATATTGGATACGCGTTTGAGACAAGACGGGAGTCAGCAATATCACGGATTAGTGGAGTTCTAGAGCCAATATAATCATATAATGCACAGACTTCCTCGCCACTCAGCAGCATTTTTGCGGCAATTTGTTTTAGGAGCAGCCTGATTAACCCTGTATCTGTAAGGTTAAGCAGCTCGGTGCTTGAGGTATTCTCAATTACAGACCAAGTCAAATGCAGCATTGAAGAGTTGACAAACATTGCCCTGTACCCCTGTGTGAAAAAATTTAATATTTTGTTTATATTGTTTCATCCGGATTGCTCTGTCTCGATCTTTTTGTAAAATAATTTAATACTTTTTTTAGATTTGCTTAATTTTTTGATTAATCAGTCAAGCTAAGAGGGCGTCTAAAATCACTACTACCCATTACCGCGAGGTTTTATGAATCATTATCTTGAACCCATTCATTTTTCTGGTTCAATTCAGCCTCATGGTATGCTTCTGGTGCTGAGTGAGCCTGAGCTTACAGTTGTTTGCGTGAGCGCTAATATCCAGGAGCAGTTTGGCATTTCTGAAGATTTGCTTAATCAATCCTTAAGTACGCTGCTTGATGTCCAAGTTGTTGATGCAATTAGACAGAGTTTGCACTTAATTGACAGTGCGAGTCCCATAAAACTTCAAGAATCGATCTTGGTAAGTGAGCGTTCTTTTAACGGTTTAGTTCATCGAACAGAAAATTTCATCATTCTTGAGTTAGAACCAACATTACCGTTAGGTTTATTTAGTGTGCCTGCTTTCGTGCGAAGAGCGATCGCCAAACTACGACAAGTATCCAGTAGTCACGAATTTCTTCACTTGTTAACTCAAGAACTTCGTAGAATCACTGAATTTGACCGAGTCATGGTCTATCAATTTGACCAACACGAAGCAGGTACTGTGATGGCGGAGGCAAAGCGGGATGATTTACCCTCCTATCTGGGGTTGCACTATCCTGCGACGGATATTCCAGAGCAAGTTCGGGCGTTATATGCACGCGGTTTGCTGCGATTTATTCCTGATTTAACAGCACAGTCGATTTCGTTAGTAGCGGCTTCTCATCCGTTGATGCAACAACCCTTCGGCTCCCTTCGGCTACGCTCAGGGCAAGCCGCTCAGGGTGAACCCGTTGATCTTAGCCTTGCAGTTCTTCGGGGCGTCGATCCGTGCTGCGTTGAATATCATCAAAACATGGGCGTAGCAGCTATTTTAGTTATCGCGTTGATTCACGATCAAAAGCTTTGGGGATTAATTTCTTGTCATCATCAAACACCCAAGTATCTTTCTTACGAAACCCGCGAAGCCTGCGAGTTGTTGGGGGAATTTGTGTCGTTGGAATTAGCCAAGAAAGTCAATTCTGAAGAACTCGATTATATTATCAAACTTAGATCCTTGCAATCGGAGTTTGTTGAATCTATTTCCCAAGTCGATAATCTCAAAGAAGCTCTTGTCAATCCCGCCCCTCGACTGCTAGATCTGGTAAACGCCACTGGAGCTGCTGTTTGTCTGGAAGATGAAATGACGCTGCTTGGGTTAACGCCAACAGTTGAGCAGGTTCGCCTTCTGATTCAATGGGCAGATACTCAAGTCAGGGATGCCCTGTTTCATACCGATTCGCTCCCAAAGCTTTATCCAGAAGCTGTTGTATTCAAAGATGTTGCCAGTGGCTTAGTGCTGCTGCAAATTTCTAAAGTCCGACGGTATTACATACTTTGGTTTCGCCCGGAAGTTCTGCAAACAGTAAACTGGGCAGGTGATCCGAATGCATCTATAACGATTTCAACAGATGGTAGTGTCACTCTGTCTCCCCGCCAATCGTTTGAAAAATGGCAAGAAACCGTTCGATTAACTTCCTTACCCTGGAAAGCGTGTGAATTGGATCAGGCGCTGGATCTTAGGAGTGCGATCGTTGGTATTGTTCTCAATAAAGCAGATGAGTTAGCCCGAATTAACCAGGAATTAGAGCGCACCAACCAGGAGCTAGATTCTTTTAGCTATGCCGCCTCTCATGATCTCAAGGAACCCTTGCGAGGTATTCATAATTACTCGATGCTGTTGTTGAAAGGTTATGAGTCGGTGCTGGATGAGGTGGGTAAAAACCGCTTACAAACCTTAATCCGTCTGACTCGTCGCATGGAGTCGCTGATCGATGTTCTGCTCAAGTTCTCGCGACTCGGACAAGCGGAACTCCATCTTGTACCTACAGATCTTAACCAATTAGTCAACCAAGTACTTGAGGATTTGCGCGTCAGCCATCAAGACATTCAACCTGATATTCGCATTCCCCGACTGTTGCCTACGGTTGTGTGTGATCCTGTCCTGATCAACGAAGTGTTCATGAACCTTCTCAGTAACGCCTTTAAGTATAACGATAAACCAGAACAATGGATTTCGATTGGTTATTTGGAACAAGAGGAGAAAGGGAGGGAAGGAGCGAGGGATATTTCCTTTGACTCTCCTACTCCCTCACTCCCTCACTCTCCTACTCCCTCACTCCCTCACTCTCCCACCCCCTCACTCTCTAACTCCCCAATCACTTTCTACGTACAGGATAACGGCATCGGTATTCGAGCACGACATCTCGAAACCATCTTCCGATTGTTTAAACGACTACACGAGCAAAATCTGTATGGTGGCGGTACAGGGGCAGGATTGACAATTACCAAAAAGATTATCGAGCGTCACGGTGGACAAATTTGGGTGGAGTCTACCGTAGGTATAGGATCTACATTTTATTTTACTTTGTGATCATTTCTCTTTTATAATTTTTGTTAAGTGATGTAAAGAAAAATAACATCAAGTTTCAATGACACGAATGATGACAAAGCAGTGCAGCCCTTTACTAATCGCTGAAGATAGTGATGAGGATTTTGAGGTGCTGCAAGTGCTCATGGAGCAAATGGATGTTCAAAATCCGATCTACCGGTGTACAAACGGAGATAAAGTTTTAGATTTCCTTTATAAAGAAGGCGACTATGATAATCTAGATGTTGCACCACGTCCCTCCATCATCCTGCTCGACTTGAATTTACCAGGCACCGATGGTCGCGATGTGTTAGAGCAACTTAAGCAAGACCAGAATTTTAAGGAAATCCCAATTATTGTGTTTACGACATCCTCAAACCCGAGAGATGTTGAATTCTGTTATGAAAAAGGGGCAAATGGCTATCTGATCAAGCCAATAGACTCTAATGAACTGGAGAAAACAGTTCAGGCATTTGTGAACTACTGGTTGCAAGTCAACACACCACCGACTTCAAAATCGGCACCTGCGAACAAACACGCTTAACAGGGAACAGTGAACAGTGAACAGTGAACAGAGTCAGCGATTTCTTGACTCCCCTTAACTTGATAACTGATAACTGATAACTGATAACTGTTTTAAGAAGGGGAATGGTGTTTCTTCATATGTTGCTAGAGGTTAAGAGCGCTAGTAAGCAAAACCCCAAAGCCCCTATAGACAATAAATTTCACGTTTTGCGTTGAAAAAATTTGATATGATTAGGAGTATTAAAAGAAAATTTTCCACTCTTTCCTTTAGATTTTCTTTATAATTTAAAACTTGTGGCTTTCATACCAGGCAAAGAGATTGCTTTGTTTTCCTCTTATGTCAGACGTCTGGACACTCCTAATCACCGATGACTGTATGGAGGATCGAGAAGTTTATCGTGAATATCTTTTAAGCGATCCTCACCATTCCTACCAGATTTTAGAAGCATCCTCGGCAGAGTTAGGGCTTGCGCTTTGCCAGAAAAAACATTGCGATGCGATTCTGCTCGACTTTTGCCTTCCTGATATGAGCGGGCTAGAGTTTTTGGATGAACTCAAGCTGCAACGATTAGATTCCCCGCTCCCTGTGATTATGTTAACTGGACAAGGTGATGAACGCGTTGCTGTACAAGCGATGAAGCGGGGTGCTCAGGATTACCTGGTGAAGCGAGATATAGAACCAGATGTCCTGCAAATGACTGTTCGCAATGTGATTCAACACTCACAGCAGCAAAACCAGCTCAGTAAAAGACACCAACCCCAGCAATTGACAGCAGCGGCGATAAGCCCAAGGCTAGACGCTACACGTATCGCCCTGCGGATTCGTCAGTCACTAAACCTGGAGCAAATCTTGCAGACGACTGTCACACAAGTGCAACAACTGCTGTTATGTGACAGTGTGACAATATACCAGGTTAGCCCAAATTCAGACACTCACGAAATAACGGAATCCGCAAAGCCCTATCTGACGAAGCTTTGTGAGGCTGGGGTAAGTAGCTTATCCTCCGAACCCATTCAGCAATTTACCGCTTTGCTTCTCAAAAATAACCAATCCAATCTTTGGAAAATTGGAAAAGCAACCACAAGAGCGCAAGGTGAAGCGTCAATCATCGTTTCGCACAACCGGAAAAAGGCGACTGAGGCATATTTGCTCGTTCCCATTTTAGTGAAAGGGCAAAACGAATTATCTACCAGAGTTTGGGGGTTATTGGTTGCTTGTCAAGATTCTAAAGTACGACAGTGGCAGACGGATGAAGTAGAGATTTTTAATCAATTGGCTGGAGATTTGGCGATCGCCATTCAACAAGCCCAACAGCTAACCCAGGCTTTGGTAGCTCTAGAGAACGAAAAGCAACTCAACGCCTTTAAATCCCAATTTGTCGCTACAGTTTCTCACGAATATCGAAATCCCTTAGCCTCCATCCTTGCGGCTGCGTCAACACTCTTGCAACATAGCAATCAGCTGCATCAGACTAAACACCAGCAGTTCTTGCAATTGATTGAAGATAAGGCAAGACAAATGACTAAGCTGGTAGACGACTTGCTGATGATTTCCACATTTGAATTCGGCAAAGCAACGTTTACGCCATATCCATTTGAACTGCTGCAATTTTGCTCAGACATCATTGAGGAACAGCGACAGATCATTAGCGATGATCGCCATCAATTAACGTTCAAAATCACAGGTAACACTAGGGGTTTCTGGGGCGATCAAAAACTTTTGCGGGCAATTCTGGTTAACTTAGTGTCGAATGCGATCAAGTACTCGCCAGATGGTGGCAATATTGAAGTTCACCTCATGGGGAATGATTCACACGCCATTTTTGATATCAAAGATCAAGGAATTGGCATACCTATTGAGGATCAACAACACTTGTTTGAATCATTCAGTCGAGGAAGTAACGTTGGCGCAATTCCCGGAACCGGCTTAGGATTAGCCATTGTCAAAGCTTGCGTCGAGTTGCATGGCGGCGAGATTACAGTAGAAAGCCAACAAGGGCAAGGAACAAAGGTAACTGTCAGTTTACCGAAGAACTGTACAAAGGGAGGGAACAGGGAACAGGGAACAGGGAAGAAAGTTCTTTGAGGTGTACCTAACCGAGCAAAAATCAAATAAAAGTCTTATACAGCCTTCCTAAATAGGATATAAACATCCTTTTCATCTCTTTCTTTTCTTTGCGTCCTTTGCGCCTTTGCGGTACCCTGCGGGAAGCCGCTCCGCGTCTACGTTTTTTTTGTTCACGACTTATCTAGGATTGCTGTATTATGATCTTTTTATTAATTATGGTATCCACTCTATTTATATGACAAACTTAAAAAAATGGAAGCTTTTACACTCCAAAATGGTTTTGGATAATTACTGGTGCAAAGTCAGGCAAGATGAAATAGAATTGCCTAATGGTCAAATTATAGATGATTATTTCGTCAATGTCAGACCAGAAATAACTCTAATTTTACCTATCACTAGTACCAAAGAAATTGTTTTTGTGCGGCAATATAGGCACGCAGTGGGTGAATTTTTGTTAGAACTTCCCGCTGGTTTATTCAACCCAACACAAGAAAGTGCTGAAGCCGCAGCCATCAGAGAAATGCAAGAGGAAACTGGCTATATTGCACAAAAAGTCACAAAAATAGCAACACTATATGATAACCCAAGCAAAGATACAAATAAAATACATTTATTCTTAGCAGAAAATGTGATAAAGTCCGGAGAACAAAAGTTAGATATTACAGAAGAAATAGAAGTTGTTCTGATTCCAGTAGAATCAGTTAGAGAGAAAATCCTTCAAGGTGAAATTTCTGTTTCTGGAACTGTTGCAGCGATTTCCTTGGGGCTAAATTTTCTAGACTGATTTTGAGGGTTATTTTCATCCACTAAACACCAGCTAATCGCCACCGAACAATCTAAAACAAACTGCATGAAAATCTTCGCCCTTCTTCAATCATGTCGCGGATTGATGCTTGAGTCTTTTGGTTTAAGATGTTTGACGACACACTGAGGTTGTCCTGGTAAATCTAAATCACCAGCCAAGTAAGTATCACCAAAACCCCCACCCCCCAGACATTGGAATATTTTGTATCGATTACGGAGTGTTACGCCAATTAGATGACTCATTTCGTATCTCCTATTTCCTATCTTTTTGACTGGGTAAGTGGTTAAAAATTCAACGTGCCCACTGCTGCAAAATATAAGTGTAAAAAGCTTCTTTATCTACTTGAACCATAGCAAAAATCTTACGCCCTCCTGGCACTATTTTGGTACGTCCTTGACTCAAACCAGTCGTGATAATTTCTGTTTCCCACTCTCGCAGTTGATAGAATTCTGGATGAGCAAGATAAGCCGTCGCCAGCACATCCCAGAAATAATAGTCTTGGGGAATAACCAGTGCATAACATTGTCCCGCTAAATCAGATATGGGATGGTGGCGTTGTTTCCCCATTTTGTAAACAATTTCTGATGTCACAGGTACAGTGTTAGTCAAATCCAAAGGACACATGATAATTTCAATTTGGGTTTGCCATACCCGCGCTGCGGAAATTGGATCCCAATACACGTTCCATTCTGCGGAACCATCTTGTCCTGGTTCCCAATTTTTTTCCACATTACCACCAACATTTAAAGCACCGCCCATCCAAACAATTCTTTGAATTTTCGCTTCAATGTCGGGTGCTTTGTCGAGTGCAGTTGCTACTGTTGTTAACGGACCAGTCACCATTAACGTAACAGGTTCTGGTGCCTCTTGTAACACCTTTATCATAAAATCTTGACCAGGTTCTGCAAGCAGTGGTGTGCGAATTGTTTCTCTTTGATTGAGAATAGGAAAATGGTCAACAACAAACGAATCACGGCGATAGAGGCGAGGGAAAGGATTAATACCCCGTACAGTACTTTGAGCAACTCTGATATCAGAACGCCCCATTAAGTCTAGAATTTTACGTGTAGCACTTACGGCTGGTTCGGCATAACAATCTGCTGGAGTGACGACAATACCTAGTGGCTGTATGTGATCCATAGTCATCAGCAGCATAGTTGCTAGATAATCATCTACACCACCATCGTGATCCATCAAGACAAGTTGTTTAGACATGGAGAATAAAAAAATGAATGAAAAAATGGATGAGTTTATGGAAGCTGCGATCGCACAAGCAAAACAAGGCAGACAAGAAGGCGGAATTCCCATCGGTTCCATTCTCGTCAAGGATGACAAGATTCTCGGCAAAGGACACAACAAGCGTGTGCAAGACGGCGATCCAGTCACCCACGCCGAAATCGATTGCCTTCGCAATGCCGGTAGAATCGGCAGTTATAGGGGTACAACACTCTATTCAACCTTAATGCCATGTTATCTGTGCGCTGGGGCGGTTGTACAATTTGGGATTAAAAAAGTTATTGCTGGAGAATCAAGAACTTTTCCAGGCGCTAAAGAATTTATGGTATCTCACGGTGTGGAAGTTATTGACCTCAATCTTGATGAATGCGAACAAATGATGAGCGAATTTATTCAAGAGAAACCTGAGTTATGGAACGAGGATATTGGCAAGTAGATAGCGGATTTTTAATTATTTCAGGCAACGCCTTTTTGACGCAAAAACGCATCAAACGTCATCCTATCTGCAAGTGAAGGTTGCGCCCCTAGTTTGGTTGCAGCCAAAGCACCAGCGGCTGCACCCCAAACCACTGCTTGACGCAAAGAAAGTCCCTCACAAAGCGCCGCAGCCAAACCGCCATTAAAGGCATCTCCCGCAGCAGTTGTATCAACCGTATGAACTGGAAACGCAGGTATAAAAAAGGTGTCTTCTGGAGTGGAACAAACAACGCCTTTGGCACCGAGTTTCACAATGGCATTTTTCACACCTCGTTCCTGTAAAACTTCCCCTGCCTTAATTGCCGACTCTTCTCCATCCACAGGAAAACCTACCAGTCCTCCTGCTTCCACCTCATTTGGTGTGATAATATCTACCAAGGAGTAAAGTTCATCTGGTATATCCTTCTGCGCTGGTGCTGGGTCGAGAATAACTGTCACTCCAGCTTTTCGTCCAGCTTTGGCAGCTGCGACAACCGCAGGTATAGGAATTTCAAATTGTAAAAGCAGTACCCTAGCTGTTGGTAATAAATGTGATAATCTTTCCACATCTTCCTGATTAACGCGTCCATTCGCACCAGGAATCACAATAATTTGATTTTCACCCTTGACATCTACAGTGATCATGGCAACACCAGAACTCACAGTTTCATCTACAAACACATTATCTGTTTGGACACCCGATGCTTGGAGACTGTTGACAAGTTCTGTACCAAAACTGTCTGCACCTATGCGTCCTACTATGTGAGTAAGAATTCCTAGTCGCGCTGATGCGACTGCTTGATTGGCACCTTTACCGCCTGGTACTTTGAAAAAATCGTGTCCCAGCAGCGTTTCACCTGCAACTAGTAAGCGGGGTATTGTTGCTACCAGATCTATGTTGATACTGCCAAAGACGATAATGCTCATAATCTGACAAAGTGGTGCTGCACTATATTATCTCGCGTTCAGGGGTCAACTCAATTTATGAAAACCCACAGAAATAAAAAAAACACTGGAGAATCAGGATTCTCCAGTGCTTGAAGGCAACAACTCTTACTCAGAATTAGAATGCCCAGCACAGTATAAATGAAATTAAACAAAGAACAAAAAAGCACTGGGTACGGATAAACCCCAGTGCTTGAGCACGACTTACTATCAATCCAGAATTAGAATACCCATAGAATGGGTGCAAAAGTATTTGGAAGTCAGTGATTACCAGCTGTTAAGTTTTGCGTGCCTATGTGGTTTGAGTTTCTTTAGTCCCAACACAGCACTACTAGCACCTAGTGTCACCAAACCCCATGTATAAGATGGTTCAGGAACAGGTTTAGCTTGACTAATCACGCTCACGTTTGGATCTAGAGCATCACCTGTGGAATACACATAATCAAAAGCAGTTTTGTCATCAAGAATACTGGCACGCAAAAAGAGTCCACTCCAACGGGCAACAGTTTCCACTGCTAGATCTTGAGGGATGGTTGGTGTGTTAGGATCTGGTATTGGACCAGTAGGGTTATTAGTATTCGTGATGCCATAGTGGTTAGCACCCAAAATACTAATGAACGCTTTAGGGGGGTTCTGGATCTGCTCGTAAGTTTTTTGAGCGTTAATTGGAAGAGCTCTGCTATCACGAGTTCCCTCCAATAAAGCAACAGGAATTCCTGAATTATTAATAGGAAAGAACACTCCATTTTGATCACGGAGATTTGCACCAAAAAACGCTCCTGCTAGAAGTTCATTTGGTCGGTTGAAGGAACCTTCACATTGAACAGGGGAAAGGCAGAGGTTTGCAACGGCAGATAACCCGACTACACCTCCTGCGGAGTGACCGAGTAAGCCTAGTTTTTGTGTATTAACAACACCAGCAACAGGTGAAAGAGAATTGGAATTTTCTGCTTCCATTTGTGCCAAAACATCATTGATTTGTGAAGTTTCTGGTAGCAGTCCCGTGAATCCGTACTGGGGAAGAGATCTTGGGTGATTGGGTACAACCACTACAAATCCGTAGCGAGCTACTATACTGGCATATTCTGAGTAATCTGATTTATCGACATTTGCACCTTGCAATAACAGTGCAACAGGAAAGGAGTAGTTGCCAGTTTTCAGTTTCGATGGGTTGGGATAGTATATATCAGCTATGTCATTATTAGCGGAGATTGTGGCGCTGTAGTTAGCCACATCATTAAATAGAGATGCATCATTGAAGGTTGCAGCCGCTGCTACTTTCGCTGTACCGCAGAATATCAATGCTGCACCAGCAGTCACTGACAAAGCTTTGATGGTAACCAAAGAAACTACTCCTTCTCTAAATACACTTATACATATTAGTTGTGATAATATCTGATAGCGCAGTTAGAAACAACTGTTATTTAAGAAATTACAAATGTCGAATGACTCTACAGGGATTGCCAGCAGCAACAACATTTGCAGGTATATCTTTGACAACAACACTACCAGCACCAATCGTACTATTATCGCCAATTGTCACACCAGGACAAATAATAGCACCGCCACCAATCCAGACATTATCACCGATTCTTATTGGCGCAGCGAGTTCTTTACCAGAAAGGCGAATTTCTGGATCTGTTGGATGATATGCTGTGTAAATTTGAACATAAGGAGCACACAACACGTTGTCCCCAATATGAACTGTGTTACAGTCTAGAATCACACAGCCAAAATTCATATAGAATTGATCGCCTACATGAATATTTGTACCATAGTCACACTGAAATGGTGGCATTATATTAATATTTTGTCCTACTTGACCGAATAATTCCTGTAATATTTGCGATCGCTCCTCCAATTGTTCTTCAGTTGTAGAGTTATACTTTCTCAATAGACGAAGTGCAAAGTTTCTTCCAGCAATCAATTCTAAATCGGAAGCAAAATACAATTCGCCTGCCAGCATTTTCTGTTTTTCTGTTTTTTCCATAACAGAATTTCTTATTTTTGATTATGATACGACAAACATCGCCCCAATCTATCAAATTGTCAATCTTAACTAAAAATAGATCATATTTCTATTTTTACAAATACTAAGATTGATTTCTTCAATTACTGCAGAATCACGAGCAGTTACATATTCGTGCTAATTATTTTTTTACACGTCTATTCATCTGGTATAAGTTCTGAGAATTAAATACAACATAACGAGCTTTTCCGTGTTGCTTTGCATCGTACATTGCCATATCAGCATCCCGCAGTAAGCTTTCTGGCTGTTCATAATTAGAACTGCTTAGAGCAATACCAATGCTAGCTGAAATTGATATTTTATGTTCTTCTATGTAAATTGGTAATTGTAAAGCTTCCTGAATACGTTGAGCGACATTTATTGTATCAGAAATATCTTTAATATCTTCGATGAGAATAGCAAACTCATCACCACCAAATCGCGCTACAGTATCGGCACTACGTAAGCATGATTCTAAACGTCGAGCAATCTCTATCAAGAAATTATCACCCGCACTATGCCCAAAAGTATCGTTAATTCCCTTAAAGCCATCCACATCTAAAAACAAGACAGCATAGTTCTCATTGTTCCGTCTTTTTCGACGCTCAAACACTTGACTTAGTCTTTCCAAAAATAAAACTCTATTAGGTAGTCCTGTTAACGGATCATAAAAAGCATTCCGTACAAGTTGTGCTTCTGTTTGTTTGCGTTGAGTTATGTCTTGAAAAACGACAACTGCACCAATAAGACTACCATCATCATCGCGGATGGGTGCAATATTTCCCCCAATTTGGATTTCGGTATGATCTTTAGCAATCAATGTTAAAGTTTCTGGTAAATTCAAAACGACACCCGTCTGTATGACTTGTGTAGCTAAATCATTGAGCAAAACACCTGTATCTTTATCAACTAAACTTAATATTTGTGTTAAATTTTTAGTAACCGCTTCTTCTTGTTTCCATCCTGTGAGTTCTTCTGCTATTGGGTTCATTAGATGAATACAACCACAGGTATCTGTGAGCATCACTCCACAACCCATACTTTTAAGAATTGCCATAAAGTTTTGCTCTTGTTCCCGCAATTGTTTTTTCGTTTGATGCTTGTCAACTGCCATTTCTATAGCAATCTGCAGATCTTCTTCAGCTACTGGTTCAGTAATATAGTTAAAAGATTCTGTTAGTTTTCTTTCTATTTTTTTTATTAGTGAATATTTTTCTGTTAAATATAAAACTGGTACTTGAAAATCCTTCATAATAACATCAGCCAATTGAACGTCGTCTTTTTGTCCGGATAAAGAAATATTAAATAATACTAAATTTGGATTAATTTCTTCCATTTTTTTTACTGCATCCTCTCCATATTCAGTGATTTCGGAAACAAAGTGACCTAAATTTTGCAATATTTTTTTAATATCTAATGCCTTTTTTTTTTCATCCTCAACCACTAAGATTTTCAAACGACACATATAAAAAAGACCTCTAGCTAAAGTTATATTTTACGCTGTAGTAACTCAATTTAAAGAAATTTATTTTATCATAATAACTTTTTCAAAAAATGTTATTTTTTCAAATAACATTGCTTTTGTCAATCATGATTATGCTGAGAAAAAAGTAAAAAAAGTATCCAAACCATCTTTGTACTGAGTCTTAAGACTCCGAGCAAATAACGAGTATAAACATTACTAAAACTATCTACGTGATAGAAAACTAGCAAAATACTCGGCAATTTTATACATTTCAATAAGACAAACTGTTGAGCAACACAGTAGAATACTCAAGTTTTGTAGAGAATCTTCAAAACACGTAAATTTTTCCTGATATGCTTAGTAACTGCTTATTTGGAAACTCAAATATTGTTAAAATAAGTTTTTCCTTGAGAATAAAGCTAATTGCATAATTTTGTGCATTTAATATCAAGTTATTGTTGACGCATTCAACATCAAATTAATAGATTTGTATTTGGATAGCTGCAAAGATAGCGGTTGTCAAAGCAATGTTTTGTAAAGATAGAGTAGTTTATTGAAACTTCTCATATTTTCAAAGTATATAAAAACGCACATAGCGAGTTAAGTAACACATATTCTTGTATAAATTTCAGCAAGTCAATCAGTCAAATGTTATACTATGTATAGCAGCTATATCTAAAGGGAACTGCCAAAATGCCAAAATAAGAACAATTCCACCACTCCTTAACTGAGGACTACAAATACTGCGTTTTGTTCCTACTCAAGTTAAGAGTTATAGAAGCAGGAGTTCTCAAAAGCAACTTTGAAAATCCCTCAACAGACCGCTAAGTTGATGAGAGAGGGTGTCAAGGAAATTAACAAGATTTACTTTTGTGCTGGCAAATATGGAAAGTAAAAATAAAGTTTTAGGAATTATTGAGATTAAGTCTCAACTATATTTTTATTTAGTTCTAGTTAATTCAATGCTGATTGTGCCGCCAAAGTCTGGAATGGGTGCAGCAGGTTTTTTCAAAATAACTTGAACTTGCACCAGGCGATCGCTTGATGCCAAAATAGAATCTGCAATAGCGCCTGCAAGACGTTCTATCAGAAGAAACTTTGATGTCTTGACCAGATTTTGCACCAAACTGATAGTACTACGGTAATCGATAGTATTTTCTATCCCGTCAGTTTCAGCAGCTTGTGAAAGATCTACCCATAATCTGACATCTACCTCAAACCATTGTCCTAACACCTGTTCCTCTTGCAGGTACCCAGTGTAGCCATAGGAGCGAATTCCCGTCAAATGAATGCAGTCCATAAAAAAGAGTCCTAAGTTAGTACTTTGAGTATTCAACAGCTTATTGGCCTTCCTGATTCATCTACGATAGGAAGGTTGGTTGAAATATACCAGAAAATTAGGATGATCAGATAACTTACCAGACAATCAGTTAAAAATGACACGCTCTTGTTGACATATCTGTTTGAACTAAAAACTCAGGACTTTTGGACTTTCAAGGTTGATGGTAATTGATATTAGAAACATTAATACTGTATGGGCGTCGATTGCTGCCCAGACATTAAAGCGCCTAGGATTAACTTGTGTTGTGATTTGTCCGGGTTCCCGTTCCACACCTCTAGCAGTCGCCTTTGCCCAACAATCACCTGATATTGAGGCAATTTCTATTCTTGATGAACGATCTGCAGCTTTTTTTGCCTTGGGTCAAGCAAAAGCAACCGGACGCCCCACAGTCGTTATTTGTACCTCTGGGACAGCAGGAGCGAATTTTTACCCGGCGGTGATTGAAGCAAAAGAAAGTCATGTACCTTTATTGCTATTTACCACAGATAGACCACCTGAGTTACGAGATTGCCATTCTGGTCAAACTATAAATCAGCTGAAATTATACGGCAATTACCCAAACTGGCAGACAGAGTTAGCTATTCCCTCTGTGGATATGGGAATGCTTGCTTATTTGCGACAAACGATGATTCATGCGTGGGAACGTTCACAAACTCCTGTACCCGGACCTGTGCACCTCAATTTTCCCTTTCGCGACCCCCTTGCACCTATGCCCGATGTAGAGATTTTGCATGCAACATCTTTACAATTGTTACAGTCCGAATTTGACACAGAAGACTTTTTCTCTCAAGTCACAGCCATCTCTCCATCTTTTTATCTTCCCAATTCTTTAAATCTTCCTTTCCAACAGTGGTTAAAAACTCAACGAGGAATTATCATCGCTGGTGTTGCCCAACCGCAAAAATCTCAGGAGTATTGTCGTGCGATCGCCCAACTCTCCAAAACCTTAAAATTTCCAGTTTTGGCAGAGGGACTCTCCCCAGTCAGAAACTATGCTGACGAAAATCCTTATATTATTTCCACCTATGATCTGATTTTGCGGAATCAGGAATTTGCAAAACAGCTAGCACCAGACGTGGTTATTCAAATTGGTGAAATACCCACCAGTAAAGATTTACGTAACTGGTTAACTTCTAGCCAAGCACAACGCTGGATTATTGACCCAAGTGACCAAAACCTCGACCCTCTTCATGGTAAGACAACTCATCTACGCATAAGTATAGAAGAATTGGGGAGATGGGGAGCTGGGGAAGCTGGGGAAGCTGGGGAAGCTGGGGAAGCTGGAGGAGAAAGAACCCCCAGCCTACGGCTCGCTAGCCCCGGAGGGGGCGCTGCGCAAACGCTAACATCTTCTTGTGAGTATCTCCAACTATGGTGTACAGCAGAAGCAAAAGTCAGAGCGAGTGTTGACCAAACTTTGACAACAATAGAGGAGTTATTTGAAGGCAAAGCAGCTTGGTTACTTTCTCAGACTTTACCACCGAAAACACCTATTTTTATTGCCAACAGTATGCCAGTGCGGGATGTCGAATTCTTTTGGAAACCGACTCACTCACAAGTGCAACCCTTTTTCAACCGAGGTGCGAATGGTATTGATGGCACATTGTCCACAGCTTTGGGAATTGCCCATCGCCAACAAAGTAGTGTCATGTTGACAGGTGATTTAGCCTTATTGCACGATACAAATGGTTTTTTAATCAGAAATAAATTTGTTGGACATCTCACCATTGTGTTAATTAACAATAATGGTGGTGGAATTTTTGAAATGTTATCCATTTCCAAATTTGAGCCACCATTTGAAGAATTTTTTGCAACTCCGCAAGATATTGATTTTGCTCAACTCTGTGCTACTTATGGTGTTGAGCACGAATTGATAACTTCTTGGAAACAGTTACTCTCAAGATTAAACCCACTGCCCAGCAAGGGAATTCGGGTTTTAGAGTTGCGGACAAATCGCAAAGCAGATGCTAAGTGGCGCAAGGAGAATTTAGGGCAATTTGCAGCAGATTTGGCTTAGATTTAGACCATGTTTTCTTCTGACTGCCATTTCACCAAATCCCTGATACAGCTTTCCTAAATAGGATGTGAACACCCTCCTCGCCTTCTCTTTCTTTTCTTTGCGCTCTTTGCGCCCTTTGCGGTTCGTTTTTTTTGTTCACGACTTATCTAGGATTGCTGTACAAATGATTGATCTCTAATTCTTTTCCCCCTACACCCTTACACCCTTACACCCCTATCCCCGAGTTCCAGTCATTACGCCGCACCCTGTGCAAGAGCCATTGCTCTCCTAACAGCAGCATCAGCATTCACAAACCCGTAACCGTACTCTGTATCATAGCCAGATGCACCCAAGTCGTAAGCTGTTTGTGACAGAATCGTCTTGATTTGAGTAGCAGTGAGATTTGAATTGACACTCCATACCAATGAAGCAACTCCTACCACATTTGGCACTGATGCTGAAGTGCCATTGAAACGTTGATCATAGTCGAACGTAAAACCATTAGAAGATTTGGTAGCATTGGTTGTGAGGTACTCAGATGGTGCCATGAGAGTCAGACCATTTCCTTTATTGGAACCCCACCCTCCTTGATAGGAAATCCGTGTTCCTGGTGTTGTGGCATTGCCATTCCAGTCTTTAACTCCCCAAGAAGCACCAACTGCTACAACATTGGCATAGTTATTCGCTAAGTCGGCAGGACTTTCAAGACTATTGGCGTTAGTATTTCCAGCTGCTACCACAAACAAGGCTGTATTTTGGTTATTAGCAATCAGTTGCTCAAATTGTGATGAACTACCACCAGTCAAGCTGAGGTTGACTACCAGACGCTGACCTTTACTATTTGCTTGATTAATCAGTGTTTGTGTCGCACTCACCAAATCGTAATCTCCAGGATCACCACCCATAACATCGATATGGAAAATATCAGAATTCCAGTTGATACCACTCATTCCGATGCCATTATTGCTCGTCGCCCCAATCACTCCTTCAACTTTTGTACCGTGGGCAATGGAGTTAGTCATTTCGTCCAAGTAGTTATTACTTATTACATTGGGGGAACGTAAATCAGGGTGAAGAACACCATTATTGGCAGCCAAGCCCGTATCTTCAATTCCAATAAGTACTTTGTCCGAACCTTTGGTGAAACGCCACGCATCTTGAACACCCATCATATGTAGGTTCCATTGTTGCCCAAACAAAGGGTCGTTAGGTGTTACTGATAAGTTGATTGTTTTGTCTGCAAATTTAATCGCTTCAATGCCCTCAAACAAAATTTCTTTACCGTTGCTTAATGTTATGTCATCAAATAAGCGAGTACCATTGCCTGGGTTATACATCACACCCCCTGTGGACTCGACTAACTTGATTGTGGCACTTGTAGAAGAAAATGCAGATAAATCCAATAAGTCTCGCCCACCACTGCCATAGTCAACGTTGCCATTTCCAGAGTATATTGTCCGATTGTACGTAGACTGATAAGTAAAGGTATCTGCCCGAAGAGTTCCCTTGACATATTGCGTGTTGCTATCAGGGAATACAGATGTAATTACAGAAGCAGCTAGTTGTTGTACACCGTTGGAAATGGAAGATAATGTGCCACTATCAGTGGGAGTCGGTATTGTTTCATCACCAGATACACGGCTTGCTGACAAACTTAGGTTGTAGAAACTTTCACCATTATCGTACGAGTTTACGCGTACATAATATGTTCCTGGGTTTAAAGTACGATTTATTGATTGATTTGTGATGCCAACATTAAGGGAGTTTGCAAGTGTATTGCCATTACCATCTAGCAGTTGCACCTGTGCATCATCACTCAAGTCACTAAGTCCTAATTTGAAATCACTCTTGGTATTGAGTGCAAATTTGTAGTAATCATTTGTATCTGATATACCTACCCAATCACTGTAGTTTTTTGCTTTGGAATGAAGAGTAATTTGACGTGCATTTTGTAAAGAATCTCCAGCATAATCAATGGGCGTTGTCGAAACAGCCAATTTGTAATCAGTTTCTAAACCTTCATTGATAGAGACTTTGACATAATACAAACCTGCATCTAAGGTTTGGTTAATCGATTCAGCCTTCGCGCCACTGAAAACAGAACTACTTATGACTTCACCGTCATCTAAAACACCATTTCCATTTGAATCTTGAATCAAATCTACGTGTGCATTTGCGCTTGAGTCTTCTAATTCAAGGTTAAAACTACTACGACCTTTCAGATTAAAGCTGTAGAAATTGCTGTGAGCGGAATTTAATGTATCGCTAAATATTTGAGGATTGACGCCTGTATTTAAGTTTTTAGCAGTCTCTAGAGAGCTTTCAGAAAAAGTCGTTGACATAGGTTAATCAGTTTACCATTTGTATATATTAGGTCAATTCTAATATCGTATTTTTTCAGAGCCAAAATTATACTTATGTAGATCTTTACTGAAAAAATAGAAAATTTTTACTGATTCTTCATAGAATTGATCAATTATAAGAGTGTTTGATCTGAAAAATTAACAAAGTCTGTGTTTTGAACAGCTGTAATATAATACACGTAGTTTTGACGGGAGATAACGAGGAAAAGCTAAAGGGCTGTTCTTCCCTTTATACAAAATAAAGATTAGAAGGTTTGGCTAAAGAGATTTTTGTCAGTCTCCATTCCTCAAAATTCAGCATCTTGAGAAAAAATTTATTCCTGAGTCTTCCCCTGTATTGCTGATAAGCTATGGTCTTTTGGAAAACTAGGAGAAAACTGATACACGTAATTTAAAAGGGAAAACAAGTAGTGTATTTTATGTGACTAAGGAATTTTAGGTAGTAATCAAACTTGTTCTAAATTAGTTATTCTATTGGTACTTTGGCAAAATACTTCTAAAAAAGCTGAGTTGATACAATGTTTGATTCGATAAACTCTCTAAATCCTTGGCTGGTTGGAGTCGGTTTGAACTCTGTGCTATTACTTGTAGTTTGGATTGCCCCCAAAAAGTTGCTTACTCCATCTGGAGTGTTTCACGCTTGGCTACTTGGTGTGCTGATTTGGGCAACACTAGGGTGGCAAGGATATGTAGTCGTGATGTTTTACTTTCTTGTTGGTTCTTTGATTACGCGCGTAGGTATGGCGCAGAAGGAAGCACAAGGTATTGCAGAAAAACGTTCTGGTGCAAGAGGTCCGGAAAATGTCTGGGGTTCTGCTTTAACTGCGGCTTTGTGTGCGTTAGGAGTATGGGCAACAAGTTCAGGAATTCTTCCTACACCTCAAAATTTACATCCCACCCTAGCTAACCTATTGTTGCTGGGTTATGTGGCGAGTTTTTGTACAAAGCTTTCTGACACCTGTGCAAGTGAAGTGGGTAAGGCTTATGGTAAAAGCACTTTTCTGATTACCACGCTACAACCAGTCGCACGCGGAACGGAAGGCGCGGTTAGTTTGGAGGGAACTTTAGCTGGTGCGATCGCCTCACTCGCCCAAGCACTACTCGGTTGGGGAGTCGGTTTGATAGATTTCTTCGGTGTTTTTTGGTGTGTTGTAGCAGCGTTTGTAGCTACAAATTTAGAAAGTGTGATTGGTGCAACACTGCAATCTCGCTTTAATTGGCTTACCAATGAAGTGGTGAATATTTTCAACACATTGATAGGCGCAAGTACAGCAATTTTTCTTGCCTGGATATGGGCACATTTCATTGCCTAACATTTTTCTAAAAATTTTGAGTATTTTTTAGTAATCTCCTGGTGAATTATCACTCTTGATGAAAACTAGTTATAATTGCAACACTATTTTTTCTATAAAATTGTCAATTCAAATGCAATTTTATAGAAAAAATAGTTGTATGTTGTTTTTTTGTCGTTTTTTCTATTCATTATTTATCTAACTTCATGGAATTTTTATCATTTTTAACTGTAGATGAAAAACCGATTTCCTATGTACAAGCAGTAAAATATTTGCAATCATCGGGAAAATTGGGGCAATTTATTGGAGACATTCTTCGCCAGTACATAATCGAACAAGAACTACAAAAACGAGAAGATATACTCATTAGTTCTGCTTTGACAGAACAGACTATAATTGACTTCCGACTAAAAAATAAATTGACAGAACCTCAGAAATTTCAAGAATGGCTACAAAGTAATGGGACAAATTATGATACCTTTCACTCATCAGTTGCTTATGGTTTTAAGGTAGAAAAACTGAAAGCGAGCGTCACAGAATCCAAGCTACAAGAATACTACATTGAACGTAAAATTTTTTTAGATAGGGTGGTAGTTTCGCGAATTGTTGTTGAAACTCAGGAGTTGGCGGAAGAACTACAAACCCAAATCGAAGAAGGAGCAAACTTTGAGCAACTTGCTAGAGAATATTCACTCTCAGATGAAAAAATTGTGAACGGTATGATGGGACCTGTAAGTCGGGGAACCATGCCAGATAAACTCAGGGCATGTATTGATATTGCCAGCCCCGGACAATTAATAGGACCAATAGAACTGGAAGGACGCTATGGATTGTTTCGTGTGGAACAATTTCTGAGCGCGTCGTTAGAAGATACTCAACTAAGGCAAGCACTACAAAATGAGTTGTTTGAGAAATGGCTAGCAGAGAAAATTCAAAAACTAACGGTAAAATTGCAGGTGAATTAAAACTTTTAGGTGACGAATCTTCAGAAAATAGCGTGCTAGCATCTTTATCTTGGAATCAACCACCACTGTGCTGGCTAACAGCTGAACAACAAAACCGACTGCAAAAGGTGTCAGAAACTCTTCGCTACAAATTGGGAGAAAAAATCTGGCCACAAGAAGCAGGAGGTTTCCAATTCTTGATTATTTCTGGAAACATCCGCTTGCGGGACGGAAGCGTCGGTAAGACTTTGACAGTACTACAACCAGGAGATTGGTTCGGCGACTTAAACAACTTTTCTGTGGAGTGCAAGGCTGTTGCTGCTAGTAAAGAAGTCGTCGTACTACGCTGGACGACAGCAGTATGGGCAGAACTTTCAACGCCACAAATTGAAGGGTTTTGGTTAGGGAATCAACAAGACGCGGGGATAACAGAACAAGACAATTCAAAATCAGCGAAGATTGGAGTCTCCTCCAAAGACGCTGCGCTAACGGAGGTTTCCTCCGTTCCAACTTCTCTCCAAATTCCAAATTCCAAATTAGAAGACTCTGCCTCATCTAACTCACCCCCTCACTCTCCTCTCCTTGTCTCCCCCTCCTCCACACAATCGTCAACATACCCCTTCGTCTCTAGTTGGAACACGGGTGCTGCGTGTTTAACAATGGTGGCGCAACAGCTAGACAATGCTGTACAACTCGAATGGGTACAACGTCAACTGCGAGGACAACAACCAAAACATCTTGTAGAAGCAGCAGAAAAGTTAGGTTTTGTGCTGCGACGGCTGCAAGTCAGTTGGAGTGAGTTACAACAGTTATCATTTCCAGCTTTGTTACGGTGGAAAACATCAGGAAAAACAGAGGAAGGTTGGATAGTCGCGTATGCCCTCAAGGGCGATCGCCTAACTGTCGCAAATCCCTTAAATCCCAATCACACTTGTCAAACCATACCACGATCAGTGGTTGAAGAAACTTGGGATGGGCAGTTATGGCAAGTAGAAGTCATCCAAAAGCAAGAAAAATTCAACCTCAATTGGTTCACTCCAGCAGTTTGGCAGTACCGAGGATTACTCGCAGAAGTACTGCTGGCGTCTTTTACATTGCAGCTTTTGGGGTTAACAACACCACTGATTACTCAAGTCGTTATTGATAAGGTGATGGTGCAGGAGAGTTTGCCAACTCTTGATGTTATGGCGATCGCACTCCTGCTAACCTCAATATTTGAGGCAGTTCTTGGTATCCTGCGACTGTTCATTTTTACCCATACCGCCCGTCGCCTAGATTTAAGTTTATCAGCACAGCTGTTTCGTCACCTGATGCGGTTACCCTTGGCTTATTTTGAGTCTCGGCGGGTAGGAGATACAGTCGCACGAGTTCAAGAACTGGAACAAATCCGCCAGTTTCTCACAGGTACGGCGTTAACTGTGGTTTTGGATAGCATCTTTGCTGTCGTGTATTTGGGGTTAATGTTTTACTACAATATCCCCCTGACATTTGTGGCGTTAGCAGTTCTGCCCTTGTTTGCCACTTTAACAGTGGTAGCAACGCCAATTCTCCGCAACTGGCTAAACGAAACTTTTAACCGCAGTGCTGATAGTCAATCATTTCTTGTCGAGACAATTACCGGAATTCACTCAGTTAAAGCACACGCAGCAGAACCAGCAGCACGCGATCGCTGGGAAGGTTTATTTGCTCGCTTCGTCCGCACAGGTTTCAAAGCTTCTACCACCTCTAACATTAGTAGCAATATTGGTGACTTCCTCACCAACTTTTCCAACTTGCTTATTCTTTGGTTTGGAGCCAAGCTTGTTATTGATCATAAATTAACAGTCGGTCAATTAGTAGCATTTCAAATGCTTTCAGGTAGAGTCACAGCACCACTTTTACGCCTCGTACAGCTTTGGCAAACCTTCCAACAAGTGCTGCTTTCTGTTGACCGGATTGGTGATATTCTTAACGTAGCCCCAGAAGCGGAACCAGGCACTGGTTTAGTGTTACCATCCCTCAAAGGTCAAGTTAACTTTGAGCAAGTTTTCTTCCGCTACCGACAAAGCGCTGAACCCGTCTTAAGAGGAATCTCCTTTTCTGTAGAACCAGGACAGTTTGTTGGTGTTGTTGGACGCAGTGGTTCTGGCAAAAGTACTCTTTCCAAAGTTTTGCAACGTCTTTATCAAATTGAATCAGGACGCATCCTCATTGATGGTTTCGATATTAAAAGCGCTGATTTAGCTTCGCTGCGCCAACAAATTGGTGTAGTTCTGCAAGAAGACTTTTTATTCAACGGTTCTATCTTAGACAATATAACTCTCGGTAATCCCGACATCACCTCAGAACAAGTCGTAGAAGCTGCAAGATATGCTGTTGCTCATGACTTTATCAGTGAATTACCCCACGGCTACGAAACCAATGTCGGAGAACGGGGCACAGCTTTATCTGGGGGACAACGTCAACGCATAGCTTTGGCACGATTATTTCTCTCGCAAGCACCGATTTTAATTTTGGACGAAGCAACCAGTGCTTTAGATAGTGAGACAGAACAGCAAGTCTTGGAAAACCTACAAAAAGTTTCCGCTAACCGCACCGTGTTTCTGATCGCCCACCGTTTCGCCCCCCTCAAGCGTGCTGATTTAATTTTGGTACTGGAGAAGGGCGTTCTCGCTGAACGTGGAAACCATTTGGATTTGTTGCGGCAAAAAGGTTTGTACTGGTCATTGTATCAACGGCAGCAGGCAAATATTTGATGTAGAACCTGGAAACGAGTGTAAGGGTAGCAATCGCCAAAAGTTACGAATTATTTGAGCGATCGCTTATGTAGCCTAACTCAAGTATGGGAGCTTCTTCCACAATCAACACAATTAAAACAAATCCCTACTGAGGAATATCAGGAGAAACGTGGTTAGATATTTCATAGGGTTAACGTTTCACTGTTTTACTAGTATGGCTGATTTACAGGTTTGGCTGGAGGCAGTTGGGGGTTAGTGATGAGCACGAGCAAGGCGATAAGCCAGAGGACTTCGGCGTGAGCGCTCAGTCGTTCGCGCAGCGTGCGCTTTGCGCATACGCTTGAGGCTCCGCGTATCGCAAATTCTCAGTTTACTCGTACTTGTTCTCGAAGATTTGAGTGAAGAACCGTTAGATTTTATTGCCTAAAAGTGTGACTGTGTGGTTTGTCCGCTCACCGTTGAATAAGACCAACATGCCAGACGTTAGGGAAAGTGATGCCTACGGCAACCCCTCCGGGCAACGCCAAAAGTTACCAATTATTTGAGCGATCGCCTACATGAGTTTTTACGTGATGCGCGTTAAGCGTTTGCGTAACAGCTACCAGGCACGTTTCACAAATATTTCGCAGACACTATTCGGCTGACTTTGCCTGTTTTCGGAGATGTCTAATATAGCTGACCGCTTTTTTCTTTTCAGTAACGTTTCACCTGGACTGACGTGTGACTTTTTTATCAATAATTCTCTAAGTGCTATTTCCTGATTACTGGTTTTTTAGTGTAAACTCCAGTTAGTAAAAAAGTAATCTTTCTAGCTTTTGATAATGACACTCCCATCACCAAATAAAGTCGATGAATTATTTTCCGAATGGGATAAACCAGACTCTCCTGGTTTTGCTTTAGCCATCATTAAAGATGGTGAGACTATTTATAAGCGCGGCTATGGTATGGCTGACTTAGAACACAACGTAACGATTTCTCCAAATTCGGTCTTTGATATTGCCTCAACCTCCAAGCAGTTTACAGCGATGTGCATTGCTTTACTTGCAAGAAAGGGGGAACTTTCTTTAGATGACGAGATCCAAATCTACATTTCAGAGATACCCAGATATGAGTATCCCATTACTGTGCGGCATCTTATTCACCACACAAGCGGCATTCGTGATTTCCTAAACCTCATGGAATTGGCAGGAATGCGATGGGAGAATGACTATCCTGAGAACGAAATCATTGCTTTAATAGCTCGTCAACAAGAATTGAACTTCAAGCCAGGAGAGGAGCATTTGTACAGCAACTCAGGATATTTTCTTTTGGCAGAAATCGTCAAACGTGTCTCTGGAAAATCTCTGGCGGTTTTTGCTGAACAGCATATTTTCAGTCCCCTGGGAATGAAAGCAACTCACTTTCACGATGATTTCACAAGGATTGTCCAGAATAGAGCGATTGGCTACTCTGTGAGGGAGGAGGGTAGTTTTCAGATTGATACGACTATTTTTGATATCGTGGGTGACGGTGGTATCTATACTACGGTTGAAGACCTATGTATCTGGGATGAGAATTTTTACCAAAACAAATTAGGAGGATATGGGCAAGACTTGATCGAAGAAATCATTACACCTGGAATATTGAATAGCGGCGAAGTGATAGATTATGCCTTTGGTTTAGACAGAGGGCATTACCGAGGATTAGAAACCATCAGTCACGATGGCGCATGGATGGGTTACAGATCGGAAATGCTGCGATTCCCCAAACAGAGATTCTCTGTAATTTGCTTGTCAAATTTGGGCAGCGCTGAACCGGCAGAACTTGCCAAAAAAGTTGCAGATATCTACTTAGTTGATGACTTTACTGAAGAATCTGTCAGCTGCCAAACCCAAATAATAGAAATTCCATTGATTGATTTAGAGAGGAAGACTGGCTTTTATCAAAACCCAAAAACAGGAACCGTTTGGGAGTTATTGGTAAAGGATGGTAAATTAATCCTGGAACCTGCTGGAATGGGCTTGATCCTTGCTCCTGTAAGTTCAAGTCATTTTTTAATAATGGATATTCCTTTTAGATCTGTTGAATTTGAAGAGTCAGGTTTAGATGAACCCTCTTATTTTTACTATGTAAAGGTCAAAACACGGGACGTTTTCCAACGGCTAGAATTTGCTCCTCCTAATTCTGAACAGTTGGTGGATTTTACAGGAGAGTATTATTCCCAAGAATTAGATGCAACCTACAGAATCAGTATCGAAGACGGAGAGTTGCTGCTAAATCGAAGAAATTCTCTTCGATAAACCCTCAAGCCAATTAACAAAGATTTGCTGAAAGGCACAGACCTCACTTTGCAGTTTGTTCGTGATGACTTTCATCAAGTTACTGAATTCAGTTTGCTAGAAGGTGGACGTGTCAGAAACATTCAATTTGTGAAATAAAGTCAAGTTTTAATAACCAATACCACTCTTTATCTACTGTTTCAAAATAATGTTCCTGGAACGTTTCAATTGTTCCAAGAACGCTGCAATGACTGTTAGTACGTTGGAACAGTAGTTGTTATCCCTCTTTTGTCACTCTCCGAAAAGTTTTATCATTTCTGAATTCTAGAGTTCTTATACAGTAGGCGATAGCAGATTTTTTTATGAATAGAAATATTTGAAAGCATGGAACTTGCCATTCATTAGATGAGTAAATGCTGTATTGCCTGGTATACCTTATGTTCAGAAAGTATTAATAATAGAAAAAACCGGAAAGTGACAGAAGAGGGTTATAGCAACCCCCAAGGCGGTTAGGACGTATAACGCAAGACATCCTCAATAGCATCTCGTAAACAATTAAACTGCTCCAATGTTTTACGGATTCGACTTTTTAACCTCTTTTGCAGCATTTCTCAATCAAGTTGAGATCTGGAGAATAAGGAGGTAGGTACAGCAGTTCACACCCCGGATCTTGAATCAATTGTTGAATGCGCCCACCTTTATGAAATAGGGAGTTTAGCACAACTTCCATCTGGTAAAACTTGAGGGAGTCTTAACCCACACAAGCAATGAACCAAACGTTATTTCATCTTGCCTTTCCCGTCACAGACATTGCCCAGACAAAAGCATATTATGTGGATGGTTTAGGCTGCACTCCTGGACGGGAAAACCGCAACGCCCTAATTCTCAATCTCTACGGTCATCAACTGGTAGCTCACGTCACAAAAGAACCACTCACACCCCAACGCGGGATATACCCAAGACACTTTGGACTAATTTTTACTTTAGAAGATGATTGGGAGGATTTACTCACGAGGGCGCAACAGCGACAACTCCTTTTTAAAGAAGAACCTAAACATCGCTTTGTTGGTTGTGCCCTAGAACATCGCACTTTCTTTTTAGAAGACCCTTTTTACAACTTAATGGAGTTGAAGTATTACCGTTATCCTGAAGCAATTTTTGGGAGTGCTGAGTATACGCAAATTGGCGATGCTCCAGCAGGGAGCCTTCTGGTGGGCGATGGCGCAGAGCGCCCGCTGAGTCCTCCAGACAGGCTACGCGTTAGCCCTTGGCGTGCGCTTGCGCTTACGCCATCGCAGCCCGTGTCACCGGGGTATTAGGTAATGGCAATGCACATAGTCAACTTTATGTCAATGCGTAAGTGCTAGATTGTTTGGAAATAGTTTGTTTTTTACAAACTGCTCAAACGTCGTTGGTGTAACTGCTTCAGGTGTTCGTACTGTCGCATAAACTCCGTCAGGATTGCCAAGGGCACGATACAGATTGCCCAACTCTCGTTGTACATCAGGTGTTGCGCCCGTCAATGCAAGGCGCTGCTGGATCGATTCAATAGTCACCTGAACATATTTGATCGGGCGATTGAGCACTTGTGAAAGGACTGCAGTTGTTTCAGACAGCGTTAAATTTTCCGGTCCCATTAAATTCCGAGTCCAATGACCTGCCCAACTATCATTGAGTAGATATTTTGCTGCCTCATCGCCGATATCGTCAGTACTAATCCAAGGAATATCATGATCGCTGGCATAAGGGAAGTAAACGGTATCGTCTCGCCGAATGAATTCAAGTTGATCTAGAAAATTCTCCATGAAATAGCCGGGACGCAAATGCAGCACATTTGCTGTAGTTTGGTTGAAGATCGATTCGACGTTTCCACTAAATGAGACTGTACCCAAGTTTGAAGCTGAACCCGCACCAATGCTAGAAATGTTGACGACTCGCTTGACACCGTTTTCACGCACTGCTTTAGCTCCAGCCATTGCTGTCTGAATGAACCAGTCGCGTAAGCTTGGTGCATCGAGTTTCGGTGGAGTCAGCCAAAACAAAGCATCCGCATTTTGGGTTGCCTCGATCAACCCTTGAGTATCATCGCTGCTGACTGGCTTCACCGTGGCACCTTGAGCCACTAAATCAGCCAACTTCTCTGGATGTCGTGCCAGAAGAATAGTTTCGGCTCCAGCCTGGATGATTTTCTCTGCGGTGCGTCGTCCAATATTGCCTGATGCGGCTGCAATCACAATTTTCATATCTATCCTCTCCTCTGCATTACTCTGCATTAAAAGATTGACGCAAATTTTGTGTGTTACCGAACGCATCGAGAACGGGGACAGGGTTCCAGTATTCACGGTAGTGGATGATCTTGCCATCCTTGGTTTCCAGTCGCATCACATAATCTTGCTGATAGTGACGACCTGTAGCGACAATTACGGCTTCCCCATGCACCTCAGCAAATAGAACATTAGGGTTTAACGTTGGGTAGGCACGAATGTTCGTGAATACCAAATTTTGCATCTGTGCTAACGCGTCTTTCATGTAGTTGTAGATGGCAAGTTTGCCTATCTTACGTTCTGGTGAACCGAGAGCAGAAGCATACGGAAATTCAACGACTGCATTTTCGGCAAACAGGTCTAGCCAGGCTTGAATATCCTTTGTAATCAGTGCGAGACTGTCAGCAAAAACCTGAGCAGCCGTAGATTGTTCTTTTGTTTCACCTAAAAATTGCATTGCTAAAAACCTCTTAATGAAGGGTTGAAGGAACGGGCAAGGAAGCTACAGTGGTTTATTCCTATGGTTTATTCCTGAAGTGTCTAACAATGCCCTACCTATCTGAAGTGTAGTGAGTTCCAATGCTCGACTTCTTTCAGATTCTTACAACGCTTTATCAGATTCTTATGGTTTTAGCGAACCTGTTTTGGTGTCATTCTAGTGAGGCGTTTAAAGTGTTGAGTCAGATGGCTTTGACTGGAAAAACCCACTTGTAATGCAATGTCGGCGATCGCCAAATCCGTTGTCAACAGCAGCAGCTTTGCCTGGTCCACCCGCTGTTTAATCACATACTGATGAGGAGAAATACCTGTGGCGCGTTTGAACAAACTGGCAAAGTAAGTGGGGCTGATATTAATGACTCGTGCAATTTCAACCAGTGACAAATCTCGATCCAGGTGAGTGTGAATATAATCGATCGCTCGCTGCAATTGAGCGTGAGTTAAGCTTCTGTTCTGGGACGTAATTGTCTGCGTGAAGCTGGAATAGTGTCGCAGAAGATGAATGACTAATACCTGGGTCAATGATTCGACATATAATTGACCCATCATCCCGCCTGACTTTAACTCAGCCAAGAGCAGCATAGCGACATGCTGAAGGTGTAAATCCTGCTTAGAGAAACAGTTCACGAGGTTGATCTGCTTTCTATCAAACTCAGATGCTTCAGCAACTTGCGTGATCAACTCCGGTTTCAAGTGGATGTGCACTGTTGGACAGTAGGTAGCACTTCCCTGGCAGCGCCAGTAGCTCGGTTGTCCGGCAGGAACAAAGATGCTGTCACCCTTTTGAACGATTGATTCATGCAGGCGCTCGTCACGCTTCTGGGTCAAATGGACGGGGTGTCCCAGGGGTAAGTTGAGCCAATGATCTGATAGAGCAGGAAGTTCAGTTTCACTTGGAGTCGCAGGATTCTGATACTGTTCAACCAAGATCCCTTTCCAGCCAATTTGCCGACTGGATAACATCAGGGATTTATTCAACTGTTGGTTGAGTTCAATCGGACTGACAAAGTTGGTTGTCACAGGTTTTGTTTTCAGCATTTGACTCATCCATTTGACCCAGCACCACTCCTAGATTAGCAAAATGGCGATCTGAAATTTGCTGACAGGAGTGTTGCTTGAGTTATTGCCGATTTACAAAGTCTATAGGTAGTAAAATTTCCTAAAATCTACTTATTGACAAAATATGCCTAATTTAGCATACTGAATGTATGACCCAGAAACAGGAAAAACCTCTCAAATGGATTGGAAGTGCTTTAGATGATTTAAAAGAGTTTCCCGATGATGTACAAGATGTAATGGGTTATGCACTTGATTTGGCTCAACATGGTGAAAAGCATCCTGATGCAAAACCTTTACACGGATTCAAAGGAACCGGAGTTTTAGAAATTGTAGATGATTTTGATGGAGATACATACCGAGCAATATACACTGTCAAGTTTGCAGGTTTTGTATACCTCTTACATGCTTTTCAAAAAAAGTCGAAACATGGTATTGCTACACCACAACAAGATGTTGAATTAATAAAACGGAGACTAAAGAAAGCGCAAGAAGATTATTTAAAAGAAATTACTAAACTTAAAGGAGTGGTAGAGTGACTGAAGAAAATAACGTCTATGTTGGCAGTGGAAATGTATTTGCTGATTTAGATCTTCCCAATCCTGAAGAAAGGTTAGTAAAGGCTCAATTAGCACGTAAAATCAGTGAGACTATTAATTTTCGACAACTAACACAAATTCAAGCGGGTGAAATATTAGGCATCGACCAACCAAAAGTTTCTGCGTTAAGCAGAGGTAAACTTGCAGGTTTTTCGACTGATAGGTTACTTCATTTTTTAAATGTTCTAGGTAATGATGTGGAAATAGTAGTAAAACCTAAACCGGAAAACCGTAATTATGCCAAAATAACAGTCATTTCCCATTAAACTTGGCAATTGACTTTCTTTTCCACCCCACCTCTGGCATGATTGGGAAACTGATCATGATAAGTGGACTGGATGAACCAAGAATCCCACGGCTTTTAACGGAAATGTTAGGCGTAGCCGCGCTGTAAGCAGCGTAGCGATATTTCCGTAGCCGTGGAAGTGTCAATTATTCTATCTGCCTCTGGCAGTTTGCAAAAACTCCACATATTTTGAAGCTGCCTCATCTGCATTTTCTATCAGGACTAGATGTCCTGCTTTGGGCAACTGAATCACTTTTGCACCTGCAATACACTCTTGCAGTCGATTAGCCCCACGAATGTCGTAAATCTTGTCCTCCTCGCCCCAAATAGTGAATGTGGGAAGTTGAGTTGGTACACCCTGACAGAGAATATCATCATAGAGATTTACAATATCCCAAACCTGCTGGTAATGTTGGTTGCGAGTAATGTAATCGTTGACTTTCTCTGCTATGACAGAATCAGCAATCGTAGGAGGGGTGAAGAAAAGCAGGCTGATCTCCAGAGCAAACTGTTCTTTGGTAATTGGAATAAAGGGGTTGATGCCTTGGAATATTGCTTCTTTGAAACTGTTTGCCCAATCAACAATGCCTAATGGTGAACCGATAAAGGCGAGGCTACGTACTTGGTTTGGGTAACGTTGAGCATACAGGTGAGCGATCGCTCCCCCCATCGAGCTACCCGCTAGATCAAAAGACTTAATCCCCAATTTCTCCATCAACTCATGTAGGAGTGTTGTTTGGTTCTCCAGAGCATAGTCCCTCAAAGTAAAACCGTTACTGTTGCCATAGCCCGGTAAATCTGGGGCGATCGCCCGATAGCCCACCTCAGACAGCCGACACATCATGGTGTTCCACTGCTCCTTGTCAGCAAATAAACCATGCAACAGTAGAATCGAGCGCCCGTTCCCCACCTGCCCTTTCCCCACTTGACTGTAGGACAATGTACCGTTGCCGATCTGTGCAGTAAGGCTTGCGATTGTGCAGCTTGAGGCAGGCGTTGCGCGATTCACAAACATATACCCTATCGATCCACTTACTACCAGAATGACGAGAAATAGTTGAATAATGAACTTTCTCATGGGTTGATGCTCTAAAATGGCTGGTGTAAGGGACTTTAGCACAACTTCCATCTGGTAAAACTTGAGGGAGTCTTAACCCACACAAGCAATGAACCAAACGTTATTCCATCTTGCTTTTCCTGTCACAGACATTGCCCAGACAAAAGCATATTATGTCGATGGTTTAGGCTGCACTCCTGGACGGGAAAACCGCAACGCCCTAATTCTCAATCTCTACGGTCATCAACTGGTAGCTCACGTCACAAAAGAACCACTTACACCCCAACGCGGGATATACCCAAGACACTTTGGGCTAATTTTTACTTTAGAACATGATTGGGAGAACTTACTCGCAAGGGCGCAACAGCGACAACTCCTTTTTAGGGAAGAACCGAAACACCGCTTTGTTGGTTCTGCCCTAGAACATCGCACTTTCTTTTTAGAAGACCCTTTTTATAACTTAATGGAGTTAAAGTATTACCGTTATCCTGAAGCAATTTTTGGGAGTGCTGAGTATACCCAAATTGGCGATGCTCCAGCAGGGAGCCTTCTGGTGGAGCATCGCCTTTAACTTACCACGCATTTTTATGGCATTTTGTCAATAAATAGAAGACTTCTCAGTACTGGGTTGTGTCTTCTGAATGTTGTTAGCGCACCGGGACGCAGTCGATGTTGAATTTTGAATTGTCAACGCCTCTGCCACCGCAGCCAAACTTCTGGAATCGCTTAGCATCCAGGAGTGATTTAAAACTGGTACTATCACTTCGCGTCCCACAGACATTTGCGAACTACTCGCAGGGACAATCATCAAATCATAAGGTGTCCAGATAGAGGTAAAATCAATCTGTCTTAACATCTCAACATCCTGATTCAAATCTTGCAACAGAACACTATCAGGACGCATTTGAATGCAACCAACACCTTGGCTACAGTAGGCAATCCAAGTGCCATTATGGGGTGCTGAAATGGTAACAAACCGCTCCACACGGTTGATTCCTCCCAGTCGTTGGACGTAATAACGGCTAACGATACCTCCCATGCTGAAGCCGACTAAATCCAAGGGTTGTTCTGGTTCAAAAGTAGCATCAATATAATCAGCCACTTGCTGAGCTAAGGTGTCAAGACCGATATTGCCATTGTTTGGTACTAAATCTAGGTCATACACCGTCCAACCTCTGTGGTTCAAGTACGGAATCATATTATCGAAAACTCGACCTGTATCAAAAAGACCGTGTACCAATAGCACTGGATTTCGCTGTTTTTTGACGTTATTCATTTACTAATACTAAATAATGTTAAGTCCTATCTTTTTCTAATTTAGTCGAGTATAATCGCCGTTTGCAAAAAAGCTATGACAATCTCCGTATTGGTTTGAAGGGAACAGGGAACACAACGACCGTGCTCAGTGCATCGCTCTTAACAGGTGCTTTCAAGAGTTGATACGTATCTCTGAAAGTTCAAGTTAAGTTTTTTGAAGCAGAGTCTCAAAAAATTGCCTCAAGTTACAGTAAAATTTAATAATTAAGTCTGACTGTTTATTTGGTGGCGAGTGCCTGAAAGTACAGAGTGAAAAGCACTAGCCCTGTTCAGCTACAGCCACTTTCGTTATGAAAAAACCTATGAAGGCTGTCACCGTAACTGGTTGTACAGACGAGTGGGTAAGTCAAGAATATCTTGATAAAAATTAAAAATATTCCGTGATTTTCAATCGAATTACGGTCACATTCCAAGTATAAGAGGCAGGAGAATTTGTAATTATGGGTTTTATCAAAAATTTAATCAATGGGATTGTGAATTTCTTTAAGGGGCTTTTCGCTGGAAACAAGAATGGCTACTTCCTCGAACTCGATGAAGCCGCCGAAGCAACCAAAGAAGCAGTATCGAAAGCTCAGGAAGCGGTTGGATCGGTAGTATCGAAAGCTCAAGAAGCAGTTGAACCAGTCACATCGAAAGCTCAGGAAGCGGTTGGATCAGTAGTCGCGAAAGCTCAAGAAGCCGTTGAACCACTCACATCCAAGCCTCAACAAACCGTTAAACTAGGCGGACCCAAGGCTCAAGAAGCTGTTAAACCAGGCGGACCCAAGGCTCAAGAAGCCGTTAAACCACCCGCACCCAAGGCTCAAGAAGCCGTTAAACCAGGCGCACCCAAGGCTAAGAAAACACCTAAGCCTGCCCCAAAACAAGCAGACACAAACAATGGAACAAAAGATGCTGCTGCTCAGGGAAGACCTAATGTTCAGTTAACACAGGGTTCAGTTGGTGCTAAGCCTGAGCCTGTGAACTCACAAAAAGCCAAAGCAATAATTCAAAAGGAGCCAGCTGAAACGACTTTTGCACCAAAATATCTTGCTGTACCTAATACTAGCAATGGTCGTCGTCGTCCCGGTGCGAACATGAGTTCTTTCTTAGACATGGCAAATCAAGTGAAAACCTCTAAGTAGCCTTTGGATTTTGTTTAGGGTGGGCGTTGCTCACCCTACTGTTAATTAGATGAGCTTGATAATAAAGTAACAAGTTTTATAAAAAAGATTCGGTATTATATTTTAAGTTATTCACGCAAAAGGTATATTATTTTCAGCTTGTAGAATTGAAAGCCACCGATTCTAACTGTGCAGCGACAACAGATAAGGCAACAATTGGGGCTGTGACTGCTCGCAAGATGCGACGCCCGAGGGAAACAGGTTGAAATCCAGCGTCAATAGCGTGCTTCAATTCTTTATCTGTCCATCCTCCCTCTGGTCCAGTGGCAATGATAATATCAGATCCTGTAGAAACTTGATTGATTGCCTCTGTTAAATGAGGATAACTGCCACGAGCCTCACAAATGTAACGGTGAGACAGCGCTGTAGGAGGGTTTCCCGACAGAGGCGACTGCGTTAGCGCAGCGGAACCGGAGGTTCTCCCCGAAGGGTAATTTGCTGTCCCTGTGGCAAGACTAGTACTAAAAGAAACAGGTTCTAATATTGTAGGCACAAAAGAACGCTCTGATTGCTCAGCAGCTTCTTGTGCAATGCGCAGCCAGCGTTCGAGTTTTTGAGAACTGGGATGAAGTAAAGTGCGATCGCTCACAACCGGGGCAATAACTGCGACTCCTAACTCAGTACAACACCGCACCACATCATCAAATCCATTTCCTTTGGGCAAGGCTACCATCAACGTTATGGATACGGGTAACTCCGTTTCCACCGTTAGCGACTCTAAAATTTGTGCTTTTTCTCCTTCCAACTGCGCCAACCACCATTTACCCTTGCCATTTATTGCAATAAAGCGATCGCCCTCGCGCAACCGCAAAACACGTTCCAGATAATGTTGTTGCTCTTTCGTCAGCAATATTTGTTCTTGTTGAAATTGGGATGGTGCTATTGCGATTCGTTGCAGTTGTGACATGATATCAACAGTGAGCAGTGAACAGTGAACAGTGAATAGTGAACAGTAAACTCCGTTTCCTACCTGATAACTGGTAACTGATAACTGATAACTGATAATTAACCAAGCTTATCAAACACGTTAAACATAGGCAGATACATAGACAGCAAAATCGTACCAATCATCCCCCCCAAAACGACAATCATAATCGGTTCCAAAATGCTGGTTAGTGCTTTGACTGTTTGTTCGACTTCATCTTCGTAGAAATCGGCAATTTTCATCAACATAGTATCTAATTCACCAGTTTCTTCTGCGATACTAATCATCTGAATTGCCATTGGAGGAAAAACTTTCTCTTTTTGCAAGGCAATGCTAATCATACCTCCTTGTTGAATTTCTACACGCGCAGTATCGATAGCCTTAGCAACCACGTGGTTTCCTGACGTATCCCGCACAATTTCCAACGAAGTCAGAATTGGTACTCCTGAACGAGTCAAAGAACCAAAGGTACGGCTAAAACGGGCAACTGATGATTTTTGAACTAACTCGCCAAACAACGGTATCTTCAGTAAAAGACGGTCTATGGTTTCACGTCCAGCCTGACTTTTGTAGTATAGTCGATAGGCGATACCTGCTGTGATAACGCCGATAATCACCAAAAGCCAAGAACTTCTTAACACTTCACTTAGCTGTAGCATAAATTGCGTCAAAGCAGGTAGCTCAGTACCCAATTCTTTATAAATATTGGCAAAAATAGGGATGATAAAAATCGTCATAGCAAGAAAGATGGCGATCGCCAAAAATCCCACAACAACAGGATAAGCCAATGCTGACTTAATTTGGTTTTGTAATCGAGCAATATCCTCCAACAACTTGGCTAAACGATTTAGCACTTCATCCAAAACACCACCGACTTCCCCAGCCTCAACCATACTGACATATAAACCATCAAAGCAATCAGGATATTTCCGCATCGCCTCAGAAAGATTCATACCACTTTGTACATCAATATTAATACCCAAAATCGCTTGTTTCAGTTTAGGATTGCTACACTGCTGGCCTAACACACTCAGACTTCTCACAATTGCCACTCCTGCATTCACCAAAGCAGCAAATTGACGAGAAAATACGGCTTTATCCTTCACGGAAACATACATAAATTTTGTTTTAAGTTGTTGAAAGTCAAAGCCTTGAGATTCTTTTTTGATTTCTTGTACAATATAACCCTGTTGCCTAAGATAAATATGAGCTTGAGCTAAGGAATTAGCCACAACTTTTTCTCTTTTCGATTTTCCTCGCGAGTCCTTAACACGAGCAACAAATGTTGGCATATAAAGCAATTCAAAATTCAAAATTCAAAATTCAAAATTGAAAAATAACAAACTCACAGCCCCCAAGCAGGACTGCTTGTTGATTGAAAGTGCCCCTTCTACCCTATTAAGAGCGATGCACTGAGCACGGTCGTTGTGTTCCCTGTGTTTTAATGTGCTTTGACTGCTACTCCTGCTCTTGTTCCAGCTAGTAGTGCTGCACTACCGATAAGACGCTTAATCTCATCCGGCTTAGAAGTTTTAGAGATTGCATCTTCCAAAGAGATAACTCCTGCCTTATATAAATCTGCTAAAACCTTTTCTAAAGTCTGCATCCCCATTTTTCCACCAATTTGAATAGCAGAGTAAATTTGAGATGTTTTTCCTTCACGAATTAAGTTAGAAATAGCAGGAGTCACAACCATAATTTCTTGAGCCATCACTTGACCAAACTCGCCTGGTTTAGGATTTTTTTGAGGAACCAAAGTTTGACTAAATACCGCCACCAGGGAATTCGACAACTGCACTCGTACTTGAGTTTGTTTTTCTGATGGAAAAACGTCAATAATTCTATCTACAGTTTGTGCGGCTGAACTCGTGTGCAAAGTTCCAAAAACCAAGTGTCCTGTTTCCGCAGCGGAAATCGCCAAGGAAATAGTTTCCAAATCGCGCATTTCACCCACCAAAATGATATCTGGGTCTTCCCGCAACGCTGCTCTTAAAGCATTGGCAAAGCTTTTCGTATCCTCGCCAAGTTGCCTTTGATGAATCACACTTTTAATCGGTTCATACACAAATTCAATTGGATCTTCAACTGTCAAAATATGCTCTGAGCGAGTGCGATTAATCAAGTCAATAACAGCAGCTAGAGTCGTTGTTTTACCAGAACCTGTGGGACCAGTTACCAAAATTAATCCCCTTGGTTTTTCTGACATTTCTCGTACAACATCTGGCAAACCTAATTTTTCAAAGTTTGGAGTTTTGGAACTTAACGCCCGCAAACAAGCGGCATAAGCACCACGTTCTTTGTAAACATTAACCCGAAAACGAGCCAATCCCCTAATACCATAAGAACAATCTAACTCCCAATTTTCCTCTAAGATTCGACGCTGGGAGTTATTGAGCATACTGAAAATCAACCATTGACACTGCTCTGCCGACAATGGCAGGTTGCCAATAGGTATCAGTTTGCCACTGAGGCGAAAATAAGGAGGCAAACCTGCGGATAAATGCATATCCGAGCCACCCATTTCTATCAACTTCTCCATCAAATCTTCAATCATCATTTCCATTTTGATGACTTCCTTTATTCCAAAATAATGATTAATGACTAATAACTAATGACTATTGACTATAGCAATCCGAAATCGTTTGTAAAATTCTAGTTCTCTCTTCTCTCTTTTCTTGGCGTCTTGGCGGTTCGTTTAAATATTTTTTTTGGGGGGGAAAGAAATAACTACCCTTAAAACCGTGGTGTCATACAGTATGGACAATGTAGCCATTCGGCTTCCAGTCCAGCATGACAAGTCCGACAAGTCAGACTGATCTTACGTTTAGCTTTCAACTCTGCTTCCAAACCTGTATCGGTGAACGTGACTCGTTCGACTTCTTCTAAAGTGGTGTAACCTTGACGCACTAAGTCCAAACTGTAAGCCAGTAGAGTTTTCATTCCTTCTTCCACCGCCACTTCTTTGATGCGTTCCGTTGGTGCGTCTTCAGTAATCAAGGCTTGCAGGCGTTCTGTGATTCGCATAACTTCATAAACACCACAACGTCCCTTGTAGCCAACACCATGACACTCTGGGCAAAGCTGATTATTTGCCTTGGCTTGGTTAATTTGCTCTAAAGTTAAGGTATTTGCCTTATAAAAAGTAACACCCACTTGTTGACTTGCTGATAAACCGTAGCGAGCAAGTTCTGTTGTGGTGGGAGTGTAGGGAATGCAACAACTGGGACAGACACGCCGTACTAAGCGCTGTGCCAATACACCAATCAGAGAACCAGAAATCGTGAAAGACTCAATGCCCATTTCTGCCAAACGGGCGATCGCCCCCGGCGCATCATTCGTATGCAAAGTTGTCAAAACCAAGTGACCAGTTAATGCTGCCTCAATTGCCGTTTTCGCCGTTTCCTTGTCTCGTGTCTCACCCACCAAAAGCACATCGGGATCTTGGCGCAAAAAAGCCCGTAAAGTTGTCGCAAAATCCAGACCTTTTTCCCGAATCACCTGCACTTGAGTAATTCCAGGTAAACTGTACTCAATTGGATCTTCCACCGTACAAATATTGATACCTGAACAGTTCAGTTCCGAAAGTGCCGAGTACAAGGTTGTTGTTTTACCAGAACCAGTCGGTCCAGTCACCAAAATCAAACCAAAGGGACGACTGACCATATCCTTGACAATTTGCAAAGTTTCTGCATCAGTAATGAGCTGATCCAATCCCAATTGGGTTGCAGAGTTATCCAAAATCCGCAGTACGATTTTTTCCCCATAGCGACTGGGCAAGGTACTAACGCGGAAGTCCAGCTTTCGTCCCTCAAACACTCGTCTGATGCGTCCATCTTGAGGTAAACGCCGTTCAGCAATATCTAGATTGGCAATAATTTTGAAACGAGTTGTCACAGCAGGAATGATTTTTTTGGGCAGAGGATCGAAAGCCTGACGCAGCACACCATCTTTACGAAAACGAATGAGTAAGTTTTCTTCCTGTGGTTCTACATGAATATCAGAAACCATCTCATGTAGTGCTTTTGCGAGGATTCTGTTAACTAAATTGATAATCGGGGCATCCTCAGCACCCTTCATTGCTGCGCCTAAGTCAGCTTCCTTATCTTCAGGTACATCCTCTAAATTGAGATTGTCTAGATTTTCTAAATCCTGATTAATATCTGTAAACTTTTCTTGTTCTAGGTGCTTTTGCCGAACAGTCACCTCATCCAAATATTGGTTAATAAGTTGCTGGTAATCCTCTTGAGTAATCACCATCCGCTGCAATGTCCATCCCTGTAAACGCAAGATGCGGTTCAAGTCATCCGAAGCCTCTAAATTATCCGGATCTACCATCGCTACCAAAACTGAGGGCGGATTTTGCTCTGCATTCTTTGCTAGTGGTACCAAGTGATGGCGACGACAGATATCTACTGGGATAAGGGTATCAATCAGTTGACTCATTCTTGTTGTGCCAACCTGACTCACCTCTAAATCAAGAGATTCAACACCGTATAATATTTTGAGTTCAAATAGCTGCTGCTTTTTATGTAACCTATACAGTTCTGGTGACAACTGTCGTCCGGAAATAGATTCCAGCACTTGTGTCAGAGATCTGCCAGACTTACGACTTTCAATCAGTGCTTGTCTCATCTGTTCGCTATTGATAAAGCCAGATTGCACTAATTTGTTGCCAAAGGGCGAGAACTGAGATCTTACAGTAACAGCAGTATTACGCCTTTGTGGTAACGACTGAGCCATATATGAGAAATTAGTCACGGAAACTCTAATTAGAGTATTCCCGATCTGTGAGATAGAATTGACATCTACACTGATAATAATTGAGACATTTTTTATAAAATTACTACCGATTGAGAATAGGATCAACCTTCTCTAGGTAAGCTCGAAACATTTGATGTGCGGTTTTGTGGTCGCCTTTTGGGGTAAGGTCACACAAGAACCATAAAGCTTTACTTTGATAACATCTCGGTTTATCTGTCGCAATTAACCGACCAAGGTGTTCACAATTCCAACCAGGAAAAGTGTACTTCCAATCAGCAAAAACATGAAGGGCTTGTTTGAGCCGCTCAATTGTTCGCTCTGGCTCAAAAGCAATGTGGTCAATACCGGCAACAAATTTTGCCTCTTTTCTCTCAAAAGGACATAACCCACGACCTGTATCAAAAATATGTGTATCTGATAGACCAATTCCATAATGCCAAAATGGGTCAGATGGATTTTGCCAGTTGAGTAAACGCCCGTATCGCTCACTTGAGCAGTCAACGAGACACTCAATTTCTTTTATTCTCTTCTCGACTTGTTCTACAGACAACGACATACGTGAAGGGGAATTTACTAACTGCTGCTTATCAAGTTAACCAGAAACTCTCAGCTTAACCAATAATTTCAACAGCTCTTAAAACCGCGAAGACTTTTTCTAAGTTTTGTGAGACTCTATTATGAGCGATCGCGTTCCTCGTCTAGCGCGATCGCTCTTCAAGTTAACACCAGAATACTTTCTTGCTGTGCGTTTCCAAACTGACTAATCGTGACATAATTGTCCCGCAAGATTTGTACGATTCTAGATGTTGGACAATTACCGACACGAAGGTAGATAAATTTTGGAGGATGACCGTAGAGAAGACTACGTTGATGGAAATCAGAGTCTTTGGAAACAATCACGAAATCATTTGCTTTGGCATATTCCCAAATCAACACATCTTCACTTTCGATGAGTGCTAATGTTTTAACGTGCACTGAGTCAGTATACAGATCCGTAATTCTAGGAATGATCCGGTCAGAGAGGTTTTCGTCCAAAAGCAGTTTCACACAGATACCACGAATAACCTTTTCTCACGATCTGCGGCAAAAGCAAGACAAGCTTTAATGTCTTCACAGGTGAGTTCAGAAAAGTCTTCCAGAATCTCCTCTTGGCTCATACCACCTGCAAGATATTCCAATATGTCATACACCGTGATTCGCATTCCTCGAATGCAAGGTTTACCACTGCGTTTGCCAGGTTCTATCGTGATAATGTCGTGGTAGTTCATAAGTCGGCAGGGATATTTACTTATGTCCATAATAGCTGGAAGTTGAAGCTCTCGAAAACATTCGTATTAATCAAAACTAAGCTAAAACACATTCTGAACAGCTTTCCAAAGAATTTCCACATCTGTATTGAAATAATCATGAATCAACTTATCCCGCATTCCTGCAATATCTCTCCAAGGAATATCAGGATATTTGCTTCTCACAGAATCAGGTATCCGTTTTACCGCCTCACCAATAATTTCAATGGCTCTTGAAACCGCGAAGACTTTTTCTAAGTTTTGTGAGAATGTTGTAAACTCAATATTTGATGTAAATTGCTCAATAGCGCTAATCGCATCTAATATATCTTGTAAATAATCCTCCAATTGCCGTTTGGTCATAGATAGACCACTTCTGTCAAAATCCGTTCTCCGATACGCGGCTTTAGTCCCGCTTTATGCACCAAATCAACCTTCACTCCAAGGTTGTCTGAGAGATAGTTTTCTAAATTGACAAACTTCAACAAACTAGGTGTTTGGTGAGAACTCTACCAACACATCGACATCACTCGTTTCAGTCTGCTGTTCTCTTGCATAGGAACCGAAAAGACCCAATTCGCTAACTTTGTACCGTTCCTGCAACACTGGTTTGTGCTGAATCAACCATCGCCTAATTTCTTCCAGCGTCTTCATCCTGCCAAAACCTCCTCTGCGTACACTAGTCAAAGTGATTATCTTTAACCTAACTCTAAACCACTGCCCGCCACTTAAGCTTAGCAGCATAACAGCTTATGTAAATCTGATTCTGGCTTGCTTACAGAGCAGCCAAACAGGTAAAAACAAGTTTGGGTTATAATATTGTCTTTGACAAATCAATTGTCTTGTGACGATTCAAGTTCTTCATACGGCAGAATAACGGTGTCAACGATATGTTATATCTCCAGTAGTCCAAAGCCTTGGATCTATGACTAATGAATAGTGTAATGACTAAAAACTAATGACTAACAGTTTAGAGGCTCAACTTTTAGAACTGCGAGAGGAAGGAGAAAAAGCGATCGCCGCTGCTGATACGCTAGAACGTCTGGAGGAACTTAGAGTCAGCTACCTCGGGAAAAAAGGTCAACTTGGGGCGCTGTTGCGGAGTATGGGACAACTGAGTGCCCAGGAACGACCAAAAATTGGGGCGATCGCCAACACAGTCAAAGAAGCTTTGCAAAACAGCCTAGATCAGCAACGTGCAACCTTAGAAGGGGCGAAAATTCAGGCACAGCTAGATGCTGAAACATTGGATGTAACAATGCCAGGAATTTACCGTCCTCAAGGTCGTGTTCATCCCCTCAATAACATCATCGACAAAGCTTTGGATATCTTTGTCGGGTTGGGCTATACCGTAGCTACTGGACCAGAGATGGAAACAGATTACTACAATTTTGAAGCTCTGAACACCCCACCCGACCACCCCGCCCGTGATATGCAGGATACTTTTTACCTGCCAGACGGGAATCTGCTGCGGACTCATACCTCGTCAGTACAAATTCGTTACATGGAAACTGAGGAACCCCCCATCCGAGTTGTTGCACCAGGGCGAGTCTACCGGAGAGATAACGTAGATGCGACTCACTCAGCAGTTTTCCACCAAATAGAACTTTTAGCAATTGACGAAGGACTGACGTTTACTGATCTTAAAGGCACCATTAAGATATTTTTGGAAGCCATGTTTGGTGAGTTACCTATTCGCTTCCGCGCCAGTTATTTCCCGTTTACAGAACCTTCTGCTGAAGTTGACTTGCAGTGGAATGGTCGCTGGTTGGAAGTTATGGGTTGCGGTATGGTCGATCCAAATGTACTGAAAGCGGTGGGGTATGATCCAGAAGTTTATACTGGGTTTGCCGCTGGTTTTGGTGTAGAACGTTTTGCGATGGTTTTACACCAAATTGATGATATTCGCCGCCTTTATGCAAGCGACCTTCGCTTTTTGCGGCAGTTTTAAAAAAGTTAGAGACTAGAAACTGTAACTTAATTCCTACCCATTACTACTCGTGATTGGGTAATTCTAAGATGAGTTTCACAACGAATTCTCTTAGCCGTTCTTGCCAATTGAGGACGGCTTTAAGTTTGTCTTTGTGTCCCCATCTACCTTTAAAGCGATTCATACTGTTGTTAGACGTTGCGGTCATTATCCGAAGTGAGTTCCAACGTCATCAGGTGTTCGTCGTAGAAACGTCCAGCTTTCGAGAATGTCTCTTGCTCAGTACCATAGATACGGAAGCCAAGCGATTGGTAAAGACAGATCGCTGCTTTTTGTTGAGTGACGACAGTTAGGTTGACTCTCCGGATGCTTCGCGCGTTCGCTGCCCAACTCAAAGCTTGCCTGACAAGCGATCTACCACAACCGTTGCGACGGAATGCGGGCAAAACATATAGCCCCCCAAGATAAGCGCGGTGCTTCTCGTTGGGTGCGCAATAGCGAGAAATCCGGACGGTGCCAATGAGTTGATTGTCTTGAAACGCTCCGAAAAAGCAACGCTCGTCGCTTTGTGCGAGTCTTGCAGCTATCTCAGAAAGATTTGGTTCATCCTCTGGCAACGAGCCGAAAGCTGGGGGCTGTTCATGAAGCGCAAGCAGACGCACAAAACGATATGATTCAGCATCAGCGGGAGAAAGCACTTGTACGCTGATGGAAACAATGCTGTGTTGAGGCTCGCTAGTTTGATTTTTATTCATAGCAGACTGGTAGAAACGCCTAACGCTGCTAACCGGAGTCAGGCAACTGTTGCATTGTAATCGCTTCTCCTAACTTTTTTCGTGACGTTACACTTTAGCCCAAACTTCAAAGATTCTGTCAAAACGCTTGCCACTCAGCGCGGTAGACATTTTTTCTGCTTCTCCCAAGAAAGTGGCTTTCAGAGTATTCAGATTCAATTGCCATAATTCTTCCAAAGAAAATCTCTGGTCAGCCAGGGTCAGATACTCGTTGTTGAGGGAGGAAAGCGATATCGTCAAACACCCGCAGAAATACTTAAAAGCTTTTGCATATAAGTTTTTGAGTTATATCGCAAGTATCTACTGTTAGTAAGTATGTGTCCTTCTGAATTGTCAAATGATTACTTACTGATACATACCTAATGATTGCACTCAGCAAATTTGAGATTTATTGCTGTTACTGCGATACACGGAGCGTAAAGCCAAGAGCTTATCGGATTCCCGACCCAATCCTTAGATTTACTTAGAATATAATAATCACATTTTGTTTTCATCAAAATCTCTTAGCTTGGCTGTTAATGAGCTTTTCTTAGTGAAGATATTGGTAGTAGTTACTACAGGTTTCAAAAGTTATGGATACCATCAAAATTTCTGAATTGCAATTTAACCAAATCGAAGAAATCAGTGATGAAGATTTAACAACTGTAGTGGGTGGATGCGCTCCAACTTGCGGAGTACCAACTGTAAAACCACCAACTTGCGCTACCGGATTAGGCTCTGTAGTAGGCGGATTAGGCTCTGTAGTAAGCGGAGTAGGCTCTGTAGTAAGCGGAGTAGGCTCTGTAGTAAGCCGAGTAGGCTCTGCAGTAGGCGGAGTAGGCTCTGCACTAGGCGGAGGCGGAGGATGCTAAACAACCACCAATTAACTGAAAAAACTTGAGATATTGTCAACTTTGAATTGATTTGATTTTTCATAGGCGTGTGGGGATTACTCATGCGCCTTTTGCTTTAAATTACAAATGGTTTGTGCATCTAATATTGCTCCTTCTAGATGAACATGAATTTCCTACCTTCGGCATGGGTCAAAGTTGCGTTGCAAGGGTTAAAGCAAATTTTGTAAATGTATAGGTGACGCATTACTCGTTATTTGAAGAAAGAAAAAGTACCAGCATTAATACATCAGTCTAAGAGGATGTTTGGAAAGTCAAAAAAAGCTCCAGTAACGGTATTCTGTCAGTAGATAAAAATGCGACAGCGTTACTAGAGCCATGTCTAAATCATACCCAAGTGACCTGACTTCGGAACAATGGGAAT
>NZ_JABXYX010000231.1 GCF_017982655.1 Brasilonema sp. CT11 | reverse complement strand
ATTTTGGATTTGGTCATTTTTTGACGATTTCAGCCGACCCTTAAATCCTGAAACGACCAAACTACGTTAAATACCTGAGAATTTTCTCAACTATTTTCGAGATTCCAAAAAACCTACCCTTGAAAGGAGGGTTGGGGAGGGGTAACACGAGGACTGCAATGATAACTAATCATCCGAACTTGATATAAGAGGCTCTTGAGGACACTTGATGATTAGCTAGATTCCTGACTTCGCAGAAGAAGTCAGGAATCTAATCACCCAGAGATTGGAGAGGTATTATGGCTACCAGTATAGATGGAAACGTTGTATTTTACGGAAATTTAAGCGAACTGTATCGTTTAGCAAAAGAGGGTAAGATTAAGACTAGCTTACAAGGTAGTCATACCCGTCCCTGCAAATTTTGGACTGCAACGAAGATTTTAAGTGGGATTAAAAATGCGATCGTAATTTCTCACGGTCCGAGTGGTTGTGCTTATGGAGTCAAGCGAGCATACAAGCTGACCAATAGCCGCAATAGTGGTTCCCCTTATGAACCGGTGGTCACTACCAACATGAGTGAGAAATCGGTTATTTTTGGAGGGGAAAAAGAATTACGAGGCGCGATTTTAGAAGTAGATCAAAAATACCATCCTGATGCGATCGTTGTGGCAACGAGTTGTGCATCTGGAATTATCGGTGACTGTGTTGATGACGTGGTGAATAAGGCACGCACTGAAATACAGTCTGAGATCATGACGATACATTGCGAAGGATTCGCAGGGGAGTATCGTAGTGGATTTGATATTGTATTTCGGCAAATCGTAGACTTTATGGAGCCGCCCACTCCAGAACGGAAAGCACAACTTGCTGATGCCGTTAATATTGTGGGTGCAAAGATGGGTCCTGAAAGGACAGAAGTGGAAAGCGATGTCAAGGAACTGGTGCGACTTATAGAAGGAATGGGAGCACGAGTTCACAGTGTGATTGCTGGTGACTGCACATTAGATGAACTCAAGCAAGCACCGAGTGCGGCAGTCAACTGTACCTTATGTTTGGATCTTGGCTATACTATCGGCAAAGCCATGTCAGACAAGTTTGGTACTCCGCTAAACTCTACTATCCTTCCTTATGGTATTAGCGCTACAGAAAAATGGCTCGAAGGAGCTGCAAAATATTTAGGGATGGAAGAACAGGCGGATGCCTTGATGAAGCAGGAATATGCCGCAATCAAGACCGAATTTGAAGAAGCTAAAAAATATATAGAAGGGAAGTTAGCGATTATCGAAGGGCATGATGCTATCAAGTGCTTGTCCATTGCCCATATGTTAGAGCGTGATTTTGGGATGCGTGCGGTGATCTATAACTTCCATCCCTGGAGCACGGAAGCACGGGAAACCAGTGTAGACTACTTGTTGGAAACTGGGTTAGACCCGGAAATCTTAATTACCAAGGGGACGCTGGCTTTTGGTAAGTATGAGTCGATGAAGCAAACTGAAGACGAATTACTGAATTTTATTGGTGGTCTTGATGCAGATTCGGTGGTATATTTTGGTTCTTCCTTGAGTTTCCCACACATTCCCGTTGTCGATTTAAATGCTATCTTAAATCGTCCTAGATTCGGCTATCGCGGAGCCTTAAAGGTAGCTAAATGTATTAAAACAGCGCTTCAATACGGATTTAGACCTCGCAGTTCGTTAACCAAGCAAATGGTATTCCCCAAAGACTCAGGGTTAGCATCTGCTCAATCACTCACAGGCAAATTAGCCCAAGACTTGCCTGATTGTACCGTATATGCAGAGAAGAGAAGAGGAAAATGTTGTCAGGAATAACAAGTAAAAACTCTACCGCAGTCAATACAATACCCTTGAACCCACAAGAAGGTAAAATGTCTGCTGGACTATCTTTTGACAATTGTGACCATAGCAAAGACCCAATTGTTGGCTGTGCCTTAGAAGGTATTGCAAACATGGTTGCTGGTATTAAAGATGTCAGTATTGTGATTCATTCTCCCCAAGGTTGCGCGTCAACTGTTGCAGCTGGCTATGATAACCATGAGGTTGATTTTACAAAGCGCAAAGTAGGTTGTACTCGTCTTTTTGAGTCAGACATTGTCATGGGAGCGTCTGAGAAACTCAAAGGTATGATTAAAGAGGCGGATCAATCTTTTCATGCTAAGGTCATGTTTGTCGTTGGCACTTGCGCGGCGGACATTATTGGTGAGGATATTCAGGGTTTATGCAACAATATTCAGCCACAGGTCAATGCTAAACTTGTTCCTATACTTGCTGGTGGGTTTCGGGGCAATGCTTATGATGGCTTAGAAATGGGATTAGAGGCTTTACTTCCTTTCATCAAAAAAAGGCAAACCAAGAGGAGGGGCAGAAAGCCAAAGATTGTAAACATCATTGCACCACAGGCAAATCTAAATCCTACTTGGTGGGCTGATTTGCACTGGGTAACCCAGACGTTAAAATCTTTAAAAATTAAGGTGCAAACGGTATTCTCCCACAATACCTCGTTCGCAGAACTGGAACAAGCTGGTGACGCAACCGCTAATATTCTTCTCAGTCATGATGTCGGGTATAAGTTTGCTCGGAAAATGCAACAAACCCATGACATTCCCCTGATTCTTGATGATATACCCTTACCAATCGGTGTCAAAAACACTACGCGGTGGTTGCAGGCATTGGCGGCACATTTCAAGATAGAAGAAAGAGTGGAACCGCTGATCAAACAAGGCGAAGAAATGGTTGTAGATACGCTTCGCCGACGAGCATTAATGATTATTCCCCGATATCGTAACTGTAGAGTTGCCGTATTTGCAGATGGGACGCTTGGTATCGGACTGGTGAGAATGCTCTTTGAAGAGTTGGAGATGATTCCAGAAGTTTTGTTGTTTCGCTCAGCAATGCGTGAATCTCGCCCAATTCTGGAGCAAGAATTGCAAAGCCTTGGTCTTTCTCCTAGCGTGGTATTTTCTGCCGATGGATATCAAATAAAACAAGCCTTAGCAGAGATTGATACTGATGCTGTTTTTGGCTCGGCATGGGAAAAATACATAGCAGAAGAACTGGGAATTCAAATCTCTTTTGATGTATTCAGCCCTACTAACAGAGAGACTTATCTTGACAAGCCATATTTTGGCTATGAAGGAATGATCAATATGATGGAAGTGGTTGCCAACGATTGGGATAGAGCTTTTCGTTCAAAACATATTCATTGGACTTAGAAGTTAGCGATCGCTCTTCGGTAATCATGAAAGGGCGATCGCTTAACTATGGTAGTATCATTGGTTATTCAACAGTAGTATTAGGTGGTAACTCTACATTCTCTGTGCTCGGGGTTTTATTTAGATGATTTGGTTGTTAGAGGATGTAATTATATTAATGATTATTTGAGAACTAATCATAATGTGAGTGAGAGCGCTCACCATTAATAATGGTATAAACTCTTTGAAGTCTAGGTTCAGCAGTATATTGATATTTGTGATATTCTCGACGAATTTGCTCTAATGTCTCTAGTCGTTTTTGATATGATTGTTTCAGCCAATAATGAAAATCGCTTTTTTGTTGTTTCTTATTGATTTTGGTGAAAACTTTTTCCATATAGCTAATTCATATTTTACTTTTGTAGGTTTATCAATGTTGGAATCAAGCACACGAATACCTAATACCTAAGCAACTAACGTTCCCGTTCACCCGCCGCCATTAACCTTTCGGACTTGACCAACCAACTCTATCCGGTCGGTGTGCAACGGGGTTGTTAGGCAGGTGTTAGGGCAAAAGGGCGTAAGTGCATACAATCATACTGCTGAAATATCAGCTTCTAACGTGCCAAAGAGTGATCTCACAAAAGTTAGAGCCTCATCATCATCCATCAGTAATTTCCGTACAGCCCCCTCGTACTGTTCGCGGTTTTGAAACCCAAGCTCCTTGGCGATTTTGTCCAAGGCAGGCGTTTCGCGGATTGGGTACTGTGAGATAATCTCTTCCAAGTTGCCCATATCAAGTGCATTTTGTAGCCGCTCACGCTCTACTTTGACCGCACCACCGACATCAATAGAAATATTGACAGGTAATCCAGCAGTGATTTCTTCTCTTCCAGGTAGATGCCGGAAAACTTCCTCCCGAAGTGCTTTTTCAGCGGCTCGCTCACTTAACCGTTGAACATGCGGCTTAACCGCTTCGATGGCAGCATTTTTGGCATTATCGAGACTAATAGAGGGATTATCTCCAGTAACGGCTGCATGGCGTTGAGCAATAAGGGCTTGAACATTTGGATGATAATAAATTGACTCAACTGAGAATACTGAAAGGGCATATATACCCTTCCCTTTAAGTCGATTAATGTCAGATTCTGTCCGCCGATCATTATCAATGATACCAAAAGCATGGAGCCAGTGCAGATCATCAGAATCCCGGATACTGGAAACAGCATGTTCAACATCGCGACAGCTTGATTTGGCAACGACAGAAATGCTTGGAAACACTAAACTATAAAGCGGCTTATCTAAACTTTTTTCTGTCCCTTCGATGAAGAGAAGTTTTCTGCGCCCACCAAGAATGTCCCTTTTGAGGTCATCATCAATTTCAGTACCAGGAGATACAAGGTCTGTGTCCCAAGCACTGACCGAAGAACCATTATATGTGCAACTCCGAATGAGCAAGGTACGTGCGCTTGGATTATCAAGTGGTAACATTACATCGTGTGTAGATACGATGAACGCGCAGTCATCTCGTTTGGAAAATAGAAGTGTCAAGAGCGGTGAAATGATAGAACGATGCAAGTGACGTTCTGGCTCATCAACCAGTATCAATGTTCCCTGTTTAACTGTTAATACATCTGCCGCAATCAATAAGGCGTTACGTTCACCATCTGAAAGCTCTGCAATGCTGTAGGGGACACCTCCATGTTTCCTTGCAACTACCTGATCACTCTCACGCACAAAGATTTCAATAGGAATGTTTGAAAGACGTAGCAGCTCGTTAATAATTTTTATAGGAGCATCTTTCTTCGATAGAGTTTTTGCTAGTTCAATATCGTTGCCATCAACTGCATCAGCAATTGAACGCGCACGCACATTTTCAGCATCAATAAGATCGTAAATTGCAATGCTCGCACGTTGTTGTGCATAATTGTCTTTCCAACGAGCCTCCAGGCTGGTATCCCCACCTTGGATACTAGATTCAAGTTGTCTCTTTTGGTAAGGCGATAAATCCATTGCATTGGAAGAAAACCAAGTTTGACGATGCGCCGATATCCATCTTGCATTAGCATGATGAGGGTTATATAGATGCTGCATCAAACTGGATTTCCCGGTGCCGTTGGCACCAAGAATAAACAAAGCTTCTCCAAAGTGAATAACAAGATTGAGTGACTCTCCTGTAGAGCGAGGAATTGTCAAATTGAAAAGCACAAGCGTACTACCATTGAAACTTTTGTCATTTTAGACGAGATAAAAGAAAAGTGTAGCCGTCTAGCCTGCCTAACTATTTATTATACGGAAACTTTTCGTATAATCTTTTTATCAATCCTAAGATATCAAGCATTACAACGAACTCCTGTCTGAATATACGGAAAACTTCTTTTTTACATCCTTGGTGAGATATAGCTGTTGCCACAAAGGTTAGGACACTGCATCTTTAAGGACGGACTCGATCGCTTGCCGTAGACAAGCAAAGCTAGATAAGCATTTGCGAATCCGACTTTTGAGCCAAGCCCAACACTTCT
>NZ_JABXYX010000039.1:48599-60957 GCF_017982655.1 Brasilonema sp. CT11 | reverse complement strand
AAAATTCTGGTTAAGAACTTTGAACGAACCCTGGCTGGTGCTACGGCCAAACTCAACCTCTGCTTCATCAGGTTAATGATTAAGAGGCTTGCAGCCTCTTGTTAGATGTCAAATGGGTTCTATAAAGTAAAACAGCAGACGAAATAAAAAAGCAGGGCGATAACGTAAAGCGATCGCCTTGAAGAGTGTCAACCGAGCCAAGCTGGGGGACTCTGCACAGAATCAGGAGTGCAAAGTTGAGCGTAGGGCGGCTCCCTGCTGGAGCATCGCCCGTTTGTGCCCAGAAGGTTTTCTTGTACGAAAACATTCTGGTGCAAATCGGAGATTTGGGGCAACCAAGCCCAGCTTGGTTGGGGGATAGGGCAGGCGAAACCATCGCCAATATAAAAACAACATTGGTTAGTAGAGAGAAAAATCTCCACTACTTGTTGCTGAAATTGATGCGCTCTCCAAACTCCTCATTGTAACCTTCTTCGCCATGTTCATTGATATCCATGCCTTGGAGTTCAGCTTCTTCCCTCACACGCAAACCAACTGTGACAGCTAGGATTTTCAGAATGATCCAAGTACCAACAGCAGCAACGACATAGGCAATGGCAATTGCTGCTATTTGTGTAATCACTTGAGATGGATTACCATACAACAAGCCATTATTTCCTGCTGAGTTAACTGCCTTAGTCGCAAAGATACCTGTGAGAATCGCTCCCACTGTACCGCCTACGCCATGCACGGGAAATGTATCCAAGGCATCATCAACTAGTAATTTGTGCTTGAGGTTAACTGCATAGAAGCAAACAACACTGGTAATGCTACCGATTAAAATTGCTGCCAGCGGTGTGACGAATCCTGCGGCTGGGGTGATGCCCACTAAGCCTGCAACTGCTCCTGTCGCTGCCCCAACTGCTGTTGGTTTGCCGCGCAATACCTTTTCTAGAATTAGCCAGGTTAAAGCCGCCGCTGCTGCTGCTGTATTGGTGGCAACAAAAGCGGCTGTTGCCAACGCACCAGATGCCAAAGCACTGCCAGCGTTGAAGCCGAACCAGCCAAACCACAGTAAGCCAGCTCCCAGCAAAATAAAAGGAACGTTGTGAGGAGGGCTCAGACGCTCAGGATAAGTTTTGCGAGGTTTGAGGACGATCGCCGCTACAAGAGCAGAAACACCAGAACTGATGTGGACGACTGTACCACCAGCAAAGTCGAGAGCACCCAAGCCACCAGACAATCCCAACAATCCACCTTTCGCCCATACCATGTGCGCGAGGGGAGCGTAAATAAAAGTTGACCACAAGAGCACAAACAAAGAGTAAGCAGTGAAGCTCATCCGCTCTGCGATCGCACCACTAATCAGTGCTGGGGTGATAATGGCAAACATGGCTTGGTAAATCATGAATGCCTGGTGGGGAATAGTCGGAGCGTAGGAAAGTAGCTCAGCAGGCTTTGATCCCTTAAGATAATCAGTTACTTCGTATCCGACATTATTCAAACCTAGCCATTCCAGTCCGCCGATAATGGGGTTACCTGGAGCAAAGGCGAGACTATAGCCCCACAGTATCCAGGTTACTCCCACAATTGCCATGAGCACAAAGCTCATCATCAGAGTATTGAGGATGTTGCGCGATCGCACAAATCCACCGTAGAAAAACGCCAGTCCTGGAGTCATCAGCAGCACTAATGCCGCGCAAATCAGCATAAACGCTGTATCGGCTGCTGTTTGAGCATTAGTTATCGCTGCGTTGACATCAGGGGGTGCAGCGAAGGCATTGCCCATCACCGGTACACCAAGAAGCAGCAGGGTCATAGCCCCAATCATCACAAGTTTCTTTAACACTTGTTTTGTCCCTCGGCACCAATAATTTTGTCTATAGTAAGTTGATTTGAGCAATTTTTGATGCTCATATTCAGTGTGGAAAGTTACTAAAATTTTAGTAAGGCAAAATTATAATATAAATTTACTTAAGATTTTGTTGTCCATTTTTGATAATTGTGTAGATATATAGCAATTCCGACTTGATTTTTGTGAATCACGCTTAACAGGGAACAGGGAACAGGGAACAGGGAACAAGAAAGAAGGAATAAAGGTGTACGAAGCTTCGCAAAAATCTTTGCAGGAGTCCTATATCATCTTTTTTTTAATTTTTTTAGTATACAAGCGCAAATAAATCCAGCTATATAAAGATTTGTAAAAATGCCTTCAACAACTCTACCGAAACGCAAATGACCGCCCTATTGCCCCCACCAATCACACTCTTACAACGCGCTTGTGCTACCCTCCGGGAAGCCGCCCTCCAGGCGTCTACAAGTCGGGAAACCCTCCCGCAGCGCTGCTTCACCCCCGCACTGGCTCCCCTTACACCCTTACACCCCTAATTGTTGACTCTCATGATGGCATTTGTTTCAAATATTGCTCGTAACCAAGTTCTTCTAGTTTTGCTTGCTTTGCGATCACTGATTCAGACAAGGTTTGACGATACTGCAGCACCTTTTCTAGTAATTCGCTTTGATGAGTTGCAATAATTTGTACCGCCAAAAGTCCAGCATTTTTAGCGTTACCAATAGCAACAGTTGCTACTGGTATGCCAGCAGGCATTTGGACGATAGAATACAATGAATCAACTCCTTGCAAGTGACGGCTAGGAACAGGAACACCAATAACAGGCAGAGGAGTTAAAGATGCTACCATTCCCGGAAGATGAGCTGCTCCACCCGCCCCAGCGATAATCACCTTAATACCTCTTTGGTGAGCAGATTTGGCATATTCCACCATCCGTTCCGGAGTACGATGGGCACTGATAATTGCTACTTCGGTATCAACGCCAAACTCTTCACAAACTGCGATCGCACCTTGCATGGTTGGTAAATCCGAATCGCTACCCATAATGATGCCGACAAGAGGAGACATAGACAATTCAAAGTTCAAAATTCAAAGTTCAAAAAACTGAAGAATCGCGTAAATACTTCGACCTAGTTATTTCCAATCATCTCACTCTGTGTGTATTTGCTGACATTTTTCACCGTTTTCCCCATAAATAAATTTAGGGGGATGTATTCTGACTTCTGACTTCTGACTTCTGACTTCTGACTTCTGACTCCTTCTGAAAGGATTTTTGATTCACCGTCGCCTCTTACCTCTAAAATCAGGTCAGATTTCATTATCTTTCTGCTGATGTAATGATTGAAGCAACACACAGCTTGCCAGGTACTCCTGTAGATATTATCAATGCTAGAATACCTGGTTACACAGATTTGCAGATTCTTTCTGTTAACCCGCAGGGCATAGTTGAACAAATCCTGCCAATGTCTAAAGTCCTTAAACGTGTTCCGCCAGTTGACTTACAGGTGTTGGATATTGGTGGCGACTGGATTTCACTGGGTGGTGTAGATTTACAGATTAACGGCGCGTTGGGATTGGCGTTTCCTGATTTATCAACAGAAAACTCTCACAAGTTGCTAGACATTTGTCGCTATTTATGGTATGAGGGAGTAGATGCTTTTTTACCTACCCTGGTGACAACTTCGGTAGACAATATTCAGCGTGCGCTTTCTGTGATTGCTGATTGTATGAACTTCAACCCCCCCTCTATCCCGCCTGAAGTTCGGGCGGGAACCGAAGGTACGCAAACAAGTTATGCGAACATTTTGGGAGTACATCTAGAAGGACCATTTTTAAATTTTCAAAAGCGTGGTGCACACTCCCCAGAATACCTAAAACCACTTAATCTTGAGGAAATAAAGAAGGTTTTGGGAAATTACACTCATGTTGTGAAAGTCATGACGCTAGCGCCAGAGTTAGATCCAACGGGTGAGGTGATTCCATATTTACGTTCTTTGGGTATCACTGTGAGTTTAGGACATTCCCAAGCGACAGCAGCAGAAGCGCAACGTGCTTTTGAACTAGGTGCAACAATGGTGACTCATGCTTTTAATGCTATGCCACCATTACACCACCGCGAAAGCGGATTGTTAGGGGCGGCAATTGTCCATCCTCATGTTATGTGTGGTTTTATTGCGGATGGTGAACACGTCTCACCAACAATGCTGCAAATTCTACTACGCGCCAGCACTCCTGTTTCTCACCGCAAAGTTGGGGAGATAGGCGAACAAAAACTTTTTCTTGTGAGTGATGCCCTTGCCCCTCTGGGATTGCCCGATGGGGTGTATCCTTGGGATAATCGCCAGATTTCAGTGAAAAACAAAACTGCAAGACTTGCAGATGGAACTTTATCAGGAACGACTTTACCTTTATTGGTAGGTGTGCAAAATTTGGTGAAGTGGGGAATATGTGATGTAGACACAGCGATCGCACTCTCAACAATTGCACCACGAAGTGCTATAGGCTTGTCTGCAATCCTCTCTGGCGTTTGTGCTAGTCAATTATTGCGTTGGCATTTGGACGAATCTACACAAGAACTTTCATGGCAGAGGTTGTTCTCTTAAGATTTTGCCCCAAGGTACACCAGGCAGAAAAATATTTCTGGTGGTTCCTTCACGTGGTACTTTTTACCTTTGGAATGGATAAATATTGAGTTTCATGAACGTAACTGACGATAAAACGATTGTTAAAGAATATTTCAATTCTACAGGCTTCGACCGTTGGAGACGTATCTACGGTGATGGCGAAGTCAACAAAGTGCAGCTGGATATCCGTACTGGGCACCAGCAAACAGTAGAGACGGTACTCAGTTGGCTCAAAGCTGATAACAATTTAGCAGGGTTATCTATCTGCGATGCTGGATGCGGTACAGGTAGTCTTAGCATACCGCTTGCGGAAGCAGGAGCAAAAGTCTCTGCCAGCGATATTTCAGAAAAAATGGTAGGAGAAGCTAAGGAAAAAGCTTCACAAATTCTCGCAAATGCTGAAAATCCGACATTTGCTGTACAGGATTTAGAAACAATTAGCGGTAGCTACCATACGGTGATTTGCTTGGATGTTCTGATTCACTACCCTCAGCAAAAGGCAGATGAGATGATTTCTCACCTCTGTTCTTCAGCACAGTCACGGATTATTCTCAGTTTTGCACCGAAAACTTTCGCCCTCAGTTTATTAAAGAAGATAGGCAGTTTCTTTCCAGGTGCTAGTAAAGCGACTCGCGCTTATCTGCATCGCGAAGCTGATGTGGTGAAAATTTTGGCAAAGAATGGTTTTTCTATTCAACGCCAGTCTATGACTCGAACTCGCTTTTATTTCTCTCGTCTATTGGAAGCGACGCGTCAGTGATCTCAAAATCGCAGCAAGATAAGCTTTATTTTTTGCTGCGATCGTCAACGCCCTTCGGGCAGGGTGTAAGGGGGTAAGGGTGTAGGGGTGTAGGGGGAGCCAGTGCTGTGGGCGGGTTCCCCGACTTGTAAGCGCAAAGCGCACGCCGGAGGCGAACGCGCAGCGTCTCCGCAGGAGTTGGCACAAGCGCGTTGTAGGGGAGAAGAAATAAGGGTGTAGGGGTGTAGGGGTGTAGGTTATTCACGCTGTTTTGAAGAAACGAATAATTTCGCGCACATGATCCAAAAATTGCCCATCTGTAGAAAGTTGAGCGATCGCCGCCCGTGCTTCTTTTGCCAAGCGTTCATGTTCTGTTTGATTTGTGGCACGTAATTCTTCTACACTAGCGGCAATTCTGGCTAATTCTTTGCGCGTGTCTTCTATATAAGTTTGCTGATTTGCGGCTAAGGAGTAGGGCTGTTCTGGATTAAGTTGTTCTTCTAAACGCTTGACGGTTTCTTCTAGAGTGTTGAAACGGGAGCGAAGTTCAACAACATCTTCACGTGGATACTTCCATTCTTGGCGAATCATAACCAATCTTGCATACAAGTACTCATAAGCACTGATGGCTGGGCGTAATCCAGTTAATAACAAAGCAGCACCAGAACTAATATAGCCGACTGCACTAATACCAGTGGCGGCGAGAAGGTAAAGAGCAATAGCTGAAAATAAGTGTAAGGCAAGAGCAACGATAAGCGATCGCTGTGCCAAAATCTTAACGTACTCCAGTTGTTTCTCATCCACTGGAATTCCTTTTTCAGTTGATTGTGCCCCTTCTGCCAAGACTTCTTTTGCCTGAAAATGAACATTCCACGGAACAGTCACAATCACCAACAACCACCAAAAATTTGCTCCTCCAATCACCCAGTCAAGAAAGTTGCCAGTAGGAATATGGAACCATTGCAATACACTAAAACCCAGCAGCACTAGAACCATAATTCCAAAACTGGAACCTATAAAGAAGTTAGAATACATACTGTCTTGTGTTCAAAAGGTATGATCTCAATCTTGGCGAAGGGTTAACAGACACGCACAAATGCTTGTGATGGTTTTTAGAGTTACACACACAAGATTAGATAGAATAACTGCGCCAAATTTGTTTAGAATCCTTGCTATCATCTTCAGGAACCAGTAATCGCCAAGTTTTACCTTCTTTTTGGAGTTGCAGGTAAACCTCAAAAGGTTTTTGAGGTTGTGTCAATTTTCGTTTTGGAAGTTTGAACGTAAGGTTGTAGTTTCCCTTAACGCGGTATGTGGGTAAATTCTCAACTGTCAAAGCTTTTCGCTGAGTAATTGATAGCCGATTGATTTCAAATCCCTGAAAATCTAAACCTAATTGTTGGTTGAGTTGCTGTTGGGTTTGCTGTAATTCAAGTGCAATTGCTTTTTCCACTAACTGGGTAGTTGGTGCGAGAACACTCGTGGTACACGCAGTTAATAGCCACACCAGAAAAATCGCGATTATTAGCCGTACCATCACTATGACTCCTCTATACTCATGTCTGCTATTCCAAAGCGATAGTATAAGCTGTTGCTGGTATGATTATCTAACTATTTGTGCCAAAAATATTAGTAACAATTGAGACTTTTAAGAGTAGGAAACAACTTGCTTGATTTTTGCTTTATAGCAACTAAGTAAGACTGCAACTTATACGTATTACCAATGACTTGTATATGTCTGTCACCAAGTCAAATTCTGAAGTTTTATTTAATTTTATTCAGATAAAATCAGCCATAAAGTTGGTTTTTCTGGATAAACTTTCAGAAAAAGTAAAGCACAGTTGTCTTGTAGCCAATTTTTTGTGAAGTCCATATAAATTTCCTGATTGCAACAACAAATTACTGCATATTTACAGTAAGTTTACTTAAAACTAAATCATTTATCTTTGTCAAAGAGATGACAATATGAAAACACTCGCAACACAGGTACGTAACAAAATCTTAATGAATGTTTACGAAATATCACTGATAAAAACTCCTGCTGAGTTTGCTTATCAAGCAGCATTAGCAAAACACATGAGTCATCTGCCTATCCTTTCGAGTACTGACAGGGCTATAGTAGAGACTCTTAATACTGAGGGACTTTTTATCACTTCATTACAAGAACTTTCGATTCCTTCTACTTCTGAAATACTGGAAGCCGCAAAAAACTTAATGCCAAAAATCCCAAGAGTCCTTTGTAACGATGAAAAGGAATTTGTCATTCATGCAACTCAAGAGCAAATAATGGAATATCCAGAGATTTTTCTTTGGGGATTAGAACAACGTTTACTCAATATTGCTGAAAATTATTTTGGTCTACCTGTAGCTTATCATGGTGCCTATTTTCGCAGAGACCTTGTTAATAAAGTACAGAGAAAATCAAGGTTATGGCACATGGACAGGGAAGATAGAAAATTATTCAAAGTCATTATTTATTTAAATGACATAAATGATGATGGAGGGCCGTTTCAATATATTCCAAAAGATATCACTTCAAAAGTCGCTGATTCTTTAGGATATAAATCTGGGTACATTAGAGATGAATCTATACAACGATTTGTATCTCCATCAAATTACAAATCTTGTACAGGTCCATCTGGTACGGTAGTTATTGCAGGAACTAGTAGTATCTTTCATCGGGGAAAAGTACCTGTTACTGACGATAGATTTACAATATTTTTTGATTACACTTCCAGACAACCAAAATTTCCTTTCTATTGTAAATCTTCACTACCTATGGAAGATTTGCATTCACTCTCCCCGATGTTTTCCGAACACCAAAAGCGCTGTGTTTTTTGGCGAGAAAAATCTTAGTAAGAATGATATAACGGAGTGAGAAGAGTCAGAAGTTTGACAAGTTGGAAAATTATATTTCAAACCTCATTAAAGTAACCAGGGTAGCACACGTTCCCATTAATATTCATCAAAGCACTCGGTTTGAGTTCTAACACCATAAATGCCTCATCAGGAATTGGTAACGATGAGTGCAAGCCCAATTGACTCGCTTTTTGAAAATCAAAACGTCTGTAATAGCGCGGATCGCCAACAACGACAACAACAGAATAATCTGACTCACGACATTTCGATAAACCCACTTGCACCAACTGGCTACCGATACCTTGGCGTTGGCGTTGTGGTGTCACGGCTAAGGGTGCGAGTGCGAGTGCTGGAATTTGCTCTGATGCTTCAATGAAAATGCGGCTGAAAAGAATGTGTCCGAGTACATCCCCATTTTCTAGCGCGACAAGGGATAATTCAGGTATGAAATTGGCAGAGTTGCGGATTTTATCTACAAGTGATGCTTCTTGTGTTCGAGCAAAAGCATCTGTGATCACTTGACGAATCTTTGCTCTTTGGTTGTGTGTTTCTGGCGCAAAATCTAGCATAAGGGAACAGGGAACAGGGAACAGGGAACAGGGAACAGGGAACACTTCGACAAGCTCCCTTCGACAAGCTCAGGGCGGCGCAGTGCATCGCAGGGAAGAAGCAATAAAAGTGTAGCTAGCTTCGTCAAAAATCAAATACGAGTCCTATAACTCAAACATTACTTGAGGTAGAATAGCAATCCAATCCCTGCGATCGCAACTATAACACCAGCGATCGCCCTGACGCTGACTTTCTCTCTCATCCAAATAGCAATCGGGATGACAAATAATGGACTCGTCTGCAACAAAGTGAAGGATATTCCCGCAGGTGTAAGTTTAATTGCTATCTGTTGCAACCAAATTCCTAAGTAAGTTCCACAAAAGGAAGCTAAGATAGCCACGAGAATAAATCGAGGTTCTTGTAATATTTTTAACTGAACGCTGCTGACTTGTTGCTTGCGGCAAAGTATCCAAACCAAAAGCATCAACACGGCTGCTGTCAATCGCAACAAGGCTGCCCACAAGGGGCTGATACTCGTGTTTGCCAAAGCTGCACGCGAAAGGACACCCCCTGTCGCATTTGCGATCGCCGCCAACAAAGCAAAACATATTCCGCGCCACGGGTACGTTAAAGAACTCTCACTTGTACTGGGGACTCTTTCGGTAACAACCCAACCAACACCCAAAACAGTCAGCAAAATACCGCACCAAGCACTCAGATTTAACTGTTCTTGAAGAAAAATCAACGCCAGTATTGCCGTTATCGGTGGGGCAAGAGTTCCAATCAGTAAGACACGACGTGCGCCGATAAAATTTATAGCTGCCAAAAAAGCTGTATCGCCTAAACAAATGCCTACAAAACCACTCAGGAGGATGAGATATACAGACAGGGGTGGAATGCTAGCAAACAATTCGCCACGGATGACGATGGTGAGCAATAGGAAGGCGATCGCAATTATCCCTTTGATCAAGTTGAGTTGCAATGGCGGGATACGCTGTCCCAAGCGCCCATACAATACTGATGCCAGCGCCCACAAACAGGCAGCAGACAAAGCTGCTATTTCACCCTGAAAACTTGTTACAGACAATATTAAAGAATTATTAAAAGTAACAAACATCCGTTTTTTTCAAATAAATTTTATAATATTTTCATATCAAGACCTCTATAAACTTTAGCACTCAATGCACTTCACTGCTAATTTTCTTGGGACAACTTTTAGCACTCAACGTATTTTACTGCTAACTCTTTTTGGGGATAAACCCTAGCACTCTCAAGACTAGAGTGCTAGTTTTGGGAATTTTATTATTTATAAGATAGGAGGATTGGAAGTTTTTTATAGTGAGACTCAAGAGATTTTTAAGACATTAAACTTTTTAGCAACTCTGGTTTAAATAAAATTCACGTCATAATTTGGAGAAGTAGAATGAAATACACTTTCGACATTGTAGGCGTTTCTCCAGTTTTGGATTTTTTTAGTCATCAACAGCACAATTTACACAAACCACAGCATCAAGCTGTGGAATATGTGGGAACTCATAAGTGTACGCTTGATGCCATCATCAAATCTGTAGAACCATTGCCACCAAAGTGGGGCTGGAACATAGATGAAGTTGTGGATACAGTGATTTCGTTTTGGATGAAGAATTCAGAGAGTATCTGTTATTGGAACTCACGTCTTGTGGATGCAGGTAGTAATAACTTGTTAGTAGCAAGAGTTGCGGATATTAAGGCTTTAAAAACAGAATTTGAAGTCTTACTACGTCAGAAGTGGTGAATTTTGTGCTCTCACCTGTTTGGGACTTCGCGCTATATATTACGTTCACAACTGCATAGCCGAAGATGGATTCGTTTTATCCACGTTGATTTCACCTCACCCTCGCTTTTAGCTGCGCTAAAATCTTTCCCTCTCCTTACTAAGGAGAGGGATGCCCGATAGGGCAGGGTGAGGTTCCGCCGCCTTTGGTATTCGTCACAGTCGTCACAGTCGTAACAAAGGGATGCCCGATAGGACAGGGTGGGGTTGCGAGCATTGGTGTCAACTTAAGCTGAAACCCTTATTGTAATTACGTCATATCATGCCTTATTATACTTGCCCACAGATCGACCTCACCCCGGTTTTGTCTTGCGCCAAAACCTCCCCTCTCCTTGAAGGAGAGGGGACGTGAAGCGTAGCTTTACGGGGGTGAGGTCGAATCAACGTGGAATTAAGGCTTAAACGTTAAGTTAACACGTATGGGTTCCGACTGTATGACAACCAAGTCATAAGCGCTACAACAATCTCCCTATATTTCCGGAATCGCGGGTAAGGCAATTGAAGCATCATAATATTGTGATTTATAACACCCGCGCCTGCCCATGAACGAACAGCGCCAACAAGCTTATCTCAACCTAATTAATAAACTGCTGAAGTGTCCGAGTGAGGAAGAAGCAGAGATTTTAGAGGCGAACCTTGATTTACTTGATACTGATTTCTTGCAGATGCTGGAAGCTGTGGCGGAGTATATGTCACAGCAGGGAGATAAAAATACAGCGAATTGGTTGAGAAATCTGGCGATTCAGTTGAGGGAAGCGTTGAATTTATCCTCACCAACTGCTGCGAACACTTCAGAAGAGGATTTACAAGCGCATCTGCAATTCTTGATGACGGTACTGCAAGCAACAGGAGAAAGCAAAGGTGAGGCGCAGGTAGTTTACCCGTTGCTGGCAAACAACACAAAATATCTTAATCGTAATTTAGCAGAAGTCTTGCGGCGTAGGGTGATAAATGCGCTGGCGGAAGTTGAGACAGATGTAGCACAATCCATCGCCGTATATATTGTCAATTTTAGTAATCTGATTCAGCAATTCCCCTTGGGTGACAAAGCCAGCAACATGGAAATTGCTATTGCTGGTTATGAAGTCGTGTTAACCGTGTTCACCCACGACGCCTTCCCGCAAAATTGGGCGATGACGCAAGATAATTTGGGGAATGCTTACTCTGACAGAATATTGGGCGACAAAGCACAGAATTTAGAAATGGCGATCGCATCTTACTCTGCTGCGTTGGAAGTAAGAACCCGCCAAGCGTTTCCCCAAGATTGGGCGATGACGCAAAATAATTTGGCGATTGCTTACTCTGACAGAATATTGGGCGACAAAGCAGAGAATATCGAAAGTGCGATCGCATCTTTCTCTGCTGCATTGGAAGTTTACACTCGCCAAGCGTTTCCCCAAAATTGGGCGATGACGCAATATAATCTGGCGGCTGCTTACTCTGACAGAATATTGGGCGACAAAGCACAGAATTTAGAAATGGCGATCGCATCTTACTCTGCTGCGTTGGAAGTAAGAACCCGCCAAGCGTTTCCCCAAAATTGGGCGATGACGCAAAATAATTTGGGGAATGCTTACTCTGACAGAATATTGGGCGACAAAGCACAGAATTTAGAAATGGCGATCGCATCTTTCTCTGCTGCATTGGAAGTTTACACTCGCCAAGCCTTTCCCCAACAATGGGCGACGACGCAAAATAATCTGGCGGCTGCTTACTCGAACAGAATATTGGGCGACAAAGCAGAGAATTTAGAAAGGGCGATCGCATCTTTCTCTGCTGCATTGGAAGTTTACACTCGCCAAGCCTTTCCCCAAGATTGGGCGATGACGCAAAATAATCTGGGGAATGCTTACTCTGACAGAATATTGGGCGACAAAGCACAGAATTTAGAAATGGCGATCGCATCTTTCTCTGCTGCATTGGAAGTTTACACTCGCCAAGCC
>NZ_JABXYX010000039.1:48329-48500 GCF_017982655.1 Brasilonema sp. CT11 | reverse complement strand
CTTTCCCCAACAATGGGCGACGACGCAAAATAATCTGGCGGCTGCTTACTCGAACAGAATATTGGGCGACAAAGCAGAGAATATCGAAAGTGCGATCGCATCTTACTCTGCTGCATTGTCCGTTAGAACCCGCCAAGCGTTTCCCCAAAATTGGGCGATGACGCAAAATAA
>NZ_JABXYX010000039.1:0-48231 GCF_017982655.1 Brasilonema sp. CT11 | reverse complement strand
AAGTGCGATCGCATCTTACTCTGCTGCATTGTCCGTTAGAACCCGCCAAGCGTTTCCCCAAAATTGGGCGATGACGCAAAATAATCTGGGGCTTGCTTACTCGAACAGAATATTGGGCGACAAAGCACAGAATATCGAAAGTGCGATCGCATCTTACTCTGCTGCTTTGGAAGTTTACACTCGCCAAGCCTTTCCCCAAGATTGGGCGGGTATGCAAAATAATCTGGGGCTTGCTTACCGTGACAGAATATTGGGCGACAAAGCACAGAATTTAGAAATGGCGATCGCATCTTACTCTGCTGCTTTGGAAGTAAGAACCCGCCAAGCGTTTCCCCTAGATTGGGCGATGACGCAAAATAATCTGGGGAGTGCTTACCGTGTCAGAATATTGGGTGACAAAGCACAGAATTTAGAAATGGCGATCGCATCTTACTCTGCTGCTTTGGAAGTTTACACTCGCCAAGCGTTTCCCCAAAACTATGCTGAGACATTATTCAACCTGGGTTATGCTTACCAAGATGCACAACGCTTCAGCGATGCTTACACAACTTTTCATTCTGCTATTGAAACAACTCTATTGTTGCGGGGGGAAATTGTTTCTGGCGATGAAAGCAAACGCAAGCAAGCAGAACATTTTAATCAAATTTATCGTTGCATGGTAGAAGTTTGTCTGGAGTTGAAAAAATCTAGCGAAGCAATTGAATATATTGAACGTAGCAAAACCCGTAACTTGGTGGAACTCCTGTTTAGCCCTGACTTGTACCCCAAACTCGCAATTTCTGAAGAATCCAAAAATCAACTCCAACAGCTACAGCAGGAAATCGAAGAAGAAAAGCGTCGTATAGAACAAGCAGAAAAATCTAATCTCCAAGATAGCGATCGCACTCAACTCAATAAGTTGCGTCAAAGGCGAGAACAACTGATCACAAGAATTATCGGCTTGAACCCCATCCGCTATGACGAGATTTACAACCTGCTAGATCAGGAAACTGCGATCATCCAATTCTATTTCTTTAATAATTGTTTTCGCGCTTTCATCATTACCCGCCACAAGGAACAACCTGAAATTTGGCAGTCACAATTTCAAGACTTAGAAAAGTTGGCGAATTGGACAAAGGATTATCTCCTGCTTTACTATGGCGATAAACAGCGCTGGCGACATTTCCTCAATGATAAACTGAGCCTACTCGCTGAGATTTTACACATACCCGAAATTCTTTCTCTTGTTCCACAACAGTGCAAGAAAGTTATTTTAATTCCCCATCATTACCTGCACCTACTCCCTCTTCATGCTTTACCCTTATCATCAGAGGAATATCTCATAGATAAATTCCCCAACGGCGTCAGTTATGCACCGAGTTGTCAACTTTGGCGCGTGACGCAAAACAAAGCCAAGACATTATCTTACTCACGATTCCATCACCTATTCGCGATTCAAAACCCCACAAAGGATTTAGAGTTCACTGATATCGAAGTCGAGACAATTGCTGCTGCATTTCACCCACGCCACATCCTGAAAAAGAATCAAGCAACAGCAGCTGCTTTAGCACAACCAACAACCGCCGAAAATTTCCGCAATGCAAACTGGTTGCATTTTTCTTGTCACGGCTACTTCAACTTTAACCTTCCGGAAAAATCCGCTTTACTGTTAGCAGCTTCTGAGATTTCTCCTCTTCCTGCAGAACCAGAAACCTCTCGCTATTTGCGAGTCTCTGACGACACAGAAATTGACTTAGAAAATTGTCTCACTCTCGAAGATATCTTCCAATTAAGTTTACCAAACTGTCGTCTTGTCACGCTTTCGGCTTGCGAAACTGGCTTAGTTGACATTCTCAACACCAGCGATGAATATATTGGTTTACCCAGTGGCTTTATCCGCGCCGGTGCAGCTAGTATCGTCAGTAGTTTATGGGCTGTCAATGACTTTTCTACAGCTTTGTTAATGATTAAGTTTTATGAAAACCTGCAAACTGTAACTCAAAATGTGCCTTTTGCTCTTAACTCTGCGCAGCAATGGTTGCGTCGAGTCACCCAACGAGAGTTATTGCAATGGCTGGATGGTAAAACAGATATGAATCCTGAGCAAAAACAGAAAGTAAAAAAGATATTAGAAGCATATTACCCAGAACATCGACCATTTGAACAGCCGGCTTTTTGGGCAGCTTTTTGTGCAATTGGAGAATAACCTCACCCTCGCTTTTAGCTGCGCTAAAATCTTTCCCTCTCCTTACCAAGGAGAGGGATGCCCGGAGGGCAGGGTGAGGTTCCTTAAGCTTGCGGAGACAGGATAATCTCAAATTCAAAATTTCAAACAGGTAAAAACTATGGAACCAGATAAAATTATCGAAGCCTTTACCCAAGTCGTCAGAGAACAAGATTATGTGTTTTCTGAGGATGCGATCGCTGATTTACCGACACTGCAAAAAAACCTTGCTGCGATAGAAAATCTTAACTCACAGGTGATTGCACAAGTGATTCGTCAGTGGTACAAAAATCATAAATCTGTGATAGATGCCCTGCTGGTTGAAGAACGAGAAATTAGTAAAGTCGGGAAGACGAAACCGCAAAGCCAGGAAAATACTTTGGAGAATCGTTACCGAGTTTTGCAAGAGGAAGTGCAAAAATTACAAGATAAAAAGAAATAGAGTTTCTCGTTCCTAGCCTCCGGCTGGGAATGCATTGTTTGAGGCTCTGCCTCAATGCTGATAAACTGGAGGCGGAGCCTCACAGAATGCATTCCCACGCAGAGCATGGGAACGAGAGAAGGGAGAGAATATTAAAAACTGAGTACCAAAACCTTACATGAAAATCTATGCTCCCAATATTCACCTTTTTGCTTTTCAGCTTTATAAGGGTGCAAATGTAGATTCCACTTCTGTGCAAGCTGAGAAAATTCAACTGTGGCAAAGTGCTGATACAATAGTCAGCACCACTTTAGATCAAGATTTACATCTCAATCAGCGCATAGATATTCACAAAGAACCCCATAGTCCCCGCGTTGACTTGCTCAAAGACTCAGAAGTCAAAGATGATAATTATGCTGTAGATGTAGAAGGGAAAATCTCCTTTGACACGCAACAAGTCATCATCAAAGGCTTTGCTCAACCCTTGCGACTTTATGACAGCTACGCTTTGTATTTAAATTTACGTCGTCCAGAAAAAGAAGATGATGGTACACCAACAGAAGATGTCGATATTGCTTTCTTGAGCAAGTTAAATCCAAATAATTGTTTCACTTTAGAAAAAAAAGAACTCTTTCTTGGACAAACTTTATTAATTACCGCTTGGCTGACAGGCGCTAAAGACGAAAAATCTATTTCTCAAATCGCCCAAGAATGTCTAGAAGCCATTTTTCCTAATCCATCTCAACGCCCGCCTTTGAGTCGTCAAGGAGAGTTATTCGGGAGTCCGATTTTTGAATATGGCTTGTTTAGCCAGTTAGCAAATTATCAACATGTCCTTATCTGGTTATTCCGTGATCACAAGGCAGATGAGAATTTAAGTCTATGTTATCAAGAACTATTAGATCTCTTCTTTTTTCGTACCAAGGTTGTCAAATCTTATCAAGACAGTCGCAGGATTTATCATGATGTTGCTTCTGCCTATAAAGAGATAGAAAACGCAATTGATAACTTGCCTAAGAAAGGTAAAAACGATGAAGTCACAACAGACGATTTAAAAGACTTAAAAAATCACTTGAAAGAATTACCGCAATTAGCCTTAAAATACACTCGTTTGCTGCGAAATTTAGAAGATTATCAAAATACAATCGTCATAAACGAATCTAATTATTCCGAAAATTTGCAACAAATAAGCGGTATAATAAAAAATGCTGACTTACTATTTTTAAAAACTTTTAGTCAGGATAATTCTCCTTTATTCCAAAAACAAATACAAGCAGATTTGGGATATTTCCGTCACGGTTCTAGTTTGTTAGAACAGGCGATCGCCTCAATTCGCGGCATAGTGGAAATAGAACAAGCCGAACGCGATATTCAACAAGCCGAACGCGATCGCTCTTTGGAAAACACCATTCAAGTAGTGGGTGTCGGCTTAGGTGCAGGTGCGATCGTCTCTGGCGTTGTCACTCAACACATCGATAAACCAATCATAATATCTCTCAACAAACCACTACATCCCATAGTCACATGCTTGCTTTGGAGTGTTGCAGCCACTTTGTTTTTTGGCGCTTTGGCTTGGCTTTGGACTCAACGAAAGAAATAGTACATTTGCACTCAACTATTTTTTGTTGGGTTTCCCTACGCCAAAACCTCTTCTCACGTTCTTATTTCTCAACCAAATTTGCGATCGCTGTCGCCAAAAGAACTGGTTCAATTGGCTTGGGAAAATGAAGCGTAAAACCAGTACCATGAGCTTGCTGTTGAGGAGTCTGCCCGGCGTAAGCAGTGAGGGCGATCGCCGGAATTTGTCCTCCTCGCTCAGGTGGCAAAGATCTGATTTGACGAATTAACATGTAACCATCCATTTCTGGCATTTTAATATCACTCACCAGCAAATCTGGCTGTTCGTCAACCAGTGATGAAAGCGCTTCATGTGCTGAGGCGGCTGCACATACACAAGCCCCATAAGCTTCTAGTAGAAAAGCCAAAAAATCGCGGTTGTCTGGTTCATCATCCACAACCAGTACCCGCACACCATGTAAATCTGGACTCTTGTCATCTTTTTGAGTCTCACCTTGAGTTATGGAGGGATTCAGCATCAATGGAAGCTTAACAGTAAAAGTTGCTCCCTTTCCCTCACCACGACTTTCAGCTTGAATAGTTCCGCCGTGTAATTCAACTAAGTGGCGAACAAGAGAAAGCCCTAAACCCAAACCCCCAAATTTTCTGGTATAACCACTATCTTGTTGACGGAAGTAATCAAATATATAAGGTAAAAAATCTGGTTGAATACCTTTGCCTGTATCAATAACTTGAACTTGAGCGTATAAGCCAACCCTTTTTAATCGAACTGTGACTTGTCCATTTGATGGCGTAAATTTCACAGCGTTAGAAAGGAGATTCCACATGACTTGCTGCAATCGTTTTGAATCACCAAAAACTACTCCCAGATTAGCATCAAATACAGTCAATATCTCAATTGACTTAGCTTGAGCCGCAATATCTACACTTTCTATAGCTTTGGTAATTATAGTTTGCAGGTTAACAGCAATTGGATTAAGAGTTAGCTTACCACGCAAAATTTTAGATACACTTAGCAAGTCATTGATCAGTTGCACCTGTAAACTCGCGTTACGCTCAATAGTTTCCAGTGCTTGCTCTTTTTTGTTATCATTAAGCTTGCCACTGCGTAAAAGTTTCACCCACCCGAGTATTGGATTTAAAGGTGTTCGCAATTCATGGGAAAGAACAGCAAGAAACTCATCTTTGATGCGGTTTGCTGCTTGAGCCTCTTCCAAAAGTTTATTCCGCTCTTGTTCAGCTCGTCTGCGTTCTGTGATATCTCTTAAAGAAACAAGATAAGCAGTTTCTCCTTGCCACTCAATTTCTACCACGCGCATTTGGGCAATTTTTTCGAGACTATCCTTTGCTGCGGTGCGTTCTGTGTTACATCTATAAGGGTAAATATCGACCTCTGTATTATCCTCACCAACAACAGGAAAGCCAAACAACTCACCCAATAATTCTTCTTGTTTACAGGCAAACATATTTAGTGCTGCTGGGTTAATAAAACGCACAATGCCATGCCGATCCACAACCACTATACCGTCAGCATTCTTGGTAATCAGCGTTTGTAACTGTAGTTCAACCTTTTGCAGTGTTGCTTCGACTTGTTGAGAGTGCTCTTTTTGTTTTCCGAGTTCTACTGTCTGTTCTTGCAGCTGTTGTTCTAAATCTTGCTTATGCAATTGGGATGATTGTGTTTTCTCCCCAAGAACCTGTTTTATAACATCAGGAAGCCGTACCAGTTCATCTTTGGATAGGTAGTCTGTTGCTCCTGCCTTAATACATTTTACGGCAATAAATGCGCTATCCGTACCATTAATAATCACAAAAGGGATGTTCAACCCCTGCGCGTGCATTTCTTGCAATGCTTCCAAAGCGTCTAAATCTTTTAAACTGTCTTCAGCAACCATCGCATCCCAACCACAATTGAGATAAGTGAGGTAATCAACTTTTGTTGCTATACACTTATAATCGACTGCAAAACCAGCCCCATTCATCACAGCGAGGATATTTTCTGTAGATTGGAGCGAGTTTAATAAAAATAATATGGTACATTTGTTATCCACTTTTAACTGGTTTTCGTAAACTGAGGATTAATATAATTTAATATTAATCGCTAATGGTGCCGCACAATCTCACCCAAAGACTTATGTTTATTACTCTTCCTGTAGAAAGAGAAGAAAAAGAGGTATTCACCAGGGAACAGTGAACACTTCGACCCCTTTTAAGCTGAGCGAAGCCGAAGCTTCGACAAAGCTCAGGGCAACGCAAGCTCAGTGCATCGCAGTGAACAGTAAACAGTGAACAAGGGGTGGACGAGTCCGTTTCCTACCTGATAACTGATACTGCGCTTCCTTGATAACTGATAACTGTTTTAATCATTTTGGTTTGTAAAAACCAGACATAGGATTACCAATCAAAATGCCAGTGATGTTGCGAAATGGTTTGCCGATGTGCATACCCCGATTGTCAATTGTAAACTCTCGGATTTGCTTATCGTGCTGTGAGCCGCGCATTTTTATCACTGCTATTCCTCTGCGAATTTCCCCATAAACTTCAACATATCGTAGTAATATAATCACATCAGTAGTAATAGAGATATGATTCTCGGAAGTTGAGGTACTACTAACAAGACTCATCGGAGTTGTGGAAGTGTACAGTGCCGTCATTTTACGTTCTCTGATCATTGAATTTAGACCAACAAGAAATTGCCGAAATCCTTCTGTATTAGAAGCCCACTCCAATGCTGAAAGACTATCAATTGCTACCCGATGAGGTTGAAATTCCTCAATCATTTCTTGCATTTTAATCAAGTGATACTCCAGTGGATTTGCCTCTGGATTGCGACATACAAATTTCAATTGCCCATCCCGTTCCATTTGTCGGAAGTCAACACTCCACCCCAGAGCATTTCTCAAAATCAGTTCTCGGTTTTCCTCAAAAGCAAACAATAAGCAACGTTCCTTATTATTAGCACCTGCTGCTATAAACTGGGTTGATACCAAGGTTTTGCCTGTACCTGTAGCTCCTGACACAAGAATAATAGAATTTTGAAACAAACCACCGTCACACATAGCATCCAGTTCAGGAACACCAGAGGTTATACGGGTATCAGTTGTGCTTTCTTCTGCTGTTTCCGTTCGAGACAGAGGAATAATCACAATCCCTTTGTCAGGAACAATTGAAAAAGGAAATTCTCCCTGCTTGTGAGGACTACCTCTATACTTAAGAATTTCTATTGTTCGTCGGCGCTTCTGTTGGAACATCACATTGCGCAGGATAATCACATTGTCAGCGACAAACTCTTCAACACCGTAAGTGCTAATCTCACCGTAGTCTTGATTGCGTTCAGATGTCACAACAACCGTACTTTCAATTTGTTCCAAGACTGAACCAATCATGAATAAGTCATTGCGAACTTGAGCTTTATCAGGTAAATAAGTAAACATTGCTCCCAAACAATCCATTGAGACTCGTATTGCACCCACCTGATTAATGGCATACTTAATCCGAGCAACAAGAGAATCGAAGTCGTATTCTCCACTCACCAAAGGTTTTTCTCCAGCTTGGCGGGAAGCATCAACAAACGCCCATTTGCCTTCCTCCTCCCATTTGCGGATATCCCAGCCAAAGCCTCGCATATTTTTTCGTATACGCTGGGGAGATTCTTCAAAAGTCACAAACACGCCATTCTCGCCCTGTTTAATTCCTTGTGCAAGGTACTGAGATGCAAATACAGTCTTACCACTACCTGCGGTACCAACTACTAACGTGACTCGTGACTTAGGTAATCCGCCTTCAGATAATATATCAAAGCCAGGAATTCCAGTGATCAGCTTCTCAACCAAATCTTGTTCTTTTTCTTGATTCATTTGGTGAAATTTAAACTTTTATATTAAAAAATCCAATACCACTGATTAGTATTATTAATGTATTTTACTGCTTGAAGGGAATGTTAAGCCCTAACAAAACTGTGTGTATATTTGATAAATCACCGATAATTCGTATCTTTGGTAAGGGAAATTCCTTAATTAAAGTTGGGGTTACTAAAATTTTCTCAGTTTCAGCAACCTGGGGTTGCTCCAGTACATCTATAATTACTATCTCATGTTTATTCCGCAGATGTGACTCGCACAACTGAATCAAATTGGATATCGCTCGTTGGGATCTGGGCGTGTATCCTGTAATATACAGTTTGAGCAGATATTTCTCACTCATTTGTCAGTCGAGTCATAACTTGCGAACTTATGTATTCACTTTTTATCGAAGTTATTATAAGTTTTTATAATGTTGGATTTGCTCAGACTAACGAGGTATTTCTAAATGTCTAGAGGTAATGAGTTATTTGTGCATTAGCCTTCAAGGAATTTTCTGATCAGGCTATTTGCATAGAAACTGACATGAAAAATCAGGGGCGATACGCCATCGCCTATCCCCTCTGGCTTACCCTGGCGATGTTCCGGAGAAACCGCCCCAAGAAAGTGATTTCGCAACTTATGGAAAATAGCAAGAAATATCTTTACGGTGAAGCACCCGCAAAAAATATAACTGTTTCACCATGAACGGGTAAAGGGTAAGGGGTAAGGGGTAAGGGGTAAAAATTTTCTTTCCTTTACCCTTTACCCTTTACCCGTCTGCAACCCTTTCCCCTTCCCTCAGTTATGTAAGACTTTGGAATAAAAGAATTTTTGATTTTTATATGTATAAATAAAAGTAAAAACGATAAGTAAGAGGACTTGAAGTTTAGATGAACTTCAGAGTATAACCAGAAACATATTAAGGACTTGAGCAGGAATAATCTCATGAGCACATCACTCAACGACAAAATCAGTTTGAATGACTTTCAACTTCGGGATGGCATCTATTTTCCTAACGATTACGAACAGTTGAACAGTACTGAACAAAAACAAAGATGGGACGAAATTGGTAAGACGTACTACGGTTCTCAAAAAATTGAACAAGCAGAAGAAACATCACCACTTAAACAAGATTACACTCTTTTAACCGGAAGACCTGGAGGAACTTGGAATAAGTTTCCTATCAATAAGTCTGTTGATTCTATTCTGGAAATTGGCTGTGGCTATGGTCGAATCCCTTTGTTTCTTTCAAAGGACAAAAATTTGAGGTGTCAAAAGTATTATGGCATTGATATCTCGGAGTCTTTATTGCGACGGTTACTCAAGTGTAAGCAAGAATATGATTTTTTCCCAGGAGCAGAGTTTTACATTATTTGTGCTTCTGCTGAATTACTGCCTTTAGAAGATAATTCTGTAGACTTGATTATTTCTAACTGTGTGTTTATGCATATACCAGAAGCACAGATTAGAAACCTCTTGGTTGAAGTATCTCGTGTACTCAAGCCAGGTGGAACTTTTGTCTTCAATCATTCTTTCCACAACAAGTCTTGTCCTTCTCATATAATTCATAATTTAGTTAGAAGGTTAAACCCAAAACAGAACTCAGTTTATCTCAAGCAATATTCATCTGCAGAAATAAATGCAATGTTAACCACTTCTGGAATGAAAACTAAGTGTCCACAATACATCGTAGAACCAACACAAGAATATGCAATTTTACCAGAAACCATCAAAGGAATCCAGATACCCTTTGCTAATTCAATTAACAGAAGTCTCAAGCCGTCAGCTGCGATGAAAGAAACTCTAGCTTATGGCTATAGTGCTTACAGTACCCAACTATAGCAATCCTATTTGATTTGTGTGAAAGTGCCTGCTAAGATTCCCGACTTCGCAAAATTTGTCGGGAATCTTGTTATTCAGTGGGCTATTTTACCCCCTTTTTAACTCTGTCGCCGCAGGCGGGGGATCTTATCCGATCCCAAGCATCTAATCCTGCTAACCCTGGAAGTAATTGTACTTGTCCACCACAGACAAGTCCGAAAAAACCAAAAGCAAGATAAATTGCTCTCTAGTATAATTAGGTAGTGACCCAAGTCCCTTGTATCAGGTGTGTCTACCAAAACTTTGCTCAGGACATCCGGAATACGGTTGTTTCGTTTTGTATATTAATTTTATTACTATAGAAATTGAAATACTTCGCTTCAACAGGGATTGCCTTGTTGTCTTTAGGGTTAAGAGTGTTATTTTGGTACAACAGAAGTGTTGAGGAATAGCAACACGATGCTGCAAACGCAACAGGTTATACATAATCGCTATCAACTGAAAGAAAAACTGGGTGAAGGTGCAGGTCGTCAAACTTGGTTAGCACTGGATTTGTCAACACAAGACGATATTGTGGTGAAACTGTTGACCTTTAGCGACCAGATGCAGTGGGAGAGTTTGAAACTCTTTGAGCGAGAAGCACAAGTTTTGAAACAGTTGAACCATCCTCGCATTCCTGACTATCGTAACTATTTTTGCATTGATGACCAGTTACTCTACTTTGGGTTAGTTCAAGAATATATTCCTGGTATATCACTCAAGCAATTACTCACTAAAGGTCAAGTATTTGCAGAACCAGAAGTTCGCAAAATTGCTGCTCAAATCCTAAAAATTCTGATTTATTTGCATGGTTTGAGTCCTCCTGTGCTGCATCGGGACGTTAAGCCTAGCAATGTGCTAGTGGGTAAAGATTCTCGTATTTATTTGGTTGATTTTGGTGCAGTACAAGACCGTGCCGCCAGAGAAGGTGCTACTTTTACAGTGGTGGGAACTTATGGCTATGCACCACTGGAACAGTTTGGCGGAAGAGCAACTCCAGCATCTGATCTCTATGCTTTAGGAGCAACATTGATTCATTTGCTGACAGGTATTTCTCCAGCGGATTTGCCTCAAAAAGATTCTCGCTTGCAGTTTGCTCACCTTGTCAGGCTCAATCCTGGGTTTGTCCGTTGGTTAGAGCAACTGACTGAGCCTAATCTTGAAAGACGCTTTAGTAGCGCTCAACAAGCACTTGACGCTCTTAGGGCTAATCAAAATGCGATCAAAATTGCTAGTCCACGACTCCCGCAAAGTTGCATTTGGCTGGACAAATCACCAAGGCGCTTGCAGATTCAACTTCATGTCCCTTGGTACAAGGTAATATCTACCCCAAGAAATTGGCTTGTACTGACGGGGTTGGGACTTTGGTTATTTTGGCTGTCGATGCTCATCAGCGGTTGGGTTTATTTGTTTTGGTTGGCAGGTAGTCTTGTATTGGGGGCTTGGTTTCTATTACCTGTGTTTGTGGAAACCAATATCAACTTCGATCATCAGCAATTTGAAATTGAGGTGAAAGTACTGGGTTTTTGTATCAAACGACAGCGAGGAAATGTCTTAGAGATTGATAATGTTTTTAAAAGTGACTCTGGCGGCTATGGTAACAAGAAAATTCCTGAGGTAACTTTGGCTGTTGGTGTCGAAGAGTATTCATTTGGAAGATTGAAACCACCTCTTTCTCATCAGGTATGCCGTTGGCTCGTAGATGAAATCAAGCATTGGTTGGGACTTTAGATTTTGGTCTTTGGTTATGGCAGAAGGTGGACAAGTTCTTTGCATTCGCGAGGCGACTCCCCAGGAGTCTCGTTATCAACTTAAAGAAAAATTAGGGCAAGATGCTAGTCGTCAAACTTGGTTAGCAGTAGATTTGCGTACACAGCCTCAAGAACAAGTGGTTGTCAAACTGCTCGCTCTGAGTCCGCAGATGCAATGGGATGAACATAAGCTGTTTGAACGTGAAGCTCAGGTGCTGAAAAATCTCAATCATCCCCGAATTCCCAAGTATCGGGATGACTTTGTTTTGGAAAAGCAACCTGGCTCAAGATTTCCCTGGTTTGGGTTAGTGCACAGTTACGTTCCCGGAACATCATTCCAGCAACTGCTGAATCGGGGGCATCGGTTTTCTGAGTCACAGGTGGAAAAGATCGCAACAGAAATTTTGAGCATTCTTGTTTACCTGCACGAACTCAACCCTCCTGTGTTGCACAGAGATATCAAACCCAGCAATTTAATTTGGGGTGAGGATGAGCGTGTTTACCTGGTTGACTTTGGCGCAGTACAAGATCAAGCGGTGTTGGAAGGTGCGACTTTTACAGTTGTAGGAACCTACGGCTATGTGCCAATGGAACAGTTTGCAGGTCGTGCTGTTCCCGCTTCTGACTTGTATGCTGTTGGTACAACCTTGATTCATCTCCTCACCGGAACGCCTCCTGCTGATTTACCATACCAGAACTCCCGCATTCAGTTTGCTGATAGAGTAAGTGTCGATTTGGGTTTTGTGAATTGGATTGGTAAACTGACAGAACCAAATGTTGCAGAGCGACTGAGTTCTGCACGCCAAGCTCTAGACACGCTCAAGAATAGACACGCACTCACCCCACCACTCACTAGCCGTAAGCCCACAGGTAGTCTGGTTCAAATCAAAAAGTCTGCTCACAAAATAGAAATTAAAATCCCCAGACGCGGAAGAAAAACATTTAAATTATTCTATCTTATAGGCTTAATTATTCCTTTTGTCTGGCAAATACCACAGTGGTTTAATTTGCTCTCAACAGGACTTATCTATCATTCGATATTGTATACTATGCCTCTTTTAGTATTAGTGCTTGTCTTATTCCAAGCAACAGTGCTACCTGCTTTTAGACATACAGATATGTACTTTGACCGTGAGCATTTTGAAATCTGCTGGAAGTTATTTGGTTTATGTTATTGGCGGTATCGAGGAAAAACTCCATTGATTTGTAGAGTGTATGAAGAGATAGTTCAACAGGGTTCTGCACCTCGGGGCGTGACAATTGAATATTCTAATAAACAGAAGCTCACCTCTAGTCCTTTAGCAACTGTGGAACGCCATTGGTTAATTGACGAGATTAAGGATTGGTTGAAAAAAAATTAGGGAACAGCGAGCAGGGAGCAGGGAGCAATTGATAACTGGTAACTGATAACTGATAACTGGTAAAATAGCTAAGGATGATTTGTCCTAAGCAAGTGAGCTATAACTTGAGCTTTAGCTAGTTCTATAATAAGTCGCTGAGCTTGATGCTTATAAAGTGGTACATGTAATGTTTCTGGTAACTTTTTCATTACTGTTCTCGCTGTGTTGAGATTGCATCCTGAAACTCGAACTATAACATTCGCCCCCTCAAACTCTGCCTCCTCTGTCAAAGCTTTTGTAATATGTACTAGCCAGGTTTTTGAGGCGATCGCCGCTCCCTGCTCAATCCGCTGTAGACCATCGCTTGTTGCTAACACTACCATGCGATCGCCCACAACTAAACTAATATCCTCAGAAGGCATAAGCTTAGGCATTTCTGTTTCTTTTTGGTAAAGAATTGGAATAACTCCATAGCCATAGGTGACTTCAGATAGCAGTAAGCCATTGAGCGTATCACCAGCTTCAATTTGGTATTCTGTGACCAAAATAGTTTTGTGCTCAATACGAAACAAATTCATAATTTTTTCCCCAAATGCAGCACCAGCAAAAGCTTCAGCAACTACAGCATTGACACACAACACTTGAGCATTCGGCAAGAGTTCGGTTAAATTGTCACTTAAGCTAACACCTGTACTGCGGATAACTAAATTGCTTTCTGGATTTGCATCATAAGCCATTAAGCTGACTTCCAAATTCAGCATCTCATCATCAGTCACCACAACGACACTTTTTGCTGTTTGAAGATTTGCCTTAGAAAGAGACTTTTTTAGGGAACCAGTTATCAGGGGCATCTCTGGTAGAAGTGTGGTGTCAAAGTCTTTGTTTATGCTGAAGCCAACAATCGGTTGGTTGAATTCTTGTAAAATTTCTGCGATTCCCACACCTGTGCGACCGAGTCCCACCACGACGACATGATCTTTTTGAGGAACGGGTGGACGTCGCTTATTCAAGTGAAATCTAGCAGCTAAAAGCCTTTCTGTCAAGAAACTGTAGAGTATTCCTACTAGAACTGTACCAGTAATTGTCATTCCCAAGCTAATCAACCGCAACCAAAAGGGAACAGGAAGTGTGAAATTGAACCCACCAAACAAATCACCAAATCCCCCTAGAAGTAGCATGGTTGAGATCAAAAAGGCATCTATCAAGCCAATTTTGGGATAGTTTAATCGATACAAAACTGTTCCCAATATCAATAAAAAACTTACAATCACTGCACAGATAATGCCTACCTGCTTAAATCCATTTTCATCAGATTTCCGCAAAAATGTCAAAAATTGCCGCTTAATAGTGAACCAGTTGAAGTGTTTGAGTGTTGTTAAGAAGTGCCGGGGGTTATACCAAGTATTTCTTACCAGTTTTCTAGAATCAGTGGAAGTTGGTTTGACTGGCTTAATATAAACAATTGTATCTCCCGGCAGAAGACGTGTATCTAAATCCCATTCATGGAAGGCTTTGAATGAAGAAGTTGCACTAGATGTGTAATAGAGAATTTGACGCTTGTGATTATTGACTTCGTGCAACAGACAGTTGTTGAACCAACGGTCTGTTGGTGATATAGTACGTTTGACAACTTGCAGCCACTGTCCTTCTAAATGAAATAATGCTAGTGTCTCTGTACCAAGAGCAGCAAGAGCAAAAGCTGGTGCAGGCAACTCAGTTGGTTCAAAGGCAACAAAATTTCCTAAATGTTGACTCAATAATTGATTGAGATTTTTTTGAGATGAACTAACAACCAAGCGGGTTCTCGGATTAAGCTTGCGCACTGCTAAAGCTGTCTCTGCATTCACTTGCTCATTATTAGTGACTATAATGGCAGCTCGGCACTGCTGGATTTTGGCTTGTTGTATAACACTGATTTGACGACAATCACCAATGACTAAGGTATCCAATAAATTCTCAAGGTGAGGAATTTCCCAGTCTTCAGGCGGCTTTTTATCAATAGCAATGACGCTAACTTCAAACTGTTTGAGGGCGACAACACAATGTTGACCTAAACTCCCCAATCCGCAAACTAAAAATTGATTCAATAGCACCCCCGGCTGTGCCACTTGATGCATGTGTATTACTGATTGTTAACATATATTTATAATTATGATTCATCTTCTTTGACTGGGTTCTCGTCCGCCTAGGACTGTAAGTCCCAGGCTCATAGGCGAAGTCCATTAAAATGGAACGGCACATGCTTCAAGTCGGGAAACCCGCCCAACGCAGTGCCTCCTGAAAAACTTACCTAGTCCGTTTTAACGGACTTGAACTTTGAGCTAAGAAATTTATTTCTTGGCGGACGAGAATTATGGTGTAAGTTAGTCTAAGAGTAGTGTTTCTACGAACTTGATATAATCTACGACTGTTGCAAGTCGTCTAAGAGGATGTCTGAGAAGTCAAAAATGTCATGCTGAACGGAGCGATAGCGTAGTGAAGCATCTCAAAAATTAACGAGAAACTGCGATTCTTCGTTCCGCTTCGCTTCACTCAGAATGACAAAATATACCTTGCTTAATCTTTTCAGACATCCTCTAAGCTAAATTTAATTCCTTGCCTAACCAGTTCGCAAAGCTGGTATGATAGAAACTATAAAAAGTTTCTTCTCCTCTAATTTCCTGATGTAAAAATTCCAGCCAATTTTCCAGCACTTTTTCTACTTCGTATTCATCTTCATCAACCATTTGGGCGATTAATTCTACTGAAAGTGGTTGCACAAGCTGTGCTAGACATTTTAATACGGCTAATCCCACTGAAGACAAACCTTTACCCTTGATCCGCTGATAATGATTTTTGTAATACGCTTCTAAGCCTGGGGGGAGTGGTTCAAATTGGAAGGGTATGGCTAACGCCACGCTTGGGCTATCGGGATAAAAGCCTTGGGAAATTGCTTTTAAGATGTGGTAGAGATACATGAAATTGTTTTCGCTCTTGACTGTTAGGTGTTGTGTTAGGTGTTGGCAGAATTCTTGTTCGCTGATAGAGTGATTGGTTATCCACCCAGCGTTGTTTAAAAAGGAGGGTGTTACTGAAATATATTGTTGTATGTATGTCTGCACATCTTCTCGGTTTTGTTTGGAATATGCTTCTAAATCCAAAATTTGAGCAGGAGTTTCGATTAATAAACCAGATTTTTCGCTCTTGAAGGGGCGACGGGTGAGGAGAAAATAAACTCGGTCTGGGAGATATCTAGGAAGGTAAAATAGATTTGAGTCTGGGGATTGGTTGTTGAGGTCGATATGATCGCACCCATCAATCGCAATAATCAAACGCTGATCTGGTTGTAGTAAATCGCTGACTTTCTGAAGTAAAAGTGAGAAAAACCAACTTCCCTCAGTCGCGTTATCAGGAAGTGACACATTTGTATCCCCCATTTCCCCCATTAACTGAGTGCAAACAGTTATGAGAAATTCCGTACTCAAATTTTTTCCTTCAACTTCCGCACTGTAATAAACAACAGAAGGATTTTCCATCACATACTTGGCGAGGATGGCACTTTTGCCACTGCCAGGTGTGCCCACAATGGTAAAGTAACCACAGGGTTGGTCGTTGAGGAAGTCGGTAATGGCAGTAAAGGCAAATTCACGACCAACAAAATTGCTGCTTTTTTGGTAAATAAGTTGCTGAAATTCTTTTTGAAAAGCGGTTGGGGGGCGAGGTGTGATATTCATAGACCTGCTTCTAACTGTAAGAAATGAATTTGTCCTAAACTATCCCCTGCCGTAATTGTCATGCCATCCGGTGCAACAGCACAACACCATACTGAACCATCAGCAGTAAAATTGGTAATAACCTTGCCATCAGCCAAATCCCAGACTTTGAGTGTGTTGTCAACGGAAGCAGAAATCACCCGTTTGCCGTCTGGAGTGACGGCAACTGCCGTTACCAAGTCCCTATGAGCATTGAGTGTGAAAACTTCTTTGCCATCAGCCAAATCCCAGACTTTGAGAGTGTTGTCATCGCAAGCAGAAATCACTCGCTTGCCGTTTGGGGTGACGGCAACTGCCGTTACCCAGTCGCTATGAGCATTGAGTGTGAAAACTTCTTTGCCATCAGCCAAATCCCAGACTTTGAGTGTGTTGTCATGGGAAGCAGAAATGAGCCGCTTGCCGTCTGGGGTGACGGCGACTGCCCTTACCCAGTCCCTATGAGCATTGAGTGTGAAAACTTCTTTGCCATTTGCCAAGTCCCAGACTTTGAGAGTGTTGTCAACGGAAGCAGAAATCAGCCGCTTGCCGTCTGGGGTGACGGCGACTGCGTTTACCGACTTGCTATGAGCGTTGAGTGTGAAAAGTTGTTTGCCATTTGCCAAGTCCCAGACTTTAAGTGTGTTGTCATGGGAAGCAGAAATCACCCGCTTGCCGTCTGGGGTGACGGCGACTGCGTTTACCGACTTGCTATGAGCATTGAGTGTGAAAACTTCTTTGCCATCAGCCAAATCCCAGACTTTGAGTGTGTTGTCAACGGAAGCAGAAATCAGCCGCTTGCCGTCTGGGGTGACGGCGACTGCCGTTACCGACTTGCTATGAGCGTTGAGTGTGAAAAGTTGTTTGCCATTTGCCAAGTCCCAGACTTTGAGTGTGTTGTCAACGGAAGCAGAAATCACCCGCTTGCTGTCTGGGGTGACGGCAACTGCCGTTACCCAGTGGCTATGAGCTTTGAGTGTGAAAAGTTGTTTGCCATCTGCCAAATCCCAAACTTTGAGTGTGTTGTCAGATGAAGCAGAAATCACCCGCTTGCCGTCTGGCGTGACGGCAACTGCCATTACCGAGTTGCGATGAGCGTTAAGTGTGAAAACTTCTTTGCCATCAGCCAAGTCCCAGACTTTGAGTGTTTTGTCAACGGAAGCAGAAATCAGCCGCTTGCCGTCTGGGGTGACGGCGACTGCGTTTACCCAGTTGCTATGAGCTTTGAGTCTGAAAACTTCTTTGCCATCAGCCAAGTCCCAAACTTTGAGAGTGTTGTCAGATGAAGCAGAAATCACCCGCTTGCTGTCTGGGGTGACGGCGACTGCGTTTACCGACTTGCTATGACCCGTGAGAGTACGAAGCAAACGCCCACCGGGAGGAGTTAAGCTAGGTGTCAGGGGACGCAACCAAGGATCATCTTGCCACTGCTTTGCCTGTGCTAATAACGCCTGAATCTCAGGTTGGGGAAAAGACAGCAACCGCCCTAATAATTGCCCTGCCAGTTGCGTGTGATCCTCAGCTAAAATATGTGCTGAGAGACGCAGCGCTCCTTGAATCAGTTTTAGCGTTTCTACTTCATGGGAGTTATAGCGCTTTGCATCTAAATCGAGTACACCCCTCCCCAACCCTCCCCTTAGTAAGGGGAGGGTGCGCGACAGCGCGGATGGGGTATCTCTGTCTGAGTGAGTTGCCACCTTTGACTCGTCAATCAAATCGTAATCTGTAATCAGCGCTTGCACTCCAAATTCAGGACGCTTAATCTTGGCTTCTAAATAGTCGAAATCAGTCAAAGTTTGGTAGTACTGTGCAAAATTCCCCGACTTCACGTAATTTTTTATGGCATCGCTTAGATAGGCGTTCTGGAACGAGAGAGGTTGTGCAGCTAATTTCTGGGCAAGTTTCCCCATCTTACGCCATCTTCCTTGTAAAATATTCAGCAATGCTTTGGTTAACTTCGTCAAATAGTTTCCGGGTTTTCTTCAGTTCCCGTTTGCCTTTAAGGAATTCAAGGAAACTTGTATGGTAGATGCTATAGCAGGTTTCTTTATCTATTTTCTGGTCTTTCAAATACTCAACCCACTGATCCAAAACCTTTTGCACCTCATCTTCATCCTGGTTGGCAATTTCTGCCATCATCTCACAAGGAATCGGCGTACTAATTTCCACGAAAATAAATAGAATAATCACCATCTTTTCCTTAGGTTCTGTATCCATACCCATCCTTACCCAATGGGTTCGATAGTATTCCTGAAGACCTTGCGGAAATCTTTCTAAAGAAAGCTCGTTGTATTCTCCCTTAGCAATTCCAGGTAAGAGATAAGACAAATACATAAAGTTATTTTCACTTTTGTCAGCTACCTGCTCAACGAAAGTGAAAGCAGCTATTTTACGCTCCTCAATCCATTTTCTGAGATTATCTTTAGTTTTGGGATTTTCTTGGATACAGAACCAAATATAATTTTCAATATCTTGACGGCTTAAATCTCCATATTCCTGACTTCTTAAATCTAACTCCTCCTCAGGAACTTTTTGAGTGTACAAGCGCTTATTATCTGCAACATAAGGTCGTCTTGTCAACAAGAAATAAACTTTATTAGGGAGTATCGTCGGTAAATTTAAAATATTTTTATCTCGGTCTTCTTGCTCCACCTCATCAAGGGCATCAACCACAATCACAAGGCGTTCATCATCTAACAAATTATCGCTGACTTTTTGAAGCAAAGTTTGTAAATTATCATCCTTAGCATTCTGCAACAAAAAACGATTAATTAGCTGTTGACGAATACTTTCCAAAAACAACTCAGGTCTATTGCGACCCTCAGCGCGAATATTGAAATAGCAAGGAAATTTATGATTCCAAATAAACTTAGCGGCGATCGCGCTTTTTCCCATACCTGCATCTCCCACGATAGTAAAGTAACCGTTAGAGTTACGGTAAATAAACTGTTGTATTTTCTGAAAAACAAATTCTCGACCGCGAAATGACTCTATTTTTTTCTGTATTAATGCTTGGAACTCTTTTGGATAAGGCGAATATTCTGAAAATTTAGTAGAATCTGGATCATTTAAAACTTTTAGAGGAGATCTAGACCATTTCGTAACTTGAGTGTAAACACTAGAAAAATTCTGAATCTCTGCTCTCAGATCAACCTCTTTTTCTTGAAACTCACGCCACAACCCCTTGCGAATAATAAAATCTTTTGCTGATTTTAAAAAATTTGCTAAGTCATTAGCATTATATTTTTCTACAAAAGTCTTTTTTATCTCGTCTTCACCCAACAAATCTATCATCGGCTGTTTTTGTTGAGACTCGTCATAATACTTGACGATACTCCAAGCATAAATAGCATCAGGTTTTTCCGGAGGCTGAGTCGGGTCTACTCCCCATTTCTGTAATTCTTCAATAAGATTTGGATAGTTCTGAGCTTGTGTGCGGAGTTGACCAAGAATATTAGGAATCTTAGGTAGCTGCGCAATAAGTTCTTTAAAGCTCATAATGAATGGTTGTGTAATAAGTGACTGGATATTAGCTACAAATACGATACCAGTCTTTCCAGAAAATATTTAGGGGATATTTTGAAGAAATACAGGAGTGTAGGGGTTTCCCCATGAGCGCTCAGCGGCTCGACTGAGCGGAAGCTGAGCGGCGTCGAAGCTTCGCCGAACGTCCGAGGGGTGTAAGGGTTTTCCACACCCTGGGAACTGGCGCTCTTCCGTCAGGCGTGGTCCTTCCCACCAGGGCGTTGGGCACTGGCAACCGTGCGCTAATACCAAGTTGCATATATAGGACTCATATTTGATTTTTGACGAAGCTAGGTACATCTTTATTGCTTCTTCCCTGTTCCCTGTTCCCTGCCCTGACGAGTTAGTTCAGAAATCAAACCGGATTCCTATAGATAGTATTATTTAGTGGTAGTAAAATAAGTGTGCAGTCATGCTTGGTACTCGGATCGATATCGTTCCTCACCTGGATTATGCAGAGTTAGCGATCGCGCTACCGTTGATCTTGAATGCGTTATCTGCCGCAAATATTTTTGGAATTAGTATAATTTGTTAATAATAAATATTAGACTTCTTGCAAAAGTCAAGAAATGTGAATGTCATTCTGTAGACGCTTTGCGGCTTCCCGCAGGGTACGAAACGCAGTGTAGCGAAGAATCTCCAGAGATGTTTCGCTCCGATCAACATGACAATTCAAGCATTTTTGCAAGAGGTCTACTGAAAAGCTAGAATTCCAAGATTTTCTCAGGTCTAACAATATGAACTTATGCCTATTTGTCATTGATCTTCAAAACGGATTCATAACTCAAAATACAAGTCATGTTATACAACGAATTAAGTCTCTATTAGAGCAAAAGATATTTGAGTACGTTATCTTCACAAGATTTATCAATACCTTTGATAGTCCTTATGTAAGATATCTAAATTGGAACAAATTTTTTTCAGACACAGAGCGCAAACTTGTTGATGAAATTGAACCATTTGCTAAGGTTGTTTTTAATAAAACTATATATACTGGCTGCAATGAAGAAACTCTTATATTTCTTAAAAAAAGGGATATTCATACAGTCTTTATTTGTGGGATTGAGACTGAAGCTTGTGTCTTAAAAACTGCCATTGATTTTTTTGAAAACAATATTAATCCTTATATTTTAGAGTATTACTCAGCATCAAATGGAGGTGATAATTTTCACCAAGCAGCTATTTTAGTTTTAAGTCAGCTAATTGGAAAAAGTAATATTATAAGTGAACCGATAGATAAGTTTGATATCAGTAAATATTTATAATATTAGATCCGATAAATTACTTGTCAAATAATTAGTTAATGTACATTTTATGTACATTAACTAATTATTTGTCAATTTAACAAAATATTGTCACAGAGACATCAAATGCTTAAAAACCTGTCATCGAAAGGATTCTGACAGGTTTTTTGCGATTTAAGGCTGTCACGCCGCTCTCAGTCTGAATTCACAAATTAGATGTCAAATTCCAGAAATTTCACAATTTAATTGTCAATTCCCACTGGAGTTTAGACTAAAAGTCAGAGAGCAGAAGCAAATCAATTCAAAAGCAAATCAATTCAAATGTACTAAAAGACGGCACTTAGGTACAAGTATAAAAAATGTAGTCGAGTCGGCATCTGGTGCAGGCAGTCATCAACGCTCGCTTTTGCAGCAAAAACTAATACCAATTCTGTATGAGGCTGCGCTCTATTTCCCCACAGGCTGAAGCCTGGGGCTATACGAACAAAGCCTGCAGAGGCAGGCTAAAGATTTGGCGCATCTTCATAAAGAAACGGTATAACCTGATATAGGCGTTCGCCACCGAAAAAGTTCACATGTACTAAAAAGACCGGATAACGCTTGTTGTTCCTGCTGAGGTTATTCCTGATTCTGTTGGTGAAGGGGGCGTAGGAGAAAGATTTTTCGTGTTGCCGAGTAGAGCCGCTCTGGGGCTTTAGCCCACTCTTATTTAAACTGACGCACAGAAGTAGTGGTAGAAAATTTCAAGAAAAGGAGCCTGGATTGAAGACAGACTCCAATAACGGAAGATGAGAGAAGCGCTAACAACTCTCACTACCGTTATGCAACCAATCGCACGACTCAAAGGGTTACGCCCGTGCTGTGTATGAAAATTTCGGAAGCCAACTGCCAAATCTGCTTAGCTTAGCAATTTTCTCAATTTCTAGTATGAACTATCTTTAACTCAGCATCGCTGGGTTATTTTCCATGTCATAGTCTAAACTCCAGGCAGTAGTGGTGGTTTGATTTTGAGTTGTTTGTGAATTCATATTTTTGGGCGACTGAATTAGAGCGATGCGGTTGCCTCAATTTCAACCAATGTTTCTTTTGAGGCAAGTGAGGCAACACCGATACCAGTTATAGCGGGGCGAGAATCTTCCAGAAATTGTGCGAGAATCGGTGCGATCGCTGCCATAAATTCTCCTAGTTCACCCCGAACATAGATGCGAAGGTGAAGCAATTTCTCTATCGAGCTTCCTGCTGTATCTAGAACGATAGCTAGGTTTCCTAAGATCGTGATCAATCATCCCTAGCAGCGAGATTTGCATGAATCAGACTGGTGCATAAATCGTTTCGTCTTCTTTGCGCCAAGCTGGATCGACTAGACAAACGAAAACAATGGGTTCGTCGCCGTAGTTGTGAAGGAACTGGATTGCATTTGGAGGAATGTAAACCGCATCGCCTGGTTCAATGCGACGAACTTCACTGTCGATCGACATTTCTCCAACACCGCTAATGATGTAATAAACCTCAGAAGTCTTTAGGGAATGGGGAATCGAAGTTTTGCCAACAGGCAAGATCGCATACGCCAAACTGTAACGCAAGTTGATGTCTTGTTTGTCAGGATGAAGCAGTTCGCGCAGAACAGTTCCATCTTCAGCGATAATTTCTTCACAGTCGTTTAGTTTTTGGATCAGCATAAGTTTAGGCTTGCAATTACACAATCGGAGCAAGTTCAGAATCTATGAATTTTGGAGGAGAAATTTGCCTGTTCCACGCGCCGTTGAATCACGTACTGATGGGGCGAAATCCCCATCGTTCGCTTAAACAAACTTGCAAAGTAAGTCGGGCTGATGTTAACTACACTTGCCAGTTCGGCTAAGGATAAATCACGATTTAGATGAGCATGAATGTAATCGATCGCCTGCTGCAATTGGCTGTAAGTTAAGCTTCTATTCTCAGGCATGATAATTTGTACGACCTCAGAATAGTGGCGCAACAGATGAATCACTAACGCTTGAGACGGAGACAGTATTTTATCTTTTTCAAAATGCTGTCTCCTATTTTACTTGTTGCTTCCGTAGAGGAAACCTCAAGTATTAATGTCCACCTGAGGTCACTGGAGGGGTTGTTGCAAGGAGCTGAAATTCCCATGCAAGGGCTACCGCACTAGCACCGCCATGCTCAAGAACAATATCTGATACACCCGCAGTTGTTTCTGTGCGTGCCCAGTCACGTTGCCATTCAGCAAGTACAGCCATCCAATTGATTGGAACTGCACCAGCTTGAACCATACGGCGAACAGCCATGTCATGAGCTTCCGCAGTAACACCGCCCGAAGCATCGGTAACGATGAATACTTCATAACCCTCACCAAGCGCCTGGATTGCTGGCATTGCCAGACAGATCTCGGTGTAAAGCGCAGCAAGTATAAGTTGCTTGCTGCCACTTTTCTTCACTACATCTGTAACGTTTGGATCTTCCCAGGTATTGATGAAAGTGCGGTTGATCGGTTTTTGATCAGGAAAAACATCCTGTAGTCCCTTGATGATGTAACCCCCTCTCTCTTCAATTACTGTGGTGAGGATTGTTGGCACATTGAACACCTTTGCCGATTTGGCAAGACCAATAACATTGTTAATGATCATCGTAGGTTCATGGCTGTTCAAGTTGGTGAACTGATAAGGCTGGTGGTCAATCAGTACCAAAATGCTATCTTCTGGACGAAGCAGTCCTTCTAGGCCGATTTTTGGATTTTTAGACATCGCTATAGAATCTGATTGGGATTATAGCTAATGGAACAAACTCCTAGTTATATCGTGTCCGCACTCAGCTGGGTCATTTTTCATGCCTTAAGTCTAAACTCCAATAATAAGGCTAGCCCCTAATTTAGTTAACTAACGATTGTAACCATTCGCTTACAATACGAGCTATTTTCCTGTTGACAAATTTCAAAGACTCAGGAGATAAATTCATATTTTTTTCTAGTTGCTTTTCCAAAGCTTGTATAAAAGCTTGCTTTTTTTCTATGAACTTACTTGTTTGTTCGTATTCTGGTTGTTCATTATGTATTAAATCAGTCAATATGAAAAATTCGTCTTCACTGTAGTATTGGTGAGCTAATTGCTCTAAATCTGTGTATAATAAACGTTGACAGTATGATTGTAAACATTCATCTAACGACTCTTGAATTAGTTCTATATCTTTGTCATCATGCAAAGATATTTCGGGATTTAGTTGATGACACTGCTGAAAAAATTCTTTTAAGAAATTTCTACTATGTTTTCCCAACTGACGAGCTACTTGATACTGTTTTTGTAATTCTGGATATTTGTGCTTTAAAACTTTTGCTATCTCAGCTTGAGTTAAGTTTAATCCCAGCCAAAGTTTTAGCATTGTTTGACCAGTTTCTGGTATGGTTATAAATATCTTGGAGACTAAAAATTCTATTTGCTCTGTTTCTTCTGTTTGGGTGACAATATCCCAAGGAGTGGGCATGGGGTCAGAAATAATGTCATCATTTTCTAGAGTCAGAACACGTTTAGTACGATAGTCGCGCGCAGCCTGAATGCAGGTTGATAGCATTTCTTGAATTTTCTTAGAGTCAGCTAGTATAGTTGGTAAGTTTAACTGATTGTGTCGCTGATTGTACCAGGAGGCAATTTGAGTTAAATCTTCCTGACTAGGAGGTTTGAAACTACGGCTACTTTCTCTTTTTTGAGGTTGATAAACTACATTAAAACATTGTCTAGCTAAGCAGTGTGAATCAAGTTGGCTAGTGTTTATTCCTTTTGATGCTAAGGCTTCTTTTAATTCTTTGTTATTTAAATCCTTCAACAAGCCATAATCAGAAAACTTTTCTCGCTTCGCTTCTACATCTTGAGTATAAATTTTATTGCCAATGAAGCGAAAAATTGCAGTTTTTGCATAGCTTTCCAAGTTACTGTGTTGATATTCTAATTTAAAACTACGGAAGAGTTTTCCTGGTTGAGTGACAAATAAATTACCGATTTGAAAAAAATCTTCTAATGAATATTTATACTGAATTGATTGAAATTGCTTTTGTACTTTTTGTGCTGCCCAATAACAAGCTTCTTGTAAGTAAGCTGACAGATACTTTTCTGCTTTTAAATGCTGGCTGCTAGAGGAATGTTGAGTAGTGACTGGATAATGTGTTGAGGATAATATATCAACACATTGTTTGTTATTTCTCTGTTCTTCGGTGTCTCCACTTTTCTCCTCTTCCTGGGATTTACTTTGTAAAATATCTAAAAAGTAAAGTGCCCACCATTCTGCTGTCTTTTCTGGATGTGTTTGCACTTGTTGTTTGATATGACGTTCCAATTGCGGTTCTGTTCTCCATTTGTGTATAAGACTATTTCTTGCATCTAAAAAGCTAAGAAATGTGGAAAACTTTTGTACTATACTTTGACGTTTATTCATATTTCTGACTCACTAAAAATTGCAGTTAATGCTGTATTAATACGCAATAGCAAAGCATTCACAAGGGTGTGGGGTGTAAGGATCTACGCGCTATAGCGTAAGATTTGCTTCTATCCCTACAATGGTCACTCCACGCATATCAAGCTGTATGCCATTGCCGCGAGTACCAAAATAGTGCCATTCGATCCAGGCAGTATCACCCGCAACGGTTAAACGGAGTAACTCGGCGTGAAAGTCCGGAACATCCTGGAAGATGATTGACCAATTTTTACGGACTTGCTCAATTCCCTCGAAGGCTCGATCGGGATGGAGAGGTTGCTCGCCCTGAAAGTTGGGTGCAAAACAGGCTAAAAGCGTTTCCAGGTTATGTTCGTTTAGTGCTTGGTGCAGTCGCTCTATAACAATGCTCCGGCTAGATTTCATGGTTACTCCTTGTTCTGAAGTGTAATAGGTTCTAATGCTCAACTTCTTTCAGATTCTTAGGGTGTTTTATCAGCTCCTTGCGCGATCACCTTCAGGACGCAGCGCTAATTGACCTTCAGCACACAATCAAACTCCAATCTGTTTAGCAATTACCAACACCGTAAAGCTGGTCTAATTTTCTGTAAACTTCAGCACAATTTTGCCCCGTGTTCCTCCCTGCTCTAGACGCTGATGTGCCAGAACGACCTGATCCCAAGAAAATACTGAATCAATCACTGGGCGAAGCTGATGACGCTCGATTAGTTTTGTCAACGCCTCTAATTTTGCTCGGTACTGGGGTGAAAAAACAAAATGAATCGTCAAATTCTTACCCCATGCTTCCAGAAGCGATTGCGGTATTGCAATGTCTACAATGCTTGTAAGCCTACCAAAAGGACGAATGATTTCTAGACTACGCTGAATTGTTTCTCCGCCAATCGTATCTAGAACTAAATCCACACCTAGTCCATTTGTTTCTTGACGAATGACTTCTACGTAATCTTCATTTTTGTAATCAATCACCCGATCTGCGCCCAGTTCTGTCACGAAATCTCGGTTTCTAGAACTACACGTCGCAAAAACGTATGCCCCTATCGCTTTGGCGAGTTGAACTGCGATCGAACCCACTCCACCCGCACTCGCATGGATGAGAACTGTTTCACCCACTTGTAGATTGCCCCTAGTCACTAAACAATCCCAAGCAGTTCCGCCTGCAAGCGGAAAAGAAGCTGCTTCAATGTGCGACAGATTTGCAGGCTTCAATGCAACAATCGCTGCATCAGCCACATGATACTGAGCGTAGCTACCGAATTCTCCAAAAATTTGCGGCGAGTAATATACGTTGTCTCCCACCTTGAAATCAGTCACAGCTTCGCCAATTGCCTCAATCACCCCTGAAACATCGACTCCAAGGATAGCGGGTAATTGAACCAGTTCCTTGTAATCACCACGACGAGTTTGGTAATCGACCGGGTTAATCGAGGTTGCACAAACTCTGACTAACACCTGATTCGCCTTCAGTGTTGGTGTGGGAACCGTTTGAATCTCAAACTTCTCAGCATCACCAAACGCATTTAATACGGCTGCTTTCATAGATTCCATCTGTGCCAACTCTCCTTGATTTAGAATAAACAGTGACGGATTTCAATACCATTCAGCGTAGGTAAGTTCTCCCTAACTACCGCGTGTAGAGTATAAATTGACAGACTTTGGCTCTCGCTTCGTAAGCAGCTTCAGAACTGGCGAGATAAGAAACCATGCCAGCTACCTCGTCACCCTGTCCATAGCGATCGAGGGCAGTCATCTTGGTCTGCTCTGCGGCAAAGTCGCTGTCTGCGGGATTCATATCGGTGTCGATCGCTACTTGGTCGCAACGTTTCGCACTGCCGATCGCCTACTGCGCTACAGCCCCGCCATCGACCATCAACGTTTCACCTGTTACGAACGATGCCATGTCAGATGATAAAAACAGGACTGCATTTGCAACTTCAAGCGGTGTTCCAACTCGTCCGATCGGGTGAAGTCCTACCAAGTAGGCTTTGACTTCATCCGGAGCTGCTTCAAACATATCTGTTTCGATTGACCCTGGTGCAACGGCATTGATGCGAATACCCGCTTTGGCATATTGGAGTGCAGCAGCTTTTGTTAAGCCTACTACTGCATGTTTACTCGCAGCGTAGAGGGGTAAGTTAGGAAGTGCAACGACTCCAACCGCAGATGCCATATTGACGACTGAACCACTTCCCTGTTTCAACATCTGAGCAATTTCATATTTCATCGACAACCAAACGCCTTTGACATTGATGTTCATAGTGTGGTCATATTCCGCTTCTGTTTGCTCAATCAATGAGGGATTTTCGCCAGCCGTTCCTGCATTATTAAAGGCAATATCCAACCGACCAAAAACGTCAACCACTTTATCAACCATTGCTTTAACATCGGCTTCTTTCGTGACATCTGATTTCACAAAAATAGCCTCTCCGCCAGCTTCCTGAATTAATCGAACCGTTTCTTCACCTTCATCAATTCGACGACCAACCACCACCACCTTGGCCTGTTGTTTGGTATAAGCGATCGCAGTTGCTCTGCCAATACCCGATGTGCCACCAGTAACTAAAGCCACTTTATCTTGCAGTATCATTCTGTTTCTCCTGTTTTAATTTCATCGGTTTGTATCAGGTAAGTTTGTCTCAGCAACTCAGTGACTTCTTGCGCGATCGCAATCAGGGCATGATTAACTGAGGAGTCGCGAAGAGAATCAGTCTGAGGTGTACCTTCATGCCCAGAATCATTATTGCCTTGTACTAGTAAATGCGTCATAGAATTATCCTCAATGAAATACTGATTTGTAATTGACTAAATCAATACGCAGGAATTCAGTTGTTGGCATGGTTCAAAAAGCGGCAATTTTGTTCAGTGAAACAGGCAAAATCTAGCCATCGAAATTAGATAGCTTACAGCACTTACAGACAAGTCAGATATGAATTGGGAGCAAAGATCGGGGAACTTAATGACTTGCAGCAATCATGGCTGCCATCAACTCCGTCGTGTTCCAGTGCCTGGTATATCGAATTCCATTGATAAACAGAGCTGGGGTAGTCGTCACTCCACTCTGTATTCCGCCTTCGATATCTTCATTGATGCGATCAACATGCACTTGTTTAGACAACTCTTTGAGAAATTGAGGAATGTCAAGCCCTAAATCATTGGCGTACTCGACAAGATAACCGTTCTCCAACCTTTGTTGATGGTCAAATAAAGTATCGCTCATTAACCAAAACTTTCCTTGGGCGGCGGCAGCAACGGCTGCTTGGGCTGCCCGTTGCGCCTGGGGATGAATCTGGATCTGTGGAAAATGGCGGAAGATAAAACATAAATAATCCTCTCCAAAAGAAACCGTAAGCTCTTGCCGAATGATTTTAATCAGCTTGTAAACGGCTGCACTTCTAAGACATTGATAATCCCCATACATCACTAACACCACAGCGGCACTTAGCACACCTTGACTGTGATCTTGGGTTGAAGCTGGCACAACTAAAGAACTGGAACTATGGTCGTCGATCATCTTTCTACATCTGTATCAAGCATGGAACCTTGCGATTCACTTGCTCAATCCCCATGAATTCAATATAAGCAATTGGCTTTTAGTTGTCGTCTACAGTGAGTTAACATTTTTAGGCTGTAATTTGATGGAGCAGCCGCTCCTTCTTAAAATAGAAGGTAGGCTCTAACTCAAGTTAGAATCCAAATTCGATCGAAAGTTCTACAAGCAGACAATGCCGCGTTTAAGGCAACAATCACAGCTTGAGTGCGATCGCTGACATCTAGCTTATTCAAAATCCGATTGACATGGGATTTGTACCTTCACCGATGCTCAAAGCAGCCGCAATATCAGCGTTACTCACCCCGTGTGCCAGTGAACGGAGTACCGCCAGTTCTCGTTCACTCAGTTCTGGATTGCTCATTCGCTGTATCATCCAACGCATATGGGAATGGCTAACTCATAACTTGAAGAACAGAAATTTCATCGAGCTGAAAACTTTAGATGAAAGTTCGAGGATACGCTTAGTTGATCAAGGTTGTTTGCACATCTTCATGAGCCGTCCATTGCGGCTCCGCATAATGGGTGGGGTTTAGGAGGGGCAGGAGAAACACCTGCCTCGACCCGATTAGCCTGCTTGTTGGGGCATTACGGACACTTTTATCGGAAATGCGGGGCGAGGAACTGATAACCAACTCCTCGCCTTCCCTTTTTTTATTTTGTGCGTGTGCGTTGTAATTAGGTGCGTTTACACAGGTGCCATTTGCCGATCGAGCTTGGTCTCTAGTCCATCTCGTTGCACGGATTGAGCTTTGTCATAGCTCTCCATCAGGGCGCGGTAAGGCGGCACGATGTGGTCAACTGCAATAGCAGCAAACTCCATTGCGTCTGGACGGTTCCACGTGTTCATGAGTTCGCTCATGACTGCGTAAGTGTCGATGGGCATGGCTCCCGCCTGAACGACGCGGGCCAGAGTGAGGTCGGTCGCCATCTGGCTCCAGTTGCCGGAAGCGTCAATGATTGTGAAGACCTTGTAACCAGCGGCCAGTGCGCTCAGAGTCGGAAACGCCATGCACACACTGGTGAGAGTTCCGGCGATGAGGAGAGTCTTTCGCCCGGTCTTCTCGATAGCATCTACCCAAGCTGGGTTATCCCAGGCGTTAATCTGTCCTGTGCGCGGAATGTAAACCGCCTCAGGATTGTGCTGGTGGATTTCGGGAATCAGGGGACCATTGGGACCATCGGGTACCGAAGCAGTTGTGAAGGTCGGAATCTTGACGAGTCGGGAAATCTTGGCGAGCGCCGTGACATTGGAGCGGAGGACTGAGAGTTCGATGTCACGCACAAGTTGGAAGAGTCCGCTCTGATGATCAATCAGCAGCAGCACGGCGTCGTTGGGATCGATCATTGTGTCGATGGTGTTGCTCATGCTCATGGGTTTGTCTCCTTTTTCATTCAAATTCAGTCAATGTCATTTTTTCCTAGCTATCTGAAGTGTGGCCAGTTCTAGTACTCAGCTTCTTTCAGAATAAATTCAATATAGGCGATCGCCTTCAAGCTGTCGTCTATAGCAAGTTAAAATTTTTACAGTACAAATTGATAGAGTAACCGTGCCATCGCAAAGTAGAAGGCTAGCTATAACTTAAGTTAGAATCCGAATCTGATCGAAAGTACACCCTACAAACTGACAATGCCGCGCTTAACGGCAACAATCACAGCTTGGGTGCGATCGCTGACATCTAACTTATTTAAAATCCGATTAACATGAGATTTAACCGTGCCTTCACCGATACTCAAAGCAGTCGCAATATCGGCATTACTCATCCCCTGCGCCAGTGAGCGGAGTACTTCTAATTCTCTTTCACTCAGTTCTGGATTGCTAAGTCGCTGTGCTAACTTTGCTCCCACATCAGGCGGAATATACTGCTGACCCCGATAAACGGTACGAATCGCATTCAGAAGCTCGTCAGGTTCAGTTTCTTTCAACAGATATCCTTTGGCTCCTGCCTGCAATCCCCGATAAATATCTTCGTCACTATCATACGTGGTCAGTACAATAATCCGAGCAGATTTAACGATCGCACAAATTGCACCAATGGCGGCAACTCCTTCCACTTCAGGCATTCGCAGATCCATTAGCGTTACATCTGGTTGGTGTTCCCGAAAGGCGGCGATCGCTTGTTCCCCATTTTCGGCTTGGGCAATCACCTGCATATCTGGGTCACGGTTAATAATCGTGGCTAATCCTTGCCGAAAAATGGCATGATCGTCTGCAATCAGAACCCGAATGGCTTGGCTCATTGTGATGCCTCCCGATCGACGGTAACAATAATCTCTGTTCCTTGTCCAGGTTGACTCCTAATCGTGAGTTGTGCGCCGATGCGCTCTGCCCGTTCGCTCATGCCTAATAAGCCAAAACCCTCAGAGGCTGGAATACTCCCAACTCCAAAGCCCTGTCCATTGTCTTTCACGCGCAAGCAAACCTGATCGCGATCGTATCCTAGCTTCACTTGGATTTGGTTAGCATTGGCGTGTCTAATCGCATTGGTTAATGCTTCCTGCCCAATCCGTAGTAGGTTACTCTCGACTTCAATCGGTAGAGAATACACCGCACCCTCAATCTCATAATATAAAGTGGTATCCATTGCGGCAGCCCTGATTTGAGCGACGAGACGATGTAGAGCGCTCTGTAAATTGCCCTCCTCCAAAAGCTGAGGACGGAGCGCTACTACCGATCGCCGCGCTTCAGTCAGTCCAGTTCGTGCCAATTCTTTGATCAGGTCTAGATGTGCCTGAGCTGCTTCTACATCATCCGTTAGCACCTGTTTTGCCGCTCCCACCTGAGCCAGAATGCCTGTAAACGCCTGAGCGAGTGTATCGTGAATTTCGCGTGCCATGCGGTTGCGCTCCTCTAAAATTGAGGCTTCTTCTGCTTGCTTCAGCGCCGTAATATCTCGCGACAGCCAAATCACTTGGTCGTGACTGATTGGGGCAATGCGAGCCGAAAACCAGGCTTCTCGTCCATTTAGAAACGCACTGTACTCGACCGTGAGGATTTGTTGGGTTCTCAGTACCTGCTGAATATAATCTAGAAATTCATCGGCTTGTTCCCTTCCGAGTTGATGCATGGTTTTACCAATCATCTCCTCAAAGGGTTGCCATAGCAGATTTCGTTCCAGTACGATTATTTCAAGGAATCGCCCTTCAGCAGTCAATACAAATAATGGATCGGGAATGGCTGAAATGAGCGCCCGCAGTTCTGCTTCAGAGGCTTGCAGCGCGGCTTCTGCCTGTTTGCAATCGTCGATATTCGTACAAACTCCCAACGCTCGGATGGGTTCACCGGATTCATTCCAGCTAACAATTTTGCCGACAGCAAGAATCCATTTCCACTGACCATTCTGGGTACGCTGGCGATACTCTGCTTGATAGCTGGGGACTTCTCCAGTAATACAAGCATTGTAAGCTGCAACCACTGGTTCTCTGTCGTCAGGATGCAAACTCTCAATCCACTTAGATTTGGTCACATGATATGTTGCGGGATCGTAGCCCAGCATTAAAGCGTATTCTGGGTTAACCACAACTTCTTCAGTTTCGATGTTTAGATCGTAGAGTCCTTGATTTGCAGCGGTTAATGCTAAGCGTAGTCGTTCTTCACTCATTTGTAGAGTGACTTCTGCTTGTTTGCGATCGCTAATATCTGCAATCACACCTTCGATGTATCCATCGGCTGCATTCAGATAAGAAGAGAAAAGTACCCAAAACAATGTCCCATCTCGTTTTCGCATCTGTGCTTCAAAGTTTCGCACTTCCCCATCCCGCTTCAGCAACTCAAGGAATTGTTGGCGATCGCTGGGATTTACATAGTAGTCTGTGGCGTGTTCAAGCCCAATGCTCTCCTCTGGTGAATCAAAGCCAAACAGATTGGCATGGCGTTGATTGGCATCGAGAAGTAATCCATCCGAGAGGCGGGTTCGGAAGATGCCGACCTGCGAGTTTTCAAAGATAGTTCGGAACTTGGCTTCACTTTGTTGTAACGCAGCAGTTCGTTCTGCGACCTGTTGCTCTAAAGTGCAGTTGTAGTCGGCTAGGAGTTTCTCGGCTTGTTTGCGCTCTGTAATGTCCTCAAAGGTAGCGATCGCATAAGTGATATTGCCCTGTTGATCAAAAACTGGTGTTCCCCGTGCCTCAATTAGAATTGAGGCATGATCTCGACGAATTTCTATATCTTCAGTCCTAATGCGTTCGCCCCTTAATGCCCGCACAATAGGCAAGCTCTCCGCTGGATAGATTTGATCCGTTCCCGCTACATAAAGCTGATAAGCCTCTGATATCTGCTCCGGTGCTATGGAAGTATCAGTTTCTTTGCCCGTGAGTTGATTGCCGCATTGGTTGGTATAGTAAGGGCGACCCGTCGCATCCACGATCGCAATTCCCACCGGAATCGCTTCAAGGAACTGGGTGATCTTGCTTTCCTTAGCCCGCAGTTCTGAGTAAAGGTTGGCATTTTCGATGGCGATCGCTGCTTGAGTCGATAATAGCTGCAAGACCTGCGATCGCTCTGGTGTAAATACTCTAGCTGCTAACCGATTTTCTAAATACAATACACCGACCAGCTTGGCTTGATTCAGCAGCGGCAAACAGAAAACAGATTGAGGCTGGTTCTGTTGAATGTATGGCTCATTAATAAAAGCACCTTCACGAGTCGCATCATTTAAGGTGACAGACTTCAGAGTCCGAATCACATATTGAATGATTGATTCTGGCAATTGATCGGCAATTGGAATAGACTGTAACACCTGAGCCGCACAAGCATTTTCATCGGTATTGAGTTCACAAGCCGCTTCAATCGACCATTCTCCTGAGTTTTCTAAAATCAGATATCCGGTTTGTGCGCCAGCATTCTCAATTAAAGTTTGCATCAGTGATCGCAGCAATTGCTTCAGTTCAATTTCACGAGAAATCGCCTGTGAAGCTTTCATCACTGCTACTAAATCGAAAGCGGTATGGAAGGGATTAGAGATAGTTTTAGCAGTAATAGGAATTGATGTGGAAGCGGCTCTAGACGACTGAGGAAAGAACTGTGGATAGCGGTTTTCTAAGTCTTTAACTTTAGCGGTTGCGCCCCAGCGATCGTAGCAATAGTGCGCCTCTTTCATATAAGTTTGAGCAATTTTTGACCGACCTCGCGCCAGATAATGTTTAGCCGCTAATTCATAAGCTAATGCTTCTTCCTGGATATACTCATTTTCAGCAGCACCTGCGATCGCTCGTTCATAAAACTCTTCAGCCTCAAGAAATTGCCCTAAGACTCGCGCTTTCTCTGCCTCGACTAGATGAAATTTATGTAGATAATTCATTGGGGCGTGTTCTGCCCATTTTTGCATCTTTTCTTGGTTGGTACTAACACAACTCAGCCAAGCTGCTTTTTCAGCGCTCGAAGCATCAAGCGATAGGCTCAAAAGCGCCAGAGAATGGTAGAAACAGAATACAGGTAAAACCGTTATTGCTGTCACCTCTTCAAAATATTGCCTTGCTAAAATAGCAGTCTGTACAGCTTGATGATATTCTTCAAATAGATAACACAGTATAACTTTGTGCAGATACAGCATTTGAATTGCAGTTCCATCTTTAACTGCAATAGCGTGTGGTAACGCCTGCTCTTCATTACATAGCCTACCAACTAAGCGGCTGGGATTAAGAGACCTATCTAGCAAATTAAGAATTGTCTGCCACAATATTGCAAGCCAATTCGAGGGGCTTTCCCGTCTGATTTGGTCGATCGCTTTGCTATAGGCTGCTGTTTTTTGTTCTAGTTGGGTGAGTTCCTCACCAGCAAAAAACAAGTTATAGCATACGTTATATGCAGCATAACCAGCTATTTCAAAGTCTCCAGTTTCCACTCCATTCTGATAAGCATCAGCCAGCATTGGTATTGTGTTCCTAAGATGCACCTTCCAGTGCATGATATGGGCACTTGAAAACATTAATGTTTTAGCATTTCCTTTCTGGGTATTCAATCGTTCCGCCAAACTGAGAGCCAATTTGCCGAACTTATAACCGAGTTCAATGTCTTGAACAACTCCACATAGAACAAACCCGTAGGCAGCATAATACAGTGATGACCAGATAGCATTACCGTAGTTGATTGATAAATTTACCGTTTTACAAGTAATCAGTATCACCAGTGCTGGTGACATTATAAATGCAGCAGCCCCTATATTCGCTAGGATTGACATTGCTGCCACCGGTTCTGGTGCAGTCATCTCTGGTAAATTAATCAAGTCTTCGATTTCTCGTTCAGCGAGTAGTGCAGCCGTTGACTCCAATTCCCTTTGAATATCTACCTGACTTGGATTTTCTATTAAATCTAGTCCCAGGAGCTTTAACACTTCCGATCCAATTTTTAGTGCTTCTTTCAGATTGCCCTGTGACAAATATCCTTGAATTCTGCTATCGTAAACCTGCACTTTGTCAATCACTGTTTTGGCGCAATCAAGTACCGCTTCTACCAATTGTTCCATCTCATCAAAGCGACCGTGAAGATATGCCGCTCCTGCTGCTTCTGAATACAGCGCCAAGGTGAGGTTATACTCAGTCTGCCAACTTTCTGGATTGAGGAGTTTCAGTCCTGTAGTAAGATACTTAAAAGCTGCTTCATAAGCTGTTGCTGCCTTTGCTTTCTGTCCTGCCATTAAATTTAATCTGGCAATTTCAGTTCGTTCTGGTTGAGCAGTGACTAGCTCAATTCCCTGATTGAGATGATCCACTATCGCAAACAGCCGATCTGATAGTTGCTCTGGTAAAGTTTTTTCGAGTAAATTGCGACCGATTTGGAGATGAACAACTTGTTTCTGTGACTCATCAATCAAAGCATAAGCAGCTTGCTGGACGCGATCGTGCAAAAACTTATACGCTTGAACTAACAGGTCTTCGTCTAAGTTAAACAAGGGTTGAATTAACCCAGCTTGTATTGCTGCTAGTAAATCCTGAAAAATTGCTTTCGGTGATTTTTCGCAAACGATCGCCAATGTTTCTAAATCAAACTCAGACCCAACACAAGCGGCGATGGAGAGAACTTGCCGTGTTGCTTCCGGTAATTTCTGCAACTGACGCAACAGCAACTCCACTACATTATCAGTGATATCTTGAGCTTCAATTTCAGCCAAGTTCCATTGCCAGCTCAACTGTTGTGCATCAAAGGTCAACAGATTTTCGCCATACAGCATTTTCAAAAATTCACCGACAAAGAACGGGTTGCCCTCGGTTTTACGTGACACAGTTTGGGCTAGGGAATGAACCGTTTCAGGATTGTGATGTAATGTCTCAGCTAACAGTTGACTCAACGATTCCAGTGTTAAGGGAGTCAGAATGATTTCCTGAAGCATTGCTCCCTGGTTCCGTAGTTTCTCTAGCGTCAAAACCAATGAATGCGTTGGAGTCACTTCGTTGTCTCGGTAGGCTCCGATCAAAAACAGATATTGGATTTGCTCGTCGAACAAGATGAGTTCGATTAACTTCAGCGTCGCAGAATCGAGCCACTGTAGATCGTCTAAGAAGATGACCAGGGGATGCTCTTTTGCACAAAACGCCCGCATAAACCTTTGAAAAGTGAGATTGAAGCGATTCTGTGCTTCAGTTGCTCCAACTTCTGGTACGGGCGGCTGCTTGCCAATGATTAACTCAACTTCGGGGATGACATCAATGATGATTTGTCCATTGCTGCCCAAAGCAGTAAGCAGGCGCGATCGCCACTGTTGCACTTGCTCATCCGGTTCCCCCAGAAGTTGCTGCACCAACTTTTGCAGGGCATCCACAATGGCGCTGTAGGGAATATTGCGCCTGAATTGGTCAAATTTACCCGATATGAAATAGCCGTGCTTTGCTGTGATGGGTTTATAGAGTTCTTGCACCAATGCTGTTTTGCCAACGCCAGCGTAACCAGCAACGAGCATGAGTTCGACATTGAATTGAGCATTTTCTATGCCTGACTCTAGTTGACAAATTTCGCCAAACGTCTCTTTTCTAGCCACTCTGTCAAACGCCGCCAATAATGCTTTAGTCTGGGCTTCTCGTCCATACAGTTTCTGAGGAATGCAAAACTGTTCTGAAACATCTTGCAGTCCCAACGACATGGCGTTAATCTGACCCATTTCTGCCAGTTGTTGAGCGCAGCGTTCTAGATCCGCTTTGATGCCCCAGGCACTTTGATAGCGATCCTCCGCATTTTTCGCCATCAGTTTCAAAATCAGGTCTGAAACGGGTTGGGGAATCGTCGCGTTCAATTGGTGCGGGGGAATCGGTGGTCTGGCAATGTGACAGTGGACTAGCTCCAGGAGATCTATAGTGGAAAACGGCAATTGTCCCGTCAACAGTTCGTAGAAGGTTACGCCCAGTGAATAAAAATCAGTGCGGTAGTCGAGTATCCGGTTCATCCGCCCGGTTTGCTCTGGCGACAGATAGGCGGGGGTTCCTTCCAGAAGATGGAGACTTTTGAACGTGGGATTGGTGCGGCCCAAGCGAGTGGCAATCCCAAAATCAATGATTTTAACAACGCCAGTCTTCGGATTAAAGACAATGTTACCAGGGTTGATATCTTTATGAATTACATGAGCAGCATGGATTCTGCCCAGAGTATCGGTAATGGCGATCGCCAGTCTCAGAAAAGTAGGTAAGGCCATGGGGCAGAAGTCTGATTGCTGGCGCATCCAGTGTTCTAAAGATTCTCCACCAAAGTTTTCCAGAAGGATGAAGAGCGTGCGCTGATAGTTCTGCTGGCTGTATGCCTTAACTACGCCTTCGATGTTGAGGGAACGGGTAATTTCATATTCCTGCCGATAACGAGTTAATTCCTGAGAAGAAAGATAATCCTGCTTCAGAACTTTAGCGATGACTGCACAATTCTCCCGTTCTCTTATGCCCCGATACACGAGAGTTACCGAACTTTCATAGATTTTGCTGTGGATGGTAACTCCAGGTAAGGCAATCATTGGATTCTCTTGGGATGAGTGTCGTCAGCCATATCACAAAGTATATCGTTTACCAAACTCCAAAAAATAATCTCTGAGCGCAAATTTGCCGAAGAGGAGGTCTGAAGCAGTTGCAGAGTAATGATTTGAGATCTTGTGGTAACAGAAGTAATGTATTGAGTTCTAAAGCTTGACTTCTATTAGATTCTTACAGCGTTTTATTAGATTCTTAAGGTGAAGGGCGAACTTGCTTTGGCGTTATTCCGGTAAGGCGCTTAAACTGTTGTGTTAAATGACTCTGGCAGAATGGCACGCTCGATAAGAGCGATCGCTTCCAGAGATACTAGTAAAAAAAATAACCATAATATCCCTGTAGAAAAAGTCTCCTATGTCCAGCCAAACTAGGTTGGAACACAAGGAGGCTGTTAAAAATGTCTAATTATAATGTAACGACTTTGGGTATGGAGATATTACGGGGTAAAACTCCTCACATGGTACGTAAAGAAATTTACGTTTATTTGTTAGCCTACAATCTGCTACGTTCCTTAATGTGGGAAGCAGGTACGACTTATGGCGTGCCACCATTACGATGCAGTCTTAACAGTCACTTTACGCTGACTCATGATGTGGGTAGTAAGACGGGTTCTCAAATCTTTGACGACTCCATTAGTGGACAGTCCAGCATCTTGCAAGTGCTTGATTAGTTCAGGCTTCTTCATAGATGCGATACGCGGAGCGTCAAGCCTCCGGCTTATCGCCATAGGAGTGAGTAACTGGAGTTTAGACTATGACATGGAAAATAACCCAGCGATGCTGAGTTAAAGATAGTTCATACTAGAAATTGAGAAAATTGCTAAGCTAAGCAGATTTGGCAGTTGGCTTCCGAGGTCTAGAAGTACGTTTTTTGACAATAGGATAGCGAATTCTACCTTGGCGTGGCTGTCCTGTTTTCCACCCAGGAGATTTTCCACGGGATTTTGGAGGATGGGCTGGTGTCTCAATCACCGCTAAAATTCCTCCCATAGACTGGGCTACTCTTCCAGGCGTTAATTTGTCAATGGATTTTTGCCAAGGAAGAGGGTTATCCAAAACAATATCACGAGCTAACCAAAGTTCCCAAGTAATCATTGGCATCAGATCGCTCCACCGCTCACATTGTTTGGGTGTAGCAAATTTAGGCACAGTCCAGTGTAAGCGTTGCTTGAGGAATCTATACCAATGGTCAACAGCAAAACGTCGTAAGTAGAGCGTACATACTTGTTCTAAACTTGGCATCACATCTCCCACCCATGCCAACCACATAGGTTTCATCACCCGTAGCGAACCATCTTCATTGAGACGCTCAACTAAAACTACCGACATTGGGTGCAAAGCAGCTCCTCTAAAGTGTAAATCGTGCCATAGTTGAATTCTAAGTAAACCTAATTTCGGGTCGTTAATGTTAGCTGTTTGAACTGGTTCAATCCAAGTTTGGGAGTCATTAAGCTTAAATTTGTTACCATGAAGGCGGGGTCTTCCACGTCCAAAATATTCTGGCGGTGAAGTCCACAAGCAGAGATTGGAGCGCAAACGTACTAATTTGTCGGCTTTAATATCTGCTGTTTTGAGGATAAATGGGGTACATCCGTACTCGCTATCCCATAAAGAAATTGGTCTTGTAGGTAAGTATTTACATACCTGCTTGAGCTGCCACACAGCTTTACTAATGGGACTTTCCCAACTCGTGATTCGCTCGTGCCGAAGTGGCAATGCCCAACTACCAAAGTCTTCTGGTATCCAAGCAATAGTGCTATAACCTTCTCCTGGCACAATTGGTTTGTTTCCAGCAATTTCTGTATTCTGGTGTTCAATTGTTCGGTCTTGAAGCGTTACTGCATCTGGTCTCGACCAAGCTGTATGATCTCCTGCTAGCACGATTCGTCCCTGAGATGGTATTTGTTCAATGTACAGTTTCATCAACTTTTGGCGTTGAGGTCTTGTATCTTGTAATGCTTCATAAATACTTGACCATTTGCGGCGAAATACTGGAGACAGCGACAAATCTGCTAAGCAATAAGCTTTGCGTGTCAGCATCACTGCATCAGTTAGTTCAAACGTTGCATCATGAGCTCGACACAAATTTTCATACACAGCACGGGCGTAACCCTTTGAGTCGTGCGATTGGTTGCATAACGGTAGTGAGAGTTGTTAGCGCTTCTCTCATCTTCCGTTATTGGAGTCTGTCTTCAATCCAGGCTCCTTTTCTTGAAATTTTCTACCACTACTTCTGTGCGTCAGTTTAAATAAGAGTGGGCTAAAGCCCCAGAGCGGCTCTACTCGGCAACACGAAAAATCTTTCTCCTACGCCCCCTTCACCAACAGAATCAGGAATAACCTCAGCAGGAACAACAAGCGTTATCCGGTCTTTTTAGTACATGTGAACTTTTTCGGTGGCGAACGCCTATATCAGGTTAGTTTTTGCTGCAAAAGCGAGCGTTGGTGACTGCCTGCACCAGATGCCGACTCGACTACATTTTTTATACTTGTACCTAAGTGCCGTCTTTTAGTACATTTGAATTGATTTGCTTCTGCTCTCTGACTTTTAGTCTAAACTCTAGTTCCCAGAAACATGGAAAAATCACGATTTTTCTAAATTAACAAATTATTTGTCAAATTAGTAGTATAATACAACTATGTTTTGATAAAACACCGTATGCAGGAAGCAGAATTTTCTACAACCTCTATGACTTTGGCAAGCTCCGCAGATGTTAATAATAATCTTGCTGAAACGAACGTTATTGTTGATGAACTGTCGGATGAAGCTTTGCTGAAAATGGAGGTGATTCAAAGTCTTTTAGAAAATAGCGATCGCACTACATATACTCAGCGCCTCCAACAAGCAGCAGAAAAACTTGGCAAGTCGGTACGCACAGTCAGGCGACTGGTTGACAAGTGGGAACAGGAGGGTTTGGCTGGACTGACGCAAAATCAACGAGCTGACAAAGGAAAGCACCGAGTCGATGAAAACTGGCAAGAGTTTGTTTTAAAGACCTATAAAGAGGGTAATAAAGGAAGTAAAAGAATGACTCGCCAGCAGGTATTTATTAGAGTGAAGGCTAGAGCAGACGAACTGGGCATTAAACCTCCTTCCCACATGACGGTTTATCGGATTTTGCAACCGTTAATAGATAAAATTGAGCAAGCTAAGAGTATTCGCTCTCCTGGTTGGCGTGGTTCGCGGCTATCAGTGAAAACCCGTGATGGGAAAGATTTACAAGTAGAACATAGTAACCAAGTTTGGCAATGCGACCACACCCTAATTGATGTTTTATTAGTAGACAGCTCAGGCAAAATTCTTAGTCGTCCTTGGTTAACAACGGTTATTGATAGTTATTCGCGCTGCATTATGGGGATTAACTTGGGCTACGATGCACCAAGTTCGACTGTTGTGGCTTTAGCGCTGCGTCATGCAATTTTGCCTAAGCAATATGGTTCAGAATATGCACTTAATGAGGAATGGGGTACTTCTGGTTTACCGCAACACTTTTATACGGATGGGGGTAAAGATTTTCGTTCTAACCATTTGCAACAGATAGGAGTGCAGTTGGGGTTTGTTTGTCATTTGCGCGATCGCCCATCTGAAGGTGGTAGTGTCGAACGTCCGTTTAAAACCTTCAATACCGAGTTATTCTCAACTTTGCCCGGATATACGGGGTCAAACGTACAAGAACGACCAGAGTCAGCGGAAAAAGAAGCTTGCCTAACATTGCGGCAACTACAGCAGCGTTTAGTACGTTACATCGTTGATAACTATAACCAACGACTTGATGCACGGATGGGCGACCAAACACGATTTCAACGTTGGGAATCTGGGTTAATTGCAATGCCGGATTTACTTTGCGAACGGGATTTGGATATTTGCTTAATGAAGCGAACATGGCGACAAATCCAACGTGGAGGATATCTGCAACTTGAAAATCTCATGTACCGAGGCGAGCTTTTGGCAGGTTACGCGGGGGAAAGTGTTGTATTGCGCTATGACCCCAGAGACATCACAACGATTTTGGTTTATCGCACAGAAGGGGATAAGGAAGTATTTCTTGCCCGTGCTTATGCTCAAGATTTGCAGACAGAGGAACTCTCGTTAGACGAGGCAAAAGCTAGCAGTCGTAAAGTACGGGAAGCGGGTAAGGCTGTGAGCAATCGGTCAATTTTGGCAGAAGTTCGGGAACGGGAAACTTTTTCTTTGCCAAAGAAAACCAAAAAAGAGCGTCAACAAGCAGAACAGACTGAAGTGCAAAAAGCTAAACAAACGATAAGAGTTGAGCCAGAGGAACCAGAGATGGTGGCATCTATTGACACTCAAACTGAACCAGAGATGCCAGAGGTATTTGATTACGAACAAATGCGTGATGATTACGGGTGGTAAAAATGACTTCAAAAGAAGCTCAAGCAGTCGCCAAACAATTGGGTGATATTCCTATTAATAGTGAGAAATTGCAAGCGGAGATTCAACGATTAAATCGTAAGGGTTTTGTCCCACTTGAACAAGTACAAATTCTTCATGACTGGTTGGAAGGAAAGCGCCAATCACGTCAGTCTGGGCGTGTTGTAGGTGAGTCAAGAACTGGTAAAACTATGGGTTGTGATGCTTATAGGTTAAGAAATAAACCTCTTCAGTCAGCTGGAAAACCACCAACTGTACCTGTGGCTTATATCCAAATTCCGCAAGAGTGCGGCGCTAAGGAGTTGTTTGGGGTAATTATGGAACATTTGAAGTACCAAGTAACTAAAGGAACAGTAGCGGAAATTCGGGATAGAACGCTGCGTGTTCTTAAAGGTTGTGGGGTTGAGATGTTGATTATTGATGAAGCTGACCGCTTTAAACCGAAAACTTTTGCTGAAGTGCGTGATATTTTTGACAAGTTGGAAATAGCGGTGATTTTGGTTGGTACTGACCGATTGGACGCTGTGATTAAGCGGGATGAGCAGGTTTACAACCGTTTCCGATCTTGTCACCGTTTTGGGAAAATGTCGGGGGAAGATTTTAAGCGGACGGTGAATATTTGGGAGAAGCAAATTTTAAAGTTACCAGTTGCTTCTAATCTTTCGAGTAAGACAATGCTGAAGACTTTGGGAGAAGCGACGGGTGGCTATATCGGTTTGATGGATATGATTTTGCGAGAGTCTGCGATTCGGGCTTTGAAAAACGGACTACAAAAGATTGACTTAGAAACTTTGAAGGAAGTTGCTACTGAATATAAGTGATGGAAGCGGAAGATATTAAACCCTGGTTGTTTCAAGTTGAACCATTGGAAGGGGAAAGTCTAAGTCACTTTTTAGGACGCTTTCGACGGGCAAATGAATTAACGCCTACTGGTTTAGGTAAAGCAGCAGGACTTGGGGGTGCGATCGCACGTTGGGAAAAGTTTCGATTTAATCCCCCTCCTTCTAGGCAACAGTTGGAGGCATTAGCTACTGTGGTGGGGGTTGATGCTCATAGGCTAGAGCAAATGTTACCACCTGCTGGGGTGGGGATGAATCTTGAACCAATTCGGTTGTGTGGGGCTTGTTATGCTGAGTCACCTTGTCACAAAATTGAATGGCAGTTTAAGGTGACGCAGGAGTGCGATCGCCACAAATTACGCTTGCGATCAGAATGTCCAAATTGTGGAGCAAGGTTTAAGGTTCCAGCGTTGTGGATAGATGGGTGGTGTCAGCGATGTTTTATGAGTTTTGCGGAGATGGCGGAGTTTCAGAAACTTGGTTAACTTGTATATTTCGAGAAGATACCGTTATGTATGCCTGCTGAGGATGACTCAGTTGTTCAGGGTATCGTAACTTTAATAAGCCCCGGTCTAACATTGGGTTTACATAGTGGTTCCGAATGCTGTCAGGTTCTCTTCCCAGTAGTTCAGCTAATGTTCGGAGTGGTAGGTAATGTTCGGAGCAAAGCTCTAAAATAATCGGCTCCACAACCTGTTTACTGGCGCGACCTTTCCCACGGACAGGGGCAGCAATATCTTGGAGACGCTTGTAATGTTCGGAGTTCGGTTCATAATGTTCGGAGTTCGGTTCGTAATGTTCGGAGTTCGGTTCGTAATGTTCGGAGCTTGGAAGCAGTGAAAGCAAATCTGGTTGAGCTTCTGTGTTGGCTAAAGTATAGTTTGTTCCACGACCACGACCTGAACTTTCTAAGCAGCCTTTATATACTAACTGCTTGAGACACTCCCCTATGTCTCTTGGGTGTTCCTGTCTGTAACGTTGAATATCAGTATTACAAACTTCTCTAAATTGATGTGCTAGTACCAAAATAATGCGTTCTAGCTCTGTTAGTTCAGAATAGTTATCCCCGACAATTTCTCTTAACTCTTTCTCGACATTTTCGGGAATCAAGCTCATCGTTGGTAATGCAACTGATGTCATTTCTAACTCTAGTTTTTCTGACACCAACGGAATCAACCATTGCTGCTCTTTCCAGGCACGGAGAATCTTGCCAAAACCTGAACCTGCTTTCTCACTCAAGCCAAGCATTTGAAACATTTTTTGCAGGTTGGGGTTGCGAGGATCGCTGATACCACCGTCATAAAGCTGCTGAAGAGAAATTCTCAGGCGACCAGGATTAGAGAATAAAAAACTATTTGGCAACTTTGTAACTATTAGAGGACGAGTCGATTGATGATCTGCATGGATAAGAGAATTGACAAGAGCTTCTCGGAGTGCTTCATGCACATGAGTTTCACCCCGTCGCACTGCATCCCTGTCTAATTGAAATGGGACATTTATATCGTTGACTAAACGACTATAAACGCGGTAATAGAAGTTAAAAAGATTAGGTTCCCATTTGCCATCGAGTGTCAATCTATAAGTCCAGCGGATTTCTGGATCATTAGAAAGTCGCTCCTGATAATCTAGCTGGTAGTTAGGAAGCGCATCTAAAATACTACGCTCACGACCAAACATGAGTAAACCTGCTAGTGTTAGTCCTTCTTTACTTGTAAGGCGATCGCGTTTCCAGCCACCTAACTGCGTCAGCAGATTCTTATCGTCTAATGCAAGCCAAGGGTGATCAGGTTCCCTGGAAGTAAACCTTTGGCGAAATGATTTAAGTGTTTCTGGGTCAAGGTCAGTGAGATTAAATCCTTCTAAAACCTGGTTGTCTTGAGGTTCGTTGCCAGCATCCCGTAACATCTGCCGCACTTCCTCTGGGGTACAACGGTAATCTCCCTCAAAATTCCGTTTGAAAGTGCCAGTCATTGGGTTGTTCTTGATGTACACAGGACGCTGTGTGCGTATAGCTTTGGGCACTCTGACAACTACTAAATTGTGTACGCCAACCTTCAGAACTTGCACATCCGAATTTGAGCAAATGGGGGTGCTAAGTTTTTGTGAATTATTGTGATTGTTCCAAAAGTTGTTCAATAATCCATCTAGGTTGCGTACTCCAGAAATAGTAAACCCACTTTTGCCTTGGCTGACACCCAGTATAATGTTGCCTCCATCTGTATTTGCAAATGCGGATGCTGTTTCCCACATATCATTTGGTAAATTCCCATCTGCGGACTTAAACTCAATGTCTTCGTCTTCTCCAAAGTTGATATGTTGGAGTAACGTTTCTAAGTCCATTTACTACCCTCTGCCAACTTTATTCATTATGGCTTAGTTAAATATACTGCTTATAGAGACAGCTATCAGATATTTATAGTAGTTACAGTTCCCCTTTGAATGCTTTGTCAAGTATAGAAGGTAGCAGTGCATCCAGTTCTTTCATCGCCTCTTCTCTGTGTCGCTTCATTGTGTTTACCTTGGCTTGAAGTTCATCAAGGTAAGCAACGATGCGGCATTGTTCGGGGATAGGTGGGACTGGTATTTTGAGTCTTAATAAGATTGTTTGAGTGAAAAAAGAGCGTGTAGAACCACGGCATTCAGAATCCTTGTGACGCTCAATAAGACGCGAACCATTGAACAGACGACACAAAAGTTCAGGTAAAAAAGTTTGCTTATCAAGCCGTAGCTTGATTAAATTTGTAGATATGATGGGCGCTGGCTCAAGTCCTAGTGGAACAACACAGCTTCTGCCAACGGTTCCAGACCTAGCAATCACAATATCATCTGGCTGTAGCTTATACGATGATAGCGTTTGAGCTTTCCAAGGACTTACATAATCAATAAACCCAGGCACAAAACGATTAGCCTGAACATTGGCTATCCCAAGAACAGGTACTCCTTCAGACTGAATTTCAGACTTTTGTAGAAGTGTTCCAAATGGACCTGTAGTCATTCCCTCCTTATTATTTAACAGCAGTTCACCTAAAGCTTTCCATTTCCAACCGTTGGGAAGCTTATCGGAAATTTGATAATCAAATATCTGTGATAGTGAGGAAGATACAAGCACTTCTGTTTCTTCAAGCGCCTCTTTCCTAAGCGATCGCACTTCCTCAATCTTCCCCGCCAGTTCCTCAACCCGCGCCACAATCCGCCGTTGTTCCTTCATCGGTGGTGGCAGTTCAGGCAGTTCTTCAAAACTACCGTCTTGTCGGTTTCTCACAACTTCCAGGAAGTTACTGATAGCAGACTGAATCTCACTACCGACCATTGGCACTAGAATATTCATCAATTTTTGACCATTAACGTTAGGCTGTGCCGAGCCTTCCTTTTCATCTAAAATCTGTGTCCAGTAAGCATCAGATTGAAAAAATGAATAAAGATATTCAGGATCTACTAGTGGCTTTGGGCGTATTCGTATCAAGTAGGAAGCAAAAATAGCGTATGGAGCTTCTTTGACAAGATGTGTTTTTCCAGTTGTTGCACCTGTTCTTGCAAACAAAATATCATTGGGGTAAATCAGATACTTTTCTGGTTGATCACATTTGCAATAGGGTACAGTATCCCACTTTATGCCACCATCTTTTAAATCGGTAATACGGACAAATTTTGCTCCTACTTGTTCAAATGAGGCGCTAGCAGTAAAACCATATTGTGGATTATCAGCCAATTCAGACAAAGCTACAATTGGGTAGCCTGCTCTATTCAAAGTATTAAATATGATAGTTGAAGCAGCTCGAACTATCACTTCAGCTTGGGTTTGCTTAAAGGTTAGTTTTAGCATTAACTATCACTTTTTAACAACTGCCGAATCTCTGCCATAATCTCAGCGACTCGCTTATCCTTTTCCAAAATATCCGCTAATAACTGCTCAGGCGGTAAATGCTCAAAATCCTGCTGACTGTTGGGGTTTTTGCGGTCAAGATTATAAATCGCCCAGTAGATAGCATCGCCTTTTGCTTGCTCATCCTTTAAAATCTCGCGCTGACGTTGTTCCTCTAATTGAGTCTGTGTTATCTCATCCTTTAGCGCTTCAATCTCAGCTTGAATCCGTGCATTTTTTTCTGCTGGCGAGAAGTCCAAAATTGAATTCCGCAACCTTTGGATTTTTTCAGCTAAGTTCTTAGCTGTCTTAACGCATTGGTTAGCAGTTTCCTCAGCTTTGTTCGCTGCATCCCAGTGGAGTGTTGCTTCTTTTATCGCTTGGTGATAAGCCTCCCGAAAGTTATACTTCCAAGCGCGTTCATTCTCCTGTCGGTTCTTCCACCATCCTATAGAGTCAGCAAAGTCCTCATCTTGTATTGGCTTGGTTTTAGTATATTTCTTGCGTCCTTGCGGCAACGGAATTTCGTAGTACCAAATCTCATCCGTTTGTCCAGAACAGTCAAAAAATAACAAATTTGTAGGAATCTCTGTATAGAACCCATTTGACATCTTTTACAGTGTTGAAGTAAAGTTACGGCAAAAGCCTTATCCAGCAACCATGCCATACTCCAGCAGCCTAACAGACGAAGAGTGGGAAATTCTTGAACCTCTACTGTT
>NZ_JABXYX010000002.1:25567-148641 GCF_017982655.1 Brasilonema sp. CT11 | reverse complement strand
AACAGTAGAGGTTCAAGAATTTCCCACTCTTCGTCTGTTAGGCTGCTGGAGTATGGCATGGTTGCTGGATAAGGCTTTTGCCGTAACTTTACTTCAACACTGTAAAAGATGTCAAATGGGTTCTATAAACCATTACCACTCACTTTGTATTCTCCAATACAAGAAAAATTAACACAACATCTATCAATCTATAGATAGTAGATGTATTGTGTCATACAGTTAAATGATTGAGAAAGCACGTCTTAACAAGGAATGTTTTGCCTCTCTCCTGTATCATTTTTTATGACTACTTGGCAGAGAGCATTTTTTCTTTTGCCAAAATTGCAGACACTTCAATTCAACCTTCTTTGTCGGTCTGATAACAGTTGGTTGTTGGGATTTGGCGAAATTCATTCACCATGTCACTTGTATTCCCCAGCACGCAGATTCTTAATCTGAACTCTGACTTTTGGAGGGAGTAAAGCTAATTGGACGAAGATACGATGAATGAAGCGTTATAAGTCATGAGACGACTTGTTCATACACCCTTTACGGGTGTTTTTTATGGCATGGCAGAGGACTTTCTACAAAAATCTGAATAACTATAGCCGTTGCCAGGTAAATTAGGACATGAACTAATGAGAAAATACGGACATCACGAGATTTTCAACCCTGTTAAGCGTTAAGCGTTCCTTGCTATATGTCCTAATAGAGTTGGCGACTGCTATATTATCTCACAACCGTTGAGAGGATTGCTATCTCTAGAATTCGTAACTCAATCCAAACGGCTTCATCTTCCTGGATAGGATTATAAGTGCATTTTCATGGATAATTGGTATTACAAACCATTACCAATTAAAATGAAAGGTGCCCAATAATAGGGATGACTCAGACGATTAGCGACTTTTGCTGGTAGATTCTGGCGTGTAGATTTAAGAATTCCTCTGTCTTGATCTTGAGTTATCCCTGAATAGTCGCCTGTAATCATTGCAACTTGCGCTTGACGTAAAGCCTCAGCTTTACTCATTTTCCCTTGGCTTAAGTAGGCGTAAAAAGCATCCATTAAAGCTTGTGTACCGCCATCACTCACAGACCATAAAGATGCGATCGCAGCTCTTGCTCCTGTACGCTGTACTTGATAGCCAAAACCTAAAATTTCTTCTCCCTTGCCTATTTGGTCACCGGCTGCTGTTTCACAAGCACTCAATACAACCAAATCTACATTTGGCAAAGATAACTTTTGAATATCAGGTAGGGTAACTAAACCACCATCACCCATTAAAATAAAAGAGTCTTCCGGCTTACCGTTGACAAAAAAGGCGTGAGTCGCCATATGAATAATTGTATACACATTTAAATAAGGAATCATTGCTTGGCGATTAAATTCATTATCTAAAAGTGTTTTAGTTCCTGGCATCATAGTAGCAAGATTTTCAACCTCTGCTCCTGCATATTCTAGTGCTTTAAATGGTAATGAAGTAGACTCTAATTGTACGATGTGACGCTGTGTCGTCGCCCCAGCCAAAACTTTGATTTGCGGTAAAGGTTGAGTATCAAGATCTGTTAAACTCAAAGCAGTAATATTGTTAGTACGGAAGCGCTGCGCTAACCATTGTTTGCCGTCATGTAAAGCAGCTAGGGGAAGATAACGTAATGCTCCATCCGGTGCATAAATAATTGTTTTGGCATCGGCATTTGCTAAGTCTTTTTCTATCGGCTTAATGAGCAATTCATACAGCTTTTGGGCGGTAACTGTGGCGTTCGATTCGGGATTTTCTAAAGCCCTACGAAAATCTACAATGAGGCGATTGAGTTCTTCTTTTTTAATAGGAACACTACGATGGATTGGTGGTGTATTTGGAGTCGTTAGTACGAGTTCCAGACGATTGTCTAAAACCAACGGATACAGCAAGACGGCGTTTTGGTTAAGACGCTGCAAGTTGTCGCGCAAGCTGTTAAGATTATCCAGTGGTATAATCTGTTGTGCCGTTTTTGGGCTAAGCTGTCCTAACCAAGCATTCACTTCTGGGCTATCAATAAATTGGTTAAATTCGGTGAGAAGATTTGCCTCCAGTGCTACGATTTTTTCTTTGTCTTGCGGTTTTCTATTAGTTGGTGGAATTTTTTGCAGTTCGCCGAGTTGTCTGCTGATTTGAATTTGTTTATCGGCTATAACTTTCAACCCTTGATTAATGGACTGTTCTGGAGACAGCGACTCAACTCCTTTAGCTGTTCTTTCATTACCCCGAACATCATGCAGGTAATCGTCTAGTTCTTGAATTTTAAGTAAATCTAAAACTTGCTGTGCTTCTAGCACTCGATCTTGTCGCAGAAGTAAGTCAGCTAAACGTCGATAGATATCAGCAACGGTTGCTGTGTAAGATTGCTGTTGTTCTTGTGAAAGCGATCGCAATTGTGCGCGTATAGCTTCAGTCACATTCACAGATTGCTTGTAAAAAATAATTGCCAATTGTGGTTTGTTTTGCTGCGCTAGTAAATCACCAATGTTGGCAAGGGTAATTCTTTGAGCGGTTCTATCACCAATTTCCCGACTCAATAATAATGCTTGCTGATATGACGCTAATGCTTGCGGATACTTACGCATACCTTTGTAAGCGCTTCCCATACTATCAAGAGTACGCCCAACGACAGCACGATCACCCACTTGTTGCAGAAGACTCAACGCTTGCTCAAGAGATTTTAGTGCTTGCGAATACTGTCCCAATTGTTGATAGACAAAGCCGATATTGTTAAGAGTACTGCCAATCTTTGGTTTATTATCAATTTCTCTAAAATTGGCTAATGCTTGCTGATAGTAATTTAGAGCTTGAGAATATTTATTCATCTTGTTGTAGGCGAACCCAATATTATGAAGAGTTGTGCCTTCGCCTAACTTATCGCCATTTTTTTTCAAAATTGCTAAAGCTTCCCGATAAAACTTGATGGCTTGAGGATATTGACCGAGTTCACTGTAAACGAGTCCAATATTATTAAGGTTATTCGCTTCTTCTACAGGGTCTTTAGCTTTTTTAACATTAACTAAAGCTTGTTTAAAAAACTTGAGTGCTTGGGAATATTGTCCTGTTTCGTAATAAACTCCACCAAGACTATTGAGGGCAGATCCGACTCCTAGTTTATCTTCATTTTTTTCCATTAAGAAAAGGCTTTGCTGATAGTATCCCACTGCTTGAGAATACTGCCCCATAGATTGATAAACTAACCCAATATTATTGAATATACTTCCAGTTGTTTCCTGTTCCTCTGGGTTAGGAATTTTGCCAGCCCCTACTTCTCGATTTATGGCCAACGCTTGCTGATAAAATTTTAGTGCTTGCGGATATTGACCTAGCTCTCTAGAAACTGCTCCTAGGCTATTAAATGTATTACTAATATTTTTTTTATCATCTATTTCTTGATAAATAACTAGCGATTTTTGATAGATTTTTAAGGCTTTTTGAAACTGATCGTTATCATATTGGTCAGCTGCTTGGTTAGATAATCGATCTGCTTCTATCTTCAGGTTTTTAGATTTTTTTGCTTGTAAGAGTGTTTTAGAAGAATCACTCACAATTTGATAACGAGAACCTACAAGTGATTGTTGTCCTTCGTAAGCTGAAGCCTTTAACAAACACAAAATAATTCCAATTGTACCAAAGCGAATTAAAAGAGATAAGTGCATGAATTAAGTTTTTATATATTTTAAAATAAAGAGTTGCTTATTAATCAAATAAGCAACTTCAACACTGAGTTATTAAATTTTTTATGGAAAAAGATTGAGATGCACCTGTAAAAACTTTCTCAAAATCGCATTCAGTCATTAAAACGTAGATTTATTAAGTTTTCCTTTACTTAGGACGGTTAATCCTTGAACGATTAGCCAATATACCACTAGCAGCAGTTAAGTTTATTTTAGAATTACCAGACTTATCTGTGCCACTAACAGTCAGAATCTTGCTTTGAGAAATAAGATAGGAGATGAGAGTAGCAACAGTCTCTTCACCCACGTCCTGATAGAGTTCTTGTGCTTGTTGGTAAGATTTTAAAGCTTCTGCTAACTGTTGATTAGCTTGTTCTAGTAGTTTTTTGGCTTCCGCTTTACGAAAATCTTGATTCGGGTGTAATGTTTGGTCAGTCATTTGTCATACTCCTGTTGTTGGGTGATTTATAGAACAGATTTAACTTCACCTAAAGACATATATGTATACCAACAGAAATCACACCATTCCGGATGCTAAGTTAAGTCAACGTTGAAAAAGGTAAATAGAGTCTTTGGAATGACTTGCTTATCTTTTTCTTGGGAACGCCAAGAGCGCGAACAGAAAGCCGCCTCCCTTGTCTACACTCAGTTTGCCTTGTATGCGTAGCCGCGCACTCGCATTCCTAATTATATTTTACGCTTAATTAGATTGAGCTACTAATCAGTGTCTTGATTTCTAACTTACGCAGTAGGTTTGTTTGTTTTCAGTTGATTTATCTGCTCATCTAGTTCTTCTACTCTTTGCTTATTACCTAAAGTTTTGTAACTGTCTCGTGCTTTATTGAACCAATTTCTGCCTGTTTTTTGGTCATCTATTGCTATATACAAATTTCCCAAAGCTTCCGCAATCTGTGCTTGCTGTAAAACATCCTTGTTAGCTACTGCTAATTTGTGTGCGTTTAAATAATTAGTCTCAGTTAGCACATTAACTCCTGTTTGCCAGTAGAGATAGCCAAGCTTTCGATAGACGGAAGTTTCTTTAATACCACTACTTATCAAGGCTTCTAGTGTCTCAATCGCCTCTGATTTTAAGTCAGCACCGATATAAAAAAAAGCACTTTGTAAACCTTTTACTTTGTCAGAAGCTTTTTGATTGTTTAGTTGCATCATGCTTGCTTTCACAACTTGTGCTTCTTCTTTGGACAGAAGGCTAAAACCTCGTGCATTTGGTTTTTCATCTGTTGACAATTTACCGTTGTCTGCTTTAACAATCAGTAAATATTCCACACCTGTTTCTAGTCTTGGTTCTCCTGGATACACCACTTGATTAGTACTCACTTTTGTTTGCCAAAGAACCGAACCAGCTTTTTGTAAACTGACATCATAACTTTTGACACCTAAAACTTGATTCCAGCGTAGCTTCGGCTTGTCAGTCAGTAGCAACGTTCGGCGGGGACTGATAATGTAGGGAATATCAGGGTTACTCGGACTGCGAGGATCACCACTTTGAGCGATTGTGCACTGAGCAATGGGTGTTTGACTAACTTCAGTGCTAAATGCTGGTGGTAAAATTGGTTTTACTAGTATCAAAAGCAAGAAGCAAGCAGCAACAAAAAAAACGAAAATTTTCGCTTTTGTACTCTTTACTATCCTGTTTTTTGGTAGTGCACTTAATTTCATTATTGAGTCCTTTGGTTTTTAGAAATGGAAGATAATTGTAATTTTTACCTCATTTTTTTTGCAGGTTCGTTAACTTGATAATTGTTAGATTTCCTTGATTTTTTTTGCTGCTTCATTAACCCACTGTTTTTCTTCTATCGTTTTTGATTGGCTAGATATGCACTTTTTCCAAGCTGAAAGTGCTTCTTGCCTATTATTTTGCTTTTCTAAAACTTTACCTAGGAGACAATACGGAGCAGCGCGATCGCCATTAATATTGATTGCCTTTTGAAGAGAATTTTTCGCCTCTTGATAACGCCCAAGTTCTAAATATGCCCAACCTAAATTTTTCAACATAGCGTATTTCACTTGATTATCGTCAGCAAATGACAGTCCTTCTCGCAGTAGCGTCACTGCTGTTGTATATTGCTTATTGAAAATCTGTAAACGTGCTAAATTGTTGTAAGCTTTATCGTCACGCTTCTCCACAGCTTTTTGATACATAGTCCGAGCTTGCTCTAAGTTATTTTTATCTTCATAAAGCAAGCCTAAATTGTAATCAGGTTCTGATAATTTTGGGTTGAACAATAGAGCTAATCTATAAGATATTTCGGCAATCTCAAAACTTTTATGACTGTATTTCTTATAACCAAAATTATTTATTTGATCTGCTAATTTGGGTGCAATTGTCCAGATTGTAATACCTCCACTTAGCAAAACTAAACATCCAGCAAGCAAAAATTTACCCCGATATTTTTTATAAATTCTATCCTGTGTTTTTTTAGGTTTTTCAACTAGTTGTTTATCTGATTTTTGTTGAGAAGCAAATGTATTTGGTAGTGAGCGATTCAGTCCTAAAGTACTGACTACAAACCCTGTATCTGGTGGTAAGGTATCTGGTGGTAAGGTTTGTGATCCATCTTCAAATAGTGGAAACTCGTGTTGATTGCCTTGAAGATAATTTAATATTTCCTGGCAATTTTGAGGTCGCTGCCCAGGAAAAGGAGCTATGAGGCGGTCAATTAAGTTTATTAGTTGTGGGGAAACACTCGTTGCTTGGTCACGCCAAATCAATTGTCCTGTTTGCAAGTTTGTAGGAAAATCGAGAGGAGATTTTCCTGTGAGCAAACAGACAAAAGTTCGCCCCAAAGCAAAAAAATCTGACTGTGGGACAGCGTGACCTTCAGCTTGTTCTGGAGGTGTAAATCCAGGAGAAACAAGTACAGTTCCAGTTTGTTTGCCTTGTTCTTTTTCTAAATAAGAGTTTGTGACTTCCCTAACACCACCAAAGTCAATCAGCACCAGTTGCCCATCAGGTCTTAGCATGATGTTAGGTAGTTTAATATCTCGGTGAAGGTATTGATGCTGATGCAGTACCTTAAGTATTTCTACTAATTGAATTAACCATTCGTGAGCTTGTTCTGTGGTGAGTGGTTGATTTCCTCTGGCTTGCAACCACTGTTGCAAATTTGAACCTGGTATTTTCTCCATCACCAGACAGTGCAACGGTTCACCATTATTACCATCAAACCAAGTAAAATACGCATCCTCCTCTACACGCGGTATACCAGAGTGCCTTAAACGACTTAGTAATTCAGCTTCTCGTTGAAATAGGGCGATCGCCTTTTGTTTAATTGTTGGATTATGAAAGCGCTCTAAGCTCAAAACTTTTAAAACTTTGGAGGTACCACCATCATCCACTTCAAACACTTTACCAAAACCACCGCCACCAATTTGAGAGACAACTCGGTAGCGTCCTTGAAGTAACATTCCTGGACGAATCATGGCGACTATCATCATAGCTCAGTCTTTGCTCCACAAAACTGAATTATCAATCCCCATACTCCAGCGCAGAGAGCACCGAAACAAGGACTGCATAACGCCCTTATTCACGCCTGGGCGCAGTGGCTTGTCCATCTGCGGTTCAAAAATTTCAAATTGTTTTGACTTTTGAATTTTAGCGCAGGGAGGATCGACTGAGTTTACAGCTCATTAATTCAAAGAATAAACCATTTTCTTCTACAAGTTAAAATCGACTTATTACAGAAAACTAATCTTTAGCTATCAGTGGAAGGCGAACGGTGAAAATTGAGCCGACTCCAGGTTCGCTCGTGACAAAAATTTCACCACCCATCATCTGGCAAAAGTGACGGCTAATTGCTAACCCCAGTCCTGTTCCACCATATTTTTTTGTGGTAGAAGCATCTCCTTGCGTAAAGCGTTGAAACAGCTGCTGCTGTTGATGATCGGACATACCAATGCCTGTGTCTTCAACAGTAAATGTGATCATTGCAGGAGTGTGACTTCTTTGAACGTCTTGTATTTCTTTGCTGATTATGAATCTTACCCTACCGTTGGTGGTAAACTTGGCAGCGTTGCTCAGCAGATTGTACAGAACCTGTCGTAGCTTAGTTTGATCCGTGTACATGATGCCAAGTTCGCGATCAAAATTTACTTCTAAAAAATTGCTATTTTTCTCCACCAAAGGCTTGACTGTGAAAACTACGTTATTGATGAGCGCAGCGAGTTCAAATGTCTCTGGATAGAAAGTCATTTTCCCGTCTTCAATTTTTGACAAGTCGAGGATATCGTTGATTAATATCAGTAAATGCCTACCAGCAGTGTTGATAGATTCAAGATCATCAATAAACTCTTCTGACATTGCAAAATCAACAGCATCATCGCGCAACAGTTGGCTTAAGCCAATAATGGCATTTAACGGTGTGCGTAACTCGTGACTAACATTTGCCAGAAACTGACCTTTTGCTTTGTTAGCACCTTCTGCTAATTCTTTTGCTTGCTGCAATTGTTTGGTTCGCTCAGAAACCCCCTCAATCAAACGATTGAGAGATTTCGCCAGTGATCCAATTTCATCTTCTGTACTGATAGGAGCTCGCAAATCAAAGTTAGATTTTTTCGCGACTTGTTCGGCGACTTGAGTGACAAGAATGACTGGTTCGGCGATCGCCCGAGATGTACGCCATGCTACAATTGCTGCGATCGCCACTGACACCAGCATACTCATTACAGCAATTAATCTCTCGACTTTTTTTGCGATCGTCAGATCTGTTGTAAGTTTCTGCTCTTGTTGTTGAGCAATTTGCAAGTTGTTGGTTAACCGTTTACGTATCTCATCCAGCTGCATAGCTGTTTTACCGCTCATCATTTCCAGCAACTCGTTTCTGACTACAGAAATCTGCTGTTGTTCTGGCTGCTGGTCAAACCGCTGTAAGATTGAATCAATTTGGCTAACGTAAGATTCTAGGTTACGGGAGTAGTCATTTAATATAGCTCGTAGAGTATCTTCCGGTACTGCTAATTTTCCAGGCTTGCTATCTATAAATTTCGTAATTTGTTGCTCAACGTTTTTAGCATCTTTTACACTGCTTAACAATTCCGCTCTTTTGCTAGAAAGGCGTTGCGGATCTCGTATAACAGCAACCAAGTTAGAGCCATGCAATTGTGCATTTACTAAAGCATTCCTATAACTACTCAGCACTTGCGTTTGAAACTGAGCATGCTCTAATTGTTTAGTTTCTATCCCCAAATAGAAATTGGATATGACTAACCCAGTCAACGAGCCTAGAAAACCAATCCCAATTGCCAGAAAGTACCCATAGCCAATTTTCTGATGAATGCGCCAAGAACTGGCTTTGAGTTTCCTTCGAGAGGGAAATTCTATAGTGGGGAGTTCGTCAGTAGAAGGCTCTTGGGCTGACACTTGTGTTATTTCCAAATTGCTGTCAACAGCGGTTGGCTCTTGAGTTTGCATCCCTCAAATCTCCTTACCCTCCCGCAAAAATCACCGTATTTTTTTCCAAGCTAGGATTTTGTTCAATTTTCTATTAACTCTTCTTACATTATCATCTTCTTTTTAACAGGATCACTGCGTTTTTCACTAAAGAATGTACTTAAAAGTGTGAAATAAAGGCTAAGTTTTTTCGCCTAACTTATGAAGTTTTTATAAAGCTGATTTCTTTCAGCTTACAGTGAGTTGTTGCCAAGAAGGCGTCTACATCTTTTTTCGCTTCTAAGTTAAGTTTATTTGCTGCAAACAAAAATCGCCATAGTTAGGCACTTAGCAATGTTTTAGAGTCAAACTGTATAGTTTATTTATACTCTGGGTAAGGTAGAATGTTATCACAACTTCTGTGATCAAAAGAGTTGATTCTAAAAAACTTTTCTGTGTGGTAGACAGGGATCAAAGTCCTATCCACTACTGACAAGTACCGTACGGTGGAAATAGAGATCCCATTTTTTCGACCCAAACTTATGGTTAAAGTTAGGTTGTCAGATGAGAACAGGACTTACGCGCCCCGTATACTAGCTACTTAGAAATTGTTGATAAAATAGCCCCCTAACGGGGGCTGGGCAAACAAAGAGGGCTAGAAGCTAAACTAATTTCGCCTCCAACTCCTGATTGTATTTATACAGTCGCTGCCGACAGAAAATTGTTAGCAGCTTGCTGCAACAATTCTGCTTTATCGGTGCGCTCCCAAGGTAAGTCTAAATCGTTTCGCCCAAAATGACCGTAAGCCGCGACGTCCTGATAAAAACGTCCGCCTCGTTCTTTGGGCAGGTTACGTAAATTGAAGGCATGAATAATGCCTGCTGGGCGTAGTTCAAAATGCGTTTTGATCAATTCGAGCAAAATTTGATCATCAATTTTACCCGTGCCAAAGGTATCCAACATCACGCTGACTGGTCGCGCTACACCAATGGCGTAACTGAGCTGGACTTCACATTTATCTGCCAAGCCAGCGGCGACAATATTTTTCGCCACATACCGAGAAGCGTAAGCTGCAGAACGGTCTACCTTGGTGGGGTCTTTACCAGAAAAAGCTCCACCACCATGTCGCGAGTAACCGCCGTAGGTATCAACTATGATTTTACGTCCGGTTAGACCAGAATCTCCCTGAGGACCACCGACGACAAACTTGCCTGTGGGGTTAACCAAAAAGCGAGTTTGCTCATCTGGCTTAACATCAATATCTCCGAATACAGGTTCGACCACTGCTGACCACAGATCTTCTTTAATCTTGGCTTGCACAGCTGCCTCATCGGTGATGTCACCAATGGTAGCCGTATGCTGAGTGGAAACCAGGATGGTATCAATTCCTACAGGGCGTCCGTCTTCATATGCAATAGTGACTTGCGTTTTCCCATCAGGACGCAGGTATGGCAAATCACCTGTTTTACGGACTGCAGCCAGTCGGCGAGCAATACGGTGGGCAAGGCTAATGGGTAAGGGCATCAGTTCTGGTGTTTCGTTACAAGCGAAGCCAAACATGAGACCTTGGTCACCTGCACCAACAGAGTCGAATAGTTCTTCACTATTCTTCTCACGGCTTTCTTGAGCAGTGTTTACACCTTGAGCAATATCAGGTGATTGTTCATCCAATGCGACAATCACTGAGCAACTGTTGTTACAAAACCCGTTTTCCGCGTTGGTATAACCTATCTCAGCAATTTTTTTGCGAGCTAGATTCACATAATTCACATTGGCTTTAGTCGTAATTTCGCCAGTAATAAGTACCAAGCCAGTGTTAACGACAACTTCAGCAGCCACACGACTACTGGGGTCTTGTGAGAGTAAGGTGTCTAGAATGGTATCAGAAATCTGATCGCAGATTTTATCTGGATGCCCCTCAGTCACTGACTCAGAGGTAAATAGATAACGATGAGACAAGTGTAGTTCCTCCATAGAACATTTTTCTGATTGACTAAACGCAAGCGTTTAGTTCAGCCACTTTAATCTGCAATCATAACAAGATTTTTACAATTAAAGTTCGTAAGTTATGTTACTTTATCTAAAATCTGCTCTCAAACTGATTATTTTAAAGATAAAGAAAAGTTATTCTACCTGGTTACCGTTGTTTCCGGAAGAACAAACAGGGAACGGAATAATACTAAGCAAAGCATAAAAAAATCGGGGGACGCCCGTGAGCACCCCCAACACCACAAGACACAAAAACATCTACTTTAACTAAACTTTAGCAGCTAGTTTTGCTTGCTTAGATGTTAACCGCTCGTAAGCAGCACGCATTTTTAAACCTGTCAGCACTTGGAATAAACCAGTACCATTGTTGGAACCTGGGTATTCGCGGTGTTGTAGTAACAAGTGAGTCATCTCACCTTTGTAGTTTGTAGATGTGTTGCTCAAATGGGTTTCGATGTAAATGACTTCTTCTAGGTTGTCAAATTGACCATCTACCTCTAACACAGAGACATAACGACCGTAGTAGACATCCGAGCCATAGTACAGTTGCATACCAGGGTAAGAACAGGTCAGTTTACGTCCGCAGGGAGTCCACTGAATTGTTGATCCTTCATCAAAAAGGTAGACTGGGGCAAAGCCTTCTTTCCCTTCCTGCTGGAGCATACGTACCCGCAGAACTTTGCGCTCTTTATCGTCTTTGATTAAGTTTGTGGGCAATACCTGGAGAACCACATCAGCAAATTCTCTTTGCGGTTCAATGTACTTTGTAAAATCAGGTTTACGGGAATTGATTTGAGCTAAGACATCTTCATAGCGGTGACCGCGTTCTGCCATGTCTCGCTGGATTTTCCAGGCAATTTTGACTTCATCGCTGATGTCAAAATAAACACTGAAGTCAATGAGTTCGCGCACCCGCTCATCATATAAGGGATGTAACCCTTCAACAACGATAATGTGATTTGGCTCTATTCTTTCTGGTGGATCGATCGCCCCGGTCTCGTGGTTGTAAATCGGCTTATCAATTGCTTGACCTTCTTTGAGCGCTTTGATTTGCTCATACATTAGGTCAAAATTGTTTGCTCTTGGGTCAAGTGCAGTTATTCCGGTTTCTTTACGCTGCTTACGGTCTAATAAGTGATAGTCATCTAAGCAAATGACCGTCATGAAGTCTTCACCGAATAAATCTATCAGGCGACGCAAAAAAGTAGACTTACCGCATCCGGAGTCTCCGGCTACCCCAATCAATACTACGCGTTCCGGCTTAGTCATAAATCTCCTCTTGATACTAAAGATGAGTCAATCAATTATTTTTCTGACAGTTTTTTCTAGCCAGGAGTTTACCCCAATGGTTTATCCTGCGTTTTCGCCCCCAGCCGTGCCATAACAGAGTAGACGGGTATACAAGACTGTGCCAGTAGATACCTATCTGAGTAGTCTGAATTTGTTGCTGGTAAGTATTTAATCCTAGTGTTATATTGGATTGTAACAGAAGGAAGTACTGCATACAAGGCTTGCTAGTATTTCCTTTCAAGAAGTTATCTCCCTCTATGGGAGGTGGTGCTTCCAAAAAAAAGATTAAATTGATTCATGATTAACATTCTCCAAAAGACTTATCCTTTACCTTAGAAGGTGAACAGGTGTGTGTGTTTGCCATTCGGTGCGTGTCTTTGGTGAGTGTGCCTGACAAGGCATTGGCTAATGATCCCGGCCTTGCGAAAAGCGCCAGTTTTGTCAACCGAAAATCATGTAAACTAAAGCTGGCGCATTGTGCTGGGAAGGATTTTTAATTAAAGGTTAAGTAGACATCGGAGTGGTAAAACAAATGTATATTAAAGGTGCTGTTGAAGGTGCTGCCAACACAGAATCAGGTAGCCGTGTTTATTTATATGAAGTGGTGGGTTTGCGTCAGAGCGAAGAAACTGATCAAACAAACTACCCGATTCGTAATAGTGGCAGTGTATTCATCAGAGTGCCTTACAACCGCATGAATCAGGAGACACGGCGGATCATTCGCCTAGGTGGCAAAATTGTTAGCATCCAGCCTTTGAATGCTTTAGAGCATCTCAATGGAAATACCTCTACAGCAAATGCTAACAGTGAAACCGAGACTGCAAGCAGTCAAGCAAATGGTAAAGCCACACCTGTCGCTGAGGAACAGCCCAAAAAAAAGGACAAAAAAGGCAACACCATGACTCAAGCAAAACCCAAAAAAGAATCACATGCTGACGTTCCTGTCAATATTTACCGTCCAAACGCTCCATTTATTGGTAAGTGCATATCCAATGATGCGTTAGTAGCAGAAGGCGGAATTGGTATTGTTCAGCATGTTAAGTTCGACATTTCTGGTGGTGATCTGCGCTATGTAGAAGGTCAAAGTATCGGTATTATCCCACCTGGAGTGGATAAGAAGGGCAAGCCAGAAAAAATCAGACTGTATTCGATCGCCTCAACTCGTCATGGCGATGATATCGATGACAAAACAGTCTCTCTGTGCGTCCGCCAGTTGGAGTACAAGCACCCAGAAAGCGGCGAAACAGTCCATGGTGTCTGTTCTACACACCTGTGTTTCGTCAAACCAGGGGACGATGTGAAAATCACAGGTCCTGTGGGTAAGGAAATGTTGTTACCCAGTGACCCCGAAGCCAAAATTATTATGATGGGAACAGGAACAGGTATCGCCCCATTCCGTGCCTACCTGTGGCGCATGTTCAAGGACGAGGAAAAAGCAGCTAACCCAGAATACGAGTTCAAGGGATTTTCGTGGTTGATATTTGGTGTACCTACAACTCCTAATATCCTCTACAAGGAAGAACTGGAAGAATTACAACAAAAGTATCCTGATAATTTCCGCCTCACTTATGCCATCAGCCGGGAACAGAAAAACCCCGAAGGTGGCAGAATGTATATCCAAGACCGCGTTGCAGAACATGCAGATGAACTTTGGAATTTGATAAAAGATGAAAAAACCCACACATACATTTGTGGTTTGCGCGGTATGGAAGATGGTATCGATGCGGCGCTGACTGCAGCAGCAGAAAAAGAAGGTGTGACTTGGAGTAGTTACCAAAAAGACCTCAAAAAAGCTGGTCGCTGGCACGTAGAAACATACTAATTTAGTCACCAGTCATGAGTCATGAGTCATTAGGCTTTTGACAAAAAGCTATAAACTAAATAAGAAAACTAATTGTAGGGTGGGCATTGCTCACCCTACAATTGTTATTTTTTTGACAAAATAATCTTAAATCTAAAATTGGTGTAAGACTTGTGGGTGTAAAGCTAGGAATTTTGGGATTAGGTACCGTAGGGACGGGTACGGTGCAATTGTTACAAAATAGCGGTTTTCGTCACCCGTTGTTGCAGGAAGTAGAAATTTATCGTGTGGGAGTGCGATCGCTCGACAAACCCCGCACAGTCACACTATCACAAACGGTATTAACAATAAATTTGGAAGCAATTGTCACCGATCCAGAGGTAGATATTGTTGTCGAGGTAATGGGGGGACTTGAACCAGCGCGATCGCTGATCCTCAAAGCTATTCAAAATGGCAAGCACGTGGTGACTGCTAACAAAGCCGTAATTTCCCGTTTTGGTGATGAAATCTTCACGGCTGCGAATCAAGCTGGGGTCTACGTTATGCTGGAAGCCGCCGTCGGTGGTGGTATTCCAGTGATTCAACCTTTAAAGCAATCTTTAAGTGTCAACCAGATTCACACCATCACTGGCATTATTAATGGCACGACAAACTACATCCTCTCGCGGATGCAAACCGAAGGCAGCAACTTCAGTGATGTCTTAGCTGATGCCCAGCAATTAGGTTATGCTGAAGCTGACCCAACTGCTGATGTTGATGGCTTAGACGCCGCAGATAAAATCGCCATCCTCGCATCATTAGCCTTTGGTGGACGCATCAGGTTGGAAGATGTTTACTGTGAGGGAATTCGGCAAGTCAGCAAAACAGATATTGCCTATGCCGAGAAATTAGGATTTGTGATCAAATTGCTTGCTATTGGCAAACGAATTTCCTCCTCTGGTGCCATCTCAATCACAGTCCAGCCGACTTTAGTCCCAAAAGCACACCCCCTAGCCAGCATCAACGGCGTGAATAACGCCATTCTTGTTGAAGGTGAACCCATTGGACAGGTGATGTTTTTTGGTCCTGGTGCCGGTGCAGGACCAACTGCGAGTGCTGTGTCATCGGATATTTTGAACCTAGTAGCAGCACTCCAAACAGGTACATCAGTACCAAATCCGCTACTGACCTGCGGACATCAAGACTACTGCCAAATTGTGCCAATGGCAGAACTGATCACCCGATTTTATACTCGTTTTCTCACCAAAGACCAACCAGGAGTGATTGGCAAATTGGGAACTTGCTTTGGCAATCACGGAGTGAGTTTGGAGTCCATCGTCCAAACAGGTTTTCACGGAGAACTTGCAGAAATTGTTGTTGTCACTCACGATGTTCGAGAAGGTGATTTTCGGCAAGCGTTAACAGAAATTCGTACTTTTGCAGAACTAGAAAGTATTCCTAGCTTGCTGCGAGTACTCTAAGATTATGGTTATAACAGTTTTAACAAATCTGTAACCTGAAAACTGTAACCTATTACCTAATAACCTTAATCATGCACCTTGTCGTTTAGTCCTTAAAAGATGACAAATATGCGCCCTCCAGATCCGGAGTCATCTCCAAACAATACCCTTGGTTTTGATGAATTTATCGGTATTCTTGTTGCTTTTGTGACTATCGGGATTATTTTATTTTGGACATTCTCCCGTAAGAATTCTAATTGGAATTTCACTGGGTTGATATCTCCCTCGCCGACTTCCTCTGGTTCTCCAATCATTCCAGCAATCCCTGAACAACCAGCAATTCCATTTATTCTTCCTGGTGTCAAACCAACAGTAACTCCATCCCCAACTGATAAACACACCTTCTTGGACGATCTGTTCCCTCAAATTTTAAATGTACCTCCAGACCAAGCGTGGTCAAAATCAGAAGAGCCATCATCCTCTCCTCCTACCACGACTACAGAACAATCTCGCGTCACTGCGAGTGAAAAATTACCAACAATTCCCCCACCAATTGCTTTTACAGATGTACCTACTGATTTTTGGGGACGGCGTTTCATTGATATTCTCTCTTCTCGTGGAATGATCAAAGGCTTTCCTGATTACTCTTTTAGACCTAACCAGCCTGTAAACCGTGCTGAATTTGCTGCTATTTTGCAACAAGCCTTTAACAAAGCAGATGCTGGAAATTCAATAAGTTTCAAAGATATACCACCAAAATTCTGGGCAATTCCAGCAATTAACCGATCCATTGCAACTGGATTTTTAAAAGGATATCCAGACGAAAGTTTCAAACCAGACCAAAAAATTCCACGAGTACAAGTTTTAGTTGCTCTTGTCAGTGGGTTGGATCTTAAAGTACCTTCTTCCCCTGAAAAAGTTTTAAGTATCTATAAGGATGCCAAAGATATTCCTAAATACGCCATTGATAAGATAGCAGCAGCTACAGAAAATCGTCTTGTAGTAAACAACCCTGACCCACAAGTTTTGGCTCCAAATCAAGAAGCAACCCGTGCTGAGGTTGCTGCTATGGTTCATCAAGCTTTGGTGCAAACGGGAAGATTGCAACCCATTGAATCTCAAAGCATTGTGAAAACACCTTAAGAGGGTTTGCAATGCAACTGCTCAACCAAAATTAATCAACTACTCATAAACCAAAAGCCTGCTTACGCAGGCTTTGCTTGGTCAACTTCAGACTTTGATCTCAAGACGCTGATTTTGCCAGACAATACTCTATTACCCTGCGCTAAGCACTATGCCTATGGTAGACCTATATCCTGTGCCATAGGCACGGCTGCGCCATTCCCTGAAGCAGCAGCCGTGCGCTTTGCGCTTACCGGCGCTGTCAGGAAACCGTTCGGACGTTCGGCTCAGCCTCAGTCGAGCCACTGATCTCACGGCCGAACCCCTCATGCAGAACTGAATTTACCCAGTCATGAGGCATTGTAATTTGACGTTCACCAAGTGTTTCAGCAGACAATTCAAAACCAACGATATGCAGTTTCCTTAGCAGCTACTTAGCTTTCCGAAATTTCCTTGCCAACAACTTGTGATTTGAGAGTTGTAATCTCATCAGTTAACTCTTGCCGAGTTGAGGCTTTGAGTAGATAGCGGTAAATAAACCATGTAGAGTAACCAATACCAATTAATTCAAAGGTTGGTGATACCAAAGGAATGTCATTCAAAGCATCCAATATCGCCAAAACTATCTTGACCGCAACAATTGCTGCCACAATCAAACCAATGCTAACTAGGGGCTGTTTGTATCTATTAAAGAAGCTTCCCAGATATTCGGGCAGTGTCGCTAAAAAGCCAGAAACTTGTTCTCCGTATTTTAGCCATTGATCTTGAGACTGCACGCTTGGCTGGAGTTTCGTTATGCTTCCTGTTTGATTGTTGATATTTGCCATCGTTGCTTCTGGAGACTTAGTTTCCACAATTTCTGGTTCTTGCATTTGGGCTTCCATAATTTTCAGACTTGAGTTACTTTTATCCGGACAGTTACAACCAAAAGGTTGTTGACTAGACGATGCACTGGTACGTTAGCACAACTGACTTTGAGGTACAACGCTCGTTCTAGTTACCTATAACCATAATTGCGCTTCCATGACCACTTCATCAACTACAAGGTAGAAAAGCACTAACAGGGCAGTAGCTATTACCTAATTAGTATGACTTAGAGGTAGCATTCTAAGTCGATTTTTTAATGGACTACACTCTCAAATGTATGGTTATCCCACGCTATGTAGGTTGCTAATCATGGTACTCGTGTAAATACAAATTATGCAAAAATGAGCTCATCTTGTATTTAGACAAGTCTAAATGCCGATTTTACCCTATATTTAGCCTATCTTATGCTCTTATCTTTGAGGAGGACATTTCACCAATATTTATACTTATTGACATTATTAATATCTTACGTTTCGAGTTTGGGTAAAAATTCTCAAAAGTTGCGTCTTTCTTACAGTACTACAACCATTTGATAAACGTCTTTACCTCCGGAAGCGGGTTTAGCTCAGAGTGACATCGGGCGTGCAGCAGCTTTACGAAAGTGTAAATTTTCCCATAGGCTAACCCGTACTCGCCCCAGTTTCAGCTCATCATTGTTGATATTAAGTATATCTTTATACCTAAAAAGCAGCCAGCGCTTATCCCGTTAGGTGCAAGATATAAAATAGGGAAAATGCTAGAGTTAACAGCTAAACCAAGCGCGAAAAATGTAAATAAGATATGGCTGATCAAAAAGATAAAGCTCAAGAAAAAAACCGCCTTGAACAGCTCCAGGAAGAACAAGGAAACACGGATTCTAAACACTCTGGCGGTGCTGGCGCTTCTGGCGGCAACTCCGGTGCAGGTAAATCTGGCACATCAAAAATTTCTGCCAGTGGTACACCTGATGATCTCGAAAAAGTTGATAAGGAATAAAGCTAACTACTCCGACGAGTCAAGGTTTAACTACGTCAGCTTTCATTAGTAACTCAACGAAACAATGGTGGATTGAATACCTTAATTATTCAGTTCACCATCGTGATAGGTGCAGCGTCAAGCGTTCGACGGTTGCTTCGACAGGCGAAGCAACCGTCGAACGCCGAAGACCTCCGGCTTATCGCCTGCTTTTAGTCTAAATACCAGTTTCTAGTAAAAGCCGGATTTCAATATGCTAAGTATAAGAGTTTTTCACTACTTAAAATAGTTTATAGATATACAAATCAAGTTATTGTAAATACTATTGGTAATTTTTTGCTACTTCTATGAATCAACAGTCATCAACTTCTGCCGTTGAAGGCTTTATCTCGTTTCGTGATCATCAAGTGTGGTATCGCATTGTTAAACCGAACCAAGAAGCAGAAGACAAACTACCTCTGTTGTGTCTTCATGGAGGACCAGGAGTACCCCATGATTACTTGGAACCATTAGAAGCGATAGCTCACACGGGAAGGCGAGTTATATTCTACGATCAACTAGGATGTGGAAATAGCGATCGCCCTACTGACACAAATTTATATTCCATTGATTTATATAAAGATGAACTCATAGCCATCCGCAGCACTTTAAACTTAGAGCAAATCCATCTTTTCGGACAGTCATGGGGTGGTTGTTTGGCACTAGAACATGCTCTTTCTCAAGCAACTGGTTTAGCAAGTCTGATTTTAGCTAATACACCTGTCAACATTCAGCAATTTGTGAGTGAAGCTTATAAGTTGATGAATGATCTACCAGCAGATATCAAAGAAATTATTAGTAAACATGAAACCGCAGGTACAACTCAAGACCCAGAATATAAACAGGCCATGGAAGTCTTTAACCATTCTTTTCTGTGTCGTTTAAACCCTTGGCCTAGTTGTTTGACTAAAGCATACAGCAAAGTTGGTACAGAGTTTCGAGGCGCTGGCAAAATTATCGACTGGGATGTTGAAAGCCGCTTGAGTGAAATTTTTGTACCGACACTGCTGCTTTCTGGTAGGTATGATGAGGTAACCCCAGCTTGTGTAGAAAAATTAAAGCAAGGTATTTCTAATTCAGAGTGGGTACTGTTTGAAAACAGTTCACATATGCCTCATTTGGAAGAAACAGAAAGATTTCTGCAAGTGTTAGACGAATTTTTGAGTCGAGTAGAATACAATCGCCGCTATCCCCGGCTTCCGCAATAAGTAGCGGGACAAAAATAAATAAGACTCTTTATCCAAAACTCTCTGTATGTAAACAGCTTAGCGTTTAACTGTCGAAATAAGTTTAAAGTCCAGTCCCCAGTACCAAAACCTAAATGACAACACTGCAAAATCTCAGCTTTCCACAGGGGCGATAATTGATCGCCCCATATAGCCTCTTTCTCAGGCTGTCTTAACTTACGGAGTGACTCAATCCGCAAAACCAACAAAACAAACAGAGAATTTGTGTGCAAGGAGTTTACCAATCCCTATTCTCTTGTTCCCAGAATCAATGCTATCGTAAGCTTTATTTCCAATCAGGAATTGTTCCACCACCCAGATCTTCACCACCGACACCTATACCTGTGTTAGATATTTCGGCATTAGTAATATTGAGGTCATTCATCGATGCCCCATATACATTAGAATCGTGAATCGTCGCACGAGTGAAATTCACTTTATTAAGATTGGCTTTCTTAAAATCAACATTCGTCGCTAAAGATGACGTCATGTTAGCGCCGGCTAAATTAGCACCTGTAAGATCAGCACCTTCAAGATTCGCCTTTGTTAAATTTGCCCCTTGAAGATTCGCATCTCTCAAGTCAGCACCGATTAAATGTGCACCGCTGAGGTTTGCTTTCGATAAATCACACTTTGCACATTCCCCAGTAGCAAGTAGCTTCTTAACATGCTGCGGATTCGCTGCATTCACTGAACTAGCTAAGACTAGGGGAGTCACTAAGGTTAGAAGTGCAATAAGTTTGGATTTCATAATATTTTCCCCTTTCTGATACAAGTTGCTTCCGTTTTCTCCTCACAGTTATATTATCCCCTATATCTCGGTAATATAACTAGGCTGTGATACACGTCAGCTTTTTCTTGTGATGATAGACAAGTTTTTATAACTGTAAATAATTGGTAACTGATGCACTCTGTTCAATCTTCACTGTTCTACCTTCACTGTAAAAAATAATAACACCTGGAATGAAGTGATAAATTCTGCCATTGGGCATTAATCGATATCTGCTATAAGACGTAAATTGCCGAAAAGGTTGCTTAGAAAAGTTTTATGACTTTAGAGGTACTTGCGGCAAAAGAAACACCCTGACAGTATTACCTAAAAACAGTACTAATGATTACCAACTATACATGAGAGATGAACGCTTCGTGTACGCCTGCAGGACGCTCCTACGAGCGCAAAGCGTACCTTAGGCGTACGGACAATTTTGATGTTTTTATGATACTCTCGTTTCTAAATATACTTTTTCAACAACAACCCCAACTTCTCTTTAGTTGCTACGGGTGCCTTATCTAGATTTGTCAAAATCGCATGCTTTAGCGCTGAATGTGCATCACTTGAGGGTGGATTTTCGCTCAAACGCCGCACTGTTTCTTGAATCACTTTCTGAGCGTTGAGTGCATTTCGCTGTAAATTAGCAATGACCATGTCCACTGTCACGTTATCGTGATCTGGATGCCAACAATCATAATCAGTCACTAAAGCAAGCGTAGCATAGGCAATCTCTGCTTCCCGTGCTAACTTCGCCTCTGGTAAATTAGTCATTCCAATCACCGTTGCGCCCCAACTGCGGTAAAGATTGGATTCCGCCTTTGTTGAAAATGCTGGTCCCTCCATACACACATAACTACCACCACGATGGACAGTGATATCTGGTAAGTTTTGGGAGGCAATCGCCTCTGCTACAACAACTGCCAAATTTTTACAAATCGGATCACCAAAAGCGATATGAGCAACAATCCCCTCACCGAAAAACGTTGAAACTCGATTTTTCGTTCTATCAATAAATTGATCGGGAACCACCATATCCAATGGTTTTACTTCTTCTTTCAAAGAACCAACAGCGGAAGCAGAGATGAGATACTCCACACCCAGTTGCTTCATTGCATAAATATTGGCGCGAAATGGCAACTCGGAAGGCAACAGCGTGTGATTGCGACCATGACGCGCTAAAAAAGCAACTCGTGTACCCTCTAAAGTTCCCAGTATCAAAGCATCCGATGGAGAACCAAAAGGTGTCTGGACTTGTACCTCTTCGATATTCTTGAGGGCGTCCATTTTGTATAAGCCACTGCCACCAATAATCCCAATACGAGTTTCTGCCATTATCTTTAGATTACGCGAAAAGTGAGGAATCAAGTTACACAACTCAACAGTGAGGAGTTATAACTCATAACTCCTCACTCTTAGCTCATAGCTCTTAACCATTAGAAGTATTCTACCCGTGCATCTAACCCACGTGAACGTAACCACTTAGACAAATCTTCTGCTTGTGAGCGTTCTCTAAATTGTCCAGCATTGACATAGGGACCGAGTCTAGATTCAGCGCGGAAAGCTTCCGGTATATATTGACGCACTTCATTTAAAGTGTCGTTTCTAGAAATCGGGATGAGAACAACATAGCGATTCTCTTTAGGATTCAATCCTGTAGAGTTGTTCGGGTTGTTGGTCAAACCTAATGCTTGCCAAGTTTGAAAATTGACAGATCCTGTTGTTTCTAACCGAGAGTTTCGCTGAAATTGAGCCACAGCATCTCTGGTTGCAGAACCATAAAAACCTGTGACATCACCTCTAAAAAATCCCAAATTCTGCAAACGTTGTTGTACGATTGTCACTCGCTGACTTCTCTCACCCTGACAGATATCTCCGGTGCCTGTCGAACAACTATAATTTTGTCCATAATTTTGTCCATAATTTTGGCCGTAATTTTGCCCATTACTTTGTCCATAATTTTGGCCGTAATTTTGCCCATTACTTTGTCCATAATTTTGCCCATTACCTTGTTGTGCTAAAGCCGTCGTTATTGCTCCCAAGGTTTGTGAGTCAGCAATACCGTTGGGTGTGATTCCATGATCTTGCTGAAAACGTGCTACAGCTTCTTGAGTTGTTGGACCAAAATAACCAGTTGGATTCACCCTAAAGTAGCTCAGCTGCTGCAAATCCTGTTGCAATTCTCTCACCTGACGACCCGACTCACCCACATTCAAAGCATTTGGTAAGTTATCTCCACCGACGCCATCTTGGTAATTGCTAACACTGACTGAGGAATTAGAGGAATTATTTGTGTCTTGGTAACTGCTAACACTGACTGAGGAATTAGAGGAATTATTTGTGTCTTGATAACTGTTAACACTGACTGAGGAATCATTTGTGTTAAAACTGGTGCGTATTGCTTCTTCTGTTCTCGCACCGACAACACCATCAGCACGTATTCCACGTGATTGCTGGAACCTGGTGACTGCTTGCTGAGTTTCTGAACCAAAGTTACCTGTTACAGGACCATTAAAGAAACCTAAACGCCCTAAATTTTGTTGCAATCTAGTAACTGCTTGACCACTGCTACCTGGTCGCAAATCAGTGCTAACACTCACTCGCGATCTTTGATTAGATCTTCGACTTTGACATTGAGATTGCAATAGTTGTTCAGTTCTTGCACCGACATATCCAACAGTTGGTAGTCCATTGGCTCGCTGGAACCGAATTACAGCATCCTGAGTTAAGGAAGCAAACTTACCTGTCACAGGACCTTTGTAATAGCCTAAATTGCTCAAACACCTTTGGATATTTGAGACTTGAGATCCAGTACTTCCTACTTTCTGGAGTGCGATACGCGGAGCGTCAGCCCTTTGGGCTATCGCACGTTCGGCTATACTCAAGACTGCCAAAGTCAGTGTTACAGATAAAAGATGTATCGCTGCACGATTAGACAGTTTTCTCCAATTCAACCCAGCAAAAAGATTAAGAGAAAATCCCACCGCAGTATGCTCATTTCTTGTTGATGCTTCGTTTGCTGATGCAAGCTGAAGATAACCAATTCTTTCCATAGTAGTTATTTCGGTTTGTTATCTTAGATGATTCCCCTGTTGTGAAATTGACTTCAGACAGAGTATTAGTCAGTTTTTTTATATGCAATTGTAGATACACTGCCGTGACACGTAATTCCTGACAACTTGTTTTGTAATAATTCAAATTTCATTTTTACCGTAAAATTACGGTAGTCGTGCAAAAATTTTGCTGCTTACACCCATTCAGAAAGAAAACCTTCAAAAGGCTCTTTACTAAGGTTTTATACAGCAAGCAATCTACCCCCTGATTGAACTTAATTGCACAAAGTGATTTATACGAAGAATATACCAGGTTCTTAAGTCAATTGGTTTATCTGCCTCAAAACATATGGCGTTTAAGCTGTCGCGCCTACAAGTTGCACTTTTGGGAGATCGTAACTCTTGATATAAGACTCCTATTTGATTTTTGAAAAAAACTCCGTACACCTTTATTGCTTGTTCCCTGTTCCCTGTTAAGCGCCCTCACGAATTAGTTCAGAAAGCAAACCGGATTCCTGTATATCGAAAATGCTTTGGAAAAGTAAAGACGCGACAGCTTATCTTACGCAGCAATTCTGTAAGATTTACTTGACATCAGTCATCATCAAATGCTCAGCCAGAATCTGCTTTACTCCATCTCGATGTGCTGATGGAATTCGTAAGCTCCTGAGTCCTGTTGATAGGAGATAGGGTGGTTGTTTGAACTCAATCGTCACGATGTTAGGTTTGTCTTGGCTCCACCAGTAGGATGTCAGCTTCTCCCACTTCACTACTGAAAGCATATAGCAGATGCCGTTTTCTCGAAACTCCAATCTACTCAATCCCATTGAGAGAAAATAGATGGCTAGCGACCAAAGGAAAACCGGTTGCGCTATAACTTCCACCAGATTAGTGTCACTCTCAAGCCCTGTTGAGATTTTATTAATCGCCGACCAAGTGTTGAAGACTGCAAACAGTGCTTCCAATACACCAACCCAAAGCATTAATTTGCTTCGTGAAAACCGTCCGACATCAAGTAGTAAAGCACCAGCCTTTCTCTTTCGCCAGTTCCAGCTTAGGAGCCATAACACCACAAAAGCTGCAAATAGAAAATTAAAGCTTATCGATCCATATTTGCCTAGGAATCCATGTTTGCCTAGGAAATGAAGCCCGAAGCTAACGAAGAAAGCAAGCAGTATGAACAAAGCAGTTCGACCCAAGCGCCTTTGAGCGGCTTGACGCCCGATTGTGCGGTAGGAAATTGCGTATGCAATTGCCATAGCGGGGAGAAGAACAATCAATAATAATATTAACCCTGTAGAAAAGGACCCAAGCATCATCATCTCCTTGCATCTACATAACCTATTTGTAGAATGCGTTAAGTTCTAATCTATATATAGGAGCCAATTCTGTTAGGATATGCAATCTCTATCCTGTTTGCTCGCTATGTGAGGTTCTTGCCAAAAACGCAGAATTGAGCTTGAACTCCTAACTCATCACTCACGACTCGCCAGAAATTTGGCAAAATACAGTCCTTTTACGTGGTCCATCTAACTCAAAGAATAAAACAGATTGATAAGTTCCCAAAGCTAATTTTCCATCCACAATCGGAATAACTTCACTCGTACTTAAAGTCATTGCCATTAAGTGAGAATGGGCATTCATTGGTTCATCTGGAGGAATATTTTCTCTTAAGTGTAGGTCGTTATGTAAGTATCGATCTGATTCTGGTGCTAGTTTTTGCAAATAAACTTTGACATCTTTTAACAACCTTTCTTCATATTCATTAATAGCCAATGCCGTCGTTGTGTGGCGCGAAAAGACCAAAGCTTGACCATTCTTAATTGAGGTTGATTCTATCAAATCTTGAATCTTTGACGTAATATTATGTATATTTATTCCTTGTTTTGTTTCGATTTCTATAAAATGATTAACAATTGGCATACCCCCGCACTCCTACTGGCTCCTCAATTTATTGATGGGGTTCCCCCCTACACCCCTACACCCTTACACCCCTACACCCCTTTTGCTTGACTGATTTCTAGTTTAAAGGTAGTGTGTCGCACTGCGTTAATGCACCTTACATATTTTTTGCAAACCCCTCACCAAGCGTTCAATTCCTTCTTTTGCTGTCTGTTTTTGTAGCGCACCGTAGGCGACGCGGAGATAGCATCCATCATCCATCCCAAAGGTTGTACCAGGAATGACTGCGACTTGATGTTCGCGGATGAGTCGTTTGACAAGTTCAAAGCTATCCAATTGAGTATGAACTTTCAGGAAAAAATAGAAAGCACCATCAGCAGGAGCAATGGTACACAAGTCTTGTAAGCTGTTGAGGGAATCAAGTACGACTTGTCTTACTTGGGCGATCGCCGCAATATGATTCTTCAAATAGTCGTCTTTGGCTTGCAACGCCCCCAAAGCTGCATACTGGGAAATCACAGGCGGACAAATCAGAATTGTGTCTTGAACTTTTTTGACGGCGACAAGCAGGTGTTTAGGGATAACCATGTAACCAATACGCCAGCTTGCAAAACCATAAGCCTTGGAAAGACTATAAAGCGAAATGGTATAGTTACGACTTCCAGTGAATGCACCCGGAGAAATATGTTTCACTCCGTTGTAAGTAAAGTATTCATAGGCTTCATCGCTGATGTGGTAGATATTGCGATCGCAACAAATTTGATTCACTTGCTGCAACGCTTGTTCTGAATACACAGCCCCTGTGGGATTATTAGGGGAAATCGTCACCACTGCTCGTGTTTTGGGAGTGATAGCAGAGGCGATCGCCTCTGGACGCAGTTGGTAATTTTCATCACATTTGACGAGTACTGGACGACAACCCGCCATAGTAATCGCCATTTCATGGTTGAAATAGTAAGGCGTATTGAGAATAATTTCATCTCCCACCGAAGTGATAGCAAGAACAGCATTCATAAACGCCATATTGCTACCTGCGGTCACAACGATGCAGTTTTCCTCATTGATTTCAATACCATTAAAGTCTTGTAGTTTTGCTGCGAGTGCAGTTTGTAATGGAGAAATTCCCTCAACATCTTTGTATAAATGATTAGTAGGATCAGCTAGGAATTTGGGCAAAAGTTCTATAGCTTCGGGTGGTGGACTATAAGAAACAACACCCTGTCCCAAAGAAATAGTACCAGGACAGCTTTGAATCAGTTGCGCGACAACTGGAATAATAGGCGACTGCACCGCCTGCATCCGAGAGATAAGAGATTCCATGCAATATCACATTTAAGATCAGTTCAATTTTCTCTCAAAAGTTAATCTTATATGCGAGTCCGATTTGAGTTGTCAAATCAAGGATTGGATTTGGATGAGGACAATGAGGAAGCATCTCCCTCATCTGCTACCTTTATTCACGAACCCGAGTGCGTGCCCGTAGAACTCGCTAAATAAAACTGGGGGATACTTCACCAACGGAAGTATCCCCCCTTGTCTGATTTGCTAAGTTTGCTTATTTCTTGATTACTTTTTAGGTGAGATGAGCATCATCATGTTTCGCCCTTCTTTTTTGGGCATTTGCTGAACTTCACCTAATGCTTCTAAATCTGTTGCCATTCGCTTGAGCAATTGTTCTGCCATGTCGCTGTGTTGAATTTCGCGACCCCTAAACATCACAGTTGCTTTGACTTTATCCCCGTCTTTGAGAAAACGCTCTGCTTGCTTAACTCGTACATTGTAGTCGTGTTCTTCAATCTTGTAACGCATTTTCACTTCTTTGACGTCAGCAGTGTGCTGCTTTTTCCGGGCTTCCCGGGCCTTTTTCTCTTGCTCAAACTTGTATTTCCCATAGTCCATAATCCGACAAACCGGAGGCTCTGCCTTATCACTCAGCAGCACTAGGTCAAGTTCTTTTTCCTCTGCTAGTTGTAGTGCTTCTTGTGGGGTCAGGATTCCTAACTGAGAACCATCAGTATCAATAACCCGAATTTTCGGGAAGCGAATTCGTTCGTTAATTTGGGGCAGGTCGCGATTTCTTTTTCTTTCAATCACTGACATGATTTGTGGGAGCTGTTTGTTAAGAAAGTGACTTAGTTGTTTGTTGTATGCCTCAGAAGTGAAATACTAAAATCACTGAGGACTAGAAAATGAAGCTATAGTTCTAGGGTAGCTAATGCCTAGAGCAGTTTCATTGTCTTCGTTGTATCTGCCATTCTACTCATTTTGAAAGGATTTCTGTCCAATCGTTAATCTAAGTTACAGAATAGTAGCAATTTTTAATGATTGTAACACTTTCTATAAAACCATTGACTTTGTTGGTTTTCAGTGTATCTCAAAAATGCGGTTTCAGATAATACAGTATTTAGATGATAAGCATGTTTTTATGTTTGCTTATAAATAGTATTGGCTCGGTATTGATTCTAAGCAAAAAAACGTGGAAATGCACCTAGCCTAGAATATATTTAAAGACTATCAACTTTAGCCTGCACTCTTGGTAACAGCTCTGCACAGATTTGGCCGCAAGGAGTTGAGCTAACTTTGACAAAGTAGGATGAAAAGTTTTTCTGTACGATAAATTGGAGAAAAGCGTGGATACTATCGTGCACTGGCAGCAACGGGTTGGCAATCAAAGAGACTGGGTTTGGAGAGGCTGGCAAACTCGCTACACATACATTCGTCCTGCTCAAAACAATCGCAAGACAACTCCCTTGATTCTGCTACACGGATTCGGTGCATCTATTGGTCATTGGCGACAGAATTTAGAGGTACTAGGCGAACACCACACAGTTTACGCTCTTGATATGTTGGGTTGGGGCGCTTCTGAAAAAGCTCCCGTAAATTACAGCGTACATCTTTGGGCAGAACAAATTTACGATTTTTGGAAAGCATTTATCTGTCAACCAGTTGTACTCGTAGGTAACTCTCTTGGTTCACTTGTTTGCTTGGCAGTCGCCGCTGCTCATCCAGAGATGGTGCAAGGTGTCGTTATGATGAGTTTGCCTGACCCTTCATTGGAGCAAGAGGCGATTCCTCCCATATTACGACCTATTGTCATGGGAATCAAAAATCTTGTTGCTTCCCCACTGTTGCTTAAGCCTTTGTTCCAGGTGTTGCGCCGACCAAACGTAGTACGTCGCTGGGCTAGTATTGCCTATGCTAACCCAGAGGCGATCACTGATGAACTGGTAGAAATTCTGGTTGGTCCTTCTCAGGATCGAGGTTCTGCCCGTGCTTTCACAGCCTTGTTGAAAGCGACCATTGGTATTAACTTTAGTCCTAGCGTTAAGACAGTATTGCCAACCTTACAAATTCCCATGCTTCTGATTTGGGGGCAAAAAGACCGATTTATTCCCCCTGCACTTGCGACTCAATTTGCTAATTTCAATGAAAAATTGGAACTGCTTAACTTAGAAAATGTGGGACATTGTCCTCACGATGAATGCCCAGATGTGGTGAACAAGGCGATTTTAGATTGGATTAAATCAGTGAACAGTGAACAGTGAGTCCAGTGCGCATGAGGAGGGTTTCCCGACAGAGGCATCTGGTGAGTAAGCGCGCTGGGGGAGGTGAGACCGGTGCTGCGGGAGGGTCTCCCTCCGCAGGCATCTGGCGTTCCCGACAGCCGTAAGGCGTGGCGGAGCGCCATAGGGTGAACAGTTATCAAGGTTTAAAACGCCCGATGCGCCCACACAAGTGAAACATACCACATGCGCGAAGTCAGCGACTGGAGACTCTCAACCGTTATATTGGCGCTTTCAAAATTTGATTAAAAAAAAACCGTGGTTTGGAAGGTCAAACCACGGTTTTCTTTAGCTGAGTTTCGCTCAAGGGTTCCAAATACCCCGCCCTGAAATCAGATTTTTCCAAAAAATCTAATCTACTTAATCGCGGCTGTTAAAAGCAAGAATCAATCGCAAGATGAAAACAAACAAATTGATATATGTTAAGTACATTGATAAAGCCGCAGGCAGGTATTGGTCATTGCTGTACGTACGTGGCAGGATGTAGAAATCTACAACTGATGCACCAACAAAGAGAAATACGCCCAAACCTGAGATGCCAATTTCTAACCAGTTTGGCGTGTAAACACCAAAAATACTGAATAAAAATTGCACACCGACTACAGCAACTAAGGCAATTACCCCCAGATTAATCGTTTTCGTCAATGCCATACCATCTTGCTCAGAAAGATTTGAGCCAATTTGACGAGCAACGATAAAAGTCACACCACAACCAAGGGCTGCGAATCCAACACCTTGAATACCAACACCTTGGGTTCTCAGTGCGACGTAGATTAAACCACTAATTGTGTATCCAGTGAGCAGACTGTATGTTGCTAATAGAGGCAGTGCAACTTTGTTATTGCCTTTTTCGGCAACATTCTGGGCAACGAAGAACAAAATCAACTGTAGAATGACTGCACCAAAGAAGGTAGGCAAGAATAATCCAGGGTTACTACGGTTGACACTCAATCCACCGTATGCGCCTAATGCTGTTAGCACTAGTCCGCCGCCTACAAAAGGAAGAGCGTTGGCAATGACATTGGGACCCACTAGGGCTTGCGTTTTGGCCTGACGAATTGCGTCACGGAAGTTACTGGTATTGCTCATATTTCACACTTATTTTCTAGTTAGTTGAGCATTTGTGTTTCTTTCCATTTTTACTGATAACCAGAGCTAGTAGCCATAAAGATAATTCCCAGGAGTGAGTTAACGCCCAACGTTAGGGGTGTGTTAGCGTTTGCGCAGCGCCCCCTCCGGGGCTAGCGAGCCGTAGGCTGGGTGTAAGGGTGTAAGAGGATGAAAATATAAGTGCATTTCCCCTACACCCCTATACCCCTATACCCTTACACCCCCTTCTTGCAACACCACTTGCCACCCCGACAGCAAGCCCAAGAGTGCGTCTACAACAAAACGGCAGTTTGCATGCACCGAAGGGAACTTTCACACGTCGCTGGCTTCTCAGTATTCACAACTCAGCACTTGGTTAATTCACAACAACCAAAAATTCCGAGGGTTTAAACCGTGAAAATACTTAGAAACTGAAAATACGATTAACAATTTCAGTAAAAAAACGAATGGTTTCTACAAGAGTTCCTAAGGAAAATAATAACAGCTGTAATGGAGATTTACACTACTTTATTTTTCCCAAAAAAGGACTTCTTAAAAAGGAATTTATATGGCAGAAAATCAGTACTATATGCAATCTAATGGTATAGAATTAATACGAGCATACTACCAGAATCCTTCTGTTAAACTTCGTAATGAACTTGTACAAATGCATACTGGCTTAGTGCGGAAGATGGCTCATAAATTCAGTTATCAATGCAACGAGCCTTATGAAGATTTAGAGCAAGTCGGTTATTTAGGTTTAATAAGAGCAATTGAGCGTTTTGATCCGAGCCAAGGATATGCTTTTAGTTCTTTTGCTGTGCCTTACATTCGAGGTGAAATGCTACACTTTTTACGCGATCGCTGTACGCTCTTAAAAATTCCGCGTCGTTGGCAAGAACTTTATAACGAAGGGCAAAAGGTTCGCAAAGAATTGGCACTGACTTTAGGTCGTCCTCCCAAAGATTTAGAAATTGCAAACAAACTCAAGGTCTCTTCCCAAGAATGGCAACAGACAAAATTAGCTGCTCAGAACCGTATGCCTTTGAGTTTAGATGCTACTGTTATTCAGTCTATTGATTGTCAAATCACTTTAGGTGAAGCACTTCCTTGTCACCGTTCTGCTAGTTTGCAACAACAACACGAAGAACGGCAACAACTTCAAGGGGCAATAAGTATGTTGGAAGAAAAGCCCCGCATGGTAGTAGAAATGGTATATTTGAATGAATTTTCTCGCAAAGATGCCGCGAACAAAATTGGTACCAGTCCAATGACAGTTACGCGATATTTGCAAAAGGGAGTTCAAGATTTAGTCTCTATGTTAAAAACCCAAGCAGTGCCAGCAGGCTGATGATGTTTATTTTAAAAAGTATGGAAGTGCTGACATCAACGAGATTTTAAATCAGCAATTGCTCCTTTTGTCATAGCAGCAATCGCTTTATCTGTGGCTTTGGGCAAATGGTAATACTTGCCTCCTGCTGTCTTTGCTAACTCCTTAGCAAATCCAGTAGAAACAAATTTACTTTCTGTATCAATAACTAATAACTGCATTCCCAAAGCACGCATTCTAGCAGCAATTTCTAACAATTCTGCTTTGATATCTGGTTTTTGTCCACTTTCTTGCGGTTCACCCAAAGAACGCGACAAAGGAATATTGCCGCGTCCATCGGTTATCGCTACAATCACAACTTGTCCAATATCTCCGCTCATTTGGGCATTCAAACCGACGCGTACAGCTTGGGTTAAACCATGAGCCAGTGGTGAACCACCACCACAGGGTAATCTTTCCAGACGGTTACGTGCCAAAGCAATAGAACGTGTGGGGGGTAACAATACCTCTGCTTGTTCTCCTCGGAAAGGAATCAAAGCCACTTGGTCACGGTTTTGATATGCTTCTGTCAGGAGTTGCATCAGCGCACCTTTAGCAGACTGCATCCGGTTTAGCGCCATTGAACCTGAGGCATCTACCACAAATACTATTAAAGCACCCGCTTTGCGTACCAAACGCTTGGCTCGAATATCACTTTCTTCTACAAAGACGCGCCGCCCTTTTGAGGAAGAGGATGCATTCTCTGTGCTGCTCTCATACCGCTGCCGTCGTGCTTTCTGATACGGTGCTGCAGAACGAAGTGTGGCATCTACAGCAATGCGTTGCACTTTCCCTTTGGGTAACATTGGCTTGATGTAACGTCCCCGGTCTTCAGAAAAGATTAAACTGCGACTGCCAGATTTCCCCCGCCGCTGTGCCATCTGAGCAAAATAAAGCACACTGGGATCAAGAACGACTCCTTCAGGATCAAAAATAAACTCTTCAGGAATACCAGGCGGTTCTTGTTCTGGCTGTTCTTGGTTTTCCTCTTGTTCTTGTTCAGAATTATCTTCGGGTTCTTCTTGATCTTGGGGAGGGGGTGGAGGCGGTGGCGGTGGTTCTTCTTGGGGTGGTGGTGTTTGGACAACAGTCGCCCGTGGGACTATGACAAGTTCCACAGCACGCCGCAAATCCTCAGCATTCACTTGTGTGCGTCCATCCAAAGCAGCTGAGGCTTTAGCAACACGCACGGCGAATAACTCAGCGCGGTGTCCCTGCACGCCTCCACGAATTGCTTCTTCTACTAGGTAGGAGATTTGTTGGTGGGTAATGGAAACGTCTTTTAACCATTCCCGTGCCAGGATGATTTGGGTTTTGAGGTTGTCTAAGTCTTCGCTATACTGTTGGAGAAATTCTTGAGGAGATTGGGAGTAAGCAATAGCTTGCTCGACTGCTTGGACTCTTTGATCTAAACCGAGAACACCATCAGCGCTAAGGGCGATCGCAATTCTATCTAGTAAATGTTCTCGCAATGCTCCTTCTTCTGGGTTGTAAGTCGCGATAAATAAGGGTTTGCACGGATGCTGAAAACTAATGCCTTCCCGTTCAATTTGATTGCGTCCCTCAGATAATACTGTTAAAAGCTGATTAGATATTTGGTCATCTAATAAATTAATTTCATCTATGTAGAGAACGCCTCGGTGTGCTTGGGCGAGTAAACCTGGTTGAAAGATAGTTTCACCCTGTTTAACAGACTGTTCCACATCCACAGAACCCAAGAGTCGGTCTTCTGTGACTCCCAAAGGAATTTGTACAAAGGGTGCGGGGATAATTTCGGTTTCTACCTGAGTGCTTCCATCAACGCTTAGCAGAGTGAGGGAGGAATCTGCCAAAAGTTGGTCATCCCATTCTTCTGGACGGTTGGGATCGCAATTGCTGATAGAACCAGACACAACTTCAATAGGTGGAAGTAGGCTATGAATAGCACGCGCCATCACAGATTTTGCCGTACCGCGACGACCGGCGATCGCCACTCCTCCCAACGCCGGATCTACCGCAGCAAGCAGCAAGGCTAATTTAATCGCTTCTTGACCGACTACGGCTGTTAAGGGAAAGGCAATACTAAGAGGGGTCGTGGTAGGCGCAGGCATATTTTAAGTCATAGCTAGTCCAGCTTTCTAGGATACCAAATAATAGCGCGGTGCACGCGCTGCAGTTACGCAAAACTGCTCAATTCCCTGGTCTATCGGCACGTCTGGGCGATGAATAATCACTCGAAATCCCAAATTGCCCTAGATAGGTGATATCCAAATCCCATTCATGCTGGCTGCGTTCTTGCCAAACTTGGAAGCATTCTTGCACATATATCCTTCCTTGCTGGATTGTCCAATCATTCACCTTCGCCAAATGATCAGTGGCGATACGCTTTTAGGCGTATCGCATCCCATCTCGCCCCGAGTTTCTTCGCTTTGTCTTTTTGTTGGTATGGAACATTTAGATAGGTTCATGCCATAGATCTTACGGATACTAGTACGTCGGGCGCGTAGATAGGGCAACCCTATGGCTGACGCCACGCCTTACGGCTATCGGCTTCACCAGTCGCCTAGGTCGGGAAACCCTCCTCATGCGCGCTGGATCACCATTTCAAATCCCTCAAAAGCCCATTCCATAATACTTTTGACTTTTTACTTTTGACTTTTGACTTCCGCGCAACGGTACTAGTACCTATTTATCTGTCCGCCACCAGTATACTGTCCGGGAATCTGAGTAGAAGATGGAGCAAGATACTGCGGTATTGGAGCCGGGGCTTGCTGTGAGCCTACATTTCCATAATTATTGGACGTTACAGGCGTATTATTAATAACTCCACTTTGATTGGGGGTGTAGTTGGGAGCATTGAGTGTATTGGAGGACGGGGGTACTGTTAATGTTGGTTGTGTGACATTAGACAATGGTTGAGCAGTATTTATGTTATTCAACTTATTGTTGATAACTTGGTTAAGAAGAATAGCTCTGCTATTAGGAACTGCACTTGGAGTTTGCGGTATGCCTACAGGTGCTAATTGAGGTTGAGGATAAGTTGTTGCAGGAATAGAAGTTTGCAGTTGGTTTGCAGTTCCTGGTTGTATATAACTTGTTCCACCAGATAAATTTTGTGGTTGCAGATTATTGAAACTCGGTTGGGGGTAAGCTGTTCCAGGAGTAGTTCCTGGTTGTATGTAACTGGTTCCAGAAATCGCTCCCGGCTGCGTAGAACCTGTTCCTATGTTCAGAGGATTGATTGTGTTTGTATTAAAGTTAGTGCTTGGAACAACAGTCTGACTGCTTGTGTTTTCAGTGGATAGTAAAGATGATGACTCAAAAGGATTTCTCTTAGTTGAGGTGGTACGATTTGAGTTTGTATATTCGTCCCTCTTTACCTGGTTAAGCGCTGTTTGCAAGGCACTTTCTGAGACGCCGTTTTGATTAGAAGTGGTTTGAGTCGCTAATCCCGTTCCCAAACCAGGAGCCAAGGCATTCACTCCTAGTGAATTGCTACCATTTGGAAGATTTTTAAATTGTAATAAATTCTGTGCTTGTGCTAGGAAGGGATTTTCCAACTCTAGAACGGGTGTAGAATCACCGTCCTTGACATTAAGCTTTAATTTACTATCACTTGTAGAAGTCTGGGTGTTGCTATTTAAAGCTTCTAATAAACTTTTGCTGTTTTTTGCTTGAGTATTTTGTTTGGAGGCAAGATTTTTTGCTGGATACGGGACTGGTGGTAAGTTATTAATGTCCGGTGTTATTGCACTGTCTTCCTTTGAAACAGAGGAGTTGACAGGCTTGTTATCCGCAACTTGATTTTTTTGCCATTGAGTCAAAAAGTCGGGGTTTGCCCAGTATTCTTTGATACCCAACCCTACGACAGATAAAAAAATTGCTGTTCCCCAAAAACTAGGTCGTGCTAAATACCATAACCTAGCTTTGAGATACCGTAAGTAGGCGGGAGGATGGTGGTGGCGTGACATGGGCAATAGAATCTAAGTTTACAAAATAAATTGGCAAAAGAAAAAAGGTTTAGACCAGCGGTTTACTAATGGAGTTTTTTTTATCCTACCTACTCCACAATTGTAATTTATTAACCCCAGGTGTGATTGTTGTCAAAAAACTATTTTTGTGCAACTCGCCTCAATAACAAGAAACCTACACCAAATCCCAGAAAGTTACACATCCAAGCAGCTACCAAGGGAGAAAGAATACCAGCTTCTCCTAAAGCACCAGTAATAAACCAAAGCAAATAATAACTAAAAATAACTATGACACTGATGCCAAAACTTGTCCCTTTTCCAGTACGCTGAGGTACGGTTCCCATTGCTGCACCGACCAAACCAAAAACGACACAGACAAATGGTAAGGAAATTTTTTGTTGAATCCTCACTTGGAGTTTGCGAATTTTGTGCTCATCACCACCGAGACGTTCAATCTCGAGTTGTTCTAGTGCTTGACCAATGTTCATCTCGCCATAGTCTCGGCTTTTCTGTGCCAAATCAAGAGCAGTCCGAGGCAATTTTATTTGTTGGTGTTCAAACCTGAGAATATTACGATAAGAGCGATCAGGGGCGACCAAATAGATCGTACCGTTGTGAAAGTCCCAGACATTTTGAGATGGGTTCCACTCGCCTGATTCTGATACAATGATTTGACTCAAACCTTGTGTAGAACGGTCAATAATTGTTAAGCCTTTCATCTCCTTACCGTCAAATTCATCAGCGTAAAACAAGCGTGTTAAAATTTTTCTATTCCCGCTACCATCCTCTTTTTTAACCTTCTGGTATTCGGGATAAAAAATATTTTGCTGCTTAACAATAGTTGGTGTTTCGGATTTGAGAGCCGCATTTAATATTTGAGTTGCTCGGTATTTGGATGCTGGTGCAAGGTGTTCGTTAAACACAAATGTCATTCCTGTAACGATCAAACTCAACATCACAGCAGTGAGTACCATGCGATACACACTAACTCCGCAGCCCCGTAAAGCTACAAGTTCGCTATCGCTGGAAAGACGACTGTAAGTCATCAAAGTAGCCAGGAGCGTAGACATGGGGAAAGCTAAAACGATAAACTCTGGCATACTTAACATAAAAACTTGAACGGCGATGCTTATCGGTAGTCCGGATTCCACGATTTTCCGTATTAGCTCGAACATAGAATCTATTGTTACGCCGATTGAAGCGAAAGCCCCAACACCAAACAAAAATGTCGGCAGCAATTCCCTCGCTAGGTAGCGATCCATTATAGAAAAAGGTAGCAGCGAGTTGATGGTGTAGAAAGACTTAAATTTAGGCATTAGTTATTAGTTATTAGTCGTTAGTTATTAGTCATTAGGAGGCACTGTGTTGGGCGGGTTCCCCGGCATAAAGCATGTGCCGTTCATTAGTCATTCGTACTAGGTTTTTTGTTACGAGTCACCACAAATCTGGTATGCATCATAGCTATGCAAACTCAAGTAAGAAATCCTGGTTTAGGGTAGCAACAATTTCAGCCACAAGAAGATTTAAGCATCAAAAATGTAGCAGTTATCAAAATAAATCGTAAACAAAATAAAGCCAGATTACGAAAAATTAATTAAAAACAGTAAATATAAAATATTTTTAATTTTGAATTGATTTTTTCTTTACGCCTGGAAGTTATCGCCCAGATAGTATTGCCGCACCAGGGGGTTATTGTAGAGTTCTTTGGAGGTGCCAGAGGCAAGGATTTGCCCTTCACGCATAATATATCCGCGATCTGTGATGGCTAGAGTTTCGCGGACGTTATGATCGGTGATTAAAATGCCCATATCGCGATCGCGCAGTTGCGCCACAATTTCCTGAATTTCTGAGACTGCTATGGGATCAACTCCCGCAAATGGTTCATCCAAAAATAAAAATATTGGTCCTTCTCTACCAGCAGCCAAAGCTCTTGCCAATTCTGTCCGGCGTCTTTCACCTCCAGAAAGTTGAATTCCTTTGTTGTTGGCTACTTTTTCTAAACGAAACTCCCGCAACAAGGTATCCACTCGCCTTGCCCATTCCCAGCTTGGCACATTTGTTTGCTCTAGCACCAAAAGAATGTTATCTCGCACGCTGAGCTGGCGAAAAACACTTGCTTCTTGCGCCAAATAACCAATGCCAAGTCGTGCCCTTCTGTGCATTGGTAGTGGAGTCATATCTATATTGTCTAACCAGACTTTCCCCTTGTCTGGTTTTTCTAAACCTGTGGCTATGTAAAAAGTCGTCGTTTTACCAGCGCCATTGGGACCAAGTAACCCAACGATTTCGCCTTGGGCGACTGAAAGGTTGACGCGATTGACAATGACTCGCTTGCCATAAGTTTTATGAATGTTTTCTAAGACAATTTTCACTCTCTGCCGTCCTTTATGAGTTATCTGTACTAATTAGATTTCTTCACAGCTGGTGTTGCAGGAGCTTGGTTGTTAACTGGAGTGTCGTTGACCATGTAGACAGATTCTACCTGACTACCTTGCTTAGGTGTAGCAACAAATCGCGCTTCATCAATCAGATACGTTACTGAGTCAGCCTTGATACTATTGCTGCCCTGTTGCAAAACATAGACATTGCCACTGAGAATAATCTGACGTTCGCGGGTAAAGTATTGTGCTTGGGCAGCTGTTGCTTGAATACCTCGTGCAGGATAAGACAGTTCCACTTCACCGCGAATAGTTGCCACTTGTGTCTTAGAGTTATATTCTTGTACCTTTCCACGGATGTAAAGAGGACGATTTTGCTGAGCTTTTGGAGTTTGTGCAGTAGCTTTTTGCAGTTGGCTAGGAAACGTGATTGCGCCCAGAAGTACAACTGGTACTATTAAAGCTAGTGCCAAACGACGTATGTGAAACTGAGGCAATTGATAGTGGGGCATGATAGCAATTTATAGTTTCTGATTTTTGATTGTTATTCCAATTTTCTCAACTACTTTAACCACAGATCATAAAACACGCATTTTGGGCTATTCGAGGATAGCTGCTGGCTAAAACTAGGAGTATTGACGCTGTCTCGACTTTTAAGGTTTCATCTGTTAAGGAACAGGGAACGCTTAACAGGGAACAGGGAACTCTGAGGTGTTTGTTTCATCCATAACGGATTGCAATCCCTACCCGTGGGGTGCTATCAGAGCACACAGATTTGCATGCACTGCCAGCTAGGTTGAATCTACAGTATTTTAATAATTTTTAATATTTGTTTAAAAAAAAAATTAATTATTTACGTGTTTTCATTATTAACTCTGATAATCCTAGGCAAGGGCAAACCTTCATCTTGACCGAGGTTAAGAGCGGCAATCTTTTCTGGCTCTGTGAGTTGTAATGCCTTCAACAATGCCGCACTCTGAATTAATAATTCGTCTACATCAATGCCGCCATATTCTGATGGGTAACGTCGCAAGCGATTGCTACCCTCACCCAACAAAATGACTGCACCACGTAAATTTTTGTTGCCTAAATGATACAATGCTACAGCAATTTGCAAAATGCCTTGATAAAAAGTTTTGTCTGGCTCTGTTGCTTCAATCCACAGAGCCTCCAAGGTATCATGACAAGCATAATACTCCCCAGTATTAAACTGCTCTACGCCTTGCCAAAACTCATCAGGCATTTCTTCGTTCATGCCATACCATCTCGTACTTCCTTAATTGTTTCTAAAGAAATTTCTTGCTTATCACCAGCGAAATCATTATCTGATGTAAGGAACAGCATGCAGTGACATTCTTTGCGCTCCCGCATTGGTACGCATGGACAGTTCCAAAAAGTAGCTTTGACTTCCGCTTTTTTGTCTTCATAATGGCGACAGGGACACAAAGGAGCTCCGAGTTCATCTTTGTGCTTGGCAAGTCCTTCAATCACAACTGCGGTGACAGAGGGTTCAGAACAGAAGTACGTTCCAGTACGCTTGGCGTATTGTTCCGAAAAATGCCGCATCGCCTCTAGGCTATGTTCGCTGGATTTTGTTGTGTTAACCTCTGGTGAAATCATGGGATCGGCCACTCATAATTTAAACATTTCTTTGCATTGTACCGCAGCCTACGGGAGCTATAACTAGGGATGATTCCCCTTCTTTTGAGCGATTTTAAATTTTGTAAAATGCGTGTCAAGGCGCGAGTTCGTCCCCTAAGGCTTAGAACATGGGACATATTTGTTGATTTTGAATTGGCAAAAACTGCACGGGGAGCAGAGCATAGTAGAATCGGCAGAATCTGGACATCACATTATAGTTGCCGTTTCCTTGCACGCAATTGAAATTTTTATGCGTGAAATTTGAATGCATTTGATTGCGATCTATTCTTGCATAGACATACACAAACAGTGCTGAGTCTTGAGTAAGATTTCCTCAAAACTCAGCACTTCAAAACTCAGCATTTCATAGTGTCTAGCGTTTCGCTAACTTCTTCGCCAACTTCCGCAGACGAATTGACTGAGGAGTCACTTCAACCAATTCATCTGGTCCAATGTACTCTAAAGCACGCTCTAGACTCATATCGACTGGTGCTTGCAACTGCACCAATTCATCACCGCCTGCTGCACGGTGGTTAGTCAGTTGCTTCGTCTTGCAGACGTTCAATTCCAAGTCTTGGGGACGATTGTGTTCTCCTACAATCATGCCTCTGTAAACTTTCGTACCTGGAACAATAAAGAAGACACCTCTATCTTCGGCATTCTTCATGGCGTAGAAAGTGGAAACGCCTTCCTCAAAGGAGATTAAGACACCTTTGTTACGGGCTTCAATATCACCAGTGATAGGACGGTAGTCAAGGAAACTGTGGTTCATGATACCTTCACCACGAGTCATACGCATGAATTCACCCCGAAAACCGATTAATCCACGGGCGGGGATGATAAATTCTAGCTGGGTGCGTCCGTTACCACCCACTTGCATATCTTGCATTTCGCCTTTGCGTTGCCCCAGTCGCTCAATGCAACTACCAACGGCATCTTCAGGAATGTCTTGTACCAGAAGTTCGTAAGGTTCGCAAGGTTGCCCGTTGACCTCGCGGTAAATCACCTGTGGCTGTGATACTTGAAACTCATAACCTTCGCGGCGCATGGTTTCGATTAAGATGCCTAAGTGGAGTTCTCCACGACCGGAAACCAGGAATTTATCGGGGGAGTCGGTTTCTTCAACGCGTAAGGCAACGTTGGTTTCTAGTTCGCGCATCAGGCGATCGCGCACTTGTCGTGATGTCACCAACTTTCCTTCTTGACCTGCAAAGGGCGAATCATTCACCGAGAAGGTCATTTGCAATGTCGGTTCATCTACCTTAATCAGTGGCAATGCTTGGGGTTCGTTCGGATCAGTAATGGTTTCCCCAATGTTGGCATCAGCAAACCCTGCCACAGCTACGATATTGCCAGCGGAAGCTTCTGTGATTTCAATCCGCTTCAGCCCTTCAAAGCCCATCAACTTACTGATTTTTGCCTTGACAACTTCGCCGTTTTCTTTTACCAAGCCGGCTTGCTGTCCCATACGGATAATGCCGTTGTGAATTTTGCCAATGACAATCCGCCCCAAATATTCAGAATAATCTAGGGTTGTGACTTGCAGTTGCAGTTGCTTGTCGGCGTCACCAACTGGTGCTGGTACATGGCGCAGGATAGCTTCAAATAGTGGCTGCATATCGTTGGCTTCATCTTCCAACTTTTCTTTGGCGTAGCCACTTAAACCAGAAGCAAACAGATAAGGAAAATCACACTGATCATCATCTGCCCCTAGTTCCAGAAACAGATCCAGCACTTTATCTGTGGCACCATGTGGATCTGCTTGGGGACGGTCAATTTTATTGACAACAACGATGGGGCGCAGTCCTTTTTCCAGGGCTTTTTTCAAGACAAAGCGTGTTTGAGGCATGGGACCTTCGTTGGCATCAACAATGAGAATGCAACCGTCAACCATGCCGAGTACACGTTCTACTTCACCACCGAAGTCAGCGTGTCCAGGCGTATCAACAATATTGATCAGCGTTTCTCCATAGTGAACCGCAGTATTTTTGGCAAGAATTGTAATTCCCCGTTCCCGTTCAAGGGCGTTGGAGTCCATGACGCAATCCGGAACGTCTTCTCCTTCACGGAAGATGCCGGATTGTTTGAGGAGAGCATCAACAAGGGTTGTTTTGCCGTGGTCAACGTGGGCAATGATGGCGACGTTACGGATTGGGAGCGTCATAATAGCGCGTTTGGATAAAATTAGCGTGGGGATTTTAGAACTTACATCTAGTGGAGGAATGTTGTAACAGAATTCTGGTAGTTTGATAAATTCTGTAAACAACCCTTAACAATTCTATATTAACTCTTTATCGTTCAAGTGTTTTTTTGAGAACGAATCGCTCAGACGTACCCGAAGAGAGCGCAAAGCGCTCAGCCGTAGTCAAAGGCTAGACAACAGAAGATGCACAGAAATAATCTTCAATGTTTAAAGAGTTTGCTGTGAGAAATCTTAGTTGTCTGACATTGCTTGCTCATGGCATTTTTGTGACGTTATGGCACAATTAATACCAGTGTTTTAATATGAGTGGGTAATGTTTGGATACCTGAGCAAAAGTTGCAAGGCGATAAGTAAACTCTTGAAAAGAAATTAGGGCAGGGGGGTTTTAGTATTACTTATCTTGTTAAGAATGTCATGGAAAAGACAGCATTGGTTACAATACCTAAGTGAATAACAATAGCGAGGTATATAAAAAATATGAGTATTCGACCTGATAATTTAAGTCTTGATAAGCTTCTCCAAGGAAGACTTTTTAGAATTCCAGATTATCAAAGAGCCTACAGTTGGGAAACAAAGCAACGAAAGGATCTTTTTGGAGACATTCAAAAGCTGGCAAAGAATCATAACAACGAACGCCGCCATTTTATGTCAACTGTTGTCTGTCTTCAAACTAAACAGAAAGAAGAAGTAGGTGCAGATGAGTTTGGTATATTTTATATAGTTGATGGTCAGCAGCGTCTAACTACTTTGATTATTCTACTTAAGGCTTTAGAGAAGGAACTGCTTATCGGAAGTGAGATTGACAGGAAAGAATCTACTAAGCTTGATGAGCTTTTAGTTAAGGAGAATGGAAGGCTAATCTTACTACAAACAAATCATGATAGTAAGCGACTATTTCGTCATTATTTAGAAAAAGGTGAAATTCCTAGTGAAGAGGAGGTAGAAACCCTAGCAGATAGAAATATGATTAAAGCGTTTCAGGAATGTGAACAATTTGTTAAACAATGGAGTCCAGATTATTTATCACTTTTAAAGTTAGTTAAGAACAGACTTGATTTTATTTTCTATGTTCTTGAGGATGAAGGTTCTGTACACACTACATTTGAAGTCTTGAATAGTAGAGGTTTAGAAGTAGATTGGCTTGATAAATGTAAAAGCATACTGATGGGTATAGCTTTTGAAAAGCTTGCAGATGCAAGCCAAGAATATATACATGAACTTCATAATTACTGGTCAGAAATTTATAGGACTATAGGACTAAAAAAGATACAGGGTCAAGAAATTTTACGATTTGCAGCAACACTAGAAGATACCAATGAACGAAGTAAAATTAGTAGTGCTGAAGATGCTATGGATTTTTTTCGTCAAAGATGTGAAAAAGATCCAAAATCTGTTATAGATGTCTCTGCGAATTTTTTGAAAATCACGGAAAAGCTAGATTACTTTGTTACAAATCCTCGACTTACAGCGGTTACAAAGATAGCTCATGCACGTTTGCTTGGTGTGGCTATCATGTTGAACAAAGAATTAGATGCAGTACATAAGCAACGAATTATAACAGAATGGGAAAAAGTAACTTTTAGAATATTTGGATTATCTAGAAGAGATGCTAGAACAAAAATTGGTGAATATGTACGGCTTGCTCGATTAATTTTTAAGGCAGAAAATATGCCTAGTACAAAAGTAGTCGAAAAGGTTGCTTCTCTTGGAGAAGACTATCCTGCTAGTGAAGCGGCAAAAGCATTGAAGGACACCAATTGTTATGAAGGTTGGGAAGATGAGCTAATTTATTTTTTCTATCGTTATGAAGAGTATCTGACACTTACTTATGGTGGTTCAGTTAGTGATGAAGTTTGGGTACAAGTTTGGAATTCATCACCAACAAAAACTATAGAGCATATCCATCCGCAAAGTTTCAATGAAAATTGGCGAGGCAAGCTTGGAACAAAAAGAGATTATGTCGAAAGGCAAGCCCAGCGCTTAGGTAATCTTATTCTCTTACCTCCAGGAGTCAATTCTAGTGCTAATGACCAATCTTTCAAGAAAAAAAAAGAAATCTATGAAAAACACAGACATTTGAAACTTATTGATGAGATTCTTGCAAAAGATGATTGGAATGTTGAGACGGTGAATGAGCGGGAAGAGAGGCTCATCATCTGGGCAGAAAAACAATGGGAGTGAGCTAGCTCTATCCTTATGAGACAAGCGCTTAATTTGGTTGATCTACTTAATTCATCTATGTCATCTGTGATTTACCATAATAAAATATGATTGTACCAGTCGAATTTTACATTTCTTATGTCTATCGAGCAAATTTTCAACATTGCTAATATTTTCGTTTTACCATTTTGGACATTAATGTTTCTCCTACCTAAATGGAAAGTGACACAAAGGGTTATGGAATCGTATCTTCCTTTTGTGCCGTTGGCAGGCGTGTATTTGTATTTGTTTGTTACTAGCATCACACCAGAAAATGCCCAAGCTTTATCAAATCCTCAATTAGCAGATATTGCCAGATTTTTTGGTGATGAGAAAGCTGCTGCAACTGGTTGGGTTCATTTCCTGGTTATGGATTTATTTGTTGGGCGTTACATTTATTTAGAAGGACAGAAAACAGGAGTTTGGACAATCCACTCGTTGGCGCTTTGCTTATTTGCTGGTCCAATGGGATTACTTTCTCATATTTTCACGACTTGGATAACAAAGGCAGTTTCCCCAACTGTTAAGAACGAAGCAGCAGAAGTTGCCGAGAAAACAGTATCTTCTTAAGGTGACTTGATTTCACTACACTACTCCCTGACTCCCTGTCTCAAGCGTGTGCTACGGGTATATTTTGAATTTTGAATTCTTTAGTGCTGCTGCTTCCTCTGGTGCTTGAGCGACTAATCGATTTCTGCTACAGAAGAAGAAGTAAAAAGTCGCGGCAATCAGAACAATCGCAATCCCCCTAATACCAGGTTGATAGGCGGGTATAAAATAACAAGCAATCAGGGCAAAAATTCCTAGGATAGACCCAAGACTTGCCCCAAAAATCCCCAATGGGCTTTCGTAAGGTCTTGGTAGATTAGGACAACTGAACTTGAGCTTAATGTAGCTGAGCATGACGAGAATATAGGAAATGAGTGCTGCAAAAACAGCCATATTTAAAATAACTGCATCTACTGCATCGCTACCTAAGTCGATTAGCATGACACAAATTAATCCGACTACTGTACCTAGAATTAATGCCCGATAAGGAGTATGGTTTTCACTTGTAACAGAAATCCAATGGGGTATATATCCGGCACGAGATAGGGAAAAGAGCGATTGCCTACGGCAGAGCTACGCTTAACGCCCGTAACCGTAAATCACAGTATGAAAGCTAGCCACCAAGCCAAAAGTGAGTGCAATCACTGTTAAGACGTCACTAGTCACACCCTTACCAAAATAAGCTTCCAACCCATCTTTTAGAGGAACATTGGATTGACCAATTGCAGCAGCCCCACCACCAACACCAGAGTTTAGCACTAGAGTAAGAACCGAAAGGGCAATCAGGGTGAACATACTTAATATAAGTGCTTTGGGCATATTCCTAGGTACATCATCAGTTTCTTCGCCCGAGAGTGGAAGTATTTCAATTGCCAGGTAGAACCAGATGGCATAGGGAATAGTTCCAACCAAAGAAATCACCAGAGAGCACAGCACCAACACCTAAACTCCACAAAAGGAAAGAATCAGCGCCTCTTTTTAGTTGCCGCTGCCTTAAATAATTTTTTGGAACATTTTTATACGAGATAATTCCTCTTGATTTTTGCATGAATACACTTATGCTCATCCGTAACATATGTATTCTATAATTGGACTTTATCTCCGGAATTTTGTAATGAACTATTACAATTGCAGTAGGATGAGTTATGACTTAAATCGTTATGTAAACTGAGATAAACAAATATTTTTTCAGATAGATTTTCAGAAAAGTCCAAGTCATCGCATAAAAAATGAAATGTGCCCAAAAGCACAAGTTTATAGAAAAGAAAAAATCGATATGCCATCCAACAATTTTACTGGTCGTCTACGGTTTTAGGTAGGAAGAAGTCATTTTTCAAAAAAGACACTGCCTTTTCTACTGCATAAGTCGATTTCGCCTACATCTATATATAAATTAGACCACTGTATATTTTGCACCCCCTTTAGCAGCGGATGAAGGGGGGCATTTTTTGCACCTGATGACATCAGGTGTGGGGTTGCTGTTAAGACTCACCGTCACGTAAAAAGGGGCACAGCATGCCGTACCCCAAAAAATGTTGAAACTTAATGAAAAAAGCTGTTTTTCGCTACAAACTTGTGGAATCTAGTACTAAGTCGCTCAAGCCTACCATTGCTAATTTTAGGTATTTGTCCGTCCCGACCCGAACGTTGAGTGGCCTTTACGCTCCCGATACTGTAAGATTACATATCTTGCTGAAATCTTTTTAAAAGATCTACTAGATTGGCTTGGGATTGCTGCGGTAGTAAATCAATCAGAGGAAGTTCTTTTCTGCCACCACCAATTTTAACTGGAATAGATTCTAAAACTTGTACAACTTCATCTTGATCCACTGATTTCCCAGCAGTAATTAAGGGATACACTTTTTCAGCAACTATAGTATGTAACTTGGCATTCGATAAGTAAAGGTGCCATTTGGCAATATCTATATAAATGGTTTCGCCTATTTCTGCTGCTAGGGCTTCTATTGACTCTGTAATGTTAGTGTTAGCCATAAAGATAATCCTACATAAAGCGAGAACTTTCATTTTATATACATTATCCCTCAAATCTTGAGACTGACTCTACCACCGCAAGTTACAATCGCCCTAGTCTGTCTGGTCAGTCTTCAGGTGGATGTAGGTGGTATTTCGGAGTAATTGGCGATCGCCGAAATATAAATCAAATGTCCCAATACCACGACCATCCAACCTACTGTTAACCAAGGAAGCCACTCCCAAGTAACCATATTCAAGTTATGGAAAAACCACAAACCGGAATTACACAGGGCAAATATCGCCACATGAATGGCAAAATTCATCCGGTCATCTAATTTCCGGTAAGCAGGGTCTTTGCGATCGGGTTTACGAGGCCAACGAGGAGGCATAAGTTATTGTTACAGATATTAACAAAAGTGCTTTCTCACTCATTTTATGATTTTTGGGAGCTAAGATGGTGTCCAGCCTACAAATCTCATAGTTCTAAAATTAAATCATAGATTCAGCTGCGTCAAAGGCAATGACCGAAGGGGCACCCAAGCACCCGAGCAGGGAGAAAGAATTAGAGACCAATCATTTGTATCAGGCTTGATCGTGAAATGGTATCAAAAATGAAAATTTTGATGAGCCTGCACAAAGTTCATCCAAACAGCGAATTGTGTGCCTCATTTCTGGGGGGGTGTACTTACACACCCAGAAAAAATAAAATACTTACTATGGAAAAAGTTTTATTTTTTTGTTGCTGGTTTGCAACGCTTGGCACCACCGCCTTGCTCCTTTTCTGGTCGTTGCCCCTCTCCCCATTTACACACCCTGGAATCACTGCTAATGAAGCCGTGATCATCTTCTTCCCTGTCATGCTTATGCGCTGGCTTGCTCTGGCCGTCGCACTCATACTGATTGTTATTGCTTGGGGGCGACGGTTGAATATGGCAATGCGCTGGATTGTTGGTCTGAGTATCGTCGTACTAGCCCTACACTTCGTGCTTGGGGTGATTAATATTGGCGTGATGAATGCTTGGATGAGTATCGACCACACAAAAACCCGCGCTACTAACGCCGTTTACGCAACAATCTACTTTGGTCTGCCCACGCTTTTGCTGCTACTCACAGCGCCCCTAATGCTGAGTGCTGCTCGTTTTTTGCGCTGAGCGTTGAATCGGCGGTTACTGAAAGTGGCGATGGGGAAGAGCGATCGCTAAGCGATCGCGCTCAGACACATTAACCAAAAGGTACATCAATCTGACTGACTATAATCTCCTGATTTTCCGCCAGTTTTACTAATCAACCTAATCGATTCAATTTGAATCGACTTTTCCAAGGCTTTCGCCATATCATACAAAGTCAGAGCCGCAACAGAAACTGCAGTTAAAGCTTCCATTTCGACTCCTGTTTCTGCTTTGGTCTTGACTGTTGCTTGAATTTGGTAACCAGGTAATTCTGGCTCAGGTGTCACCTGTACTTCGATTTTTTGTAATGGTAAGGGATGACATAGGGGAATTAAAGAAGCTGTGTGTTTGGCTGCCATAATTCCGGCTAATCTGGTGGTTCCTAACACATCCCCTTTTGGAGCATTTCCTGCTTGAATGGCGGCGAAGGTTTCTGGTAGCATCCTGACTCTGGCTGCGGCGACAGCTTGGCGAACGGTGGACGCTTTTCCAGACACATCCACCATCTGAGCCTGACCCTGATTATCCAGATGGCTCAAGTTGTTGGAGAAAACTTCAAAATTTTCTTGCGTCATTTAGAAAAGGTGTGCTATTATTAGATGTCGGTAAGGGCGTGTAGCTCAGTGGACTAGAGCACGTGGCTACGGACCACGGTGTCGGGGGTTCGAATCCCTCCTCGCCCGTTATCTTAGAGACACGAACTTTCGTGTCTCTATTAGTTATATTTCTACGTGTCTTTCAATGCGTAAACATCTCGACCGCGCCCAAAAGCAAAGCGGACGGAACTAGGTAAATCTTTGCCAGAAAAAGTTATAAAGATGATAACGCCTAAGAATGTTAAACCAGCGCATAGACCAAACAAATCTCTATAGCCAAGATATTCGGCAATGTAACCAAAAATTGGGCCTGCGATCGCAATCCCGATGTCTAAGCCCATTAGACAGACAGCAAATATCTGCCCCCGTTCATAAGCGTGCGCTCGATCCACCATCAAAACTGCAATAATGGGAATCAGAGTGCCAGAAGCAATCCCCTCAATCATTGATGCAAATAAGAAAGCCGCAGGACTATTTGCTAGCCATAGAACTGATAATGCTAACGTGTAAAGAACTAGACTGATAGTAATAAACAAACCACGACCAAAGCGATCGCTTGCCTTTGCTGTAAATATCCTGATGCCAAAACTAGCAACTGCAGCGGCTGTATAAAACAACCCTGGATTTAAATTCACCCCAGTTGATTTAATGAACAACGGGACAAAAACGTGTAAAGCACCAAAAGCCAAACCAACCAGCAACATGATAAAAGCCGGAATTCTCACTCTGGGACTAAACAAAACTTGCCAAAATTGAAGATTTTGGATATTCCCTTGGTGGTGTATTGGCAATGGTGGATTGACAATTGTCAACAAACCCAAAAACGCCACAAAAGCTAATTCAGCAGTAATCAAAAATAAAATCTGGTTACCGACTCCGGCTTGCAAATATCCGCCTAACGCAGGTCCAATCGCTATTCCGATAGGATTAACCAAGCTCATGTACCCAATGATTTCACCCCGCTTTTCCGAAGGAGCCATGTCAGCCACCAATGCATTAAAACCAGTGGTGAAAGCAGCTATGCTAATACCATGAAAAGCACGCACTACTATCAGCAGGGGAATAGATTTGACTGACAAGTAACCAAGCGGTGCTATAGCAGCCACGAGCGTACCAATTAGTAAGACAATTTTACGACCCCGCCAATCCGCCAAACGTCCTAAAAAAGGGCGAAAAAACAACAGTCCGATGGCAAAACCGCCCATCACAATCCCAATTTGCTGCTTTGTTGCACCTACAGACTCAACATACAGTGGTAGCGTTGGCAGCAATGAACCAATGCTGGACCAGAATAATAAACCTGCTGCAAATAAAATCAGCAGCTTGCTTTGCAATTGGATATTGATTGTGCCAGACATATTCACAGCAAATGCTTATTAATTGTGTCTTTGTTTAATCTTTTACCAGCAAATTCAATGAAATACAATAATGACTCGTTCTTAAAAAAGTACAAAATTCCGTAAAACCCGATAACCAGGCTTTTTTATGGTATCAAAAAAAAGAAAAGATTGGCTTAGGGGTCGCGTACTATAAAAAGATTGGTTGAGTTCTTAAATAAATTAGTAGCATTTATTACTATGTAACGCTTAGTAGGTCTATTTGAAAATCTTTCTAAAGATGCAACTTAAACAGTGATGCTCTCCATCTGTGTCAACAACGCACGGGTGTAAGGGTGTAAGGGTGTAAGGGTGTAAGGGGTAAGACTTATTGGTGGGGGTTTGGACCCACCACCAATAAAAGACCACGCTCATTAAAAATTTAGCGGGGGCGGTGAGTACCCTTTTAGTTCCAGGGCAGGGGTGCACCACAAAGAAAAATCTCTCTTCTGACGCCCTATGGCTAACGCCACGCCTTACTCACCAGATACCTCTGTGGGGAGATCCTCATCAAGTACTGGCAAGGGCGGACAGGTGCCTCAAGTCGCAAAGCTCGCCGGACGGAATCTTCCGCCCGGCAGACTTTGCGGGAAACCCGCCCACGGCACTGTCCTCCCCTACACCCCTACACCCCTATACCCCTACACCCCTTTCTTGGTCAACTTAAGCCAAAACTTTTTCAAATGGTGGGTGCGAACGCTTATGCGTAAGCGTTCACGTTCGCCGTGTCTGGAGGACATAGGGCACCTGCTTGAATTGCTTATGCCCGCGTCTTTTGCCTGAACGCAAAATTTAAAGAGACTGCAAAATCTCTTCATCCATAGAAAAATCAACTTCTACTTGATCTCGCCCAGAAGTGAGAAAATCATTCTCAAAGGAGTCTTTGAGTCCAGAAATTAAATCATACTCAGGCTGCCAGTTTAATTCTGTTTTCGCTTTATTCACTGAGGCAAAGAAGTGCTGCACCCGCAAAGGAAAAGCTTTGCGCTTCTTACCGAAATCAAATTTTTTCGGATCGTAATGGACAATTTTGATTTCATCGGGAGATTTACCAGCAGCAACGATGCAGGCGCGGGCTAAACCATCAAAAGTGACGAAGCGATCGCCAGACACATTGTAAATTTGTCGCAGTGCTACAGAATTGCCCAGAACTTTGGACATTGCTGTTGCTAAGTCTTTGACATGACCGAATTGGGTTATGTGCAAACCGTTCCCAGGGATAGGAATGGGACGGTTACGCACAATTCTGTCAAAAAACCAAGCTTCTAAATCGTTATAGTTCTGAGGACCGTAAATGTAGGTGGGACGAATTGAGGTAAAAGGCAATCCCTGTTGCGTTAGGTAAGCTTCTGTTTCATGTTTACCTGAGTGGCGACTTTTGGGATCGATAGTATCCCCTTCCACATGAGGCATTTGGTCTGATTTGAGATATACTCCAGCAGAACTCATGTACACAAAATGTTCTACGCGGTCTTGAAAAATTTCTGCTAATGGTTGAGTATCAGTAAGTTCTCGTCCGTTGTTGTCAAAAATGACCTCGAAATTTTCTTTGGATAATTTTTCTTTTAACTGGGCAGCATCAGTGCGATCGCCTATAATTTGTCCTACGCCCTCGACTGGTGCAGGACGATTCCCACGATTAAATAGTACGACTGAATGTCCTTGTTCTACTAATAATTTGGTTAAATAAACACCAATGAACCGTGTACCACCCATTACTAAAATTCGCATACCATTACCCGATTTTAAGTTGCTTGATAAAGGGACTAGTAGCGTTTTGCGGAATTTGCAAGCCGGAGAAAACCCTGAACATAAGGGTTTTTGATTTTTTGTCAAATGGTATGCTTATTTCCGCGCCCGACGTACTAGGGACTGGTTAGTAGGAGTGAGGATATGAAAAAAAATCCGCGCCCTAAGACTCAATACCTAGTATTTTGTCCCCATCTTGAGGTTATCAGTTTGCGGTATTCTGCAGGAACCTCCTATAAAAGGATTACGTCTTTAGCTAGAAGTGGGGCGTTTCCCATTCCTTTGGGAATACTGTTTCAGTAAAGCAACCTCTAACTCCCGCCTTGCGTGTTCTCTACCAATTACAGTTAGCTGTGCCCACCAAATGTGCCCTCGTTCATGAATGGTTAACACCGAAAGCCACTGGTGGTTCAGAACTCGTTGTGCGAGAAATTCTCAACCACATCGATGCTGATTTATACGCCCTCATCGATTTTGAATCCAGTCACTCGGAAAGTTATTTATACCAGAGGAAGATTGGCACAACGTTTCTTCAACACTTTCCTTTTGCCCGTAATGGTGTACAAAAATATTTGCCCTTGTTACCACTAGCAATAGAACAGCTAGATTTACGAGCATATGATGTCATTTTATCTTCATCCCACGCCGTAGCAAAAGGAGTTATAACCACTTCCGAACAGTTACATATTTGCTACTGTCATAGCCCCATGCGCTACGCTTGGGAGTTGACTTTCGATTATCTTCAACAGAGCAAGTTGGGAAGTGGTTTACCTGGGTGGATGACGCGGTATATACTGCATCGTCTGCGTCAGTGGGATGTGTTGAGTGCGAATCGTGTTGATTACTTTATTGCTAACTCAAAACATACTGCTCGTCGTATTTGGCGTTGCTATCGAAGAGAAGCAACAGTCATTTATCCGCCAGTTAATATTGAGAGTTTTCCTTTCTTGCCTCAAAAAGAAGATTTTTATCTAACTGTTTCCCGGTTGGTAAGTTACAAACAAGTATCTTTGATAATCAGGGCTTTTAATAAATTGCAACTACCTTTAGTAGTAATTGGAACAGGACCAGAAATGAGAAAAATCCGGAGTATAGCAGAATCAAATATACAAATACTGGGGTGGCAACCCGATGATGTGGTAAAAAAATATATGGCTAATGCTAAAGGTTTTGTCTATGCAGCTCGTGAAGATTTTGGCATAGCTTTAGTGGAAGCGCAGGCTTGCGGCACTCCGGTGATCGCCTATGGTGCTGGTGGTGCTTTAGAAACTGTGCGAGATCTAGGTGAACACGGTGAGCAAGGAACTGGTATCTTTTTTAAAGAGCAAACAGAGGAGGCATTAGTAGACGCGATCAAAAAATTTGAAGTTTATCAAGGAAAATGTAATCCTGAGTATGCGCGAGTGCACGCTGCTCAATTTTCCCCGCAAATGTTTGCACAGCGCTATCTTGACTTTCTAAATAAGTGTATACAAAAAAGACCATCACCTGATTGATGGTCTTGTTTTACAGGCTTTTGGAAATTTGCCCCAGAAGCACCTCCTTTTAGCTTTAAGATTGGGACTATGTGTGGTGTGGATTGTTAAGGAGTATGATGACTGCCCAGAGCTCACTCCTCTCCGGGAAGCGATCGCGTAGTAAGCCCGGGACTGGGCGCTGTTTTTCCAGCAGCGTCCGCTCATCTGAAGGACGGACACAACTAAATGCACCTCGGTCAGCGTTGAGCAGGAGATCGCCCTTTAGGGCACTGCGCTCCGCACAACCGCATAGAGCGTCTTTACGCTCAACTGCAACAAATGTGGCTGCCCTATTGCCCTGGAAACGGGCAGGTGTTGTTGAGACAAACACTTCAACAACATACAGAGGATCACGGCTTTTCTTCAAACGCGGTCAACACAAAAAGATACCTAAAGTTCAAACTAAAGGTCTGTCTTTTCAAGTTTTAAACGGAGAGTTTACCAAGCGACTGTTCGATATTTTCTTTTCCCTGTCGGTGCTAATTCTGTTCTCCCCTTTGTACTTAATTTTGGCTTTGCTGATTGCTTTAAGCTCACAAGGTCCAATTTTTTATATACAGGAACGGGTTGGTAAAAATTACAAACCCTTTTATTGTATAAAATTCAGAACAATGGTAACCAATGCCGACGAAATTCTCGTGCAAATGATGGAAACATCTCCTCATATGCGGCAAGAATTTGAGACAAATTTCAAACTCAAGCACGATCCGCGAATTACAACAATCGGTCGTTTTTTGCGAATGACTAGCTTGGATGAATTTCCTCAGTTCTGGAATGTTTTAAAAGGAGACATGAGTGTCGTCGGTCCAAGACCTCTAGTCGCAGAAGAGTTACCTAAGTATGGTTGTCACATAGAGCAGATTTTAACTATCCAACCAGGAATTACTGGATTGTGGCAAGTCTCTGGACGTAATGATATTCCCTATCCTCGACGGGTTCAAATAGACTTGCATTACGCCAAATTCAGAAATTTTTGGTTAGATTTGTGGATAATTTTTAAAACCATTGGTGTTGTCATTATGCCCAAAGACAATGGAGCGTACTAAACAATTCAAAATCAAAAGTATGGCACTTTGTCTGGGGCACAGGCTAACGCTCTACGTACCAAGCTATCTCCTTGAGAGAGGCTATGTGTATGCCTACGATACCTTTTGTGTTTACACTATCAAAATTGACAAGCTAATGCTCGGGAGCATTGTAGTCGTTTTTCTATTGCAAATTAAATTCGCGACAATGATCTCGTGATCAAAAATTCGTAATTCGTAATTGAAGTTGTGATTATGAATTACGAATTTTTCCTGAGACTCTGTGCTAAAGCGGCAATTTGACTGCTGAGTTGAGCCGAAATGGTCACTTCACTAAATTTTCCCTTATTTTAAGATAATTTTAAAGTAAACGCTTATATATAAAGTTTTGATAAAGGTAACAAAAAATTACAGAATCAGATAAAACAGTTTGTATAGGGTAATAAAATCTTGCTGTCAACTTAGGTATCGGCAGATTTACGCATCTGTCCATGAATCTACAAATTAGAACTTGTAAATTTCCCGTTGGAAACTTAAGCAAATACCTGTTAGGTTGTACCAGGGTCGCGTGTAGTATTCATCTATTCAGTAACCACAAGGGATAAGAAAGCATGACGCAAAAGAAGCGAGCGTTGATTACTGGTATTACCGGTCAAGATGGTTCATATCTGAGTGAGTTTTTGCTAGAGCAAGGATATGAAGTTCATGGTATAATACGTCGGACATCCACCTTCAACACTGACCGCATAGATCATATCTACGAAGACCCTCACAAAGAGGGAGTGCGGTTATTTCTACACTATGGCGACTTGACGGATGGTACCACTTTGCGCCGCATTCTAGAGGAAGTCCAACCAATAGAAATTTATAATCTGGGTGCTCAATCCCATGTACGGGTGAGCTTTGATTCTCCTGAATACACAGTGGATTCTGTAGGTGTAGGAACGCTGCGTTTGTTAGAAGCAATTCGTGACTACCAGCGTCGCACAGGTATCCAAGTGCGATTCTACCAAGCAGGTTCTTCGGAAATGTTTGGTTTGGTACAAGCAGTCCCACAGAGAGAAACCACACCGTTTTACCCCCGTAGTCCTTATGCTTGTGCTAAGGTTTACGCTCATTGGCAAACAGTAAATTACCGTGAATCTTACGATATATTCGCGTGTAATGGAATACTCTTTAACCACGAATCACCAAGACGAGGTGAAACGTTTGTCACCCGCAAGATTACTATGGCAGTTGCCAGAATCGTTGCTGGCAGACAGAAAAAGCTTTACATGGGTAATCTTGATTCCAAGCGAGACTGGGGCTATGCCAAGGATTATGTCACGGCAATGTGGTTGATGCTTCAGCAGGACAAGCCCGAGGATTACGTGATTGCTACGGGTGAAACCCATACAGTACAAGAGTTTCTCGAACAAGCGTTTGGTTATGTCAACCTTAACTGGGAAGACTATGTGGAATTTGACGAACGCTATCTCCGTCCAGCAGAGGTGGACTTGTTAATTGGTGATTCTACCAAGGCGCAGCAAAAGTTGGGTTGGAAACCATCGATAACATTTGACCAACTAGTAGCCATTATGGTGGAAGCTGACCTGCAAGGATTGGGACTGACTTTACCAAATGGTAAGGTAGCAAAAGTCCTCAAGGATAATGCTATGATTCGGCAAGAATTGGGTGCGCTCCACTTGTGATGTACACCGCGAGGAAGAAAATATGAACGCCTTAGAACTTAAGGATAAAAGGATTCTCGTGACTGGTGGAGCTGGTTTTTTGGGGCGTCAAGTCATAAACCAGCTGTGTAAGGCAGGAGCCAATGAGAATAAAATTACGGTACCGCGATCGCATGAGTGCGATTTACGTGTCCTAGAAAATTGCCAACGAGCAGTGGATCAACAAGACATTGTTATCCACCTAGCAGCTCACGTCGGCGGTATCGGTCTTAACCGTGAGAAACCTGCTGAATTATTCTACGACAACTTGATGATGGGAACTCAGTTGATTCATGCATCTTATCAAGCGAAAGTAGAAAAATTTGTCTGCGTTGGTACAATCTGCGCTTATCCTAAATTTACCCCAGTTCCATTCAAAGAGGATGACCTGTGGGATGGGTACCCAGAAGAAACCAACGCTCCCTACGGAATAGCAAAAAAAGCCCTTCTTGTCCAACTGCAAGCTTACCGCCAGCAATACGACTTTAATGGTGTTTACCTGCTACCTGTGAATCTGTATGGACCAGAGGATAACTTTGATCCTAAAAGTTCTCACGTCATCCCAGCGCTGATTCGCAAAGTTTATGAAGCACAAATCAAGGGAGAAAAGAAACTCCCAGTTTGGGGTGATGGTAGTTCTACCCGCGAGTTTCTGTATTCAGAAGACGCGGGGCGGGGTATTGTGATGGGGACTCAATTTTACAACGACCCTGAACCCGTTAACTTGGGAACAGGTTATGAAATCTCCATCCGTGACTTAATCAATCTCATCTGTGAATTAATGGAGTTTGACGGCGAAATTGTTTGGGAAACCGACAAACCCAACGGTCAACCGCGTCGCTGTTTAGATACAGAACGGGCGAAGAAAGCCTTTGGTTTCAGTGCTGAAGTAGACTTCAAGCAAGGGTTGAAAAATACGATTGAGTGGTGGCGTAAAAACGCTGCTTAATTATCGTCAGAATACTAATTTATTGTAGGGTGGGCATTGTCCACCTTATTTTTGTTTTTTAGAACTCAGGTGAGAAAAACAGAGTTACGCAAATCGTTGCTCAAAACACGTCAATCTTTATCCGTAACAGACTGGAAACATAAGAGTCAGTTTATCTGCCAAAACCTTTTAAACTCCCCTCAATTTAACCAAGCAAAAACAATACTCGCTTATTTCAGCTTTCGCCAAGAACCAGATCTGAGTTCTTTATTTTCAGATTCCTCTCATCGTTGGGGTTTTCCTCGCTGTGTTGGTCAGTCGCTTTCCTGGCATCTCTGGACACATCAAGACACCGTAGTAACCGGAAATTATGGCATCACGGAACCCCATCCTGACGCACCAACTATAGCTCCTGCGGACGTTGATTTAATTCTCGTTCCTTGTGTCGCTTGTGACTATCAAGGATATCGCTTGGGTTATGGGGGGGGATATTATGACCGGATGCTGAGTTCTCCAGAATGGATAAATAAGCCAACCATAGGTATTGTGTTTGCATTTGGCTATTTACCTGAGATACCCATTGATACTTGGGATAAACCGTTGCAAAGTGTATGCACAGAAATAGCCACTTAGAAATTGTTCTTTTGACAGAGTTACAAAAGATTTTTATCTAGTTTCTTTCTCCTCCTATAGACAGAATATTTGATGATAATTTATAGCAATAATCAGATGAAGCAGATGACACTTAAGTCACTTGCAACTGAATTAATCGTGCTTACTAACAAATTCAAGGAAATTCTTATGGCAATTTCAGATGACGTGCAACCCGGAAGCGAACGACCAGATAATCTGCGAGATGAAATTTTTTACTATTTACTTAATAAAGTCAAACAAAGTGAGCAAGGACAGGATGTTACCTACTTCGCTGAAGATTTTGAGGGTAAATCAGTAAGCAAACCTGAATTGATTGAACATCTGGAGCATTTGATTCGGGAAGGAGCGATCGAGGGTAAGGTTGAATCTGATGGCTCGTCTGGTTTGGTGACTTGTAAGAACGCTCGAATTACGACAGAAGGTGAAAACCTGGCGAGAGTAAATTTTTTCAAGGTGTAGCCGTCATTTAAGAATGATTTAACAAGATTCGGCAAACTGAACTACCAACTTCCCAGACTCCCCACATCTGCTTGTACGGAGGTGGGGTTTGTTTTTTTAGACGGCGTTTTATACTGATTAAATAATTTTGAAAGAAATCACATATGGAAGGAAGCGCTTGTGCAAGTAGAACTTAAAAGTTGGGAGCGAGTTTCTTCAGTGCTGCGCTTGCATGTAGTCTGACTTGAGCATCTTTGTCTGCCAACATCTGGGTTAATGGATTTATTGCTTGCTTTTTGCCCAACTGTCCCAAAGACAGAGCGATCGCACTTTTAATATTGGCAATTTCAACTCCCGGATGGTTTTGTTGCAACATTTCCAGCAAAATTTCTACTGCTTTGTCGGTTAAGCTTGTATCACTGACTCGCCCTAAAACGGTAACAATTTCCTGCCATACTGTGGGGAACTGCAGTTGATAAAGTGCTTGTTTGAGATACTCCAAACCCGATAATGTCCCCACCCAACTTAAAGCGCGGATGGCTTCTAATTGCAATCGAATTGGTACATTCGGCGACACCAAAACCTTAAATAATTGCTGTGCTGCAGCTTCACCACCCATTCTAGAAAGGGCGACGACGGCGGCACAAGAAACATCTTGGTTAACGTCATAAAGCCTCGTTTGTAATTCTGCCACCAAATCTAGCGCTTCACGTAAGTCAGGGCGAAAACCCAAACCAACGACAGCTTCTCGCCTGACTGGGGCGGCAACATCATTCAAAGCATTGATAAGCACTGGTGGCACACGGTGATCGTGAAAGCTACTCAGTGCTTCAATTGCCACAGCACGCACAGCAACTTGTGAATCTTGCACTATGCTCAACAAAGGTGCGATCGTTTCTTTTTGCCGAATGTAAGAAAGCATTTGAGTTGCTAATAGCCGTGTCTGTTCCTGGGCTAAAAGTTCTGTTAAGGAAGCAATAGCAACAGAACCCATTTGCCCCAAGGCAGTGGCTGCTATCTCCTTGAGTTCCTCAGTGTCATTGCTTTGTAGCAATTCCATTAGAGGTGGAATGGCATTTGGATTTTTCAAATCCCCCAAAATGCGTGCTGCGTAAGCGCGTAACTCTTCTTCTGCGTCTTCATCTTTTAATATATCTATCAATGGGGGGATGGCAATCGTCCCTAAGCTAGTTAATACTTTGGCTATTTCCCAGCGTTGCTGAAAATCTCCTGTTTCTAAAACCGAGAGTGCTAATTCCAGGAGATGTTCTTGATTTTTTAGTATCTCTGGATGTTTTAAGTTGTGTTGTTGAGTCAACTGTTGCAAGCATTGAATCAGTGATGACCAATCAGCTGTGTTGTATGCTAATTGCGCTTGCACTAAAAGCTGGTTGATGTTATCCACAATTAACAAAATCTCTCGCTAGGTTTCAAAAGCTATCAGCTTTTTGTCATGTGTCCTCGCTTGCAAGGCAGTCCCTATGAAAAAACTTCACCGCCATGCATGAAAAAGATTGCTTTTTTTGTGAGTTCTATTTTCAAGACAGAGGACACAAGAAAAGAAAAAATTTTAAGCTATGTCCTTGTGCTTTGCCAAACCCCCGCTCCTACCAGGGGTGTTCCATTAGCGACTCATGACTAACACCGAATTTTTCTCTATCTTGACGGAGTAAGTTGCTAACGGTTCTGTAGCTGGACCTGTTTGCACCTTACCATCAGTTCCAAATTTTGAGGCATGACAGGGACAGGAGAATTTTTTTGCATCATCTTTCCATTGGACTGTGCAACCTGCATGAGTACAAGTAGGGTCAACTGCAATTAGATTATTTGATTTAGATTTACCAACTACCAAGACTGAACCAACAGGTGAGTTCTTGGCAAGCAACTGACCAGTCTTATCTAAATCTTCCGTTGTACCTACAGTTTGCCAACCTTTAGGTTTTTGGGAAGAACAAGCTGCAATTAATACGGGTAAGGAACTTGCTATCCAACCCAAACCAACGAAAGTTATGAAATCACGACGATTCATGGCTGCTAAAAGAAGGTTGAAAATATAACCCTAGTGTGGCATTCCAAATGTTGTTCTGGGTAAATAAAAGGCTTTGCGTGTCTTGTGCTTAATTTTATGCGAAAAATGCATCTATTTGATACAGTTTAATCAATTTCTCTAAAATTTCGTAACTATTTCGTAACTAAAGATACGATTTTCATCGCTTTCCAACATTAATGTAAGGAGGAACAAGTACATAATGTGTATTCAAACAGTGCAGCAAACAGATTATTTTTAGCAAGTATGTAAACACCAAAAAATACAAACAATTTTTTCTACTTATATACCTCATAAACCTAGAAAAACAGGATGTTATGAGGTGAACTAGCGCTGGACTCACCGTAAGGCGTGGCGTTAGCCATAGGGTGAAAATTTGATGTTGAGCAACGACCTCTAAAACTTTTCTGGAATTTGCAATTGAGTTGAGCTCATGACAGACCTAGCAACTACCACTACAACCAGCTTAAACAAGTTTGAGAAATTTAAGGCACAAAAAGATGGTCTTGCTGTTAAGGCAGAAATAGAAAAATTTGCCTCTCTTGGCTGGGAGGCGATGGACGAAACTGATCGCGATCATCGGCTTAAGTGGGTGGGTGTATTTTTTCGCCCAGTCACTCCTGGTAAGTTTATGATGCGGATGCGGATACCTAATGGTATTCTCAGTTGCGAGCAAATGCGTGTGCTTGGTGAAGTGATTCAGCGTTACGGTGATGATGGTAACGCTGACATTACTACCAGACAAAATATCCAACTGCGGGGCATCCGGATTGAAGATTTACCAGAAATCTTTGAGAAACTTCGTGCAGTTGACTTAACCAGTGTCCAGTCAGGGATGGATAATGTCCGCAATATTACAGGCGATCCAGTCGCTGGGTTAGATGCGGATGAGTTGTTTGACACGCGAGAGTTAGTGCAACAAATTCAGAATATGATTACCAACCAAGGTGAAGGTAATCCTGAGTTCACCAACCTCCCACGGAAATTTAATATTGCAATCACTGGTGGACGGGATAATTCAGTTCACGCCGAAATTAACGATTTAGCTTTCGTTCCCGCATTTAAGGAAGTAGAGGGAGCAAGGGGAGCAGGGAGCAGGGAGCAGGGAGCAGAGGAAGAAATGACTTTCTCATCCCCAATATTCGGCTTCAATGTTATTGTTGGTGGATTCTTTTCTGCCAAACGTTGTGAGGCGGCTGTTCCCCTGAATGTTTGGGTTCCTCCAGAGGATGTCGTCGCTTTGTGTAGAGCCGTTTTGGAAGTTTTTCGTGATCACGGTTTACGCGCAAATCGGCAAAAAGCCCGCCTGATGTGGTTAATTGACGAATGGGGTTTGGAAAAATTCCGCGCAGAAGTTGAAAAACGGTTTGGTAAGTCGTTAATCAACGCAGCAGCACGGGATGAAATTGATTGGGAAAAACGCGACCACGTTGGGGTATATAAACAAAAACAACCAGGATTGAACTACGTAGGGTTACACATTCCCGTTGGTCGGTTGTTTGCCGAGGATATGTTTGAAATCGCACGTCTGGCAGAAGTTTACGGCAGTGGCGAAATCCGTCTCACGGTTGAACAAAACTTGATTATCCCCAATATTGCTGATTCATTGCTGGAAAGTTTCTTAACAGAACCTGTACTTAACAAGTTTAGTATTAACCCCACTTTGTTGACGCGATCGCTCGTTTCTTGCACAGGCGCACAATTTTGCAACTTTGCCCTCATTGAAACCAAAAACCGCGCTTTAGAAATCATAAAGGCGTTGGAAGCAGAGGTGGAACTAACTCGTCCTGTGCGAATTCACTGGACAGGATGCCCAAACTCTTGCGGACAGCCACAAGTCGCAGACATTGGCTTGATGGGAACTAAAGTTCGCAAAAATGGTAAAACTCTGGAAGGGGTTGATATTTACATGGGTGGGAAAGTTGGCAAGGAGGCACAACTAGGAACCTGTGTCACCAAAGGTATCCCTTGTGAAGACTTGCTACCAGTCTTGCAAGAACTCCTGATTTCAAATTTTGGCGCACGCTTACGAGAACCAGCGACAGTTTAAAGCTACGCCTGATTTCATTTCCATATTTTTTTCTATGTTATTTGTCCTGAGTCATTAAGTATTAGAAATGACTTAGGGGATAAGGACAGGCTTCACTAAAAATGTAGCCACATGAATGTTTTTAGGGCAATTGCACGATTGCCTCAGATTTGTTCATGCAATTTTTCTGATCTTCTATTCAATTAAAACCCAATGCTCAAAGGATTGTTCTCGTTTAACGGTCGCTATCGCATTCTGCACCAGACTTGGTTTGCCTTCTTTCTGACTTTTGTTTGTTGGTTTAACTTTGCTCCTTTTGCAACAACTATCGGCAAGCAGTTATCTCTGGCACCAGAGCAAATTAAGACTTTGGGCATCTGTAACCTTGCTCTAACAATCCCCGCACGAATCATCATTGGGATGCTTCTAGACCGTTTTGGTCCAAGAATTACCTATTCAATGCTGCTGATGTTTGCTGCTGTTCCTTGTTTTGCAACAGCGCTATCGCAGAATTTTAACCATCTTGTCATCAGTCGCCTGCTGATGGGAATTGTTGGCGCTGGGTTTGTCGTGGGTATCCGGATGGTGGCGGAATGGTTCCCACCAAAGGAGATTGGAATTGCCCAAGGGATTTATGGCGGTTGGGGTAACTTTGGGGCTTTTGGGGCAGAGTTTGCCCTACCGACAATTGCAGTTGCTGCAAGCTTTATGAGTGGTGGCGCTTCTAATTGGCGGTTTGCGATCGCCCTAACTGGTGTCATCGCCGCTATCTATGGCTTCATTTATTACAACAGTGTCCAAGACACACCTCCTGGGAAAATTTATCAAAGACCTAAGAAAAATGGTGCTCTAGAAGTGACCAGTGTTAAAAGCTTCTGGGCAATGATTCTTTCAAATTTCGGTTTGATTTTTGCCTTGGGTTTATTGGCTTGGCGTCTGGAACAAAAGAACATTCGCTTTTTGAATCTAAGTCAAATGTATCTGACTTGGTTACTGTTGGCAGGATTATTTGCTTACCAAACCTATAAAGCTTGGCAAGTTAACAAAGAACTTCTCACTGGTAACAAAACCTATACTCCCTCCCAACGCTATCAGTTTAGTCAAGTCGCTTTACTCGAATTCGCTTACGTAATTAGCTTTGGTTCGGAACTTGCTGCTGTTTCCATGCTACCCGCGTTTTTTGAAAAAACCTTTGGTTTAGAACATGTGGTCGCTGGGATGATTGCCGCTACTTATCCTTTTTTAAACTTAGTTTCTCGTCCCAGTGGAGGTTTAATCTCTGATAAGTTTGGTTCTCGTAAATGGACTATGACAATTATCTCTGCTGGCATTGGTATTAGCTATTTAATGGCACATTTTATTAACGGCAGTTGGGCGCTTCCAGTTGCAATTGCAGTCACGATGTTAGCCGCTTATTTCGCTCAAGCTGGTTGTGGTGCAACCTACGGTATTGTACCTCTGATTAAAAAGGAAGCTACTGGACAAATTGCCGGAAATGTGGGAGCTTACGGTAATTTTGGAGGCGTGGTTTATCTGACAATTTTTAGCTTAACTGATGCACCAACGCTGTTTACCACAATGGGTATAGCTGCTCTGATCTGCGCTTTTATGTGTGCTTTCTTTCTGAAAGAACCAAAGGGTTCGTTTGCTGCTGCTTATGAAGGTGAAGCACCAGAAATGGGAACTGTTGCGAATCACAATTCTGGTCTGATGGCGGAGAAATAAGATGGAATAATTGATCTCTTATCAAAATCTCGCTTCAGAGTATTTAGAACCGCAGATGCACGCAGATAAACGCAGAGAATTTATCTGTGTTTATCTACGGTTTTATTTTCACACAAATGATTTTTGCAAGGAATTTAATAGTTCAGATAATTTGCATAAGAAAAGTCTATCAATGAAGTCACTAAAAAACGAAAGTTTGTATCAGTAATAACTTTTTTTGTGTTTGAATTCATCTTTAATTAAGTAGAAATACTTTGACTATATTTTTCCTCAAAAAGTAAACAAAATTAAGCAAAGATTAGTCACTCTCATCTGAGATTTTATCAATCAGTATTAGGAGAATTTTGTCAGTGCTGTCAACTGAATAGAACAAGTTTAAAAACATAGCATTTGGCTGGAATTTATCTTTGACAAACTAAACATTTAAACAATTTATCAACATGGTGCAATTGCCATGACTGAATCTACTAAAACCGTGTGTCCATACTGTGGTGTAGGCTGTGGACTCGAAGTTTCTCCGCCAGCACAACTAGGCAAAGCAACGAATCGAGATAGCCAGGGAAATCCGATTTGGCGGGTGCGAGGCGACAAAGCGCACCCTTCTAGTCAGGGTATGGTTTGTGTTAAAGGTGCCACAATCGCTGAGTCTTTAGATAAAAACAGATTGCACTACCCAATGGTACGAGACTCGTTGGATGGGGAGTTTCGGCGTGTCAGTTGGGATGAAGCTTTTGATATTATTGTCAATCGCATTCAAACAGTGCGCCTCACTACTGGAGCAGAAGCTATATGTATGTATGGTTCCGGTCAGTTTCAAACTGAGGACTACTATATGGCTCAGAGACTCTTGAAAGGGTATCTGGGTACTAATAATTTTGATGCTAACTCGCGCTTATGTATGTCCAGTGCTGTGGCTGGATACATACAAAGCTTTGGCTCAGATGGTCCACCGTGTTGTTATGAAGATTTGGAGTTAACGGACTGTGCATTTTTAATTGGGACAAATACGGCTGAATGTCACCCAATTATTTTCAACAGACTTGAGAAGTACCGCAAAAAGAACCGCAAAGTCAAAATGATTGTGGTTGATCCCCGTCGCACACCAACCGCAGAAGCCGCTGATCTACATTTAGCTATTCGTCCCGGTACAGATATCGACTTGTTGAATGGTATCGCTCACTTGTTGATGCGATGGAACTACATAGATACCGGGTTTATTGACGACTGCACCAGCAACTTTCCCGCATATGCTGAGGTGATTCGCCACTATTCTCCAGATGTAGTGGCTCGTCAATGTGGAATCAGTGTTGAAGATTTAGAAACAGCCGCACGCTACTGGGGTCAATCTAATCGGGTGTTGTCCCTGTGGTCAATGGGTGTGAATCAATCCTCGGAAGGGACGGCTAAGGTCAGAACTATCATTAATCTGCACCTGATGACTGGACAAATTGGCAAGCCAGGAGCAGGACCTTTCTCGCTCACAGGTCAGCCGAATGCAATGGGAGGGCGAGAAGCAGGAGGTTTATCCCATTTGTTACCTGGTTATCGAACGGTGAAAAATGCTCAGCACCGGGCAGAAGTTGAGGAGTTTTGGGGACTCAAGCCAGGACAGATTTCTCCAAATCCCGGTATGACGGCTTGGGACATGATTACTGGGCTGGAAAATGGCAGTGTGGGGTTACTGTGGGTTGCTGCTACTAATCCTGCTGTGAGTATGCCAGATTTGGAGCGAACTAAGAAGGCTTTGTTGCGATCGCCCTTCACCATCTACCAAGACGCTTACTATCCAACAGAAACCGCTGCTTACGCTCACGTCTTGCTCCCAGCTGCACAGTGGAGTGAGAAAACTGGCGTGATGACCAATTCTGAACGAATGGTCACGCTGTGTCCAGCATTTCGCCAACCGCCTGGTGAAGCAAAAGCAGATTGGGAAATTTTTGCAGAAGTTGGTCGCAGGCTAGGCTTTGTGGACAAGTTCTCCTTCGCTAACTCGGCTGTTGTCTACGCTGAATTTGTCAAACTCACTGGCGATCGCCCTTGCGATATGACGGGTATTAGTCACCAGCTATTACAGCAAAGTCCAATACAATGGCCCCATCCGGAAAAAAGGGGTAGGGAGGATGAGGCAGATGAGGCAGAAGTTTTACCTCCTCATCCTCCTGACTCCAAACGCCTCTACACCAACCTCCGCTTTCACACCCCTGATGGACGTGCTCGCTTTGGGGCATATCACTCGCGGGGACTGGCGGAACCACCAGATCCAAATTATCCTTTTGTCTTGACAACTGGGCGACTTTATGGTCATTGGCATACCCAAACCCGTACTGGTCGGATTGAAAAGATTCGCCAAATGCATCCTGAACCGTTTGTTGAGATTCATCCCCGTGATGCTGCAAAGTTGGGGATTACAGATAACCAGTGGGTGGAAGTGCGATCGCGTCGGGGGAAAGCCAGGTTCCCGGCAAAAGTTACAAAGGCGATCGCACCCGGTACAGTGTTTGTCCCTATGCATTGGGGTGCGCTTTGGGCAGATAATGCCGAAGCTAACGCTCTGACCCACCCTGAATCTTGCCCCGATTCACTACAACCAGAATTAAAAGCTTGTGCAGTACAGCTAGTGGCGATTCATGTTGATATTGAATTGCGTAACTTTCAAGAAACACAGGGGTGTAAGGGTGTAAGGGTGTAGGGAAGCCGCTTTGAAAGGGTACTTAGGCTTGGTCAGTCGGACGCTCACATATTGCATCTGAACAATTGAATGTTCTTTAAGCACTAAGTATTAAGCCGGAAATACCTGATTTTCCAGAAATATCCGTATAAGAAAATGTATCTTTTTTGTGCTTTTTTTAGTAAAGCATGGTTTACACGTATAGGTACAAGATATCAGTTAATCAATACTATATTATGCATTGAAAGAATCGTTATCAACTGTCACCTTAAGAATGCTAAGCTGCTAGACATACACCAGAGTATGTTTGATTATAAGAAGAATTCGTCAATAGTTAATAGTGTTTAAAATTCTTGACTATTGTTTATTGATGGTCTCTTAGCTTTAGCTATGCAAAAGAAAAAAGTGCCATTTCAACACAAAGGACAAATCGACAAAATATCCTTTTCCCATCCTAGAAATTTATCTTGGTGGTTTTTCTTTTTTCTTTTTGCTGTTAACTTTTTACTTCATAGGGGGGTGCAGCAGATGCGAAGGCTATTCAAGCGAATTGCAGAAAACACCAAAGATGATAAGTTTATGCACTTCATTGAAAACATAGAAGTGCTAGTATCCAAGTTGCTATCTCTTTTTATGGTGATAGTGATTGTGGCAGCAATTGTTGACCTGGGATTTTTTCTTTTTAAAGAGTTATTTTATACACCTCATGGTGAGTTTAATGCAGTTTTATTTGAAATCTTTAGTTTATTCCTCAATATTTTAATTGCTTTAGAAATATTAGAAAATATCACGGGGTATCTAAAGAAACACGTTTTGCAAATTGAATTAGTTATTGTTACTTCATTAATTGCTGTTGCTCGTAAAATAATTATTCTTGACTTAAGAAAAGTAACAGGTATTGACATCATAGGTTTAGGTATTGCTATTCTTGCTTTATCAATCAGTTATTTAATTATTCGATTCAGTAATAAACAAAATAATTAAAGCAGAGCGAAATATTATTATGTCAGAGTTTTTTGAGTTTGAAGCAGATTTTGTTGATTCCCTGCGTTGTATTCCTATGCAGGTGCGCCAAAAACTTGATATTTCTGGCATCAAGTTAAAGTTATCTGATTGGAGTCATTTGACGAAAGCTGATCGTGAAGCTTTGGTTGAATTACCTTGCTCTACAGAATCTGAAATTCAAACATACAAGGAATATCTCCAAAACCTGATTTTACAACGCACAGGTACACTAGCGGCTGAGTTACTAATCGAACTACATCCAGCATGGTTAGATGTTAAAAGTGTACCAACAAACCTCCAGGAGAAAGCGAGAGAATTTGGTGTAACGCTTTCTCCTCAACAGTGGGCAGAATTAACCTCGTTACAACGTTTTGCCTTGATTAAACTTAGCCGTCCAGGACATGAAAATCAAAACTTTCCCAAAGCTTTGAAGGAATTTCATTTACTTTGAAGAGTCATTATTCATGAGTAACGCATCTGAGGAATTCAGAAAATTTGAAAAGATGTTACGATTTTTAAAGTTAAAGTGTTTAAGTCGGGCATGAAGGTACAAAAAATTATATCATTGTTAAAAACAACTTCTAATCTAGCAGCACTCAAACAAGCAAAAATAAATTAATATTGACTCATAATTAATGATTAATGAGTTAGAAATAAAATGACTACTAAAAAAATTTTGATGCTCGTAGGAGACTATGTCGAAGACTACGAGGTGATGGTTCCCTTCCAAGCTTTGCAGATGGTGGGACATACCGTTCATGCTGTTTGTCCAGACAAAAAAGCTGGAGAAAAAGTTCGGACTGCTGTCCACGATTTTGAAGGTGACCAAACTTACAGTGAAAAACCCGGTCACAATTTTACTCTTAATGCTTCTTTTGCAGAAGTAAAAGCCGAAAACTATGATGCATTGGTTATTCCCGGAGGACGTGCACCTGAATATATCCGCCTCAATCGCATGGTACTAGAAATCACCCGCCATTTTGCCCAAGCAAACAAGCCCATTGCTGCCATTTGTCACGGCTTGCAGTTGTTGGCTGCTGCTGATGTCCTACAAGGCAAAAACTGCACTGCTTACCCTGCTTGTAGCACTGAGGTGTGGCGTGCTGGTGGTACCTACGTGGATGTTCCAGCTGATGAGGTTGTCGTTGATGGTAATTTAGTCACAGCACCAGCTTGGCCTGCTCATCCCCGTTGGTTAGCAGAATTTCTCAAAATACTGGGTACTAGGATTGAGCATCTGGAAATGGCTGCTGTTTAGCTACCACTTAAAGCCATTTAGGTATGAGCCTTAAACTCGTGCGCTCTTAACGATCCTCCGGGGAGAACCTCCGGTTCGGCTTCGCTTTAGACCTCTGGGCGTGGGCAAAGCGCATACGCTAGTCGCCTGGCTGTCATGAAAACGCCACATCCGACAGATTGCACCGAAGCCCTCCGGGCATCTAAGCCTGTGAAACCCTTTCGGTAGTTCCTCATACTGTTAAGCGTTAAGCGCGATGCACTGAGCGTGGTCGTTGTGTTCCCTGTGTTTTTTAGGAGGTATGGAAAAAATAACTATAAAGCGTAAATTGTCAACGGTAAAACTGACCAACATTGTGTCAAACTCTATGTTTATTTTGATTTTTTTAATTTCTCATTGATAAGCAGTTACTGAAGCTATAGTGGATTTAGCAATTTTGCTGTTGTGGGTAGGGTTAAGTCCTATTGCCCAATTATTTTAAGAAATACTTTAGAAACACCCTGCAACTCAATGACAGGTAAAAATGCAAGACAGAATGCAATTCTGCGGCAAGTGTCTGGTATTGGAACTTCTTTTGGATCGGAAACTCGTTACTCGCTGCTTCCCAGTCAAGAGGTAGTTATTGGACGTGATCCCAGCTGCCAAGTTGTGTTAGAGGCCATGTCATATCGCATGGTATCTCGTCGCCATGCGGCTGTTCGTCCTCTGACTTCATCTGCAGATGCTCAATCTAGTTGGTTAATCTGTGATTTGGCTAGTGCCAATGGCACGTACTTAAATGGACAACGATTGCAGGGTTGTCAGCAATTGATGAACGGAGATAGCATTACTCTGGGTCATGATGGTCCAGAATTTGTTTTTGAGTACGAACAAAACCACGAACAAGCCACTGCTATCGCCCCACCAGCAGCGACACCACTTACCCCAGCAAATAGTTATCCAACACCAACCTCGGCGTATTATCGACCTCCCTCAAAAACACCAGATGCGCTTAGCTTCACTCAGCTGTTTCCGATTATTTCTACTGGCAAAGATTTAACTAGTAAAGCTTATCTGATACCGGGAGTTCTCACAGTTGTCTTCGTGGTACTTATGTTTGCCACGGTAGGTCAACCACAAGCCAATCAAGTTATAGTCGCAATTTATATAGCCTCTGCTGCTTACTACTTTATTTATCAGTTGTGTGGTAAACCAAAGCCTTGGTGGGTGCTGTGTGCATCGGCATTGACGACGGCAGTGATTTTACTGACTCCCGTTTTGGATTTATTTATCTTTGTGTTTCGCGGTCTGTTGCCTGGTAGTTTGCCCTCAGAACAGGAGTCCATTACTTTAACAGAGTTGCTGGTGCGAATGTTTTTTGGCGCTGGCTTAATGGAGGAATTACTCAAGGCAATACCTTTGCTGATGGCATTTATGATTGCTAAGGTAGTCCCGTCACCGTGGCGGGAACGCATCGGTATCGCCGAACCTCTTGATGGTATTCTATTGGGAACAGCTTCTGCTGTGGGCTTTACCCTGTTGGAAACTTTGGGACAATATGTGCCAACTATTACTCAAAATATTTCAGCACAATCGGGTTTAGAAAGTGGTCAGCTTGTAGGTTTGCAACTGCTGATTCCACGAATTCTCGGTTCTGTTGCCGGGCATATGGCTTACAGTGGGTATTTTGGCTATTTTTTCGGTTTGGCTGTACTCAAACCCTCTAAAAGTTGGCAAATTTTGCCAGTTGGTTATCTGACAGCAGCCGGATTACATGCTTTGTGGAATACAACGGGAATTTTTAACGGTTTGCTGTTGGTGATTGTTGGGGTTTTGTCTTACGCCTTTTTAATGGCAGCTATTCTCAAAGCTAGGGTGCTTTCACCAACGCGATCGCAAAACTTCGCTACCCGTTTTCTTGGACGTAAGTAATGAGTGCAACAAGATGATCAGGGAGATGAGGGAGATGGCGGATGATTGATTTATAGTTGACTCTTGTGTTTACAATCGACTACTGTTGCTGCACTCATCTGAAAACTTGTATTTTTATATACATTGGCTTGATTGGGAACTCACTACCAACATATTCAGTCAGACATTTTGTGTCTCAATCAGAAAAACCCTGCATTTTTAGATAAACAACAAAATTATTGATCTTCTGGCAAGGTAACTTTTCCTCACCCGTCGGATAAAACCAGGAAACAGGGAACAAATCTTAGACTTCTTCTTCAATATTCTTGAGTTCATCAAGCGCATGGTAAGCAACTGCCAAACTTACCTTTGCCTTCTCAACTTCGGATAAATTTGTCCACTCACGATCGCCGACGTGGTTTACAACTGAGTTTACATTTTTCTGTTCACCGCTCCTCATTGCGTAAGCGAAAGGACGAGCCATAACCAAAAGATCATCTGTTTCCCAATTGGGTAATACAGATTTTACACAACTTACCAGTTGTTCACCCTTAGATTGCCCTGAATGAAAAATTTCAGCAGCTTTCTGGGCAATTTCCGTTATCCAATCTTGAGGGACACTGGCGGCGAAGCCTGCTTGTAAATTTTTTTGAAGATTCGCCAAGACAGTAGATTTTTTAGTTGCTTTGTACTGCTGGGAATTCAAATTATTGTGCCAAAGCGTATCCAAGCAATTATAGAAAGCTTGGGAACGTTCTGTCAGTTCCTCATCAAGGACGTCCTCAAACTGGAACTGTTGTTCTAGTTGTGCAAAATAGTTTTCTGATTGTTCATCAGCGGGATTCCAAGGATATGTAGCATCCTCGGGTTCAAGCAGTGCTTCTAAAAGCTGGAGATCGACTTGAGACCGTAGGGAATGAGAAGTTTTTGATTTATTGATTTTCTTAACCATTGTCGCTCGATCCTTTGTTAATTATTTAATGTACATACACAGCTACAACTGCCAAAGTGTCATTTCCGCAAAAAGAACGCCGTTCTACCAAAAAGTACTGGTTTATTTAGCTATATTTCAATGGTAGAAAATCAGTGTTCCCAACCCTTAGGGTGGGGAATTATCAACGATGAACTCCCAAGGTTGACTTCTGGTACTGCCAAACTTTAACTGCATGCCAGACTGTAACGGAACTTCCTGACGATGGATTTGCTGCCAACCATTAGATCGAAACACCCAGGTTGTCCCGTAGGTGGACAAATCTTGCAGGTAATAGGTTCGTACTGCTGTTGCTCCTGTCAGACTATTTCGACATAATATCTCAGCATGGCGTTTTGAAACCGAAGGCTCTGGAATGACAATATCATTATCTCCGGTGCGCCCGATGCGGGTGATTCCAGGTCGCAATAACGAAGTTTTTCCTCCTGGGGAAAGCGATCGCAAACAAGCATTGGAAACCAAAGAAGCGATTCCCGGAATAGAAGTTTCTGGGAGTTCTGTTATCCCCTCATCAAAATTTTTTATCAGTTCTCCATCGTAATCTGGATGGAGGTAAAGAATCGGCAATGTCCAAGCGGGTTGATTGAACCTGTAAACTATTAATAGCTGTTGCCTTGCTTCTGCCACGGCTTCATCAATTGGCAGTCGCTTTCGCAAACCAGCAGCAAAAGCTTGAATAAAAGTCTGGCTTTCTTCGGATGCTATTTCATCACGCATCGCCAAAACTGCAGGTAAACCTTGACGTATCAGCACTTCTGCCAAACTGCTGTGAGGTACAGCCTGGTGATTCGCAGCTGCTGGCTGTGCTCCCCAACAAGCATTGAAAACTGCCAGTTTTACACCTGTACGAGTCAAAACTTGGGCTAATTCCATCCCATTGAGAGTCATACCCGGTCGCAAAAATAACAAACCTCCGTCTGGTCCTTGCAGACCGTGACCTGCGTAAAACAAGACGTTGTATGCCTTAGTTTCTAGCTGTTGAATTAACTCAATAGGAGTTGGTTGCAAGAGTGTCTTCACCATACAAGGTGCATAGCCACTGTTATAGTTTGCTACAATAGAACCATTGGAAAGAATTTCTTCTAGTACATTGGCTTCTTTTTTAAGTTCTAGATGCTTTTCATCTTCACCCAAAACTAACAGTATATTTAACCCCTGTTCTGAGCGTAAATACGGTAGAGGTTCGACTTCACTAGTAGTACGACTAAAAAGTATGTGTTGCGACAGAGAAATAGCAGATTGACCAGGTTCGCGCTGCATAATTTCCCAAGGCAGGGCAATCAGATTCGGATCACGAACTTCCAGTCGCACGCGCAAACGCGTATGCTGCCCCATAGCAATGCCACGACTGCGTTCAAAGCTATTGAGAATTGATCCGTCAAATACCCAACTCCACAAGCTAATTCCCAAATATTGCATCAAACGAGCAGTGTAACTGGTGGGTTGACCGGAAGTTGGGGCAGCAAAATCCAGAGGAAGAGGATTTGCCTCTTTGGGTGTTGCTCCTGGAGAAATATCTAAGCGACTGTGACCGGCAAACATTTGCTGCCACTCAAGCCATGCTTGAGTAAGATGTTGAGGCCATACACAATCATGTAGAACATAGCCACTGGGATAAGGAGCATTCACCACCCAAATGGCGAAACTGTCATTGCCGGTATTGATGAGACGGGCGATCGCCAAGTTAAGGGATGGCATGGATTCGTTAGTCTTGGTTAATCTATAGAATCAAATAATTTCAAATAACAATTTTCAAAGGCAAAAATTTTACCTTTTCAGTTTTTGATTTAAAGTTATATCATCTATACTATTTCAGGCTTCTACCAGTTTATCGAGTTTTTGACGAAGTGCTGCTCTTCGGCTAACAGGTGTCACCTATTTTAACCAGTTATCTGTTATCAGTTTTTGTTAACAACTCTTAAGAGTTGACCCTCCGCGAGATCTCATTGCTGTGGCACAGAGTTTGGCACAGAATCAGTTGTTGATTCTCCATCAGGAGGTGTGGAAGTGTCTTTTGAGGGCTGACAGAATCTCGCCACTTCTGGTTGAGCTTTGGGAATATTCAATGACTTGAATTTGGAGAATGAAATTTTCACTTCATCCCCTGGCTTGAGTAAAGGTTTTTTTGCTGTGGCAGAAGTTGATTGTGAGTTAGATGGACTTGCTTGCCCGATAATAGAGCAGACTCGCAGATAGATACTCGCGTCTTTCTCTGTTTCCTGTTGCTTGAGAATTTGCAAAACACTACCTTTTGGGGCGATCGCACCTTTTGGGGGCGAGGTCGTTGTTATGAATTCTATTTCGCTGTTAGTTTGAATCACCCTTGCTGCATCCACACTATCTTCGCTCGAATTAGCCGAACTGTCCTGAGAACCACTTATGATCGGTAGTGGTATGGATGGTGAGGAGTTAGGTAATTTCGTCGGGATAGAGAGCAACCCTTGACGCCATAGGTATGCCAACAAACCGCTAGCAACAAAAAATAGCAGCGGAACAACAATCACCTGTAGCGGTACTTTTATATTTTTGGCTGGCTTAGTTGTTGGCATTACTTGAGTTTTCTGATTTCTACCCACAGGTGATGCAACTAGTGGCGTTTTGATCGCAGTGTTAGAAGAAGCTATTGGTAATGTAGAGAGGTTAGCAAGGGAAGTGTGAAGGGTTGATTTTGGTTCTGAGTATTTAACTTGGCAGTGTACTAGCGCGATCGTGACATTATCATGTCCATTTTGAATATTCGCTATTTCCACTAATTTATCTGTGACTTTAGCTATGTCATAATTTTCAGTAAGAATGGGTAAAATTTCTGTTTCCCAGTATTGATCTACGCGGTCAAAGTCACTCAAACCGTCAGAGCACAACAGAAAAACGCTATCTTCGTCGAGAATAAATCGTTGTGAAGTCGGATGCAATGAATTACTAGCACTCATGCCCAATGCCTGCACCAAAGACCCTGATGCACCCTGTTGCACTGCATCTCGGTATGTGGCATAGCCCAACCGTACCTCACGAGAAGCAACATCGTCATCTAGGGTCACTTGATAGCAACCAGAGCGTGTAATCCAGTAAGCACGACTATCACCAACGTGACCAATGTACATTTGATGAGCAATGGGCAATGCCATTACTAGGGTTGTGCCCATGCGTTGACGCCCTTGCCGATGTTCGTCGTCGTTGCGCTCACTGATGATGTCATTAGCTGCTGCGGTTGCCCCTTCTAACTCCGCAAGTACAATAGATGAGTCTATATGCTCAGAAGGCAATTTCGTCAGTTCATGCAGCTGTTGTTGAATCGTTTCAATGGCTAAAAGTGATGCAACATTGCCTCCCTCGTGTCCACCAATGCCATCACAGACAATAGCTAAAGCTGTTTGTGATGGTGGTTTGCTGACAATACTGCCACCAGGAGGGTAACAAGCATCTTCATTACGTTGGCGACTTGGTCCTGTGTCAGTCTTGGTGACTATTTTGATAAGAGGTGTTTGGGTTTGCCCTAATTGTGTCAACCCCCTGTCTATAATCGCAACGAGTTGCTCACCAGAGTGTATAACTCCCGCAATCAGAGAACGACAAATTTCACTCAAAAATTCGGCGATCGCTCCTTTGGCTTGTGGCTGCAACTGCTGCCAAAATTCCCCGAGTTGGGGTAAACCAGGCGAAGTTTGATTGTCTTGACGCAATTCCAATAAGCGTACAAAAGACCCTTCCACTCTGACTAACTGTGGGTTCAGTAAGCTAGAGGCTACGCCTTCACTCGCTAGAGGTTGCCACAAATTAGCTATCTGCCACAGCAAATTCAGTTGGCGTATTGATGTTGCGTTATGCCAAGCTGTGGTTAATTCGTAAGCAATCTGCACATCCATTGGTTCTGTACTGTCTAGCACAGAAAGCGGAGGTTTTTCTAAAAGTAATATTTCTTCGTCATAAGTGTCCCCACTTATTGGCATAATTCCATACACTTGTGGTACATGCAAGCGGTAGGGAAATAGCCGCAAGTAAGGTTTTACTGCCTGTGCATGTTCTCCATTTGGCGTTTGAGGCAACAAACCGGGCTTGGTATCCAAAACAAGCGCCTTGCTGATAACCAAATAGCGATCGGCTAATAATTCTCCGGCATTAGCCAAGCTCTGCCCGTCTGCCACAGCCCAGAGGAATCGTTTAGGCAGGGGTGTGGAGCATCGTAGGCAAAATTTGTGTGTCAGGGGGTTTGGAGCTTGACAAAGTTCATTTGTGCAGTAGAGCGTTGCCGCATCATTTTCCATAGTCTTCGCACCGATCAGCGGATTGGCATTTTTTCAACAGCATTGGCAGCGGCACTGTTGACCGCTCATTACGATTTGGATTGGATCACGATTTTAACTTGCGAACTCAGGTTCAAATAGTAAAATTTGAAAAAATTTGCGATAAAAATAATAGATATTTTTCAGTTGGTAGGCAATGCCACCCACTGGGCTGACTCACACCAAACAGGATTTGGCATAGAAGCCATTTGTGTTGTTTGTTTATCAACATACAGCATTCCCACCCAAATTGGTCGTGAACTCTAAAACCGACCACAAAGGTTATAAGGTTATTCTGAGCGAGAAAATTCTTGTTCACAAACGAAAGGGAATAACTGTAGCACGCCCAAAACCACTCTGGGATGGGTAAAGTCATGTCACTTGGTCATACAGTCCTAGCATGATTACAGCTGTGTCTTAAAAGAACAGATGTTGGGACCAGAGCCTACTTCACCAAAATTTCATACCTTTACCAACATAACTTTGTCAAAGCTTCATCACCTCCCCTCTTCAGGATTTTCTTTAGAGAAAACTGTGTTTTAAGTCACAAGTTTTTTTATTTGCTTTTTTTAATGGTGTATCTCAAGGTGTGCAGAGTGTCAAGTAGCTTTCTTTTACACTTTACACTCTTGTTCAAAGAAATTATTCCATCAGAAAGATGAGATAAGTGAGCTTTTTCTCTAATTTATAGGTAGGTGGTAATCAATTAACTTTAGTTAAGACCAACAGGTAAATTAAAGGACGTCTTGCTAGTTGCTATTAGCTTTTCACAGTAACTCCTGTTTTGGGTTATTGATTACATGACCATTGCCAATGAAAATTCCACATATTCAAGAATTGGTGAAATCCGAATGGAAGATAACAAAGAAAAAGAAACTCATCGTGCAGTCAACCCTGGTGACGTCATTTCTGAAGAACCAGAAACAGTGGAAGAAAAAAAACAACAACTTGCCGTTGATTCTCCAGATATTACAGGTGAAGAAATTCAAGTTCCGGCTTATGTTACCGTTAAAGAGCCAGATGGTGAAGAAAAGGCTCTTCATCACGTAAAAGATGCAGAAGAAATCTCTGATGTGATTCGCCAAGCACGAGTAGACGAAGAAGGAAATAGAATTTGGTGAAGTGATATTAAACGGTCTGCAGTCAGCAATTAGCTCTGGTGGTAGCTTTCTGCTGCCGTTTTATACTCCAAAATTTATGAATATATATTGAGTTTAATTGTTATAAAATTTATCATAAGTTATCAATTCCTTAAATAGGCGACATCTTGTAGCAATAAAAATTAATTTAATTTAGTCACTCAGTATTAAACCAAAAGTTTTTTATTGAGTTGTCTGTCTTAAGAAAAATTAGGTCATTTCCTTGCGCATCTTTTTAAGTTGTACGGTTTTCTACCCAGAGGTGCAAGATATGAGCCCCGCACGAGTGCGGTTGCGCGTTGGCAACATATGAAAAAACCTACAGAGTTTATTTTCATTAATTTGCGACCTCAAAAGGGGTCGCAAATCAAAATTTTGATGATCTTGGACAAAGTTCATCCAAGCAGCTAATTCAGTACCTGATTTATGGTGTGCTGTACTAAGACGCGATAGGGAGCGTAAATTGAGAAAAACGGTGTACCGCACAGCAGCTTAGAATTTTTGAAGTTTGTTCTCACTCAGTACTCATTTTCACTTTTACATCACACGCCATTACCCTCTGTATTTTCGTCAGATGCAACTTGGGGTAGCCCCATGCTGTAATTGGTGACGCGTGCGGAAAGATTGTAGCTGACTTCGCCTTTTTGCAAGAGCGATCGCAGAAAATGCTCCAAGTCTGAGCCAATGCGGCGTAAATTATAATCTATCAGGTCTGCCCCACTAGATGCTTCTACCAGTTCATCAAACTTGCGATAAACCTTTTGCAGAGCATCTTCATTCCAGTTGAACTCGTTGTCTGGGTCAACATCTAAGGTTAAAACCTGACTACTGGGAACGAGTTCTCCGTCCTGGTCTATTTCGCCGGCAAAAATCCTTATGTGCCGGGTTGTGGACTTAAGCAGCATCGGGTTATCCATTGGCGGTTTTTTTTAGGGTTAATCGCGCTCTCAATCATTGTAGACGGAATTCTTAGCGAGAAGAAATCATGCCTGTCTGACGAGCATAAGCAAAAATACCTCCTGCATCAATCACCGGTCCTACTTCTCCTAAAGGTTTGAGGTTGTATATCTGACCAAGAGTGTGGTTCATCAATAAATTGCTTTCAAAATCTATTGATACTTCATGACCAGTCTCAAACTTGTCACATAATCTTTCTTGTGATTCCCAAGGATAAAGTTCCCCTGTAGCAGCACAATTACGGAAAAAGATGCGGGCATAAGACTCGGCAATCACTGCTTTGACGCCGCTTGCACCCAAAGCTATGGGGGCATGTTCTCGTGATGAACCGCAGCCAAAGTTTTCTCCTGCCACAATGATGGGGTAAGTTGTTTTGATTTCGCCTGGAGGGATAAATTTGCCGTAACGGTCTGGTAAACCAGCTAAAGCATAACTTCCAAGCTTTTCGTATTCATCTGGTTTGGAAGGAACTAAGGTAAGATATTCGGCTGGAATAATTTGGTCTGTGTCTATGTTGTCGTCCAAAACGAAAATTTTACCCCTAATTACTTTGGTCATTTCAGTTTCCTGCATTTTTAAATGAATAAATTGTACATTTAGTAATTTTACGGAATTATGGTACAGCAACGTCTGGCTATCATTATATAGGAAATAACCAGCGGATTCACTTACGTGTTAACACTAGTTTTACAGTAACAACTTAAACTTTTATTGACTTGAAGAGAAAGTTGATGTAAAAAGCTTTAAAAAGCTTGAGCAAGTTCTTACAGAAACTTTATTGCATGGAATCCTAAAAACTGAATAATAGTTATGGTTTACTTGAACCATAGCTATTGCAGAAAACTGAAAAACCAGAGAGTGAAAATCAAACCGGAAGATAAATTAGGAGAGTAAAATGCAATGAGATTGTTTCCCGACAAACAAGGATTGTTAATTCCGACACTTTGAAAGTCAAAAAAGTATAAAGAATTCTTGCTTGAAAAATAGCAGATCACCCAAATTACCTCTTAGTACAAGGAAGTCTAAAAGCTATGAACTTTGAAGCATTACCACGGCAAGTAAATAGTGTCGATGTAGGTGTTTATGAGTGCGAAATTCACCTGAAATTCCGGTTGATAGAAGAAAAAAGTTTGTTGAGCGATCGCGACCAACTTTTGCAGGTTCTGCTAGACGCTTTAACCGAGGGTTCTGACGACTTTTTAGAAACCTTGCAAGCAAATGTCAAGGCTCAAGAAGTTTCTGAGTTCAAAGCTTCACCACAAATGAGACGCCAATTGATGCGCTTACGCAACTCTGCTGAAGCTAGTTAATACTTAAGTTTGTGTCACCCTACTAATGGCAGATTGTGCATTAATTTTTCCTATTGAGAGATTCTTCTAATAATGACTTGGCTTGCTTAACCATCCCCCCACAAACCATAGCGCTGGGGCTTATAATAGTCCTCACCCTTAGCACTACGGAAACAATGGGTGCCTACTTTAATGTTGTATTGATGCTTTGCTTTTATAACAGGGTTGTGGTTGGTAAAAATTAGATTTCAGTGTAATACCTCTATCCGCATTATTCCTCTAAGAATCGAAGGAGCTTGAAAAAATCTGACTATTTTACTTTAAAAAAATAAAAATAGAGGAAAACAGCGAAATCTGAACAAATTAGTGTTGTTAGGAGATTTTCCTTTTTCTCAATGAGTTAAGTAGAATCTGTTGTACTTAAACTCAAACGTGTTAGAATTAATTTCCCCTTGGTCTAAATGGAAAAAATTCAGCGTTAAGGTTGTCATAGATCAAGATCGTTCAGTAATCTACAGATTGCTACGCTCACGCTCGCAACGGGGCAAACGGAAACGTATTCCCAAAGGGATAAACGCGCTGGGAGCCGTCCATAATTGCGGTATGGTGTAAAAAGCTGTATTTCGGACGAGTATGAGCTGTAAGACTTCAGAGGGGAAACCCAAAAAAGCAACCCCAGCCCGAGAATCCCATCCGCTTTTAGCGGTGGGAGTCTCAACTCAAAAATTGCGGATGTAAGAAGCAAAATCTTCTGGTGGCTCTGCGACTTTTCAGAACGCAGAGCCTCAATGTTACTTTGCAAGACCGTGTTCTAAAGCAAAACGAACTAACTCTGTACGGCTATTGGTACCAGTTTTACTGAACAAACGGCTAACATACTTTTCTACATTTCGGACACTCGTTTCTAGACGGCGAGCAATTTCTTTATTCATCAACCCCTCAGCGACTAAGTTTAAAACACTTTGTTCTCTGGGCGTTAAATCAATACTAAAAGGTGCTGGAGATTGGGCTATTGCATTTCTTTGAGTTAACAAAGCTTTGATTTGGGCAATCTGATTAGCCAGTTCGGTAATATCTGGCGTCGTATCACCTTCTTCTGTTGGAGTTGGAGTTCTGGCTATACGGCGTTCCAGTAAATTTTCCACAATTGCCACAAGTTCATCTGGATCAAACGGCTTGGGTAGATAGGCGTCAACACCAGCTTGATAACCTTGGATGCGATCAGTCGTCATACCCTTAGCAGTGAGAAATATCACCGGTAGCGATCGGAAGCGAGGATCGTCCCGCAGTTGTTTGAGGAACTGGTAACCATCCACCTGAGGCATCATAATATCAGAAATGACTAAGTCTGGTGTATTTTGCTGCATCATCTCCCAGCCCTGTCGGGCGTTACTGGCAACTTGAACGCTAAAACCGCTCTCTTGCAAATAGTCTTTTACGGCTTCACGCAATCCTGGTTCATCATCTACCAGTAACAATTGTGCTGCCATTTACCGTTTCCTTTGCGCTACTTTTCTCCAATTTAGCGAACTTGAGTCACACTGGGCTACTGGCACTCAGGGGGAGATTTGCTAGTGGCGCACGCTTTCACATTTTTATTATTCTCAGAATGCCAGATCATACCACGATTGTTGGTAGTTGAAGCGCAGCTCAAAGCCCACTAATTTTCTTTATCGGGAATGGTTACTTTAGACATAGCTTTTTTGCTGTTCCTAACGCTATTAATGAGATGCCAAGAGGGAAACAGACTTTAGACTCAAATCTCAGTACATCTTCTAATATTTTTGTCGTCACTGACTGATTCTCTAGTTCGCCTACTGGGTAAGGTTTGCGTAACCAGCGACTATAAAATAAGGCTATGGGAATAAGGCTTGCTCCGAAATAACGGCATTTACTTATATTGAAGTAAACAGATAATTTATTGATTAATTCTTTGCGATGATAGCGGCGATAATGAGCAAGCATTTCATCGTGATAACCAAAGAGCCATTGTAAAGCTGGTACAGAAATACCTATTAATCCATCTGGTTTGAGTAGAACTGAAAACTTTTTTATCACTGCCTGGTCATCTTCAATATGTTCTAAAACATCATTAGAAATGATAATATCGTATTTATATGGTGCTGTGTAGTCTTCAATAGTCGTGTGATAAAGATTGAGATTTTTAATACTATTTTCTAGTTTTAACTTTTGTGAAAGCCTGATAGCTTCTATGTCTATATCCAAAGCATCTACTTGCCAAGTTGAGTTTTGCGATAGCAAGATGTTCATTTCTCCAGAACCACATCCGGCATTTAATACCCGCATTTTTGGTGTTTGAGGTAACCAGTTCATTAAAATTTTGTACTTGGTTAAAGAATAGCGATCGCTAGAACGAGCTAAATAATCAGCCAGCTTGTAATTTCTATCTTCTGATGGTTTCATAAAACTCCGAAAAGTAAACAAATTCTCCTTTACTTTGCAGCCAAATCAAATATTTTTCCAGACGTTCAACCATTTCTTTTCCGGAGTTTTTAGTGATATAATTTGGCATTTTAAAATGGGTAATATCAGTAAATTCCCACGGATGAAAATAAAGGCTTATATAACGATCATTTTTCAGAGTCAGTTGAGAAGCTAATTTTATTAACGATAAGGGAAAATTCTTAAAGCTTAACCAGAACAAGGGAAATCTGACCAGTGGTGTAACTGAAACTGGAATATTAACTAAGTTGTTTGAGTAATAGGCTGTTCTCGGTTTGAAAAAGTTATTGTATCTTCCTGGGATGTAAGTAGGATTCATCGACGAGTTATACTTGTATCCTGCTTTTGCTATTTCTGTATCGTCTACTTTTTTCAGTCTCGGCATCCTGAAACCAAGAACTTTCTGGCTGGTTATTTCTTCTAAGGTTTGCCGTGACTTTTTTAAATCTTCTAATCTAAAATTGCAATGGTCGAAACCATGAGAAGCTATTTCATGTTTTTGGGAAATTTCTTGGATGAGCGCTTTGTAATAGATAGCAAATCTGGCTGTGACAAAAAACGTGGCTTTGATATTTAATCTTGCCAAAACTTGAAGAATTTCTTTTAATCCTTTGTAAGAAATCTCCATTTTTACTGTTTCTTCATTTTTTTCACCGTATTCCTCTGGAATATCGAATTCTTCTAAATCAAAGCTCAATAAAATCATGCTATTCATATTTTTTTAGTATAAACTTATGGTAAACTATTTGTAACAAATTAAATAACATTTCTATTGAATGCTTCAATAATTTGACTTGTGATTTTTTATGTAAATGTTTTTTAGAAACGACAACTGGAATTTCCCCAATAGTATATCTTTTCTTTTTTGCTAAGTATAGCAATTCTACATCAAAGGCAAATCCTGGGATAATTTGAGTTTTAAATAGATCTTTTGCTGCATATTTGTCAAATCCTTTGATTCCGGCTTGCATATCGGTAAATTTCAAATTTAAAAGACTTCTCGATATGAAATTAAAGATTCGACCAGCCAGTATTCTCCGAAAATTAAACCCGTTGTTTTTTTCGGGTGTGAGATTTCTACAGCCAATGACAATATCAAAATCTGCTAGTTTTGCTACCATCAAATCAAGGTAGTCTAAAGAGTAAGCTAAATCTCCATCTAAAAAGCAAATATAATCGCCATTTGCATATAAAGCTCCGGTTTTTACGGCATATCCTTTGCCACGATGAGCTTTATAAGAAAGTAATGAAATCTGCTTACTATTGAAAAATTTGATTTGACTTTCTAATATTTCTCTAGTTCGATCAGTTGAGCCATCGTCAACAAAAATAAAATCGTACCAAGGTTTATTGACAGCAAATTTAAGAATTGAAGAAAAAGTCGCAACTATACATTGTGCCTCGTTATAAACGGGCACAATTATGGAAATTGTGTTCATTATTATCAAGCACTCCTCACATATTAAATACATCCAATTCAGCTGTTGGGCATTAAAATTGCACTTTTTGTGTGCTGAATTCCTGACACTAGGGCATTCTAGTGGGAAAAAAATCAACAGCTGACTAACGCATGGCCATATCTATGTATGGTTATGCGACTAGGGATATACTTATTTCTACCTAGCATACCAACCTTGTTTCGGTTAGTTAATAGGTTAAAATAATCAAATTTTAGAAAAAAATGTCGTCGTGATGACTACAAAATACTCGTTTTTTGGATGTGCGACTCATAAAGAACTCAGAAATCAGGATTCATTCTGGCTTGGAGAATTCTTTTTCGACTTGCACCCAAGGAAAAGAATATCACTGTAAGGACGGCGTGAAGGCATAGGCACGACAGTTGGATCTAACCCAGCATTACGAATAGCTTGGAGCGATTCTTCGCAGTTCATAAAAAATATACCAGCACCTTTAGTCGGACCAAGCTTAGTCATCAGCCATTCTTGGGCATAGGTTATAGTATATTTCCACTGGGGGCGATGGCTGTGGGTTTTCCAAATCAGCACACCGTTTGGTTCCAAAGCACAAGCAATACTTGTCAGAATTGCACGTTGGATGTCAGGGGGAATCAGGTACATCACATCGGCAATGGTGACAGCATGGAAGGAAGTACCTGGCAAAACAGCGGCGTCACCAACTTTAAATTGGATGTTACGTCTGTTGCCAACAGTACCTTGTGCAGCGGCAATTTTTTTCGCGTCAATGTCAATGCCTAGTACCTGTCGCTGGGGACTGGTGATGGCTAGTAAGTTACTCAGTAAACCGTGACCACAACCTATATCAAGAATTCTACCCTCCTTTGGTACGTAAGACTCTAACTGATATAAATTACTCAAAAACAGGCGAGTGCGGACAAAAAAGCGATCGCTCAATGGTAGTGGATCATACAGTGCAACTAGTGTGCGGAAAATATTATCAGTCACGGCAAGATTCCTTGCTTGTAGTGATGTTTTTAATGCTTAACAAGTTCCATAAACCAACCGGGTGGATTAATAGGAATTGTTACCTTAGTTCCTGTTGGTGCTTCAATAAACTGCCTTGAATAGTTCTTGAATTTTAAGTCAGCAAATGTATGATAACGCCAGTCTACTACAATACCAGCAAGCATAATCACCAGAGCAATTCTAGCGGTTAACTGTAGCTGACGCGGTCTTGTTGCACCTAACAGCCAAGTTAATATTGTCACAAATGCAAACATAGGTATAAACCAGTACCGAACACCAGTTCCAGGACGCCACAGAAGCCACCACTGAGGTACAGTTTCGCTGACTACTGGAGACAAAAGCGACATACCAAAAACTCCAGCAGCAAAGATAGAAAAAAGTCGAAGTTCTAAAGGGGCTTTGAGAAGGCAGTAAACGAATGCGGCGCTTCCAGCGATAGCGATAAAAATTGCTATTATGCTGTACCCAAAAGAAATAGAGCTGATCAATTTACTCCCTTTTTGTCCTATCAAAGCAGCTAAGAAAACTTGACTCGCAAGGATTTTGGCGAATAGCTCTGGCGTTGCCCCTAAAGGAGTGTGAAAACGGCTAGAATTCCCAGTTAGTAGAATAGCTATGCCCTGAACAACAGCACCTGCACTTAAACCTAAAAGCAAAATAAATGACCATTTCTTACGACGTAACCACCACATGATTGCAGCAATAGGAGCGAGCAAAACTGAGAAAGGTCCACTTAATCCTGATAACAGGATGACTGCGATGTCAAAAACTTGCCATACTAGAAGGCGGCTGGGTGTTGCTAACACGACCATGCAGGCTAGTATTGCCAAGTGCCAGTGTGCATTAGTGATGTTGGCATGAGTTTCAAAAGAGTTGGGTAAAGCTAAATACAAAAGTCCCAAAAACAACCTAGTCTGAAGGTTTGGTATTAACTGCGAGAAGCGCACCGAAGCGATAAGATTAATTGGCAGCACCTGAATAACAATTGCAGTTACATTGAAAATCAACGGTGCCCATACCAGGGGGAAAAATTGCACAAAAGCAGCCGTCAGCCTGGAAATAGTTTGGAAGTAGCCACCCTTAGGCAAAAACAGGGATTGGATTATCCCGAGATTGTAAGCTTCAGCATACCAGCACTTGCCATCTTCAGCCCAAAATTGTGCATTGAAAAGTGCGTCTGGTCTTCTGGAAACTAGAATTGCAAAAGCAGTTATAAAGATCAAAACTTGAAGACGCCAGCCAGCATGCAGCTTCATTTGTTGTTTATTGATTTGTTGTAGTAAGCTGTTCGGGATTTTACCATTTGGCTTGGTAGTATAGTTTCTACAGTAGACACCTCTGGTGTCAATCCAAAATCTCAAATCCCTACAACGACTCAATTATCTTGGCATTCTCCGGCAACTTCGCTTCCCTTTGCCCAGCCGCACGTGCGATCGCTGTGTACAATCCAATAGGAGTACTCACTAAATCTACAAAACTAGCTTTTCCTGCTAAAGCTTTCACGCTGTCTTTTGGTAGTTCTTTCAACAACCAGCGTCCTAAAAGATAGAAGCATTCGCTGAGTGTGATATCCCGCATTAAATCTACGCCGTGAAGTTCATGCAAATAGCGATTTGAGCGTCCGTAGCGCCGCCATTGACTTTCTAGTTCCTTAAGTGTCGCGCGGTGGCGGTGCTTCACAACTGCATTGGGGGCAAATTCCAAACGTCCAATTTTTTGTTGCAAAATTCGCCAACAGATATCAGCATCACCACCACTGGTTAGGTAGGGACGAAACAAACCTACTTGTTGCAAAGCTTGGCGTCGAATTGCTAAATTTGCTGTTTGACCGTAGGGACAGAAGGGATGAGCAAGAGTGTGCTTTTGCGACAGGGTTTCTTGGCGGTCTGCATGCTGTTCTAGCAAGGTTTTTCCTGGTAGCGCCAAAATCTCACCAGCGACAAGGACAATATCTTGGTTGACAAAAGGAGCAATTAATGCATTAATCCATTCTGGTTCTGGACGACAATCTGCATCGGTAAAAGCAAGTATCTCACCAGTTGCGGCACGAATGCCAGCGTTACGGGCGGCGTAGGAACTTTGGATCTGGTTCTCGCTTTTGGGACGAATTGTGATTTGGCTATTTTCACTCGCTTGTTGAAGTAAGGCAAAAGTGCGATCGCCACTGTTATTATCTACCAGCAAATACTCTACCTGGTGTTTCGGGTAAGTTTGAGCCGATAGACAACACAGCAACTCTGGTAAATCTACCTCACCGTTATAAACAGGTATAACCACTGATACCTTTGGCAAGAAGGTATTAGTGGTTGTTTCAACTGGTTCATGATTCATGGTTTTGAGATTTTGGATTAAGAATTGAGGACTGTGGGTTATTTTATTAACAGCTAAGCACTCACCACTACTTACTAACTAGTCCTTTGTCCAATATTTCTAATCCAAAATCATTTAACTTTAGCTAAAGTTTCAAGTCTACCGCGCTATTAGTCATTGGTTGTTGCTGCGACTGTCGGTTTTGTTGTATGGGTTGAGCAAAGTTGTTACTAGATAGAGCTGCTAGCGCACGCGCGTATTGAGGATCACTCTTAGTTCCGATCAAATCCGGATTTGCTGCGAGTTGACGCTGTTGTGCTTCTGTCAGGTCTAATTTGATATCTGGCGCGATTCCTTTGTGGTTGATATCTGTGCCTTTAGGAGTGAAATAATGAGCTATGGTAATAGCTACACCAGAACCGTCTGGGAGTTCATGAACTGACTGTACTAAGGCTTTACCAAAGGTTTGACCGCCAACAACCACTGCTCGGTTATTATCCTTGAGTGCGCCTGTCAGGATTTCACTAGCACTGGCTGAATTGCCATCCACAAGTATAGCTAGAGGGCGTTTTGTGATCGCAGTATGATTTGCCTTCATTTCGTCACTGGTTCCCACACGATCTACAGTCTTGACGATCGCACCATTGTCCATCCACATCCGAGCAATTTCAATGCTCGCCTGCAATAAACCGCCGGGGTTTCCACGTAGATCTAAGACAAAGCCATCAGCTTGCTTGGTATTTAAATCGCGGATCGCTCGTCGCATCTGAGTTGAAGCATGAGCACTGAACTCGCGTAGGCGGATATAACCAACGCGGCGATCGCCTTCTTGCTTTAAGGTGTAACGTACTGTCGGTACTTCAATACTTGCCCGTGTCAAATTCACATCAAAAGTACTTTGCCCAACTCTAGCTAGCCGCAAACTCAACTTAGTCCCTGCTTTGCCACGAATGAGCTTTGAGGCATCTTCCACTTTCATTTGGCTTGTGGGTTTGCCGTCAATTGCCACAATTTCGTCCCCAGCTTTAATACCTGCTTTCAGTGCAGGGGAATTTTCTATGGCTTCGATAACGGTGAGCTTCTTGGTTTTCTCGTTCAATTCCATCCGAATGCCAATTCCAGAGACTTCCCCAGATGTTTGGTTGGTTAAAGCTTCATACTGTTGGGGATCCATAAATCGAGTGTAAGGATCGCCCAACTTTTCTAATGCTTGACGGATGGCAGTGTATGCTTCTTGACGGTTGGTATAGTCTTTACTCAGCAGAGTCTGTCTGACTGCTACCCAATTTTGTTTATTAAATGAGCCATCAACATATTCGCGATTTACTAATTGCCAGACGTTATCGACTACTGCTTTTGGGCTATCTTGCAGAGCTGCACGCACAGAACGACACCAAACTGGACCAAAAGCGGACAACGTAGCGGTTGAGGCGATTGCTCCGCTAATAAAAGCTAATTGGAGCGGCGAGTAACGTTTCGCAGATCGATTCATGTATCTTGACTAGAATAATTGTATTGTTGACAGTGTAGCAATCTGACTTTGCAGGAATTTATAAGCTTTTCTTCTTGATTATGCTTTGTTCATCACTTTTCCTTGATGTTTTTTGAGAAAACTGCATATTGTTCAAACAGCTTCTTTACTTTAGCTTACTTTTCCTGCAGCTAAGTGCCACCATATGATGGTTTCATCAGCAGTGCTATCCAATCCGGCAAAATTGCTTAAAATAGCACTTATAGGGAACAGGGAACAGGGAACAGGGAACAGTGAAGATAATTCTACCTAGCTCAGCAAAAATTTTTGGAGGAGTTTTATAGTACACCTCATCATTCATAGAGTTAACCTTCTTATGGAAATGTGTACTTCGCTGCTTCAACTGGTATTGCTGATGATACAAAAAAGCTTGTATTGAGTACTGAGCACACACCTAAAGTGATCGAACAAAAAGGATACAAGCCCCTAAATTTATTTATGGAGAATGTAAAAAATGTTTTCACGCCTACGCACAGCGCGCTTGATACGGCGTCCTTGTTTCAAGTCCCCCAAATCGATGGGGTTCTTAATTTTGAACTTTGAATTTTGAATTTTGAATTTGAGCGAAGCGAGTGACAAACAGCCAACCTAATTCAGTGTCAGAGCGGTTCCACAAAAAACGGCAATTTTTGCGAAGACTCGCTTTGGGATTGTGTCTCGTATTGCTTAGCTGGGTAGTTTTTAACACTGTAACCATTATTTCTGCATCTTCTAGGCAAGTAGATGCCTTTTTTGTACTCGGTGGCAGTATTCGTCGGGAAATTTATGTTGCTGAGTTAGCACAACAATATCCACAAACCCCTATTTTAATTTCTCGGGGTTCTCCCGATCCGTGCATTTTGCTGGTTTTTCAACGCCTAGCGCCCCAGAGACTGCAAAACGTTTGGTTGGAAAAGTGTGCGGATTCTACGTTTGGTAATTTTTACTATTCGATTCCCATCCTACGTCGTTGGGGAGTTCACAAGGTGAAGCTGATTAGTTCTCAAACACACTTCCCGCGTGCAAAATGGATGGCACAAATTCTTTTTGGTGTTCATGGTATTTGGGTAGAAACAGACATTGTTCCAGAACAAGGTGTGCCAGGTAATCGAGAATCTTGGTCAAAAACAGGACTAGATGTCACGCGTAGCTTGTTATGGGCAGGGTTAAGTCGAATTATTCAACCAAAATGTTTTTATGTTATGAAATTAGCAGACGTAAGTATTGACTTTTGGAGGTCTAGGGGTTTTCAATGTGAACACCAGGAGGATGTCAACCTCCGTTAGGATAAATTGAGGATAAAGTAAAAATTTTTACGATAAGCTTAGAGTGATTCGACGCCAAATTCCTGTGGGCGTAGACGCGGAGCGGCTTGTCGTCAGACATCGCTCACAATTTTAAAAGCTTGCTGGGGAGGAATTTCTGGTTTTCTTAAAAAGAAATATTCTCTAGCATCTGAACCATAATTAAAACCCACTATTACTACATACTCTTTGCTTGGGTTGTAGTTGTCGATTGAAGCGTAAAATTGGGCATACAATATTGGTTGACTCGCCGCTGCTGATGAGAGTTTCATCATCTGCCAAGCTTGAGTGCCTTTGGCAACATAATGCATTCTGTCTCCTGTTTGCGATACACCTTCAAGCACCGAAAAATTATTGCCACCAGTATGCTCTATCCGGATTACTTTATGCATATAAAGGTAACCTCTGCCTAGTTTTTGGAAGAACTTCCATGCTTGTGCGCTAAAAAGGACTTCACCAATACAAATCAAATTTTCGGCGATTTCGTGCTGAATTTGCTGTTCAGGTGTCATAGGAGTTCCTTTTGCTTAAGAATAATGACAAGAGTGAGCATGAGTCGGATTTTTTTTCTGACTCTAAGTTAACAAAATTATCTAGGTGAGAAACTTTCACGCTTTGTTTAAAAGCTAAAAACATATAGCGCTTTATATCGTGAAATTACTACCAACTTTCGTACGGTTTTTACTACCAATACAATTGTTCTTATTGAATCAAAAAACTATTAAAATACAATGTCATAGAGTGTTACATAATGGAATTAGGGGATCTAATTTATGCTAATTTTCACTGAATTTGGTTTTGGATTATAGGTAATGCTAGTAAGTTTTATCGCTAAACAGGTCTAGATTTTAGCAATAATCAACCTTGAAAATAAATTACCATTCCATCACGCTATAAATAATTAAATTTTATAAGATGAAAACATATATGTTTCCACTCACAATACATTTTGAAGAACTACTCAAAAAAATTCAACCACCGCAAGAACGGCTTGAAGCTGCACGCGATTTACCACCCCTAGTCCGTAATTATATTGCCGAAAGCAAAGAGTTTCCCACGGTTGCGCCCCACAGTCGTTTAGCAGGTTCCTACGCACAACACATGGCAGCAGGCGATGTTAAAGACGTAGATACCCTAGTTCGCGTTCCTGGTGATCCAAAAGCAAATGAACCAGAGGCTAAGCGATTAATTCAACAAATGAAGAAGTTACTTGATGGCTTACCGGAGGCGTTGGGCTATGAGGGATATGCAGAAGCAGAAATAGAGGTTGAGCGGGCACGTCGATCTGTCCATGTTTACTTCAAAGACAAAGATTTCCACCTAGACTTCGTTCCTTGCATTGCACCGGATGGATTCGAGAGTGTGCTTTACGTTCCAGATCGAGGATTTAACAAGTGGATACGATCTCATCCTATCGGTTATATCAACCTACTTAATGAGCTACAGAAAAAACACGACTGCAAAGTTAAACCACTTGGCAAGCTACTGAAGCACTTCCGTGACTATCAGATGAAAAATCGTAAACCCAAAAGTTATTGGCTTGGAGCTTTGCTTATTTACCACATCCAAAAAGGTAGTTTGGATATGACAAAGCCATTAGCAGTCCTATTCCATGAGCTTTTGGATGCTATTCACTGCCAGTACGATCACCTTCTATGGCTTAGTAATGACGCGACCCCTAACATCCCCGATCCCATGCTCGGTCATAATGTATCTTGGAATTGGAGCCGCACTCACTTTGAAACTTTGATGAGACGAATTGATGAGGGACGGGGCTGGGCAGCTAAAGCCCTTGAGACTGATAACCGTGAGACAGCGATTGAGTACTGGCAAAGAATTTTTGGAGAAGAATACTTTCCATCAAATGTGGAGGTGGCAGCTGCTCATTCAGCCAACAAAGGGCTTCCTGGTAAATCATATGTCAGCGCTACAGGTTTAGTTTTGCTGAGTCAGCCAGCTTTTGGAATGTACACACCAACAATTGCAACTAAGTTTCATGGGACTGAGCAAGGCTGAATATTCTCAACTAAAATCTACAATAAACTTGGGGTTGCAAAGCTTGCACATATTGCGCCGATTTCCTGGGTTCATTTACAGACGAGAGCGTAGTGTAGCCGTATGGCGAGGTACCCTTCAACCCCGTCAGTTTTCTCCAAAGTATCGAGTAGCGGTACGCTACAGATTAAGCTCTTACCCAACTGTAAACGTTATATTCCCTACCTTAGCTCCAAAAGCTCCCCATCTTTGGAAAGACGGAAGTTTTTGCCTCTACTATCCTAAAGAAAAACCTTGGCGCAAAGACATGCTCATCGCAGAAACCATTATCCCGTGGACTGCACTCTGGCTTTACTATTATGAGTTGTGGTTAGATACCGGGGAATGGCTTGGACCATCATCACATGCTTCAGACTCAAAGTTACTCAATGGGACTGCTAATTCTGCTCTTGAATAGTTTTACCTATTACTAGCTTGGTTTAACAAACCTACTTGGTAATTCCCGAAAAGAGTTGGAGTGTTTTAGAGTACTGACCAGTAGCTACCCATGCGTAGCAAGTGATTGGCGCTGTAGCATCTAAGCGATGACCCAAAAAGAGGGCAAGATGAGCAGGTCCTGCAAAAAATAAATGGATTTCTTTACCACCTATACGTACTAAGTTATCTACAATCAATTTTTTTATATTTCCAACAGCAACATTTATCTGTTGTGGGGAAGTAATAGGCTGCTCTGCTTTAATATGAAGTAGTGGTGTACCCGTTAGCTCATATTTCTCCAGATTAGCTTCCACTTCAGAAGTGATATCTCGACGAATACCTATGCTCATGCTAACAACGAGGCGAGTTCCTGTTTCCCCTACAATCTGATGAGACAGAGGATAATCAGGGGTTTCATGGGTGGGATGAGCATCTGTTGGCCATACTTCTTCACGATGTTCCATTTCAATAGAGTAACCTCTTACCGCTGAAAAGACAGAGCCGATTGCAAGACACGGTATCAAACGCCGATTGCCAGCTAGCCTAATTCGCTTAGTATTTCTATATTTTTCAATCCAACTTCGAGTCTTTTGTAGTTCAATTAGGAGACGATTCCATTCTTGCGGTGGAGCGATCGCACGAGTCTCGCCACCAGAAAAGGACGCCCAGTCAAAATGCAGACCAGGATGATCTGGATTATCTTTAGGTTCCGTTGCTGTATAAATTAAAATAGGGCGCAGAGGTGGCTGTTGATTAGAAGGAATTTTATCTCTTAATTTTGTCTCTATCTCTTTCCTGGTAATATTATGATTTTTTCGTGATCGTATAAATTTAACAATATGATTATAAATCGTATCTAAAATATTATTAGATAACTCATCATCTTCAGGCAAATTATCGACTAAATACTGCTTAAATATTGCCTCACTATGATTTTTTACATTATTCCAATCTATATCAATAATAACTTTATTAAAAATAAAAAAGGCATCTTGATCTGTACCTTTTATTCCTGTAATAATCTGAATGTAATCTCGAAATGAATTATCTTTGATAGTAAAGTTTTCTTGGGAAAAATCTTGATAATTACGGACACGACGCAATTCATTCACAAGTGGCTCTAAATCCCTGGAAATTCCTGTTGCAACAACAATAAACCGTCTATATGTACCAGGACTCCCAGCATCTATTTCCTGAAACCGACGAATCTCACTCCAGAACTTAGATGGATGGATAATGCGATCTTCAACTTTGAGCAATTCTTTAGTAAACCCACAACCAGGTACAAAGAACTTTGCCTCTACATCTCTACTCCCTTCACATAGCATAGATGTGAAACTTTCTTGAGAAAGCCAAATAGGTATGTAGGCTAAAGTAATGTGTTCTTGAAACAAAAAGTCCCCTTGAACAATATCATTACTACCAAACTGCGGTTCTAAAGCATTGGGGTAAGGAGTTATGAATTCTAAATCCAACTGTTTTTTATCAAACAGCTTAGGAGTCACTTCTTCTGGAATTCCTTGAATCTGAATCAGCGTGCAACCGAGTTCATAAGCAAATTCAATGGATTTTCCAGCACCCAAAGCATCATAAAAACCAACCGCGAATTCAATGGCTGCTTTATCCCCAACTGCTTGGCTCATTCCAATGACGTAATCAATATGTTGAGCCATCGCCTTGGCTTGAATCTCTGAATAACATGCATTAAGGACTACACATTTGACCTGATTGGCAAACAGCTTAAATAGTTTAGCTTGAGCCAAAGCATCTACCAGCTTTGCTTGCCCTGTTTCATCCTCGAAAATAAGACCGTTAAGTCCTGCTCCATGTCCGGAGAAGTGAACGATACTTGGCTTGAAATCCAAAATAGAGCGATGAATATCTCTAGAACGGACTGCCAACGCTAGCTTGATTTCAAATTGCTCGCGTTGCCGTGCCCTTTGTAGACCTTGTTCAATTTCACGTAACTCCTCGTCTAAACGCAGTCTACTGGTATTTTTTGGATTTGCTGCCAAAATCAAAATTTTCTGCTGCCGAGTACTTGGTTCTGGCAAGGAAACAGGATTAGTTGACTTTTGCAAGAGAATAAGGGGTGTTTCTGATGGCAACAATTCTTTGGCAATAGCTGCTAACTCCAAGTTTCCAGGGTTTTCTTTTCGTGCAGCGCGAACTAGATCAACAAGCCATCCTTGAGCTTGTGCCGTTTGTATCAATTGGAAGACAATGGTTTGTAAATTGCTATCCTGAGTGATTTGGTTTAAATTTTTTTCTAACTCAAAATATAACAATTGTTCCAGCAATGACCTTTCGGGAAAGGCACTGATTAATGCATCTCGTAGTTGTTTGAGTTGCTGGTGAGTCGGCATTATTTTTTCAATAAAAGTTATATTTTTATAATGATGCGATCGCTGTTCCCCTATAATCTGCTACTTATAAGTTGGAAAAACCCATTGAAGAAACCTACAACGGCAACTCTAACTGCCCCGGTGAAGTGTTTGACCGCCTCCTTGCATGTAACTTAATGTGAGATGGAGCACAGCCGCCCATCAAATCAATCGCGGGTATTATCCCACAATGGAACCTGTGAGCGACACCCCAAATTCCGATTGTCTTTGGCATGGTGGCGGACACGAGTTAAAATGGACTAAACAACTGGAACTAATTTTTTAGTAGATTGAAATACTTTTTTAAGCGAATTAGGGAATTAAGCGTGTGCTTACGCGATCGCCTCAATTATAGATAACGGAACTTCCGCAAAATACTGTCGCTGAAATTGTTCTTCCCGAACGGCAGCTAAAAATTTTTCCACAGCAGCTTCTGCTTGAGTTGTTTCAATGGTAGAGTGCTGAGTGAAAACCAACATACGGTCTTGACGTGAGATATTAAAACCTAAGTATCTCAAACTTCTTAACCCGAAAAGTAAGGTTTGGTCGTTAATACTAAGTTTTTCTAATAACTGGATACGGGTAACAGGTTGATTTGTGCGGCCTAGATATTTGGCAATTCCTACAAGGGTAAGCCAGATTTGTTGTGGTGGTTGGGGATTTGGTTTCAACCAAGCAAGCACGAGGGGTTGTTGGTTGTGAAGCGATCGCCTCAAATGTCCGCGTAAATCGTCCCAACTTGTTGGACACTCTTGCAGTATGAGTGCTGAATGCTGAGTAGTCAGTGCTAAGTCTTTTTCTAATGGTTGGTTGCGTAAATCTAAAATGAGTCCTGCATGCTGCGTATTCAGTGCTGAGTTTGTCCGGGAACGAACAGCTATCAGTCGGATTTCATAGCGTTTTTTAAAGGTGTTGTAGTCCAGTTCTGCGATACAGTCAGATCGTCCGGGAGGTAATTCATCTTTATAGTGTCCCCACCACACGCCAGGAAAAGGATTTCTCGTCGAGTCATCTCGAATATCAAACTCGGCTTTTATGTACTGTACCTTTTTCCCCTGCGAATCTTGCTGATTGCGATGCCAAGCATTTTCAAACCAGCAATTTTCAATCAAAAGTTTCGGAACTGGGTTCCCCATTCCACAAGGTTCTAGCAGCTTCAGTTCCAAAAATAAATCTTTCCCCAAATCTGCTACTGTTACAGCCAAGTCAGCTTGTACAGTTGGTGTTAGGTTTGCTCCTCCCAGAGATTGACGTAACCTCTGGTTAATTGCCTGTGTAAATAAAGGTACATTTTCTACTGGAAGACTTAACCCTGCTGCATAAGGATGTCCACCAAATCGATGCAACAAATGTGCTTGGTCTTTTACTAATTGGTATAAATCAACCGAGTTTACTGATCGCGCCGAACCCCTAGCCAAAAGAGAAGATGAATTGCTCCCTTGCTCCCCGGCTACCTCTGTACTCAAAAGAATCGTCGGGCGTCCTGTCTCCTGTGCGACTTGTCCTGCAACTAACCCCAAAACACCAATAGCCCATTGAGGATCTTCCAAGACAATAACGCTGGTGGTTGATAAGTCCATTTTGGAGAGTTTTTGCGCAACTTGCCCAGCAACATCTTTCTGCAAAGACTTGCGACGGGTGTTTGCTAATTCTGTGACTTCTGCAAGTTCTTTCACACGCTCTTGAGCACGACTTGTTAGTAATTCCACGCAAAAAGAAGCATCGCCTTGAATGCGGCTGACAGCGTTAATTCGCGGACCTAAACCAAAGGAAATATCTGTGGGGCGATCGCCACTTTTCTGACATAATTCCAACAGCCGCCCGACACCCGGACGCCGCCTCTTATCTGGTGTTTTCTTAAAATCCTCTTGCAGTCGCCCAATTCCCAACTGTGCCAAATAGCGACAATCTCCACTCAACTGCACCAAATCAGCAATCAGTCCAACTGCAACTAAATCCAACAAATCCTCTAGCGGTTGTTGCGGGACATTTGGCAGAGTTTGATAAAAAGCTTCCACCAACTTGTAAGCCACCGCCACCCCAGAAAGATGAAACAGTTGATGTGTTTCGCTCAAATAGCGAGGGTTAATAATTGCCGTTACAGGGGGACGTTGTGCAGGTAAAGTGTGATGGTCTGTGACTATAACATCTACACCTAACTGCTTAGCATAAATAATTTCATTAATATTTGTACTGCCAGTATCGCAAGTCACAATCAACTGAAAGCCCTGTTTTGCAAGCTTATCAATTCCTTGATAATTCAAGCCATGAGATTCAGTTAAGCGATTAGGAATGTAATAAACAAGCTGCGTATTTTGAGCAAAAAATTGTCCCAAACCATCCCACAGAACAGCCGTAGACGTGATACCGTCAGCGTCAAAGTCTCCCCAAATAGCAACTTTTTCCCCAGCATCTCGTGCTTGTTGCAACCGTTCCACCGCCAGATGCATCTCTTGCCCAAACTCAAATGGACTCGCAGCTTGATAAGCTTGTGAATTGACAAAAGCGCCTAATTGTGTATTTTCTCGTATTCCTCGTTGCCACAACAACTGCGCGGCAAAATGTCCACCCGATGCAGGTGCATATTGCTTCACCGCTTGGATAAACCATTCGGGGGGTTGTTCAGTTGTCGCAAGAATCCACTGTTGTTCTGGCATATAAAAATCAGAGATTTATCAACAAAAACTGAATTTTGAGAAATACACATCTACTGTAGGGGAGCCAGTGCTGCAGGAGGGTTTCCCTCCGTAGGCATCTGGCGTTGGGCATGAGCAATGCCCACCCTACTTAATTCAACTTGATTCAGCAACGCCAAATAATTTATCTGCGTCCATTCGCGTCGAGGGTGCGGTTCCAAATACTAAATCATGATTTAGCCAATCAGTCTGTGAAAACAGTGAACAGCTATTAAGTAACTGATAACTGATAACTGATAACTGATAACTGTTAAACAGGTGCTTCTTCCTCCGAAATTTGAGGTTCACTCACCAAAGTATTCAGCGCGACTTCACTTGCAACTGCATCCGACTTGCGAGGACGCATTGCAGGACGAGAACGTCTGTAACCTGCCCTTTCAGCTTTTTGATGTTCATATTCAATAAGTCTGCCATAATAATCGTGCTTGCTTAAATTCATCGACAAGAAAACATGCTGACGAACATTGCCAAAACCCTTGCGGTTGAAAAACTTCACGGCGGGAGTATTTGCCGGATCAGTGTCTACCAGCATGAACCGCGCCCCATCTTCAATCATACGTGCAATAGCTCTATCAACCAGCTTGTCTGCCACACGGCGACGCTGAAATTTCGGACTGACTCCTAGCCACAGAATGTATCCGTAAGTCCAGCTTGCTTTGGTAATAATAGTTCCTAAAACGAATCCTGCCAGTTCTCCATCAACTTCCGCAACCAGGCAGTATTCTGGATCAGTATTATAAAGTCCTATAACTTCCCACTCATCCCAGCAACGATATAAATAAGGATATGAATCGCTGGTAAATAACTCTTCACCCAAGTGATAAACGGGGGCTATGTCATCTATTCGTATTTCGCGGACATAAACCGCATCATTTTCATCAAAATGCATAAAATAATAATCAAAAAGTTATCTGTTATTTACAGACTGACTTCTTGAATGCTAGCTATATTCAGTAGATTCGTCTCTACTATTGTAGAATTTGTAGGAGATATCTGCCCAGAAATAGTAGGTGAGTTCGTGTCTTCGGCACGGCTTTGTCTATTGCACCGTGTTGTATACTGGCAGTAGTCGCAGGCTTTGCTACCTTCTGGTTCTTGGGGAAATAGTTTTCCCTGGTAGTAGCGTTTCATCCAATCTGTGAATCGACTTAAAAGCTGGTTAAGTTTTTTTGCTGTTTGTTGGTGTCGAGTGGTGTTGTAGCTAAATTTCATACTTTGCGGTTTACCTTCGGATTGGACAAACCAGTAAGTCATAGAGATATTTTCTGGCAGATAATCACTTGTTTCAGCTAAAACATACAGGTAAAGACGTGTTTGCCAATTTTGTTCTAACTTGCGTTTTTGAGATGGTTTGGGATAAGTTTTCCAGTCAAGAATTTGTGCTTGCTGGTTATCAGCAATTAATAAATCATAAATAACCGTGAGTAAATAGTCTTGAACTTGCAGAGTACGGTAGTGTTCGCTTTCACGAAAAGTTTGGCTATTGGGAATAGAGTTTAAAATTTCTGGTGCTGCATTTGCGAAACCTGACATCCAGCTTTGTAGTTGAGCATCCTCTTGTAGGAAAGTATCAATAGGTAAACCCATTTCTCGCTGCTGCATTAGCAGGTGAAAGCGGCTTCCTAAAGTTTGCCGTTCCTCATGTTCTGGATCTAAGGGAGAATGAAGTTGCTCTAGGTACGTGTGTTGAAATTGACGGGGACAACGTTCTAGTAGATTAAGTTGTCCTTGCGACAGTCGCAAGAGTTGAGTTTGAGTTGATTCCATACTTGTATTCTAGAGTGAATCATTGCTTGCAGCTTACATTTGCAGAACGTTTTTACCGTTGCTTCAGGATTAGACTGAATAAAACTGCCAAATTTATCGCGTAGTACAATAAGATATTCATTAGACCTTTCCGGAAACAGCTAAAGTCTTACCATCTCTACCTTATAAAGTGTGAGCGCCCCAATGCTCATGTTGCTAGCTTGTACGATTGAAAGTTAAGAATACAGAGAAAAGCCCAAAAACATGAACTTTTATACAAAAAAAGTCACAAACTGAACTTTATTTAAAGTGCAAAAATAGCTGATACCAAAACACAAGTGGAGATGTTATGAATCAATATGATTATATTGTGATTGGTGCAGGTTCGGCCGGCTGTGTCGTCGCCAATCGTTTGACAGAAGACGGTAAAACAACTGTATTGTTGCTGGAAGCAGGCAATCCGCCTCACTTAGCAGAACACGAAGTTCCTCTAGATTGGGTCAAACTGTGGGGTACTGAGGTGGACTGGGCATATTTTACAGAAGAAGAACCACACCTCAATGGGCGCAAAATCTACTGTCCGCGCGGTAAAGTCCTGGGCGGCACTAGTTCGATCAACGCTATGATCTACATCCGAGGCAACCGTCATGATTATGATCGCTGGCAAGAGTTAGGTAATCCCGGTTGGAGTTACGAAGATGTGTTGCCTTACTTCAAGAAATCTGAAAACCAGCAGCATGGCGCATCCGAGTTTCACGGTGTCGATGGGGAGTTGAGCGTTACTGATCCAATTGCCCCGGCGGTGACATCACAAAGATTTGTAGAAGCAGCCGTCGCACTTGGCTACGAACGCAATCTCGACTTCAACGCAGAGCAACAAGAAGGTGCGGGACTTTATCAGTTGACTATCAAAGATGGTAAGCGACACAGTGCAGGGGCAGCGTTTTTAGTACCTATTTTGGATCGCCCTAACTTAACAGTTACTACTGGTGCGTTAGTGACTCGGTTATTATTTGAGGAAACGCGCACGGTAGGAGTGGAATACATACACCAGGGAAGGATACACCAGTCCTTTGTGCAACAGGAAGTTATTCTCTCGGCTGGGGCGATCGATTCGCCCAAACTGTTGATGCTTTCTGGAATTGGGAATGCAGAACACCTGCGATCGCTCGACATTCCCGTAGTTGTTAATTTACCTGGTGTCGGTCAGAACCTTCAAGATCACCTTCACGTCGCCGTGGCACATCAAGCCACCCAGGATCTGCAACCTGCCTCAACCAGCAATCTCGCGGAAGCTGGATTGTTTCTGCATACTGAAGGTCGTTTAGATGCTGCGCCAGATTTACAGCTTTACTCTGCTCCTGTATTGTGGACACATCCTGCTTATGCCCGCGAAGGTCCAGGATTCGCTGCTTCAGTGTGTCTGACTAATCCCCAAAGTCGCGGCAGTGTCAGTCTGCGTTCTGCTTCCCCTAATGATTCACCGATAATCCGAATGAACTATCTCCAGAGTGAATCCGATGTGCAAAAGCTAGTTGCAGGAATTAAAATTATCCGCCAGTTGTGTAACTCAAGTGTATTTGATGAGTTCCGAGGCGAGGAAGTTGCTCCTGGTGCCAATGTAACTAGCGATGAAGCACTCCAAGCTTATATCAGAGAAACCTGCGACAGTGTATACCACCCTGTCGGCACTTGCAAAATGGGAACTGACGCCGATTCAGTTGTAGATCCCGAACTACGGGTACATGGTGTTGAGGGGTTGCGAGTTGTGGATGCATCCATTATGCCAACCCTCATTACGGGAAATACGAATGCACCTACAATTATGATTGGTGAAAAGGCAGCAGATTTGATTAAAGCCGCAGGTCGTGTTTTAGAGCAAGTGTCTTTAAAAACTGCGTAGACAAGGGAGCGGTGAGACAGCGCTCAAAGCTGCCGATGGTGTTGGACACTGAGAGTCTTTAACTATTGGCGATCTGCGCGGAGCGGAGCAGCGTTTGCGCAGCCCCCCCCTAAGGGGCTAGCTATCGCGTCACTACCTAAATTTTTTTAGAGGACATTCGATAATTTAATTATTTTTCGGAGATGTCTATTTGCCTGAGATAAACTGCTGAGCCACATCTTGTCCACCCATAATATGTGTTAGTAAAAAAACAATTTATGAGTCATCAAAATTCAACTACATCATTACCAGGTTGGACGTTATCGACGCGAGAACCCCAATTTATTGAATCGTTGATGCCAATATGGGAATGGTTTTACCGCTACTACTTTCGAGTACAAACTTCAGGTTGGCATCACATTCCAGAGGATGGAAAAGTTTTGCTGGTTGGTTCACACAATGGTGGGATGGCGTGTCCCGACTTACATATGATGATGTACGATTGGTTCCGTCGCTTTGGCACGCAACGTTTAGTGTATGGTTTAACGCACCCTTCTGCGTGGAAAGTCAGTCCTCCAATCGCCAATATCGCACAAAAAACGGGAGCCATTCCCGCACATCCCAAAATGGCAAGTGCCGCCTTTGACATCGGTGCAAGTGTCCTAGTTTATCCGGGAGGACAATACGATATGTTTCGTCCTCATAGCCAGCGTTACAAGATTCAGTTTGCTGGTCATAAAGGATTTATCAAACTGGCATTAAAAAAGTCAGTACCAATCATTCCGGTTATCTCTGTAGGGGCACATGATACCTTCATTGTTTTGGGTGATTGCTACGAACAGGCTAAACAGTTAAATGAGTGGGGTGTCCCTTGGTTATACCAGATAGACCCAGGAGTATTTCCCATATATCTAGGTTTGCCTTGGGGCTTGGGTATTGGTCCGCTACCCAATTTTCCCTTACCCGTCCAAATTCACACCCGTGTCTGTGCTCCGATTGTTTTTGAACGTTATGGCACACAAGCGGCTCATGACCGTGAATATGTGGATGCTTGTTATGATTTAGTTTACATCCAAATGCAACGCGAATTGGATTTTTTAGTTAAGGATGTGGCGATGTAGTTGATTGGGTTATGTTGCAACTTAGTTATTTATAAGCAGATACACCAAAGTGATCCAGATTATCAGAATTATTTGGTGAATTATCTGAAGTCATCTGAGTTTTCTACGTTTTTTGAACCGTGTCTATCCTTGTGATTGTTTAACTCTCTCATTTTGCGTTCTGATTTTAAAGAATAGACAACGACTAAGTCCACGATCTTAAAGTATATGGGGCGGTTGTCACTGTCCACAGTAGCCAAAAATAGTGACCAAGTGAGTAAGATAATTATGATTGGTGAAAGTATCTCTTTATTTTGACCATTGTTGCTATTGTCTGACATGAGCTAATCTCCTATTTGATAGCCTTTGGCTGAGTGGAAGTCAGCCAAAGGCAGTGAATTTAGCTGAAAACTTTGAGTTGGATAGTAAGCCCCTCATGAGTGCGTGAGGCAGAAAATATTTTGAATAAGTCTGTTTGCAGTTGGTATATAGTCTCTCGCACTGAGTTAAAAAAGACATTCTCAATTGCCGAACCCCAAATCTTATTTACTTAGACAAACTGTCGTTGTTTAAATTCCAAGAATGTCCAAGGCAAAACCTCCACGGCAAATTATCGCCAAGAGTCTAACATGATGGCGATCGCAAACAGACAGAAGATAAAAGTTGCTATCCGGATAAACCATTGCCATAGACTTGGTGATTGCAGAATCTTGATCACAGGGGTAACACCAAAGACTGCAGACACAATATAGGCGATCGCAAAGCCAAGCAGAGTCAACAGAAAGTACCTAAGTCCCTTACAAGCTAACTTGAGTAGCAGATGATGGTCTTGTGTCAAATTAGTTTTCATAGTTCTTGACCTTTGTTGAGAGTTGAATCTAACGAGCGATTGCATCCTCCATGACGTAAAGTGAGAAGCAAACGCAGTAGTCATACTGAACCTAAGTCGAGTTGGCAGGGGTTGTGGCTTTTCCCTTCGCATTTCACTCACTAAGTTTCTTTGGACTAACCATAAACTGACTAAGTTACTTAACTTTGGGACTTGTTAACTCACTTTAAAGTAACTAAGTTACCTTGTCAAGCAGACAATGATGTAAAAACTTGATGACAGGATGAATATCTAGAAGATATACCCTGGGTTATCCTCACAGAGTGAGGTAAAATGAGTGATGTAGCCCTTCTGGGAGTTAGTATGAGTGCTGTTTCCGCAGAATTTCTGGAAGTTTTAGCTGGTAGACGTGGTCTGTCTAGTAGTGAACTTGAGGTTTTGTTTCTTGCCGTGCAGGGAAAATCACCAAGTGAGGCTGCTAAGGAACTAAATATCAGTGCTGAAGCGGTACGCAAAAGATTGAGCGAGGTTTACAAGAAATTTGATGTCGGTGGTGGTGGTCCTGGGAAGTTAGTCAAGTTACAGCAAGTTCTCGAATTTGAATATCAAGCATCTTCTGAGAGTGTTAAACAAATTGTTAACAAGCACCAAGATTGGGGCGAAGCACCTAGTATCCGTGGTGTCTTCTGTGGACGGGAAACAGAACTGTCTCAACTAAAGCAGTGGATTGTCAAGGATAACTGCCGACTAGTAGCACTCTTGGGTATGGGAGGAATTGGCAAAACAACTTTGTCCGTCAAGCTGGCAGACGAAGTTCAGGATAATTTTGAGTACTTCATTTGGCGATCGCTTCGCAATGCCCCACCTGCTAAAGAAATGTTGGCTAACCTCATCCGATTTTTGTCTGAGGAGAGGGAAACTGATTTACCAGAAACTGTAGATGGTAGAGTAACGCTGCTGATTCAATATTTACGAGAGCGCCGAAGTCTGTTGGTACTAGATAATGCTGAGACGATTTTGCTAGGGGGTGATCGCGCAGGACACTATAGGGAAGAATATGAGGGTTATGGCGAGTTGCTCAGACGGGTGGGGGAAGAACCTCATATTAGTTGCTTGGTACTAACCTCTCGCGAAAAACCGAAAGAATTTGCACCTATGGAGGGGAAAGAATCACCAGTCAGATCGCTATCATTACCAGGCTTGGAACAAATAGAAGGGCAAGAAATTCTCAAGGATAAACGCTTATTTGGGTCGGAACAAGAATGGGCAAAGCTGGTGAAAAGTTATTCAGGCAATCCCTTGGCATTAAAGTTAGTTTCTGAGCCGATCCGAGAATTATTTGGTGGTAGTATCGGTACTTTTCTCAATGAAGGGGAAATTATTTTTGGCGACACCCGAAATTTATTAGACCAGCAGTTTGAGCGCTTGTCAGAGCTAGAAAAAGAAATCATGTACTGGTTGGCAATTAAGCGTGAGTTAGCTTCCTTGGAAGAGTTATTAGATAATATTGTGCGTCCATTACTAAAAAGGGAATTACTGGAAGCTCTGGAATCCCTGCGTAGGCGATCACTTATTGAGAAAAGTAATGCATTATTCACACTCCAACCTGTGGTTATGGAGTATATGACAGACCGACTAGTTGAACATCTTTTTCAAGAAATTACCACAGGTAAAATAGCATTATTCATGAGTCATGCTCTGATTGAAGCTACAGCAAAAGATTATATTAGGAATACTCAAGTCAACCTTATACTTAAACCAGTTAGAGATAGGTTGATGGCTATTTTTAGAGTTACTAAAAATATAGAAAACAAGTTAAATCAAATTCTACTACAACTGCAAGAACAATCTCTACCAGAGCCAGGATATGCAGGGGGAAATGTTTTGAATATGCTTTGTCAACTACAGGCTAATTTAAGTGGCTATGACTTTTCTAATCTAAGCGTTTGGCAAGTATATTTACAAGGCGTGAATTTGCATCATGTGAATTTTGCCAATGCTGATCTAGCTAAATCCGTTTTTTCTCAAACTTTGGTTAGTATTTCGTCAGTGGCATTTAGCTCTGATGGTAAACTTTTGGCTACAGGTGATGCTGATGGTGAGACTCACTTATGGCAAGTTGAAGATGGAAAGCTGCTTTTTACCTGTGTAGGACATAGCAGTTGGGTAAGGTCAGTAGCCTTCAGTCCTGATGGTCACACTTTAGCTAGTGGCAGTGAAGACCAAACGGTGAAGTTATGGGATGTCCACACCGGTCAATGCCTCAAAACTCTGCAAGGACATAGCAGTTGGGTCTGGTCAGTAGCCTTCAGTCCTGATGGTCACACTTTAGCTAGTGGCAGTGAAGACCAAGCGGTAAAGTTATGGGATGTCTACACCGGTCAATGCCTCAAAACTCTGCAAGGGCATACCAATCGGGTCTGGTCAGTAGCTTTTAGTCCTGATGGTCACACTTTAGCCAGTGGCAGTGATGACCAAGCGGTAAAGTTATGGGATGTCTACACCGGTCAATGCCTCAAAACTCTGCAAGGGCATACCAATCGGGTCTGGTCAGTAGCCTTCAGTCCTGATGGTCACACTTTAGCCAGTGGCAGTGATGACCAAACGGTAAAGTTATGGGATGTCTACACGGGTCAATGCCTCAAAACTTTACAAGGACATACCAATCGGGTATGGTCAGTAGCCTTCAGTCCTGATGGTCACACTTTAGCTAGTGGCAGTGATGACCAAGCCGTAAAGTTATGGGATGTCTACACCGGTCAATGCCTCAAAACTTTACAAGGGCATACCAATCGGGTCTGGTCAGTAGCCTTCAGTCCTGATGGTCACACTTTAGCCAGTGGCAGTGATGACCAAGCCGTAAAGTTATGGGATGTCTACACCGGTCAATGCCTCAAAACTTTGCAAGGGCATAGCAGATGGGTATGGTCAGTAGCTTTTAGTCCTGATGGTCACACTTTAGCCAGTGGCAGTGATGACCAAACGGTAAAATTATGGGATATCCACACCGGTCAATGCCTCAAAACTTTGCCGGGAGCTAATTGGGTACGGTCAGTAGCTTTTAGTCCTGATGGTCACACTTTAGCCAGTGGCAGTGAAAACCAAACGGTAAAGTTATGGAATGTTCACACGGGTCAATGCCTCAAAACCTTACATGGAGCTAGTTGGGTCTGGTCAGTAGCTTTCAGTCCTGATGGTCACACTTTAGCCAGTGGTAGTGATGACCAAACGGTAAAATTATGGGATATCCACACCGGTCAATGCCTCAAAACCTTACAGGGGCATACCAATCGGATATGGTCTGTCGCTTTCAGTCATGATGGTCACACCCTGGTCAGTGGTAGCCAAGATGAGACAATTAAGCTGTGGGATATCAGAACGGGTGAATGTTTAAAAACACTGCGATCGCCTAGACCGTACGAAGGTATGAATATCACTGGGGTTACGGGATTAACCGAAGCTCAGAAGACTACGCTCAAAGCTTTAGGCGCAGTAGAAGGGCAAATCAGGTAGCTGATCTCTTTGTGGTGATTTGTCGCTGTACTTTTGGCATAAGCAGCGTGTGCTGTAAGAGTGCAGCGCCCCAAAAGCTTTCTGAACGACTGACGAGTGAATGGTCACAATCCACGAAGCTACTCTAAACTTGATATATAAATGTATTAATTAACGTATGATGCCACCAAAAGCGACAGTCAAAGTATTCACAAGCAGTTTGCTGCTTCTTGTGACTTGTGCCTGACTCAATTGGTTTTCGTTCTCGTTATTATTAAAGTGCCAATATAGTGTAGGTAAAACTTAACTCAAATTCTGACCAATTGGTTGTGGAGTTGTGCGCAATGGAATTACTTGTCTTTGGATTAGTGGTGGTTTATACAGGTGGTGCTTGGAAGTTCTTTAATGGATTTAACCGGACTAACTTCCAGCGAACTCTGCCCAATCGCCTAAAATTAGCTTTATTATGGCCAGCTTTGTTTGCCACAAATAAATCCTATCGTCAAAACTTTAGAAAGGCTCTCAAAGGTCATAAATAACTTTTTTCTCTGAGTTGCCAGTGAGCCTTAGCTTGCAGATTAGCGTAACGCACGAAAAATGTCTTCGGTGACAGATCTAATTGCCGATTTTCAAAATCTTGAAAGCTATGGTGGCTAGCGCTATTTTCTCTGCGTCCTCTGAGGTCAATTTTTAGCTAATCTTTAGGTTAGGAAAAGAGTAGCTTACATAAGAGGAGGCTTGTGGCAGCTTATAAAGCATATTAAGTACCTATGAAAAACTTAAACCCCCTCTCCATGAACGGAGAAGGGGCTAAAAAGCAAAATTTTAGCAACTTTGCACTAACTGAAATGTTTAATGATTGCGTCAGCGAATTCAGAACACTTTAAGGGTTCGACTGGGGGTTCTAGCAAGCGCGCCAAGTCGTAGGTAACTTGACTGTTAGCGATCGCATCGCCTAAGCCTTTCTTAATCAAATCAGCCGCTTCTTGCCAACCCAAAAACTCCAGCATCATCACACCGGACAAAATCACTGAACCGGGGTTTATTTTATCTAACCCTGCGTGTTTGGGTGCTGTACCGTGGGTGGCTTCAAAAATGGCACATGCATCGCCGATATTTGCCCCTGGTCCCATTCCCAGTCCGCCAACAATAGCAGCCGCTGCATCAGACAAGTAATCGCCATTCAAGTTCATTGTTGCCAGAATGGAATACTCATCCGGGCGAGTTTGAATTTGTTGGAAAATACTATCGGCAATGCGGTCATTGACCATTATTTTATGTTTCCACTTGCCATTACCGTGAGTTTCCCAAATTGAGTTAAGAACTGTTTCAACTTCCTTGACAATTTGAGCTTGCTTTTCTTTGGTCAGGGCGTTAAATCCAGGATCTATCATTTGGGCGTTTTCTTCTAAGGAGATATTGGCGTTCTTCTCCTTATTACTCAAAATCCAAGATTCCCTTTCGGTAATGGTCTCATTGCGAAACTCGGTCGTTGCCAACTCGTAACCCCAATCGCGGAAAGCGCCTTCAGTGTACTTCATTATGTTGCCTTTGTGCACCAAAGTCACCTGTTGCTTATTTTTGGGGAGTTGCAAGGCGTGTTTGATGGCACGTCGTACCAAGCGCTGAGAACCCTTTTTGCTGATGGGTTTGATGCCAATGCCTGAGTCTAAAGGAATTCTCTTTTTACCGTGTTCTGCTGTGGCGGGAATAAGTTCGTTGTTGAGGATAGAAATCAGGCGATCGCCAATTTCATCACCTTGTCGCCACTCAATCCCCAAATAAATATCTTCCGTATTTTCCCGGTAGACAATGACATCAAGTTTTTCTGGATTTTTATGAGGTGAGGGTGTACCTGCATAATAGCGGCAAGGACGTACGCAGGCATAGAGGTCAAAAATTTGCCGCAGTGCTACATTGAGAGACCGGATTCCACCTCCAACAGGAGTTGTCAAAGGTCCTTTTATAGCAACACCATACTCTTTAATTGCCGTTTGAGTATCTTGGGGTAAATACTGATATGTACCGTATAATTCACAAGCCTCATCTCCGGCATAAATCTTAAACCAACTTATCTTCCGCTTACCCTTGTATGCCGTTTCCACTGCAGCATCAAGGACTTTCTCGGTAGCGGGCCAAATATCAATCCCCGTGCCGTCACCTCGAATAAAAGGGATAATCGGGTTGTCCGGAACAATTGGCTCTCCATTCTTGAAGGTAATTTTTGCTCCGGTTGTGGGCGGGGTAATTTTGTCGTACATCAAACACTCCTGATGGCTACGCTGCAACATAGTACCCTTTGGGGGATGAACTCAAAGGAGAAAAACTCATGTCTGGAAGGCTAGTAGATTTTGCTGTGTCTTGTTTTGATAGATGTGTGAAGTTTATGAGGCGCAGAGTTTTCTTTCCCCTGTTTGCATCGTGGGCACTCTTGCGTGGGATTTCTTCAAACCGTCGCTATTCTTTAAGCCTAGACGCTTTATTAGTATACTCTTTGAATATATACCAAAGCCAAATCAATTGTGAATTTATTCGTTAAGAGCGTCCTTATTTCGTAGTCACGGATAACCAAAGTAAAGTAATGAGTGGGCATTCTTTGCGATTTCCTGTAAACTACTCTTCGCTATCAGTGCAACGCCCGTCCACAAGACCTGATAGCCAGTAGCTTGTTCACCAACTGCATTCCGCGAGTAATAGCATGACAGACCCATTGATTGTATCAGGCACTCATAGTAACATCGACTCCCTCCGCCAACCGTTGGTCTCTGGGTCTACTAACACCCAACAGCAGGTGATCCCACAGTTAGCTAACCTGGGAGATACAGGCTTAGATGTCCTGATGGAATTTTTATTTGGACGTAAAGAAAATCCTGCAACTTGGGTGGATGGCAAAGTATACCAGGTTCTTTATAATTCTGATTCATCCAAGGCAAAAGATTTTTTGCAAGCTTATTTCCCGAATGGGATCGTACCTCTGACATCAGAATGTGGCATTGATTACAGTTCTGTACAACAATTACTTGCAGCTTCTGACTTTCAAGCCGCTGATCGCATGACTTTACAAAAAATGTGTGAACTCGCAGGACCAGGTGCGGTGCAAAGAAAATGGTTGTATTTTACTGAAATAGGAAATTTCCCAGCCACTGACTTAAAGACCATCAACAGCCTGTGGTTAGTCCACTCGGAAGGAAAATTTGGTTTTACCGTACAGCGAGAAATTTGGTTGAGTCTGGGTAAAAACTGGGAAAATCTTTGGGAAAAAATTGGTTGGAAAAAAGGCAATAACTGGACGCGCTACCCTAACGAGTTTACTTGGGATCTAAGCGCTCCGAGAGGTCATCTACCTTTATCCAACCAACTACGTGGAGTGCGAGTGATTGCTTCTTTACTATCTCACCCTGCTTGGAATTAGTCATTAGTCCTTATTTATTAGTTACAAGGGACAAAAAGTCAGAATGCAGAATGCAGAACTCAGAATAATTATGTCTACAAGGACACACAGTTTTTGCTTTGTTATACCTATTCTGAGTTCTGATTTTGAGTTCTCTTTAAGGACTATAACAGTTAAGCAAATTGCTTGATCCGGGATTTTGTTAATTCCCCTGGAGCAAACACCCCATTTTCTGTGATTATTGCTGTAATCAACTGGGCTGGTGTGACATCGAAAGCTGGGTTATAAAATTCTGCGCCAGTTGGTGTAATAATAGTGTCGCCAATTTGGTAGATTTCGTCTGGATTGCGCTCTTCTATTGGAATTTCGTTACCGTGGGATAAAGAAAAATCAACGGTGGAAAGGGGTGCAGCAACATAGAAAGGAATATTATGTGCTTTAGCAACGAGTGCTAAACTATACGTACCAATTTTGTTTGCTGTGTCTCCGTTAGCAGCAATTCTATCAGCACCAACAACAACGATATCAATCAAACCCTCCTTCATGCAGTGAGCTGCCATACTGTCAGTAATGAGTGTAACGGGGATGCCTTCTTGGACACATTCCCATGCCGTCAGTTTCGCACCTTGCAAGCGAGGACGAGTTTCGTCGGCGAACACGCGTGCTAAACGCCCTTCTCGAAAAGCAGAACGCACGACACCCAAAGCAGTTCCGTAACCTGCGGTTGCTAATGCTCCAGCGTTACAATGGGTTAGAATTGTGAGTTTTTCTGGAGTTTGAGGCAAGACTGCCAACCCATTGTCGCCAATCGCATAGCAGGTTTGCAAATCTTCCGCGTTGATAGATCGGGCTGTATTCAGCAGGGTTTGTTTAATGTCTTCTACTGTTCCAAAAGTTTCGTAGGCGGTTTTCAGCATTCGTGAAATTGCCCAAAATAAATTCACTGCTGTCGGACGAGTCGTACGTAGCAGTTGGGCTACTTTGTCCAATTGGTTCAAAAATTGATTGCGATCGCTCGTTTCAATTTCCCGTGCCCCAAGATACATTCCATATGCTGCAGCCACGCCAATTGCAGGTGCACCTCGTACAATCATAGTTTTAATTGCCCGCACCATATCTGAACAGCGATGGATTTCTACAAATGCATACTCGTTAGGTAAACGGGTTTGGTCAATCAGTGAGACCGAGTTGTTATGCCAAATAACGGGATAAACCTGGTTTGTGGAAGAATTCATGGAATTTAACGTAATGAATTTTTTCAAATTGTAACGTTAGAAATTCTACAGGTTATACCATATTTTTGTATCTGTACCATCTCTGGGGTTTTCAGGTGGAACCCTTGTAAATGGGTAAACCCTGAAGAAAGGAATTCTTTAGAAAACAGCTTACTTTAGGCTAAAATCCTATATTTTGAGCTTTCGGCGATGGGAGTTATAATGTTTATATTAAAATATATAGAATTTTGTTAAAACAATCACATATTTTTTTTCAAATTTTAACTATTTTGTCATCAATTGATAACAATGCCACTTCATTTTAGACAATGAATACTTGACTATCAAGTTTTGCAATTAACAAAAAGCCTGATAGTCGCTCCTATTTTTTACTCTGTAATTTTGACCAATTGTTTGCGAGTGCGACTTTTAATCACTTTGGCCGGGACTCCCACTGCAACTGAGAACGGAGGAATATCTTTGGTTACAACTGCTCCTGCACCAATAACACTACCTTCACCGATAGTGACTCCGTCTAAGACTACGACACCATGTCCTAGCCAGCAGTCATCCTCTATCACAATTCCTTTGCGGGTAATACCTTGATATTTAATTGGCTCATTGGGGTCTGCAAAATTATGATTATTTGCATATATTCCAGCATTTGCTGCGATCAGACACCGTTTACCTATTTTAATGTCTCCAGGTCCAGCAATACAAACGCCAGGACCAATGAAGGTCTCTTGATCAATCTCTATATATGAATCCTCCAAACACCCAATACTAACATTACGCTCAATGGCTACTTTATCGTTCAAATATATTCTATTGTTTTCATGTCCTCGTGCATCTATACGAGCACCTTTAAAAAGAAACACTCCATTACCTACTTCAATACAAGAAGCTTTTATAAATTCAACACCCTCTTGAATAAAAACTGTTTTACCCATACGGGCAAAAAGACTTCGGTAGAGTATATTACGCAATTTTGGACCTAAAAGAATTGTAGGTAGACCGCTTACTAAAGTAAAAACTAAAAGTTCTTGAAAGCGCTGTGACTTTGAGAATAATTGCTCTATCTTCATAAGAAATACATTATCCTTGTGTAAAGTTGATTGACAAGTATTGAGTTGGCATGGTGTGATGGAAAACCGTATTTTCTGACTTTGCGTTTCCACTCTTAGTGATAATTTATCATTGCATTGAGCGAATTGAGAGGTACATGAAAAACTCCTCATACTTCCTTAATATTTGAATTTAAGTTATGTGAAAACTCTTGAGTGCAGGTACTGTAAAATCCTCAAGGTAGATGCACAATATATATTTTTTTTGAATCGACACAATTTATTTTATGTAGATTTACAAGACAAACTTGTAATAGTTTCATATTAGGTAGATACACAAGTAGTATTTTCTCTGATCTAGTTCAAAAGCCTTGCATTGGAATTGTGGAAGTATCAACCATCAAACCGTCTAAATAGGCTAATGTTTTCTTTCTCAGAGAATGTAAAAATAAGGATTTTTACATTATTCCCCATAGAGTTATTTTCTTTGAGGTAACTTCCTGCTGATAACTGGTAATTTTTAGCTAAGATCTACAGTTAAACCAACTACTTCTTCAACACAACTTTTTTCCTGATATTTTCCAGCTGTAGGATAAATATATTTTCCATTTACCTACGTAAAAATACAATTGTTGTTGAATTTATCTTGGTATTTGTATTCAAGTGCAACTAAGAAATACTAAGGTGGAGTGTCTCCAACTTCTGCCATGACGTTAAAACTAACCATCGGTGCAAACAAGTAAGCACTTCCGCGATTACTATAACGGCTTTGCTGGAGCCAGTTTTTCGAGTGTGCTACTTTTCTCATGTTGCACGCAGATAATTTACTCACTAACTAGATGACGCTTGTAATGATACGGCTTTTTCTCAACCATCTCATTTATAAATTTATGATCTGCCGAATAGCATCAGACCACAGAGGTATATTAAAACAGTGAATAGTGAACACTTCGACCCCTTTTAAGCTGAGCGTTCGCCCAAGCCGCGTGCGTTTTACGCTTAGCCGAAGCTTCGACAAAGCCACTTCGACTACGCGAGAGTGCGAGTCAGGGCAACGCAAGCTCAGTCCATCGCAGTGAACAGTGAACAAGGGGTGGACGAGTCTGTTTCCTACCTGATAACAGATACTGCGGGTACTTGATAACTGATACTGCGGGTACTTGATAACTGATAACTGGTTGATTGTAAACTCAACGCTTAACCTAACTTTCACTTAAATCGCTTAACCTGATAAACGTGTGTTTATCTGAGCAAACATATGACATCACCACCCCAGTTACTGACCGATCCGTTTGTGCAACTACCTACAGCAACTTCAGTGCGAGTCGTGTGGTTTACCGAGTTTGCTGGTTATGGACACATAGTTACCTACGGTGAGAATTTAGCACAAACTGCTATTGCCACAACTACTCAACTCAGACGCACACGCGAAGACCAAAATTCATGCTTAGAAAACCAAACCCAAGACGGACAGGTTTATCAACATCCTGTCCAGCGTGATATTTGGCGACACGAGGCTGAGATTACTGATTTGACTAGTGACACGCGAGTCTCTTACCGTGTCACTAGTGTGCGGGAAGATGGCGAAAGCGTTAGTAGCAATATGTTTACCCTTGCATCCAAGCCTAGTCCTGGTAAACCACTGAAAATTCTACTAACTTCTGACCATCAAATCAAGCCAATGGTTGCAGCCAATTTGCAAAAGGTGGTGGAGACAGTTGGACGAGTCGATGCGGTTTGGTTCGCTGGTGATTTGGTCAATACTCCTGATCGCGCCTCAGAATGGTTTGATGATCATCGTGGCGGTGCTTTCTTTCCTTGTTTGCAAGGTCGTGCTAACTATGAAATGAACAGCAACGGAGTCAAGACAATCTACACAGGCGGTGAAATCATTCAATACGCGCCGATGTTTACTTGCATTGGTAACCATGAGATTATGGGACGTCGTGATCATGGAAGTCTAGATGATGAATTTGATGCTACGATTCCTCGTACAGTTGCTCTTAAGTTGTATGGACAAGAATCCTTAAAAGATAATTCTTTTAATACTGATACTTACGAAGAGATTTTCACTTTACCACAAAGTCAGGAAGGTGGAAAAACTTACTACGCAGTCAGCTTTGGTGATGTACGTTTGGTCGTACTGTATGCGACAAATATGTGGCGGACTCCTAACGAGTATGCAGAGGCTAGAGGTAGATATCGAGAACGGGAAAAAGATTTCAATACCCCAGAGAATTGGGGTTACGGACAACATATTTATGAACCAATTGCCAAAGGCAGTACGCAGTACAATTGGCTAGTGCAAGAACTCAACACTCCTGAGTTTCAGCAAGCAAAGTACAAGGTGGTGATGTTACATCATCCGCCCCATACATTGGGTGGTAACATAGTCCCAGCATATACAAATCCTGTACAAATCATCGAACACGATGCTGATGGTAACATCAAGGCAATCCGTTACGAGTACCCCAAAAATGCAGATTACCTGATCCGTGATGTTGTGCCTTTACTTGAAGCAGCGGGTGTGCAGTTAGTATTTTATGGGCATTCTCATTTGTGGAATCGCTTTTGTAGTCAGTCGGGAATGCACTTTTTAGAAACCTCGAATGTTGGTAACTCTTATGGTGCTGCTTGGAGTGACAACAAGCGAGAAGTTCCTGTTGGCTACAAAGAGGATTATGCTGAACTTGGTGATCCATATGGTTTAGAACCTGTGGTGCCTACAATTGTCCCGTTGTTAGGCGAGAATGGTAAACCAATGCCCTACATTGCCAGTAATGACATCACAGTTTTTAGTATCTTTGATACAGGTACGGGTACAGTGAGTAGCTATCGTTTTGATGTACGTAAACCGGATTCAGAGGTTATTAAGTTTGATGAGTTTCGGTTGAAATAAGGGGACTTTTTTAGTTTCTATATATTAACGACTGAGACTGGGTTAGGAACAAGTCCTAACCTAGCTATTATATGCTTGCATTAATGGTTATTTCTAAAACCGTTGTAGGGTTATAGCAATCCTATTTGAATTGTAAAAATATCGAACCGCCAAGACGCCAAGAACGCCAAGAAAAGAAAGAAGAGAGAATTTTACAAATGATTTAGGATTGCTATATATACTTTTTTAATAGTGGATATAACTACAATCGACTTTTTTTTAATAAATTGTGAACTTTTTCATTGGTTGCGCTGTTTGGTCATATAAAGGTTGGATAGGCGAACTTTACCCTCAAGGGACTCGCCAAAGTGATTTTTTGCAACTCTATAGCCGACGCTTCACGACTGTTGAGGGTAACACCACGTTCTACGCTGTGCCTAATCAAGAGACAGTCACCCGTTGGGCGACACAAACACCCGAAAATTTTGAATTTTGTCTCAAATTACCGCGAGATGTGACTCACAACGGACAACTGCAACCTCATATCCCTGATGCTTTAAAATTTTTGGAAGGGATGCGTCCTTTAGGTAAACGTCTTGGACCTGTTTTTGCTCAGTTACCCCCCAGTTATGCGCCTACACTGATTGATGATCTAGGCGCATTTTTGGAAGCTTTGCAGCAAACAGGCGTACGTTTGGCGTTAGAAGTTCGGCATCAAGACTGGTTTACTGAACCATTAGCTAGTGAGTTGACAGCACTTTTAGAAAGGCTTGGTGTTGGAAGGGTTCTGCTAGATTCACGTCCTATCTACACTGGAGATGATGATCCACAAATACAATCTGAACGTCGTAAACCCAAAGTCCCTGTACAATTTAGCGTGACAGCGCCTTTTAGTCTGATTCGATTTATTTCCCATCCCAACTTACCAGTGAATCAGCCTTTTATGGAAGAGTGGGTGACTCAGATTAAGCAGTGGTTGCAGCAGGGAAGGCAAATTTATTTTTTTGTTCATTGTCCTGTGGAAGAGCGATCGCCAGAAAATGCACGTCATTTTCAAAAGTTATTGGAACACAGTGGTGCAACAGTTCCTCCTCTTCCTTGGAATATCCTGGACAATCCCCCTAATCAACTCAGTTTGTGGTGAACGTACTGTGGTAATTTGAGTAGAAGAGCCAAAGGAGGGTTAGATGAGTCGTCTTTTTTATGAGAATTCCGTTTCATATAAAGGTTATCTCATCATTCCGTTTGTCTTTGGTACAATTGATAGTCACGATATTTATTCCTATAGATTACTATCAGCGATCGCTCATCAAAGCCAATTTCACAAAGCAGAAAATCCAGCAGAAATCTATGGCAGTAGTATAGACAATATTATTGATATTGCCAAAGAACATATTGACGAATATTCAGATTTTATCAGTGATCGCGATAGTTTTAAATTTCGCTACGTTTATCGCAACAACTTAATTATCGTCTTTCAAGAGGCTGGAAGATATTTTTATGATCATTATCCTCCAGACTCACTGAATAATATTGCAGCACCAAAGTTATTTTCATCAGAATACGATTGCTTGAGTTGGATTAAACAAGGTATGGATGGATTGCACACACGGTAATAACTTCACGAGTTTTGCCCTAGTTATCCGGAATTAGCAAGGGCGCAAGTGTTAGTATCTTTAACAAGCGCGTAAGGAGAAAGAACGATGAGTGTATTGTTAGCCGTCAAGGTGAGCTTGACTATCCTAAACCATCGAACACAAGGCGCAGAGATTATCGTTCAGTCCTTTGTATTGTAGGAATGAAACCTAAAAATCCTCTGTGCGCCTTGTGCAAAACAAGTAGCACACATTGAGGAAGTTTAAATGAATTTAGATTCTTTAGGCTGGAGCAATTTTTTTGCTAACAGCTTTGAACCCTATCGCCAAGAAGGATTTATTGTTGGTAGGGTAGCCATTGAACATAGAAAGACATACATCCTTTACAGCGAATATGGAGAACTGTCAGCAGAAGTGACAGGTAAACTGCGGTATCGGGCTTCCCAAACCAAAGATTTACCTGCAGTAGGGGATTGGGTTGTTATCCGTGCAAGAGAGTCCGCAAAGCAAGCAACTATTCATGAGATTTTGCCCAGGAAAAGCAAATTTTCCCGCAAAATAGCAGGTGCGAAAACAGAAGAACAAATCGTTGCAACCAACGTTGATACTGTTTTCTTAGTCTCTGGATTAGATGGAGATTTCAACCCGAGAAGAATTGAACGCTATCTTATTCTGGCTTGGGATAGCGGTGCAAATCCGGTGATTGTCTTAAATAAGGCAGATTTGTGTGAGAATGTTGAACAGTGTTTGGCGCAAGTGGAGGCGATTGCCTACGGCAGAGCTACGCTTAACGCCTACAGCATACCCATCGTAGTTTTAAGCGCTACCAACCATCAAGGATTCAATGCCTTAAAGCCATACCTCCAACCTGGGCAAACGGTTGCTTTACTAGGATCGTCTGGCGTTGGCAAATCTACCATCACTAATCAACTCATGGGAACAGCCGTTCAAACTGTTCAACCAGTGCGACAGGGTGATGACCGAGGTAAACACACAACAACTCATCGAGAGTTAATTGTACTGCCAACGGGCGGCTTAATTATGGATACCCCAGGAATGAGGGAAATCCAAATTTGGGCGGGTGACGAAAGTTTACAGGAAACTTTTGCAGATATCGAAACACTAGTACAGCAGTGTCACTTCCGAAATTGCCAGCACAACTGCGAACCTGGTTGCGCAGTACAGCAGGCTTTGGAGGAAGGGAAACTCGACTACCAAAGATTTCTGAACTACCAAAAGCTACAGAAGGAACTCAACTATCTTGCGCGTAAACAAGACGAAAGACTCAACTTAGCTCAAAAAGAAAAATGGAAGAAAATCCATAAGGCTATGCGAAATCACAACAAGCGTTAGAGGGTGTTTATAAATTTGGCAAAAACCTCGATTTGTCATGCTGAACGTAGCGATAGCGTAGTGTAGACGCGTTTGCGCAGCGCCCCCTTAGGGGCTAGCGGTGAGACAGCGCTGCAGGAGGGTTTCCCGACCTAGGCGACTGCGAACCCGATAGGCACAGCCGTGCCGCAGGCATAGGGCTTCCCGATAGCCGTAAGGCGTGGCGTCAGCCATAGGGTAGCATCTCTCGACTATGATGCAAACCCTTGATTCTGAGGCTTCGCCACGCCAAGGCGAACGTTGCGTTTCACTCCACTCAGAATGACAAATCTATTTTATAAACACGCTCTTAGATAAATCTGAAGTAGTTGCTGTCAAGACTCAAATCTGAAACACCTGGTACAATTGCAATCAGTTCATTCAATTCACCATCAGGCTTTTTCAGGTTGATAGTTACTCCATTTGGTAAGCCAGCAGGAGATGATCCCAAGATATAGTCAGATGCTGTTCCTACAAGCTGGATAATATCATCATTTGGGTTAAAGTCAGCAATCAGAGCGTAGTCATTCTCCCCAGTGGTGAATTTGTTACCGTTATCATAGTAAACCGAGAAGGTACCAGCAGCATTCCGCCCTCCGAGGTTGAATGTATCTCTGCCTTCCCCTCCAATGAGGGTATCTATTTCATTTACTCCATAGCTACCACCAGAACAACCACTGGGTATGTATCCAGCGCCCGTCAGAATATCATTCCCTTTTCCACCGACAAGAATATCATTGCCGCTTCCACCGTTGAGAATATCATCTCCATTACCACCTAAAAGGATATCATTGCCACCGCCATCCTTGTAACTTCCATCGTATAAGATGTCATTTCCATTACCACCAATCAGGATATCATTGCCGAATCCACCATCTAACCTGTCGTTACCGTCGCCGCCATCTAAATAGTCATCACCAGACAAACCTATAATTTGATCATTGCCATCACCACCAAACAGGAAATCCTTACCCAGTGAGCCAAATAACTGGTCGTCACCTTTACCTCCATACAGTAAATTTACGCTATTTGAGTCTCCTCCGTAACCTGGGGCATATGGTACTTTACTAAGTCCAGCATATAGAATATCGTTACCGTCATCGCCTATAAGTACGTCATTACCCTCTTTACCTTCCAAAAAGTCGTCACCCGCAAGACCGATTAAAACGTCGTTTCCTAAATTACCATAAATGAAATCATTGTCTTGCGTTCCCTTTAAATAATCGTTCCCTGTTGCACCGTTGATAACTACCATAGAACACCTTTTCTAGGAATCAGTTGGAGTGGTGATGCTTATAAAGCTGTTTTATTATATATGTAACAAATAATACACGCCACTCACATGTCTTTATTTTTGTTACGAAAACAATCCTTGGCGCTTATCCAGGGTGACGAAAAAAGGGTGGGATTTGACAAGTCTTTCAAACATCGCATAGCAGCAAGTTCCTGTGTCGCTATTTTCCCTTACATTTCTATTCATAGCGCAGATATTGTGGAGTTATCTGCTCACAGGGTGACACAGAAAGTTATACCAATTTGAAAAAAGAATGCGACAAATGGGTTCAGGACTTACGCATTTCAACGTAATTCCGTCATTGCGAGCGACAGCGAAGCAATCTCCTCAAGGTCGAGATTGCTTCACTCCACTACGTTGCGTTCGCAATGACATTCTCCCTTGTTGCGTAAGTTCTGGGGTTGTTGAAACTCTTAAGAGCGATCAATTGCTTGGTGTTGAACCAGAAGCCTAATATTTTTGGACTGTGGCTTATTGATCCGTAGACACTTTCTCGGCTTGTCGCTACTACATCGCTTCTCCAGTCGATATAACAGCTACAAAATCTTTTGCCAGTTAACTTCTGATGATAAAGCTATGAACCTGTATTAAAAATTTTATGTCCTAACCATCCCAAACCCAACCCTAGACTAGAAGTGCTAGCTAAAATTAGAAAAGTATGAAATTTGCTAAAAGATTCTCGTAATTTATCTCCAGCCAAAGCCAAACCCAAAGCCACAGCCACAGCCACAGCCACAGCCCCAGCCACAGCCCCAGCCACAGCCAAAGCCAAACCCAAAGCCACAGCCAAAGCCAAAGCCACAGCAAAAGGCACAGGCTCAGCCACAGCCAAAGCCTGTGGCTCAGCCACAGGCTCAGCCACAGCCCCAGCCACAGCCCCAGCCACAGCCACAGCCCAAACTATGTAACGAGCGTTAGACGCGCCTAAGAAGTAGCCTATCAATGGGTAACTTAATAATACAGCAACCAACAAGTCCCAGGGAATAATTCGTGGAGGCGTTACTTTTGGGGCTTCTAACATTTTTAGCCATGCTCGCATTGACTGAGGGACACCAACCAACCAGCCCCAGGGAATAATTCTAGGTGATTTAGTAGCTGGTTTCGTTACTTTTGGGGCTTCTAACATTTTTAGCCATGCTTGCATTGACTGAGGGCGGTCTTTTGCCTCCAGAGCCATTCCCTTGAGAATTGCCTTATTTAATTTGTCACTGATGCCTGGAAAAATTCGTTTAGGTGGAGTTAGGGAAGTATTATTGAGCTTGCGAGCCAGAGAAGTTGTGGGGCGTTGACCTGTCACCGTATAATAAAGTGTCGCAGCCAAACAGTAAACATCGACTGTTGGCTCCCGACTGCCACTGCTCATCTGCTCATAGGGTGCAAACCCGTCATTACCTGCAATACTCGTTGAACTCAGTGTTGAGGGAAGTACTTCTTTAGCAATGCCAAAGTCAATCAGAACCGCTTTGCGATTGTTCCGCAGCATAATATTTCCGGGGTGAGCATCTCGGTGTACTAGCCCTGCTTCATGCACTATCATCAAGGCTTCCCCGATTTGGCGAATACAGGGCACAATCTCAGCTTCTGGTAACGCCCCCCTGCGTCTGACTGCCTCAAATAAATTTTCTCCCAGCACAAAGTCCATCACCAAGCAGTGGATTGCACCTTCGTTAAACAGGTCAATCACTCCCACAATGTGAGGATGGGAGTTTTCAGATAAGCGTGCTAGTATCTGCCCTTCTCGCTTAAATCGATCTATGTATTTGTCATACTCGGGATCACGGCTGAGATATTCATTGGGTGTCTTGATAACAACTGTCTGGTTTAGCTCAATATCTAATGCCTTATAAGTAATCCCGAATCCCCCCTGCCCCAGGACTTCCTCAATTACATATTTGCCACCTTGCAATCGTTGTCCTAGTGTCCAAGGCATGAATACCTCTAAGTCTGAAAAAATACTTAAAAAATTATTTTAATGCCAGCAAGCTGATAAAAGTTTAGCTCATTCTACGGTGTTTTGGTAGATGAGGGACTGGGAGACACTGACGGTGGGCTAGGAGACGGAGATGTTTTGAAAAGAGGAATCAAAGCAGCAATGCCTGAGAGTAAGGCTCCAATCGCGGCGATCGCAGCTATAACAAGTGTCCAATTAATTTTTTTCTCCCCATTTAAGTTGGTGTTAGGAACTACAGTAGATTCAGGCTGGGGAGTTTCTCCAATTAATCCTAAAGAATCGAGCCATTCTCGCATCGATTGCGATCGCTCCTTTGGATCTAGCTTCATCCCCGTCAAAATTGCTCGGTTTGTGCGATCGCTAATCTGAGGATTGAATTCTTTTGGAGACACTAAATGCTCACCATCCACTTTGCGCTTTACCGCATTGACAGGTGTTTTCCCCGTTAGAAGTTTATATAGAGTAGCTGCCAGTGAATAAATATCGCTATACGCATGAGCTATACTACCTTTAGCGTAATGCTCAGGGGGCGTAAATCCATCAGACACTTCCTTGGTTCGGCTTGTGGTTAAGATATGGTCAAAATCTAAAGCTAGACCAAAATCGATTAACACGGCTTCTAACTGCCCTTCTCGCTTCCGCAACAAGATATTTCCCGGATGCACATCCCGATGAATCAGTCCATTTTGATGTACAACTATCAGCGCTTCCCCAATTTGCTGAATGTAACGTAGTGCGTCTGCTTCCGAAAGTATTGGTGGACGGAGGTCAGCCAAACTGTCCCCGTCCACATACTCCATTACTAGACAGCAATGCTCTCCTTCCTTAAAAACTTCTGTAACCTGTACAATATGCTTATGCTTACACTTTTGTAGTTTTAACGCCTCCTGCAAATACATCGTCTCTAACCTTTCGCGCTCCTGCTGGGTAAGGGATCTGAGCAGTTGATCATTTAAGGTTTTAATGACTAGGCGATCGCTCTTGCTATTTTTGACTAAATAAGTGATGCCAAAGCGTCCCCTTCCCAACTCTCTTTCAATGGTGTATTTGCCACCTTGTAAGCGATCGCCTGCTACCCAAGCCACATTTGCCACTCCCAAAATATCTGTATAAATTATACAAATGATATTTTTTTGATAAGATAATTCACTGGTATTATTATTTTTTTGAGCGCAAAAATTCGATGCTCTGCCAACACGCTCTTAGAACTTAGTCACTGTGACATTAACACCAGATTCGAGTTTTGGAACCTTGAAATACTCAAACTGCTCTGTAGGTTGAGAAGTCTGGTTGATTTGATCAGCTTGTTTATTTGTTTCGTCTAAACATTGTTTAAAGGTATTGCCAGGAGATTTGATCAGCTCAAGCGGGTTAATCTTTTTGCATTGTGACTCGCGTACTACCCCGATTGAGTCAGAAACTTTTCTGAGATTGTTAGTTTGGTCTGTGACAGTAACTATTCCACTATTAATCGTAGCTGGTTGAGTCACAAGAGCTGCAGCCTGACCGTTGTAAGTTACGGCAGGAGACACATTTTCTTCGTTGGCTAAGGCAGGATGAGCTACAACGCTTGTGCTCATGATTACAAATAACGCCGTCAGTAAGCGTCTCATTGTATGTGCTCGACACTCACAAAAACTACATAAACATGATGACACAATCCAAACAAAAAAGTTCCAGACAGGTAAAAACCTCTGTCAGCAGCTTTGGTGAGCCACGTTATTGATCGCTCCATAGCTCTAGCTGCCCATAGACGTTGATATTAAATGTAAATTGAATCTTGATATAGTCTTGTGTATATTCCGTGGGAAAAGGAGCAAAAGGTACTGCTCGGTTTATGGCACTCAGTGCAGCTTCATCAGTCATACCAAATCCAGAACTTTGTGCAACGTGGAGATCGCTTACCAAACCAGATCGGCTGACGGTAAACTGAAGCACTGTTCGTTGGGAAGATTGGGTGAGTCCGGGTATCCAGTTGCGCCTCACTTGCTCTTGTAATTGTTGCAGGTAAGCGCCCATGTCTGCATCTTTGCGGGCATCAACGCCTTGCGTCCCTTGATTCAAGCGATTAGAATTGGGCAGCGCTGCCAGATTATTGGTTCCGTAATCACCACTAGATACACTAAGTGGACCACCCAAACGGCTTGCTCCACCTGACTTTGAAGATGCTTGAGATCGAGAGAGTTTTCGTGATGATGTTGTTGACTGATTTTGAGAACGCGATGATGCTCTACGCGGTGTTCCTGGGGACAGCAGGGAATTAGCCCTATTCTGAAACTGTTCAGAAGAGGATTTTGCCGCAAGCCGACTACTATTTTCCCGACGAGTTGAAGGTACTGACGGTGTGGTGTCAGGTGAAACAACCGTTTGCCGAGGTTTCAATGCAAGTGGTTTGGGTTTTGGTGTAACTGTCGTTGAGAAAGGTGAGGGTTCTAACGGTGTGGTGTCAGGTGAAACAACCGTTTGCCGAGGTTTGAGTGCGAGTGGTTTGGTAGTAGGTGCAACTGTCGTTGGATATGGTTGTGTTTCTGGGAGTTGGGGTTTTGGTGTAACAACCGTTTGCCGAGGTTTGAGTACAAGTGGTTTGGGTTTTGGTGCAACTGCTGTTGGCAAAGGTTCTGGTTCTAGGGGTTGGGGTTTTGGTGTAACAACCGTTTGCCGAGGTTTGAGTGCGAGTGGTTTGGTGGTCGGTGCAACTGCTGTTGGGGAGGGTTCTGGTGCTGGGGGGAGAGGGGGTGGAGCTGACGTTGGTGGTGGGGTGGGGGGGTGTGGGGTGGGGTGGGGTGCGTTGGCATTTGGGTGTGGTGCGGGTTCGGGTGGTGTGGGTGGTGGAGG
>NZ_JABXYX010000002.1:0-25557 GCF_017982655.1 Brasilonema sp. CT11 | reverse complement strand
GTTTGCCGAGGGTTGAGTGCGGGTGGTGTGGTGGTCGGTGCAAGTGCTGTTGGGGAGGGTTCTGGTTCTGGTGGGATCGTTGGTGAAACAAGCGTTTGCCGAGGTTTGAGTGCAAGTGGTTTGGGTTTTGGTTCAACTGCTGTTGGCAAAGGTTCCGGTTCTGGTGGTGTCGTTGGTGAAATTGTCCTTTGTCGCAGTTTGAGTGCGAGTGGGTTGGTGGTCGGTGCGACTGCTGTTGGGGAGGGTTCGGGTTCTGGTGGTTGGGGTTTTGGTGCAACTGCTGTTGGCAAAGGTTCCGGTTCTAGTGGTGTCGTCTGTGGTGGAATTGTCCTTTGTCGCAGTTTGAGTGCAAGTGGGTTGGTGCTCGGTGCAACTGCTGTTGGCAAAGGTTCTTCTGGTTTTGGGAGTTGGGGTTTTGGAGTAACTGCTGTCGGGGAGGATTCGGGTTCTGGTGGTTTGGGTTTTTGTGTAACAGCTGTTGGGGAGGGTTCTGCTAGTTTGGTGACAGGAGCAACAGCTGTTCGTTTTGGTTCAGGTGCGAGTGGTTTGGTGACAGGAGCGCTGGCAATTTTCTGGGGTTTGGCTTCCAGTTTTTGAGGAGATGGATTTGATGATACTGTTTTTTGTTGCGTCCGTTCTGGCAATAATAGCTCAGAAGATTCAGAACCACTCTTAGTTTCGGGTACAGAAGATTCAGAACCACTCTTAGTTTCGGGTGCAGTTGATCCTGACTGAGCTGCAGAAATAGGTTTTCCAGGTTTTGGTTTTCCACCTGCAACAGAATTTTTAGCAGCCCGTTGTGAAGTTTCCGGGGGCGTCTTTGTCTGATTCGGAGGAACTTGGACGAACTCAATTGGTATTGGTTCGGAGACCTCTTGCTTCGGCGCAAAAGCCCGGAGCCAATAATCACTTGCAATTAACAGAACAGAGTGCAGCAGGATCGAAGTAACTACATAAAATATGAGATTATCTGGGCGATTATCTGGGCGATCGCCTTTGAGGGCGTGATGCTTTGCGCCATCACTTCTGTTGCGCTGTGAAGCATGAGACTTAGCCATGTTATTGTGCTTTCTTCCTAACAGCAGCCTCAACAAGTCTTATTTAACAATGTTGCTGTAGTGACTGGCAAACATCAGCACTTTGAGCCTGTGTGCTGGCAATCTTTGATTTTAAAGATTTACCATCTACATCAATCGGCAGGATAGCATGAACCAGCCGCTATTCCCTGTCGAATGATAGCATCAATTTCAGTTCATTCCACCTCCGGTGTGAAAAGTTAAGACAGCGCATTTTTATCAATAAGCATTATTGCTTAGCACTTTCTTTGCTAATGCTGAGTTTCAACCTCATCCCGGCTTTAGCTGACGCTAAAACCGCTCCTCCCTGAATTCGCGAGGAGGAGTCCAAGTGTACTGCATTGAAATCAAAACCGCCATAATCGCATTTGCGAGGATATGGTGTATTGCAGCACATCGCAGATATTGATTGCACGGTATCTGATCTCAAGTCTGGTTGATTAGTTATACTTCTTGAAAAAACTGCATATCAGTTCGCCAGGATCGTTATCCTCAAATGGCAAAGCAGTCCCATCTTGCAGAACCTTGACTCTAGAGCGACAGTTATAGACCTCGATAGGTCTTTTGACTCCATCTATACTAACAGCTGCTCTATATTCCCAATAATTTTTGGCACTTCGTTTAATATCAACAATGCAGATTTGGTGACCATCCCAATTACGACACACTGATGCAAGAGCTGGAAAGGCTACTGCGAAAGAGAGTAGTAATAGTAACACAAAGGCAACATATTTCATCACGGCTAGTGTGTTAATTAATTTTTCGTTGATAGGCTTGCCAATATTTTTCCCGAAGTTTGCCCTTTTGCAATTTACCACTTGGCGTTCTTGGTAAAAATTTAGTAAACTCAACACTCCTAGGTAACTAATTCTCCCAAAGGGATAGTTTGTCAGCTGACTTGGTCAGCAGGGAAAGTGTGGTTATGGGCATTATAATATTTTGAGACCAAAGTTCCTCTGATGTTTTCAACCATTGATAATCTGCTCCACCGACACAGAAATATCTGGGAACGCAAGCGGTTGAATTGTTCCCGCAGTCAGTGTGAGTTTTGCGGCGTACTCTCCGTCTAAAGGCTCTCGAAATATCACTAAGTGCAGCTTTTTGAGGTTGACTAGCCAATATTCTGGGATACCGACTTCTGCGTAGATTTTGCTTTTTGTCTCTAAATCTTTCTCTAAACTAGAGTTAGCATACTCAATCAGCCAGAAGATATTTTCTGGATACGGGTGATGTTCTCGATACTCACGTCCTAAGCGTTGGACAATGGCAATATCTGGTTCGGGTTCCGAATCATTGGGTAAAGTGATAGGCTTGGCTTGACGAACCTTGGCGCGTTCACCCAATAACCTTGCTAGATACTCACCCGCTTCATCACTAGAATAAGCATGAGGTTTTCCCTCGGGCGACATTTCTACAATTTCTCCCTTAAGCAGTTCAACTTTGCGATCGCTCAAAATACCAGCAGCAATCATGCGGTGATACTCGTCAATCGTCCACTTGGCACCAATAACAGTCATGGCGATCGCTTCCTCCCAATGATTTGTTTTATATTCTGATCGTGAAATACTTACACTGTAACGATTTTGTAGCGAAGCGTGAGAGGCTCACAACTCAAATATAATTGCTACAGTGTGTTAATTAATTTTTCGTTGATAGCCTTGCCAATATTTTTCCCGAAGTTTGCCCTTTTGCAATTTACCACTTGGCGTTCTTGCTAAGGATTCAGTAAACTCAACACTCCTAGGTAACTTGAAATCAGCAAGTTTTCCTCGTAAAAAACTGATAATATCTAGTGCCGTTGCCTTCATTCCTGCTTTTAAAACGATAATAGCTTTAACACTTTCTCCGAAATCTTCATCTGGAACACCAATGACTGCAACTTCGGCAACTGCTGGATGTTCATATAGAATATTTTCAACTTCTGCTGGATAGACATTTTCACCAGCATAGCAAATCATATCTTTAAGGCGATCACAAATATAAATATAACCTTCTTCGTCAAAATAGCCTGCATCCCCAGTATGAATCCAGCCATCAACAAGGGTTTTTGCTGTCGCCTCGGGTAACTTCCAATAACCAATCATATTTGCAGGCGATTTTATACAGATTTCACCCACTTGACGACAAGGTAAGGTTTCGCCATCACTATTTAAAATGCTTACTGAAACCCCAGGAAAAGGTCTACCTGTAGCTTTCAGTCTTTCTGGATTTGTAGAGATATGCTCGTGGGCAAATAAACAGACAGCGCAATTTCCAGTTTCAGTCATACCATAAATTTGCACAAACTTACAGGAAAATGTTGCTATCGCCTCTTTCAACAGTGATTCAGCAATCGGAGAACCCCCATAAACAATATATTCAAGTGATGAAAAATCCGTTTTTTTACATTTTGGTTCAGTCAACAGAACTTGAATCATTGCGGGTACCATACAGGTTTTTGTAATCCGGTACTTTTCAATAGCTTCGAGAACCTCAATTCCGTCAAAAGTTCCCAGCAAAATATTTTCGGCGCCTGATACCAAACCACGGATAGCCCACCATAAACCCCCGATATGAAAGAAAGGTAAAACCAATAAGCTCTTATCTGTTTTGCTCCAACCTATCCAGCTTTTACCTTGCTTAACAAATTCTTTGGCGATCGCAAAGAAACTGTAATGTGCCAGTTGAACACCCTTGGGACGTCCCGTAGTGCCACTCGTGTACATTTGCACAGCTACATCATTTGACTGAATAGCAGTATCAGGTTGAAGATCACTATGCTGCTGATACCAGTTCTCGTAAGTTAACCAGTTATCTTCAGCTTTTTCTAAGGCAATGATGGTTTTCAGACAATTCAGTTCATGCCTAATAGTTTCAATCAACATATGAAACTCAGAGCCGACAAAAAGAACTTCAACATTAGCATCCCTGAGAATATAGCTCACTTCCGAAGCTACTAACCGCCAATTAATAGGCACTATGACAGTATTTATTTTGTTACAGGCAAATAATATTTCATAACTCTTGAGTGAATCTTTAGCTAATAATGCCACTCTTGATTTCGGTTGAACTCCTAACTCTAAAAGTGCATTAGCAACGCGATTACTTTGTACATCTAGCTGTAAATAGGTGAGCGCTTTCTCTTTAAAAATCAACGCCTTAGCATCTGGAAAGTGACGTGCTTGCACGCGTGGTAAATCTGCTAATGTTGTGATTTCATTATTATGTATCATTGATATTCCTCAACAATTGCATCTACATTGATCCAGCTAAATTTATTAATTTTCCTAACCCTTTAACTCCGACGGTTGCACAACCTGAAGGGATTCCTGCAATCTCTGAGCAAAGGTTTTAATATGTGGAGTACGCATGACAGTGAAGTGGTTACCATCAAGAATTTTCGTGTAGCTTGCGCCCGTAGTGTATTGACTCCAGTCGGTACGAGACAGTCTTCCTTCAAGCTTATCCAAAGCCCACCAGACATAGATATCGGCTCGAATCTGAGGTGCACGGTGAACTTTCAGCAGTTGTTCGTGAATCTCAGTCAGATTTAGTTGTTTTTGCAAGAGTTCGACAGAAATATCCGTCGAAAGTAAGTTTCGTTGTTGTCCCCAAAGTATTGTCCATCGTAGACGTTCAACAGAAGACAAACTTATAAGCTCGTCTCGCAATCCCTGCTTTTCAACAGCATCCACAGCCATGAAAGCATCAATGAAAGTACCGCCGAATACTAATGCTAATTCCTGGAAGGGATCGCGTTCAAAAGTTGATGCATTGTCTGGAATTAAAAAGGCATCCACAAGTCCGACAAAAGCAACCTTCTGTCCTTGTTGCTCTAATTCTTTAGCAACACTGACAGCAATTACCCCACCCATAGACCAACCTATGAGATAATAAGGACCATCGGGTTCATACTGGCGAATAGCCTTGGCATATTCAATAGCCATGTCATCAATGCTGTTATGCTCAACAAACGAGTCATTGAGAGCACGAGACTGTAAAGCGTAGACAGGTTGCTCTGATCCAAGACAAGCCGCCAGATGCTGATACACCATCGCTTGTCCCCCTGCTGGGTGAATACAGAACAAAGGTGGCTGAGTTCCCTCAACTTGGATAGGAACTAAACATGTGGGTGTTACTGAAGCATCAGTATTTTGAGTGATAAAATTTCCTAACTCCGCTACAGTTGGATACTGGAAAAGTATACTAAGGGGTATGTTTGTGCCAAGTGTTTGATTAATTTTTGAGGTCAGTTGCAGCGCCAAAAACGAGTGTCCGCCCAACTCAAAGAAGTTGTCATGGACGCCTATCTGCTCAAACTGGAATACTTCAGTCCAAGTTGCTGTCAGCAACTCCTCAATCGGGTTGCGAGGAGCAACAAAAGTTTTTTCTAACTCCGGTTTCGTGCGTTCGGGTGCGGGAAGCGCCTGGCGATTCACTTTGCCATTAGGTGTTAGCGGCAATGACTCTAACAGCACAAAGGCAGAAGGTACCATGTACTCTGGTAGCTTTTCTTTGAGAAAGCGACGCAGTTCGCTGGCAATGGTATTAGGTTTTTGTTGTGAATTTATCTGAGGAATATCAAAAATTTCGGAAGCTTTCCCAGGTTCTGAAACCACGTAACCTATCAGTACTTTACCTCGCTCTTCTTCTACAACACTAACGATTGCCTCCCTAATTGCATAATGCTGTTTCAAAGCCGCCTCAATTTCACCGAGTTCGACACGGTAGCCATTGATTTTGACCTGAAAATCTTCCCGTCCCAAAAACTCAATATTACCATCAGGCAAACACCGACCCCAGTCACCAGTTTTATACAACTTCTCTCCGGTACGCGGATGAATGATAAAGCTAGCCTTGGTCTTTTCTTCATCTCGCCAGTAACCTTTAGCTAGTCCAATCCCCCCAATATAGAGCTGTCCAGGAACCCATACCGGACATGATTCCAGTGTTTCATGAAGCACATAAAAGTGCTGGTTCGCCATTGGACGACCGTAGGGAATGCTCTTCCAGGTTGAATTAACTTCCTTGATAGGATAGAGAATTGACCAAATAGATGTTTCAGTAGCACCTCCAAGGCTAATCACTTTTACAGAATTGGACAAAGCTGTAATCTGGTCAGGTAAGCTTAACGGTATCCAATCGCCACTGAGTAAGACTAACCTCAAAGTGTTGAATGCAATTTCAAGATCAGCTGAGGCATACTCCACTAACATCTGCATTAAGGCAGGAACTGAATTCCAGACTGTGATTTGGTGTTTTTTTATCAGTTCTGTCCAATGAGCCGGCTCTTTGGTGCTATCAGCTTCTGGGATAACAATAGTTCCTCCAGCAGCTAAAGTACCAAAGATGTCGTAAACTGATAAATCAAAACTCAGAGAAGAGAGAGCTAAAACTCGGTCATCAGCATTGACATCAAAGCGTTGGTTGATGTCGAGGATAGTGTTGACTACACCTTGATGCGAAATCATCACACCTTTAGGTATCCCCGTAGAGCCAGAGGTGTAGATGACATAAGCGAGGTCTTCCGGTTTTTGCACTGCCTCTAATGGCTGGTTACGCAAAGATGTTTGGGGCGACTGTTTGATATCAGAATCTATACAAAGGCGTTGTATGTTCTCTGGCCAATTCAGGGTGGTGTCAAGTCGGGTGTGTGTCAGCACCAGTTGGACTTCTGATTGTTGTAAAAAATACCATATTCGTTCAGTTGGAAGTCCGGGGTCAATCGGCACATAAGCAGCACCAGCAGCAAGGATGCCCAAGGCAGCCACAACTTGCTCCCAGCCTTGACTCATCACAATTGCTACTAATTGATTAGGGTAAAGACTCAGGAGTCGCAGTTGATGTGCTAGCTCAGTTGCGCGATCGCCTAACTCTTGATAAGTTAGGGTACGATGGGCGGTCACTACAGCCGCCTGCTGTGGACGCCGAGGTAATTGCTGGAAAAACAAGGTATGGAGTAAGGCAGCTTCTGGAAATGGTGTAGCGGTGGTGTTAACAGCGACTAGTTGCTTCATCTGTGCTGATGGCAGAAGTTCTTGCGTCGGGGAATGCCACAGTTTATCCTCCTGTGCCAACTCCTCTAGAAAATGGCAGTAAGCCTCAAACATATCGTCAAGAAGACCAACACCGAAGAGTTCTTCTACCGCATCCCAGTTGAATACTAACGCTCCATTTATCTCACTGACTTGATGATCCAACCATACTTGTGGTGTTTGGCTGATGCTGTAGACTTGGTCTCCTAAAAAATTAAACTCTAAATCTCCCTCAGAAGAAGAATTTAAACCTAAAACACTGGTAAAAACTATTGGCATGACTGCGGTTAGTCCGGTTTTCCGGCGACGAGCTAATTCCCGCAGAACCTGCACTCCACTAATATGAAGATGGTCTAAGTCTTGCAACAATTGCTCCTGTAGTCGCAAAGCACGAATAGTAAATGTATCTTGGGCTGAATTGTCTACTGCCAATAAAGTTGTATTGGTAAAATCCCCAATAATTTGATTGACTTGAGGATGGAGGGGAAGACGTTCAAATACAGTGAGATTGATAGTAAACCGAGGATTTTTGCTCCACACTGTTAAAACTTCAGTAAAAGCAGCAAGTAATATGGCTGAAGGAGTCAAACCAGTTTTTTTCCCTCGCTGCTTTAATTGCTCCCAAGTATTGGGTTTGAGTTTGGCACGGCGACGTTTGAATCGATAGTCTTTGAGATCACGAGGGAAATAAGCTAGAGGTAATTCTGGTGCTGGGGGTAAAGTGTCTAAACGGCTGAACCAGTAATCCTGCGATCGCTTCACCAATTCTGGATCTTCCAAAACTTTCTTATTGATAACATAGTCCCGAAATGATAGTTCCAGTGGCGGCAATAAAAGCTCAGGATTCTGATAAAGTTTATTCCACTCCTGATACAAAATCCGAGCACTCCCAGCATCCATCATCAATAAATCTATATTAATGTGAAGTCGGACGCGCCCCTTATCCAAATAAGTGGCTCGAATATCGAACAAGGGCCACTGCTGTGACGGTAACACTTGGTGGGATAATTTTTGGCGAATGGCTTCTAATTGAGCCTCTACTTCTTTCCTTTCCAGTCCTCGCAGATCCAATATTGAAATTTCATAGCATGGAACTTTCTCTAAAATCTGTTGCTCACCTGTAGGCAAAACGACTGCTCGCAGCATATCATGGCGCTCAATTAACTTCTGCCAAGCGTATGTAAGCCGTGACAAGTCTAAATTGCTAGCTTCAAATTCAATGTAGCCATTAATGGCTACATTGCCTAACTCAAATATGCCACTGCGCCCCACCCAATAAGCTTGCTGGATGTCAGTCAAAGGAAAAGGTTCGTATCGCCTGCTAGAATCTGGCTCAATGACTGGTAGAGAAGTCGTATTTGTATCGGTTAAGCGTAGCAAGCGCATAATTTCTAGTTTATGCTCTGCGAGTGAGTCGCGCAGTTCTGGTGTCAGTGCTCCTTTTGGTGCTTCTATATTTAATAGGTCGTTTTCAATCCATAGTTTTATACTCCGTTTGTGGAGTTCAGTTAAAAGTTCTTTTCTGTTCATATGGGAATTTTATTTGAGTTGTGAATATGACATTTTTTTATGTAGACGTGGAGCGGCTTGCCGTAGGCTAGCGCAGAGGACGCAGAGAAGAAAAGAGAAAAGCAATCGTTTGGAAGTTATTTATAATTGCTAGATTTGAATGATATCTTTATCATCATTTTGTTGAGTATATAGGGGGTTTGGTTTGATTCTTGCTAATGTTAATTGCTCGTCTACCGCTAAAGCTAGTTCGGCTATGTTGGTTGTTTCTACTAACAATTGTTTCATTGACACGTTTACTCTTAGTGAGGAAAGCAACTGGTTTCTCAACTGCACTAATTTCAATGAATCCATCCCTAATTGAAAGAAATTATTTTTGATACCGACTGCTTCTATCTGAAGGAGTTCTTGCACAATTTTGGCTAAAGTTCGCTCAGTTTCAGTTGTTGGAGGTGTTAAGACCGCTTCAGAATTTGACGCTATGTTGGGGCTGGGTAACATTTTGCGGTCTACCTTACCGTTGGGGGTTAAAGGCAAAGTATCCAGGATAATATATTCAGAAGGTACCATGTATTCTGGGAGCTTTTGCTGTAGGTACTCCCGCAATTGGGCAGAAATTGAGTTAGAACTTTTATCGGTTTTGGCAGAAAACCACTGCTTAGTTTGAGCTAAATCGATTTTTCCACCCATAAAGCTATAAAGCAGAACCTCACTTGATTCTAGCCTAAAGTAATCTCGTAATTTATCAAATTCTAAGTAGCCAATAGGACAGAGTCCTATTTGGTGTTTTGGTGCGGAACTCATCAGTAACTGACCGATGTGACCTGCTTCTAAAAGACAGAAATCTTTTGCTAGTTCGCCATACATTGGGGCGCTCGCACTCAGTTTCCCAATCAAAAATAGTGAAAAGGCGGATTGCTCAAAAAGTGGTTGATTACCACCATATATACTACCCTCAATTTCGCTATTTGCATTGAGTAACACCAAACTGTGGTCGGTAGGATAGTAATAGTATATGCCTGGTTCAAGACCTTCTACACCGTTGGGTTTGATGAACAAGTAAGTCTGCACAGGATAGAGACTCCCGGCGGAAGGATAAAGATATTTTGGTAGAGGATAATCTTCCAGTTTCATCTGCTGCAAGCAACTTAAAAACTGGCTGAGGTGTTCCAAGGAGATAGGTTGAGACAGAAATTGCCGATAACTTTGACGCTGTAGGTAAGCCTGGGTGAGTGTTTCATCAAACTGGGATTGAGGCAATTGTATACTTTGCTGAGACGATTCTAGCTGTCGCAATCCGGGTTGCTTAAGTTTAAATTCGATGCGTTCTCCAGAGTCTTGTAGTACTCCTTCGAGTTGACGGGGTTGATATGCTTCTCCTAGGTTTTGACCTGATATCAATTCTTGATCAAAGACGACATAAGCTACAAGCTGTTGCTTATTTCGTGACTCTCCCACCGCAGTCACCACGACTTGTTTGATCACAGGATGTTTTTTTAATGCTGCCTCAATTTCACCAAGTTCAATGCGGTAGCCATTAATTTTGACCTGAAAATCCTCTCGTCCCAAAAACTCAATATTGCCATCGGGCAAATAGCGTCCCAAATCGCCAGTTTTGTACAACCGCTCTTTAGTGACGGGATGGGTAATAAAGCTAGCTTTTGTCTTGTCCTCATCTCGCCAGTAACCTAATGCCAGTCCTATACCGCCGATAGAAAGCTGTCCAGAAACCCACACAGGACTTGATTCCATCAACTCATTGAAAACATAAAAACGTTGATTTTTCAACGGTTGCCCATAGGGAATACTTTTCCAATCCGGGTTAACTGTCGAAATCTCATAGCAAATTGACCAAATCGAAGCCTCAGTTGCTCCCCCCAAACTCACTATCTCGACATTTGACCACAGCGCTTGAATTTGCCCCGGTAAACTAAGAGGTAGCCAATCCCCACTCAACAAAGCCAAACGCAGTGATACTGGTGCTTTTTCCGGCTGTGTAGATAAATATTCCACCAACATCTGCATCAGCGCCGGAACTGAGTTCCACAGGGTGACTTGACTTGACACCATTAACTCTAGCCAGTGAGCAGGGTCTTTGGTTGCTTCTTGTGCAGGGATGACAATTGCTCCTCCCGCCGCCAGAATACCAAAGATATCGTACACCGAAAGGTCAAAGTTCAACGCCGACAGGGCTAACACTCGGTCAGATGATCTAATTCCAAAGCGCTCATTGATGTCTAATATGGTGTTGACTGCACCGCGATGGTCAATCATCACCCCTTTGGGTAGACCTGTGGAACCGGAAGTGTAAATGACATAAGCTAAATCACAGGGAGACTGCACTGATTCTATGTGACTAAAGTTGCTTTGTTTCAACTCCTCAGTCTCAACATATAAACGCTGAATATCTGATTGCCAAGACAGATCGCGATCTAGCTGAGGCTGAGTCACAACCAGCTTGACTTGACCTTGTGCAAGCAGGTACCACCGTCGTTCGTGGGGAAGTCCGGGATCAATAGGGAGATAAGCCGCCCCGGACATTAAGATTCCTAGTACCGCGACAATCTGCTCCCACCCCTTATCCATCACAACAGCAACCAGGGTGTTGGCGGTAGCTCCCAACTGCCGCAATCGATGTGCCAACTGACTGGCGAGTTGGTATAATTGCTGGTAAGTGAGGGTGCGCTCTTGTGTAATGACTGCGGGTGATTGTGCTTGCAATTGAACGGAGTTGATAAACAGACCGTGCAAGGTTTTTTCAGAAACAGGTGCCGCAGTATCATTCACCGCAGTTCGTTGGGAGAGTTGAGCCTGTGGTAGTAATTGTCGGTAAGTCTCAACCCAAGCTAAGTCGGAAGTAGCTAATTGCTCAAGAAAATGGCAGTAAGCTCCAAAGATATCATCGAGAAGACCTTCAGGGAAGAGTTCTTCGACCGCATCCCAGTTGAATACTAATGCTCCATTTTGCTCACTGACTTGATGATCCAGCCAGACTTGTGGTGTTTGGCTGATGCTGTAGACCACCTCTCCTAACTGATTCAGGATTGATCTGTTGTGACCAAATGAGTCCATACCCAGAGTGCTGGTAAAAACCACTGGCATAAATTGATAACTCTGTTGCCGACGGCTTAGTTCTCGCTGAACCTGCAAACCACTAACATAATCGTGGTCTAAATCCTGCCACAGTTGCTGTTGTAATTGTTGAGCACGGGTAGTAAACGAATTAGGGACTGAGTTGTCTACTTCTAAAAGTGTCAGCGAGGTGAAGTCTCCTACAAGGTCATTGACTTGGGGATGTAGGGATAGACGATGAAACAGGGTAAGATTGATAGTAAATTTCGCGCTTTTGCTCCACTGGCTGAGGATTTCAGCAAAAGCACTTAACAATACCCCGGAAGGAGTTAGATTGACTTGGTTTGCTCGTTCTTTCAATTGTTGCCATTGAGTTGGGGACAATTGAGCACTATGACGTTTGAACTGAGGCTTGGTTATGGAACCTGGGTTCTTAGCTAGGGGAAATTCTGGTGCTGGAGGCAAAGTATCTAGGCGAGTGAACCAATATTCCTGGGAACGCCGATATTGCTGCGTATCTTGTAGAGCTAACTCTGCGAGAACATAATCCCGAAATGAGATTTCCAATGGCGGCAATAAAAGCTCAGGATTCTGGTAAAGTTGAATCCACTCTCGCATAAGCACATACATACTCCAAGCATCGCCAATCAAAGCGTCAAAACTGAGGTGAAGTCGGGTGCACTGTTCATCTAAACGAGTGGCTTGGAGCTTGAATAGGGGCCATTGATCCGCAGGTAAGACCTCATGGGACATCTGATGACGAATTGCCTCTAGCTGTGTAGTGATGGCTTCAGGTGGTGTCCCTTGCAAGTCCAAAACCTCAATTTTATAAGGAGGGACTGTTCTTTGAATTTGCTGCTGACCATCTGGCAAAACCACTACCCGTAGCATATCATGACGCAAGATGAGTTTTTGCCATGCCAAGTTTAAGCTTTCCAGATTTAAGCGATCGCAATCTAGTTCTAAGTAACCATGAGCAGCAATATTGCCCAGATCAAAGGCTTCATTACGACCTAACCAGTAAGCTTGTTGGATGTCAGTCAGGGGAAAGGGTTGATAGCGCTGCTTTAGAGTAGGTACAATTGTTGGCAGAGGAATAAAAGATTCTTGAGCTAGCGGGGATTCTACTTGGCGGTACTCTAAGAGGGTTTGGTTGATTCCGTCTACAGTCGGAGATTCCAACAAGCGGCGCAGAGGAAACTCGACGTTAAAAGTTTGCTGCAATCGAGAAATGACTTGAGTTGCCAGCAGCGAGTGTCCTCCCAGTTCAAAGAAGTTGTCGTGGATGCCCACTTGTTCTAGTTTGAGGACAGTGGCGAAAATGTTGGCGATCGCTTTTTCAGTAGGTGTCCGGGGTGCTACAAAGTTTACTTGCCGATTCTGTGACCTATCTGGCGCAGGTAGGGCACGTCGGTCTACCTTGCCATTGGGAGTCAAAGGCATAGCCTCTAGCATCACATAGGCAGATGGTATCATGTAATCGGCCAACTTCTGTTTGAGGAAGTTACGCACCTCACGAATGCTTAATGATTCTTGGTGAGGAACAATATAAGCAACTAGGTACTTGTTGTCTGCTTGTTCTTGGTGGACTGTTACCACCGTTTCTCGTACTTGAGGATGTGTCCTAAGAACCGCTTCAATTTCCCCTAACTCAATGCGGAAGCCACGAATTTTTACCTGGTTATCAATCCGACCGAGTAACTCGATGTTACCATCCCGAAGGTAACGGGCTAAGTCCCCAGTCTTATAAAGGCGATCTGAATAAAACTTTTGACTTTTGACTTTTGACTTTTGACTTTTGAAAGGGTTGGGGATGAATTTCTCCTCGGTCAACTCTGGGCGGTTGAAGTAGCCTTGGGCAAGACCAACACCTCCAATGTGCAGTTCACCTATCACTCCAATGGAAAGTGGTTGGAGATAGCTGTCTAGAATATAAATTTGCGTATTAGCAAACGGACGTCCAATCGGGACTAGCCCATCAACAAGTAAGTTGACTTTTGTACTTTCAAAATATGTACTATCAATGGTGGCTTCACTGACCCCATAGGAATTATAAATTCGAGTATCAGAACCGCAAAAACGCTGAAATTCCTCATACTCCTTGACATACAAACTATCTGAACCTACTACTAGTAACCGCATGAAGTGAAGATTTTGCGCTTGTCTCTCCAGATACTGAACCAAGTTCCTCAGAACCGCCGGAACAAACTCCGCACTATCAATCTTCTGGGCTAGCATCAGTTTATACAGTTTCTCTGGTTCCAAAAGCCACTCACGCGGGCATAACACTAACTTTGCCCCAGAACAAAGAGCGCGAATCAAATCTCCTGAAAAAACATCAAAAGAGAAACTCGCCATTTGGAGATGACTGGTAAGAGACCGAAGCTGATATACGTTTTCCCAAGCATAATATGCATTCACCAGACTGCGATGAGCAATCATCACACCCTTAGACTTGCCTGTAGAACCCGATGTGTAAACCACGTAGGCTAAATTTTTAGATGTAGCATTGTTAACTAAATTTGCTTTACTCTCCTGAGAAATGACCTCCCAGTCTTGGTCTAAGAAAACTACACGTGCGCTCTGCTCTGGAAGATATTCCACTAGCCTTTGCTGAGTCAACAGCACCGACACCTGCGCATTTTTAAGCATAAAAGTCAAGTGCTCTTTGGGGTAAGCGGGGTCTAATGGCACATAAGCCCCACCCGCCTTGAGAATCCCTAAGATACCCACGACCATTTCTAGGGAGCGCTCAACACAAATGCCCACTAGTACTTCTGGTCCTACACCGAGGGTTTGCAGATAGTGCGCCAGTTGATTGGCACGACTATTTAATTCAGAGTAGGTTAACACAGAGTCTACAAACACCACCGCTACTGCATTTGGTGTCCGTTCCACCTGAGCCTCAAATAATTGATGGATGCACAAAGAGTCGGGATACTCAGTCTCGGTTTGATTCCACTCCACTAACAATTGATGCTGTTCTAAATCAGTTAGTGAATGAGGTAATTTGCGAGCTGATTGCTCGGGATCAGCGACAATTGCTGCCAACAAAGTCTGGAAATGCCCCTCAATGCGGGCAATAGTATCCGCTTCAAACAGGTCAGTGTTATATTCCCACCACCCCTGGAGTCCCTGTTCAGTTTCCGCCATCGCCAGAGTAAGATCAAACTTCGCCGTCACACTTTCTATCTCCAAAGTAGTGAAAGCCAGACCAGGCAATTCCAATTTCCCCATCGGCACATTCTGCCATGCAAACATGACTTGGAATAGGGGACTATGGCTGAGATTGCGTTCTGGTTGCAAAGCTTCTACTACTTGCTCAAAGGGCACATCCTGGTTTGCATAAGCTTCTAGAGCCACCTGTCGCACCTGAGTTAGTAACTCAGAGAAACTGGAATTCTCTTTGAGGTTGATACGCAAGACTAAGGTATTGACAAAAAAGCCAATGAGAGATTCTATCTGTTGGTGGTTGCGGTTGGCGATTGGTGTGCCAATAAGAATGTCATCCTGACCACTATAATGAGAGAGTAAACTCACAAAAACCGCCAGTAGGGTCATAAATAAGGTAGTTCCCGACTTTTGGGTCAGAGTTTTCAGTTTCTTGCTCAGATCTGGGTTGATATAAAATTTTCTGCTGCTACCTCGGGAGGTTTGAAACGGAGGGCGTACTCTGTCTGTGGGCAGTTCTAATAAAGGTGGCGCACCAGCCAATTGTTTTTTCCAATAGTTAATTTTGGTTTCATAAACTTCCCCACTCAACCACTGTTGCTGCCAAACACCAAAATCAGCATACTGGATGGGTAACTTTGGTAAAAAAGAAGGTTCTCCCGATAAAAAAGTTTGATATAAAATCGACAACTCTTGGATAAATATCCCCATTGACCAACCATCAGAAACAATATGATGCATGATCACGAGCAGCACATGGGACTGTTCACCCAGTTGCAATAGACTCACCCGCAGCAAAGGACAGGTCTTAAGATCAAAAGGTTTTTGTGCCTCTAAGGTGACTAACCGTTGCACTTGTGCAGATTGTTTATCTTCCTCAACACCTTGCAAGTCCACCACTTGTAAAGTTACAGTTACTCCTGCGTCAATGACCTGCACTGGAGTGTCATTCACTACCTGAAAGCTGGTACGCAATACCTCGTGACGCCGGACGATTTCGGCTATTGCTTGCTCAAGGGCGTCTACCGTTAAATTTCCGGTAATTTTTAATGCAACGGGCATATTGTAGGTTCCACTTTTGTCCTCCAGCTGATCTAGGAACCAAAGTCTAGCTTGCGCCCATGACAAGGGTAGATTCGTATCCCTTGGCACTGGTTCGATAGATGGTATCATCAGTTCTAACCCAGTTTGGCGATGAGTCCAAATGGATTGGTCTAACTCTGCTACTGTGGGGGATTCAAATAAGCAGCGCAGGGGAATCTCGACGTTAAAGGTTCGCTGCAATCGGGACATGACTTGAGTGGCTAGTAAAGAGTGTCCTCCCAATTCAAAAAAGTTGTCGTGGATGCCCACTTGTTCTAGTTTAAGGACAGAAGCGAAAATGTTGGCAATGACTTCTTCAGTAGGTGTGCGAGGTGGTACAAAGTCTAATATCTGACCCTGTGACCTATCTGGTGCAGGCAGGGCACGTCGGTCTACCTTGCCGCTAGGAGTCAAAGGCATAGCTTCGAGCATCACAAAGGCAGATGGTACCATGTAATCGGGTAACTTCTGTTTGAGGAAGTTACGCACCTCACGAATGCTTAATGATTCTTGGTGAGGAACAATATAAGCAACTAGGTACTTGTTGTCTGCTTGCTCTTGGTGGACTGTTACCACCGCTTCTCGTACTTGAGGATGTGTTCTAACAACCGCTTCAATTTCCCCTAACTCGATGCGGAAGCCACGAATCTTTACCTGGTTATCTATTCGACCGAGTAACTCGATGTTACCGTCAGGAAGGTAACGGGCTAAGTCCCCAGTTTTGTACAAACGACTTACTTTTGACTTTTCAAACGGGTTGGGAATGAATTTCTCTTGGGTTAAGTCCAGGCGGTTGAGGTAGCCTCGGGCAAGAGCAACACCTCCAATGTGCAGTTCGCCTATAACTCCAATGGGAACGCTTTGGAGATGGCAATCAAGAATATAAATTTGCGTGTTGGCAATTGGTTGACCAATGGGAACAATTTGATGCTGATTTCCCCGTTGACAATTCCATGCAGTTGCATCAATGCAAGCTTCAGTTGGTCCGTAGAGATTGTACAACTGTGCATCTAAATTGGCTTTGAAACGCTCTTGAAGTTCGATTGGCATAACTTCACCCCCGCAAAATACACGTCGCAGGGAGTTACAATTTTTCAACCCCTCTTCTTCTAAAAGGATTCGCAGCAAGGAAGGAACAAGTTTAATATGTGTAATCTTCTGCTCAGTAATCATCTGAACTAAATAAGTACTTTCCTGATGACCTCCAGGTCGAGCTATAATCAACTGAGCTCCTACCAGCAACGGTGCATAGACTTCCCAGACTGAAGCGTCGAAGCTTAAAGGAGTTTTGTGCAGCACTTTGTCTGCCTCGGTTAGAGGAAAAGACTCCTGCATCCACAACATATGATTGCAAATGGCTTGGTGGGAAATCATCACGCCTTTGGGTTTGCCTGTTGAACCAGAGGTGTAAATGACATAAGCTAAGTTTTCAGCTCCTACCCCACTCATCGGATTCTCGTTACTCTCGCGTAGTATGACTTCCCAGTCTGTATCCAAGCAAACCACACGCGCTTGATGTTCGCCTAGTTTAGCCACCAATTTCTCTTGAGTCAGCAGCACCGACACCTGGGAATCTTCCAGCATATAAGCTAAGCGCTCTTGCGGATACGCTGGATCTAATGGTACATAAGCCCCACCCGCCTTAAGAACCCCCAGCAGTCCCACAACCATATCTATAGAACGCTCAACGCAAATACCTACTAACACCTCTGGTTTTACTCCCAGTGTTTGCAAGTAATGCGCCAGTTGATTGGCACGGGCATTCAATTCTTGATAGGTGAGATGTTGTCCTGCAAACACCACCGCTACTGCATTACTGTTTCTCTCTACCTGTGCTTCAAATAATTGATGGAGACAACGAGAAAGATCATAATCTGTTTGCGTTGCATTCCAATCATAAATTAATTGCTGTTTTTCTCTCTGACTCAGCAATGGTAACAAACCTACTTGCTGCTGCGGATTTGAGACAATTGCCGCTAGTAAATTTTGGAAATATTCACTGATTCGCTCTATCGTCGTTACATCAAATATATCTGTGTTATACCTAAAAATACCAATAAGTGATTTCGTCGTCTCCATCATGTCAAGGACAAGATCATTCTGTCCTTCCTGCTGTGGTATTACAAAAGGCTCTAGCGATAACCCTCCCCAATCTTCTCTCGTTCTTGTTTTAGTGGATACAGATAATTCATAGTCCTGAGCCATTTCCTGTAATTTCAACAGGTTAAACGCAACTCGGAAAAGTCCTGGACGCATCGAATCGCGGTTTACCTGCAATTGCTCGATCAATAAAGGAGAGGGATAATCTTGATGTGCGATTGCACCTAATACCGTCTGGCGCACTTGGGATAAAAGCTCACCAAACGTAGGATTACCAGCAAGATTGACTCGCAGGGCAAGCATATTAACAAAGAAGCCAACAGTTCCAGCAAATTCCGGTTGACTTCTTCCCTCAGAGGGACAGCCAACTATGATATCTTCCTGACCTGTGTAGCGATAAAGCAGCACTTGAAAAGCTGTCAGGAGAGTCATATAAAGGGTTGCTCCTTGAGCCTTCGCCATTTCCCTGAGCGAGTCAGTCAACTCTAAGGGCAGCTCAAAGGTATAAGAAGCTCCTTGATAACTCTGCATTGGCGGTCGAGGTTTATCAGTCGGCAACTTTAATACTGGCAGTTCACCAACCAATTGTTTCTGCCAATAATTCCAAAGATTATCTCCAGCAGGACTTGCCAACATTTCCCTTTGCCACTGCACGAAGTCCTTATATTGCCGATTAATAGGAGGTAGAGATACCGCTTGACCAGTATTTTCCGACTGGTAGAGCAAGCGCAACTCATTCAAAAGAATGCCAAATGAGAAGCCATCAACAGCAATGTGGTGTATTGTCAATAAAAGCACGTAGTTTTGTGCAGAGCAAGTAAACAAACTCACCCGCAACACAGGTCCAATTTCCAAATCAAAGGGACGTCGATACGCCTCAATTACCTTTTTGGTAAGCTCATCCCAGTTCCAAATTGAAGCGTCAATCTTCTCGAAGCAAAGTTCTTGGTATTCATGAACCTCTTGAAAGGGTTCACCATCTCGTTGAGCAAATGTAGCACGCAGCGTTGGGTGGCGAAGTATCAACGTCTGAAAAGCCTGTTGCAAGGCCGGAACATTTAAATGAGAGCGTATGCGTGCTGTAAAAGCAATTTTGTAAGCCGAGCTATCAGGTGCCAGTTGATGCAAAAACCACAGACCTTGCTGACCGTAGGTAAGAGGATAGGATTTATAAGTGAAAATACTCTTGCGCAGCAACTGTATAATTTCTGTTTTATACTGCTTAATTTTATTTAACAGTGTAGAAGTTAATGCTTCTTTGGGACCACGATAACGCAGTCGGTCACCATCAAGCCACAACTCGACATTCTGTACCGAAAGGTCTTTGAGAAACTCAGCTAAATTCATATCTCACCTTCTAGCCAATCATCATCACCCACTGCGTTTTGCCTGAGGTGTTCCCTATCTTCAACGAGGAGCTGATTCAGTTGCATTGCCAAACTCGCAACACTGGAATCCTCCATAAATTTCACCGCAGACAAATCTACTTTCAAATCAGTTCTCAGTTTATTCCTCAATTTAACAGCTATTAGGGAATCAATTCCCATGTAATTGAGAGGCTGTTGCACGTCTAATTCGGATACACTTATCCCTATAGCTTTAGCAATCTGCTCTTGAATGTAAGCTGTCAACATTGCTTGACGTTTACTTGCAGTTGCCTCTATCAATCGTTGTAAAAGTTCGTGCCCCTGTACTAACACCTGCTCTGCTTCTTTTTGTTGTTCAGTTTCATCAACAAATTCGGAGTGCATAGAAGAAAAATTTACGCTCTGAAAAACAACTACTAACGCTTAAGCCAGTACAGTTTCGTGACAACCATTAATAGTTTCTTCCGGTTGACTATTCAATATGGCGATAGTAACATCACCTTCAGACCAACCACCATTATTATCATAAAAGGTGCACGATGTTTTTAACATAATCAACTTGCTACGAGCGGAGTACTTGTTAATTGATAGAGTTCCTTGAAAATTCCTGGAATTGATAGGTTTTTTAAAGGTGCTGGAAAAATTGACAATCAGAAAGTCACTAAGCTGACGGCGTTTATAGGTTTCTAAATTCCAGTCTTTCATCACTTCTAGTAAGTGATTTTTCACCAGATATGCAATTAAGATATAAAACAACTGGTTATAACAAATGTTGAACTCAACCGAATTAAAGTGTCCGGTATCAGCAATATAGCAAGATTCAGGAATCGAGAAATCAGCTTGTATAAACCATAAACCTTGATTCTCACTGTTCGATTTTTTTATCAAACGACTTGTTTCTTTATCTTGAAATTGAGCCTTCTTCAAATATTTACAATTCTCTTTGTATGGCTCAAGAAACACATCCAATAAATCCTGACTGACGTCATCTACCTTGGTAAATTTCTGGTTGATATTCATAACTCACTTATACGATACTTTCGCAAATTGCTACAATCTTTATCTCGTAGGCATTTTCAACTGTTTTTTTACCCCTTCAGAAGAAACATAAAATGGTAAACCATCGTAAATACCAATACGGTAGCTAACACTTTTATCACCTTCTGGTAGTAGAGATGCCTTATGATTCAGAGTTCTGTTCTCCCATAAGAGAATATCACCGTCTTTCCATACGTGCGTGTGAATATTATCATCACGTTCAATGAATGAAAACAATTCCTGCAATAGTTCTTGGCTATTTTCATAACTTAAACCCACGATTCCAGTGGTAAAACCTTGATTCATGTACAAGATTTTTTCATGAGTTTCAGGATGCGTAATGATCGCTGGATGTTTAACAGGAGGAAATTTATTTTCAAAATCATTCATAATATCTATGATGGCTTTGTCGATATCCCACTCTTGTACTTTATAACGCCATTTAGCCTCGTGTTTCAGATATTTTCCCTCGACATGACTTCTTAAATTCGATGGCAACTTTTTATAAACCTGCTGCATATCGATGTAGTAAGTTTCTCTAATCGAACTTGGTATGACTTGCGGGTAGAGCATTGTCAATGGCAGAGGTTCAGCAAGAAATGCACAGTCAGTATGCCAGTATCTACCCGTCCCGCGAACTCCAAATTTCTTTCCATCTTTGGGGACATTAGAAGACACAAAGATTTCCGGATAATCTGGGTGATGATAGTTGTCCTGAGGATAGATTTGTGGCGTACCAATTTTGCGAGCAAATTCTAAATATTGGTCTTCATTAATATTTTGATTTCGGAAAACTACCAATTTATGGTCATATACAAGTTGTTTAATGGTGTTTACCTGAGTTTCAGTAACTGAAACCACATCCATCTCTAAAATTTCAGCACCAATACACCCTGAAGATGGTCTATTTATTTTCATTTGTTTCTCCCGAAATCTTTGATTGAAATTCTTGTCCTTTAGTTCTTGTATTGTATGGATAATAAATGAATAACGATAATTGATTAAGGACGATCCATAAGAGATTACATTTATTTGTGCTGAGCTACTTAGACAAATTATCAGACAGATTATCAAAGGTTTTAATAATGACAGCAACGCTAACTAGAGCGATCGCCGCACTCAAAGCAAACACTCCCTGATAGCCAATAGCTTTAGCTACGAAGCCACTTATCCCGCCAGCTATCAGACTACCAACGAAAACAATTGAAACTTGCAAAGTGTAGTCAAATCCAGCAGTTCCTAACCGACTTTTGTCCATCATGATAGTGAACAACGGAATACACGCCATACTATAGGCAAACTGAAACCCAATGCTAACCAGATAGAGAACGGGTAAGCTAGTAAACCCTATGGCGGGTAAAATAAAAGCGGCGTTGGCCATCGCCATTAACACACCAAATAAAATCAAAGCTTTCTTTCGTCCTAGAGGTTTCATCAGAAATCCTCCAACAAACGCTCCCACAATCCCTGCGCTGTAGGCGACTATCCCGTTCATGATCCCAATCTGTCTTAGAGACAGTTTCAGATCTACTAGCAATGGACGAAACATCGTGTTGGCGATAGTTACTCCCATCATATACAGTAATAGTACAAGTATCCAGCGCCCCATTCCCGGACGAAAGAAGAACTTAACGAACACTGTCCAACTGAGGTCAGAGTCAGACGTATTACCAGCTAATTTCTCGCGATGGAAAACTATAGGAATCAGCAGCAATAGGACGCCCAGTGCCATTGTCAACAAGCTTCCCCTCCAGCCCCAGTAATCTAGCAGGAGTAGGAGTCCACCGCCTCCTAAAATACCACCAAGATAACCCCCAGCACTCTGAATGCTATTCCCCAAACCACGTTCAGATGGGTTAAGCAATCCAATAGCCAAAGCATCAGTGGCGATATCTTGGGTGGCTGCAAATGAGGTAGCTAGGAGTATGCCTCCCACTAGTAGGACAAAATGAGTTTGGATGTTCAGTGATGCACAAAAGATAAGTGTCAAAAACAGAAGACTCTGCATCGCCAAAATCCAGGATTTGTAGTGTCCCCATCTTGTCCAACCGTAACGGTCAACAATTGGTGCCCAGAAAACCTTCAGCGTCCAAGGCAAACTTAGCAAGTTAAATAGCCCAATCGCCTCTAAAGAAACACCTTGTTGCCGCAGAAACACGGGTAGGGTTTGCATAAAGAAAGCGACGGGCAAAAACTGTGCCACATACAAGCTAGCGAGTAATCCCAATTTTTTCATACTCTTATGACTACTGGGTTAAAATTGAGCTTTTAATTGAATGCCATAGGTAGCTGGAACACCGTAGCTAGCAATATTCCCAAAGGCACCAAAAGGCACGACTGAATTTAAACGTTCGGTGTCAAAAATGTTATTAGCAAAAAAGTAGATGCCATAATTATTTAATTCATATCCCAAACGAGCATTGACGATCGCCACAGGACCTTGTTTAAATGTATTAGCATCATTAAGATACGTTGTGCCCAATCCCTGCAGTTCAGCCCTAGCAAATATGCCACTGGAACCACGGTATTGTAAGGCGAGATTGTAGGTAAAATTTGGTGCATAAGCAGGTGTATTTCCATTAAAGTTTTGACGAGTGAAGGGGTTGGTGTAGTTAGTAAATTCAGCATTGGTAAAGCCAAATCCAGCGATGACATTCAGTCCCTTAACCGGAGTTCCTTTCGCCTCCACTTCAAATCCAGTAATACTGACATCACCATTAGTAATGTTTTGAAACAAACCTGAGGCAGGATTGGGTACAGGCACTTGAAAGTCATTCACTGGGTTATGAAATACAGCCAGATTGACAGTTAATCGGTCATCCAACCAAGAAGACTTCAAACCCACTTCGTAATTCCAAGATTTTTCGGCTTCATATATCAACTCTTGCCGATTTTCGGCTCGATAGTTCACCCCAGGTGGTCTATATCCCCTAACAATAGAACCGTATACCATGATGTTGGGATTAAAGCGATATTCCACAACAAAACGGGGTAAAAATATATCTCCGTCTTTCTCAATATCGTTAAAGCTTCGTCCTGTCGCGGAGGAAGCAGATCCATTGGCTGGGATAAAGGTACGGTCTCTAGAATCCAGTGTGCTATTAAAAGATTCATATCGCACTCCTGCTGTTAGTGTAAGTGCATCAATGGGTTTGTAACTAGCTTGAGTAAAAACAGCAAGGATGGTTTCATCAATTTCAGCGCTGACGCGATCGCGTCCGGCGATACGGTTGAAACCAAACTGTCTATAATATGCTTGTGCGTCATTCCCGTATCTGAAACCATCAGCACCGACGTTAAAATCTTTCGATTCAAAATAGCCGCCAACCAACCACTGGAAACTTTTTGCATCTTCAGGAGATTGCAAGCGAATCTCTTGGCTAAACACCGTTGAATCTACGGCACCGATTTGTGTAATAATATCGCGTATTGTTAGGTCGGCTTCATTTTCAAAATCCCAGTCGGAGAAACGCCGAGCAGTAATCGAAGTCAAGCGAAAGTCTGGCTGTTTGTAGACGACTCTTAATGACTGAGTATTAGAATTGAGGTTATTAAAACCATCGAAGTTTTGCCTGATTTTATAAGGATTTGACTGTTCTTTGAAAACAAGAGCGGGAGCACCATCGTGATTATCATCGAAGGAAGCATTAAAAGAAATATCCCAATCGTCTGTTGGAGTCCATTGCAGTTGAGCGCGACCTGTTCCTCCAGAACGATAATCCACATCTGTATCTAAAAAAGTATTTTTTAAATAGCCGTCTCGCGAACCATATTTACCTGATAGGCGGAAAAACAGTTTATCCTCCACTAAAGGTCCACTAATACCAGCTCGTAAATCGACGTTATTATAATTGCCGTAAATGGCACTACCATTAAATTCAAGTTTGTTGGTGGGCTTTCTAGTGATAATATTAACCGTGCCTGCTTCGGCGTTTCTGCCATAGAGGGTAGATTGAGGGCCTCGCAGCACTTCCACTCGTTCGATATCGGGTTGGTCTAGATCTAAGAAACCGGAGTAATCGTAAGGAACATCATCTACATAGAACGCTACTGGGTCTCTAGAGAGAAAGTTAAAGTTACTTAGACCCCGAATGCTGTATAGAGTGTTGCGGCTCGACAAAAAAGTAGAAAAATTTGGAGTATTGGCGGAAATCTTTTTCAGTGAAGTGATATCAGCATCTTCAATTTCTTCTCTTGGGATGGCGGTAATGCTGATAGGAACATCCTGCACATTTTCTGGTCGCTTTTCTGCCGTGACAAGGAGTTCAATTGCTGGCTCTGATCCAGTCGTCAAGCTGAGAATCAAACCTTGCTGACTTTGAACCACCTTGCCGAGAGGTGTCTTGTCAATACCAGTTACAGTTACCCGCACGTTATTGACATCAACAGCAGTCACAGTGACAGCAGCAATACCCGCGCTCGGATTTTCCTGACGAAACTCTTTGCCTTGTGGTAACTGCAACTGAGCATTAGGAATATTAACAATCAGGCTATTTCCTTGAGTGGAGGTAGAACCAGCAAGTACCTTACCTCCAGCAGTTTTTAGGATGACATTAATGCCATCAGCTGTTGAATTAAGTTGGACGCCCGTTATCTGAACAGGGGATTGAGGCTGGAAATCAATCGTTGGAGATTGAGACAGCCACTCTTTAATGGTGGTAGCAGGTCGAGTAATTTCGCTCAGTCGCTTAATTTTGATTATGGGAGATTCGGAGTTGGAAGTATTGGGCTGCACAGCTTTCTGGTGCACCTCCTCAGCCTTGGCAGGGAAAGCTACAAAGACTGATGCTGTCAAACTCAACCACATCCAATCAAATAATTTCTGTTGTTTCACCGAAATCCCTCACATCCTTAAATGGCAAACTGCACCCAGTAGACAGTCGAGAAAACTATATCAATGTATGTTAAATAGCTATTAGTGTCAAAAGACAAGCTGTCAAACTTTATTCTCAAGTTAATGTACATTTAAGTTGCAACAAAGCCGTCACATTTTTTGTTTGATACCAATTCTTTATGAAGCTGCGCTAAATAAAGCTTCAAGAATAAATTCGTAAGAGGTGAGGGAAGCAATGATATCTGGGGTGATAGTTTCCAAAACTTCAGCTAACTTTTGACGCAGTTGGGTAA
>NZ_JABXYX010000230.1 GCF_017982655.1 Brasilonema sp. CT11 | reverse complement strand
GAAATCAGGCTGCCTTGCTGTTGTACATTTTTAATGCACAACAGCTTACCACTCTCCAGCAACCCCATGTCCAAATTCTAGCTGAACACCACCAAAAGTTATCTCAATTGCCTAGGAACTTGAATAATAAGTTGTCCACAATGAACCAGTATGTTGCGGTGTATTAGCGAGAGTATTTCCGACTGGATAGCTATTGTCTTTAGTGATTTCTGCATTCGTGTAAGCGTATGAACCAATCACTTTCCAACCAGGTAAGATTTCTCCAGCAATATCGAACTCAATCCCACGAGCGCGTTGTTCGCCGACTTGAATTGAAAAGGTACCGGTGGGATCGCTGGGATCGGCAGTTGCGACATTGGTTTTGTTAACTGTGTAGAAGGCTAAAGTAGAAGAAAGGCGACCATTTAAAAATTCTCCTTTGATGCCGACTTCGTATCCAGTTCCCCTTTCAGGCTCAAAAGCATCACCGTTCTTAGCGACACCACTCACAGGATTAAACGAGCGACTATAGTTGGCAAACAGTGAAATTTCTTTTGTCGGTTGGTAAACGACTCCTACACGGGGTGAAAACGCATCGCTATCTGTCTTTGAAGTGGAGGCATTGAGGAAATCTTGTGTTTCACTATGATAAGTATCAAACCTGCCACCAACAAGCAGTTTGAGATTATCAAACACAGCAATCTGATCTTGAAGGTAGACTCCGAAAGTGTTGGTACTTGTTGTTGAATTGCCAAACGGTTCATATGGACCATCATAAGAAAAGTTGTAGACAGGATTAAAAATATTAATCGGCTGATCGGGTCCTCTCTGACCCTGATCGCGCTCATACAATCTACCAACTTCTACACCGAACAAAAGTGTATGCTTGACTGAGCCAGTATTGAATTTAGCAGTTAAGTCATTCTGCAGAAAATAAGTTTCATAATACTGATTAGCGGGACCACTATTGAAAAGACTAATAGTTCCGTTGTTACTAGTTGCAAAAATTGGCTGAATGACAAAACGATTATTTGTTTCTGATGCAGTCGTTACCCGAAAAGCAGTACGCAGCGATAAATTCTGATTAAAGTCATGATTCAAAGTCAGGTAGGTTTTTGATTCATCTACAATGACTTGATTTCTCGGGTCGCTGAGATAGCGGCTAATAGGAATATCTGCAATCTTATTGTCAATTACCGGTAGCCCACGATCTAAAGGATTTTCCGCGTGAACATATTCACCTTCCAAAGTCAGGTTTGTGTTGTCACCAATTTTCAAACTGAGTACAGGAGCGATAAAAAATCTTTCTTTGTTAACAAAGTCACGGAAACTTCCAGAATTTTCGTAGGCAATGTTGAGACGATAACCCAATTTTCCGTCCTGGGTTAATGGACCGGAAAAATCTAGTGTGGGGCGATAAAAACTATAACTGCCTGCGGTAAAACTTAAATTGTAATAGGGTTCGGCTAATGGCTTCTTGGTTACCAAGTTGATGATACCCGAAGGTTCCAAGCGTCCAAACAACACGGAGGCTGGTCCTTTAAGAACTTCAACTCGCTCGATATTGGCGGTGTCTCGAAAAGCGCGAGCATCGTCAAGGAAACCATTTTTGTAAGTGTTAGCACCGAATCCCCGAATTGTGTAATTGTCTGAACGATCGCCAGCAGTGCCTTGAACGCTCACACCACTCACATTACGAACTGCTTCGGTCAGACGAACTGCACCTTGATCTTGAATTACGGTTGCAGGGATGGCTTGAATCGACTGGGGAATGTCGCGTAAAGGAGTATCGGTTTTGGTTGCAGTTGATGCATCGGATGAATTGTATCCATCCTGCTGTCCTGTCACCACCAATTCAATTGGCTGATCACCATTCGCTCTTGGTTGAGTTTGTTGTGTCTGGTTTTCTGGTTGCTGTGCACCTGGTTGTTGTGTTTGAGGTTGCTGTCCCTGTTGTGCCAAGGATGCAGTACTTGCTACACTGAAGATTAGACCTTCTTTGGGACTGTCATACAACTCTACAATTGGTGGAGCGGTTTCACCTATCACCGTCACCCGGATAGTATTGGCGTCTAAGTTAATTACCGTTATATCAGTAATACCCGCAATTGATTTTTGTGAGCGGAATGAGAACGGTCTGTTACCAGGTGCACGCAGTTGAGCATTTGGAATGTCAACTATGAAGGTCTTACTATTTACCTGAGTACGATTATCCAGTTGCAAGGTGCTCGCTTTCGATGTTTGTAAAACTAGTTCCAAACCCTTGTTGGTAGGATTTGCCTTCACGAAGCTGACTTGTACAATTTGTGAGGCTCTTGTCGTTTGTGGAGTTGGCGATTGCACCAGCATTCTGGCACTCCGAAGTGGAGGCTGTATTTCACTGACTCGCGGAATCTCTGTTATCGGTTTAACCAACCGAGAATTGGTGACCACAGATGCTTGTTGAGTAGAATTTCCACCAGTTTTCCTAGATGTTGTACTTTTGTCAAGAGCAATTGTCGATTTCTGTTCACTGAATGCAGGAGTTGTGAACAACGCCAATATTGCGCCACTCAGCAACAGACTGGGAACAAGCTTGTTACATTTCATAGTTTTCCTCTGAGTCCCTCACGCCACACTTATCTGTTGTTCATGACCACTGCATAGGAAAATATTGAAATATATTTGCATTAAATAAACAAGCTTAATGAAACTGTAATAAACAAAAATTTACATATTGTGAAATAGAGCCTCAGCCAAGGCTGAAGCAAGTTACCCTATGCAAGTATATAAATTTACCAATTTTTAGAGAACCGTCATAAGCTGTCGCGCTTTTAATTTGCAGCCTTATTTTGGTTTAGTCAATCATTAAAAACCTCTTCCCTTGAAATCAGGCTGCCTTGCTGTTGTACATTTTTAATGCACAACAGCTTACCACTCTCCAGCAACCCCATGTCCAAATTCTAGCTGAACACCACCAAAAGTTATCTCAATTGCCTAGGAACTTGAATAAGTAGCCAATTTTCCGGCGATGATTATGCACCATCAGTTGATGCATTAATTGCAGAAAAGATTGATGAGTAATCTGCATCAGAATATGACATTTTCATTGCCATATCTATGATGTCGCGTACACCCTCGATGCTACTGAGATTTAAACTAGTAGATCTTGCCTCTGAGATGAACAAATCTATGTCTTTCATCAAGTGTTTTGTCGGAAAATTCGCATTATCATAATTGTTCTCAAGCATCCGTTGCAATTTTTTGTCAAAAGTGGGTGCGTAAAGAGCACTCTGGCGCAAAACGTACATAAACAAATCCACATTGATACCTTGATGCTGGGCAAAACCAACACTCAGCGCAAAAGCTGTTGTCAGGGAAGCAATGAGTTGATTTAACGCCAGTTTCAGCGCCGACGCAGATCCTACAGGACCTACAAGTAAAGGTTCTGGACCAAAATGTTTGAATAACTCCAGGTGGCGTTGATATTGTTCTTGGTGTGCGCCTACCATCACAATCAGTTTGCCATCTTTGACCTCTGGAATGCTACCCAAAACAGGTGCTTCTAAATACTCACCACCAGCAGCAACAACTGCATCTCTGATTTCTTTACTTTCTGTGGGAGTAATTGTCCCCATTTGAATAATGCTATGTCCGGGAACAGTTTGCCAAGACCTATCCGAAAGCAAAACACTGTATATAGCTCCAGCATTACTCAGCATAAGAATGCTACAATCAGCAGCATTAATTGCTTGGTAGGGGCGTTTTACCACTTGAGCACCAGCTGCTTTGAGTGGTTCTAACTTTTCTGGGGTGCGGTTGTAAGCAATAACCTCTATATTCGCCTCTAACAACCTTTGAGCCATCGGTAGTCCCATCAATCCAGTCCCCAGAAATGCTACCTTCATTTTTCACCTTCCTTGATAAGCGATCGCTTTTTCTCATCATTCGTTTTCAGAATTATTTCTTGCAAAAATCCGATTTTGTTGGTATTTACAACCACACAGAATTTATTTAATTTCTAAAAATGACTTTTGCAAGACGTCTATTCTTTAGAAAGTGGGGAATTGGCTTGAGTGAAGCAGTCACCAAAACAAGACTTGTCTCCCGAATTGCCTTTCTCACTCCCTCCCTCAAGAGTGTCCCCGCTTTCTCCATCAGCCACCTGCTGCAAAAGTCACCATAATCATCACTGAGAGTAAAAGACCTGGACTCAGTAGCAACACTAACATCAGAAGATCATGAGAACTCATAATTATTACTCTCCAAAAGATATAATTGCGAATGTAATCACTGCTATAGTAGACCAACAATCACCAACACACTGTTAATAGAGCTTAATTTTTCATGATATTTGCATTTGCTCTGGCACACTCAGTCCTTTTAATGGTTGTGTAGCTTCTTGTTTGGTTAGTCCTTTGGCTTGAACCAGAACACCAAATCCACCAATACCCAAAGGATCTAAAAGCTGATGCAGGACATCTCGGCGGTGCAGCAACTGTGAGATGGGTTGCTTTGTATAAGAGAGGGCAGCAATTCGTTCTCCCAAGCCCAAAGCCATCAAAAACAACGCCTGCTGCGTAAAACCAACTTTATCTAATCCGCAGCGATCGCCCCATCTTTCCAAAGCAGTAAAATCTATATGAGCCGTGATATCTTGTTTCCCAAGATTGATGTACGGGTCATTATGGCGTTGATGATTGTAGTAACACTGTAACGTACCTTGCGATCGCATGGGATTATAATAACGACTGGCAGGGTAACCATAATCAATCGTCAACAGATATCCACGCTGCAAACGCTCTGCCACTAAACTCAACCAATCCAATGCAGCTAAGTTAACCTCACTACGATAACCATCAGCGTAAGAACTGAGATTTATTTCTACAAGTTCAAAATATTCCTCAAGTTTGGCAGTTGAAGGCGTATCTGCAACTTCAACAAATGATAGTCCAGGAGTAGAAATAGATACGGGAATTTTTGACTGTTCCCTGCTCCCTGCTCCCTGCTCCCTGCTCCCTGCTCCCTGCTCCCTGCTCCCTGTTAAGCGTTCCCTGTTCCCTCTTGACTCTTCTTGTGTAGTGACAAAAATCTCCTGCAATTGTCCTTCTTGCAAAACAAATTGATGCACTGGTAAAGCATCCACCAACTCATTAGAAAAAAAGCAGCCAGTGACAGAGTGAGTTGGAATCTCCTCCAAATTGAACCAGCGTACAGAAAATTCTTGCAGCTGTTGCTGTTGTTCTTGCCTTAAAACTGAAGATTTTTCAACAATCACATAATCCAGAGCATTGAAAAAATCAGGATACTGCTGCTTAATATACTTAAGAACATCTAAAGCCAACAGTCCTTGACCTGCTCCCATTTCTACCAAAGAAAATGGCACAGGTTGCCCTAAAATTTCCCACATTTGGAAAAATTGTACCGCCAGTAACTCACCAAAGTCAGCACCAAGGTGAACAGAAGTAAAAAAATCACCTTCCTTTCCCAGCTTCAGCGCCTTTGTGGAATAGTAACCAGTTTGCGGATGATATAACACCACGTCCATATACTCAGCAAAAGTGATTCGCTTTTGGGGACTTGTCGTGATCCGGTGTGCGATCGCTTTACATAATTCTTGATTGGAAGGCATAAGATTTTAAGGAAATAGGGGGCAGGGAATAGGGGGCAGGGAGCAGGTGAGACAGCGCTCTTGGGAGGGTTTCCCTCCGCAGGCGACTGCGTTAGCGCAGCGAGACCGGAGGTCTTCCCCGAAGGGGAGCGGGGAGAGAGGGAGAAAATTATTCACATGGAGTAGTCTTCTGCTCGGCACGCT
>NZ_JABXYX010000396.1 GCF_017982655.1 Brasilonema sp. CT11 | reverse complement strand
ATAAGTAAATATTAATACCTTTGTTTCCTCCACGCTTGCCATTGTTCCGTTTATCTGCAGTCTTATTCTATGTTATTATCACTCGTAATGTGCTTTGTAATTGCTTAAATTATCGAATTGATTCGTAAAGACCGCATTCAACTCTTGTGCCTTGCGTTGAGCCACGTTGAAAAAATGGTTTGGATCTGTAACCGGATTAGTGTTTCTGATAAGGCCTCGTGCATATGGCAAGTATTTATTATTAGCGCTACATTTACCTGTAATAGGGACTGTGGGAGACAGTTCGACTTGAGCGCCAAGGGTTTTCAAAAGGTCGACTTTTTCCGACGATGTTTTATCCGGTGCTACAAACAAGCAGTTGTAATTGTACTGCTTGGCGATGTGAATTAATCCTATTCCCGTATTTCCTGCTGTAGCTTCGACTAATAGATCTACATAAATGACGGGGTTAGAAAACGAAAATATTGGGAGTCAGAAGATGGCAATATACGTAAATGATTAAACAACATATTAATATAATTCGCAGTGAAAATAAATAATTTTAGCGCTTGAATTATTGAACGGCGACTGTGCAGCGTCGATCCCGGATGAAACAGAATATCAAAGCATCAGAATGAACCTCCAAATATCATATTTTTCAAGAAACAAATATTTTATGACGCACACAAATATTACCTCCTTCTTTGATGGCTCCAGAACGACGAGCATTGTCGATCATGTACAGAGATGCTCGGTCCTTGACGCTACCGCCTGGATTCATGAATTCCGCTTTACCTAATTAATAGAATAATTATTAGCAAATCCTTTTGTATTACGGTTACTATAGCAGTTTTTTTAACCTAAGATCTCGCATCCAGTTGCCTTGCTCAAGCTTTCAATTTTGATCAGAGGGGTGTTACCAACGGCACCAGAGAAGCCATTAACAATTTTGTTTGCCATAGCCGTGGTAGTGCCGTTGATTTTGATTTTACAGACAAAATGTCTGATACTTGGTAAAAGAGTCATTTTGCTTTTATGTAATATCAATCCCAGCCGTGCAAGACAAATACCAAGTGCATATAACGAGTGATAATAAAATAGGATAAGACTGCAGATAAACGGAACAATGGCAAGCGTGGAGGAAACAAAGGTATTAATATTTACTTATTTAAAATGGATGTACCCCTGTGGATATTGCGCCTCGCGTGCAAATTATTAATCGCCCCTTTAAGTAG
>NZ_JABXYX010000395.1 GCF_017982655.1 Brasilonema sp. CT11 | reverse complement strand
AATAGGCGGTTGCGTCATTCTATCGATTTCAGCAATAGCGCCAGTATAAACGACGTCGAGGGTCATAAAAGTACGAGATTGACCAAGCTTGTTAGCGATAAGCCTGGTCTTAAATGTTTGTCGCTTCGTTTGGCCAACATCCGAAAACGACAAGTTTGCACCGCTCAAATTCGCTTACTTATGCTAAGAAAAGGTATATTATCGGTTATATATCCATTTTAAATCTTATATTAACTACTTTACGTGATAGTTATCGATGAGGAGTGTATTACTGTCATGACTAGCAAGACCAAAAATAGCAATAGATTAGGCGCAGACGATGACAACGACGATTATAAAATTAATATTACTGATCACAATGATGAGAATAAGTTCTTGTCGGAAGATTTTAATGCGGGCAAGAAGAAGAAAATGATCGGATCTCATCGCAACTCGACGGATTCAGAGCAACCTGAATTGGAATACCCGCAATGGAAACTCATCGAATTAACGCACGATTATTGCGACAAGCAAGATACTATTGCAAGTTATGTCCAGTCTCCTACCATGGTAAGTCTAACCAAGACCCGCTCGATTAGATCTCTCAAACCATTCAGATCCAGTCTCTTTGCCGACTTTTCTAGAATAATAAACCGATACTAATATACTGTATAGGCGTTCCCTTGGCACGTGATCCATACCATCGACGAAACGAGTCCGTTGTACGGCATGACACGCGAGGCCATGCGTGAATGTGACATGGAACTGATCGTCTTGTTGGAAGGCACCGATGAACTCACCTCAGCGACTTTTCAAGCACGATGGTCGTACAAAGCTGACGAGATATTGTGGAACCGTCGGTTTGTCGATATGGTCTCGAGAGACAAACGAGGAAAATTCGTAGTCGATTTCTCACGCATATCTATGACCGTGCCTATTAACACAGGTGTCAATGGAAAACAACCTCGTGAGGCCTCGAAAGAGAAGCCGGTGACTACTTGGCGCAGATCTATTCCCAATCAAGACGAGGATGATACTGTCAGTAGTAGCGCGAGTCGAAGTAGCTACACCGAATTCAACCCGAGATCTTTTGGATCCAAGTCTGTGAGCCTAGTGAAGAACCCAAAGCTAAATAATAATAATAATAGTGATATTAATGACCTGCTAATCAATTAAATTTTGTACATACTCTTTGATCCAGATCTGTTTGACCTCCGATTGCAAACATATATTGTCA
>NZ_JABXYX010000394.1 GCF_017982655.1 Brasilonema sp. CT11 | reverse complement strand
TACCATAGTTTGGATACCAGAAACTGAAGGCAGTTGGGCATTACCGTTAAGACATGAACGAATTACGAGTTGGGAAAATCCGATAGATAAAGCTGTTAGGCAGCTCAAGCTGGTATGCCAGCATTTATAGCTATAGCCATCAAGATTAGGACGTAGACTATAAGAGTTATCATTGGGTCTACTTCATTTAAATGGCTCAACCTTACAGTGATGATTTCCGGCAAAAAGTCATGCAAGCGATAGAATTGGACGGTCTCAAGAAGTGTGAGGCGAGCCAACTGTTCAATATCAGTCGCAACACGATTAACTTGTGGTTCCAGCGCTTTGCCGAAACGGGTGATGTCAAACCCAAAGCGAGGACAGTATCGCAGCACAATGCTAAAATTAGCGATTGGCAGAAGTTTCGCACGTTTGTCAAAGAGCATGGGGATAAAACCCAGAGCGAAATGGCACAGCTATGGGACGGGGAGATTAGCCAACGCACGATTTCGAGGGCATTACGAAATATAGGACATACACGTAAAAAAAAACATACGGGTATAGTCAACGAGATGAAATCAAACGAGCTGCCTTCTTAGGGCAACTGGAAAACCCGAAAGCGCCTCATCTAGTCTATATCGATGAGTCTGGCATGGATGAACGCGATAACTATGGCTATGGCTACTCCCTAGTTGGTGAACGCTTCTTGGACCTCAAATCAGGTCGGCGGCAGGGTCGCATTAATATGATTGCTGGGTATCGAGAGGGACAACTGATTGCGCCATTTACGGTCGAGGGGGCGTGTAACCGTACCGTGTTTGAGACCTGGCGTGAGATTCGTGCCTAATTCCGGTCTTGCGTCCAGGTGAGTGGGTGATTTTAGATAATGCGACGTTTCATCATGGTGGTCGGATTGCCCAATTAATTGAAGCCGCAGGATGTCATCTACTCTACCTGCCGCCCTACTCGCCAGACCTCAATCGGATTGAAAAGTGTTGGGCATGGTTGAAAAGTCGGGTTCGTAAGGTGTTACCCACATCGGATAATTTACGTGATGCAATAGAAACCGTTCTCAAGCAAGCAGCGTCTTAACGAAGATGGCTACGGCTATAAATCCGATTGGTTAATAGGAATAGTCTGTAAATTAGTACCAGTATGTGCTGCCATTTCACGAGCAAGTGGTTCTTCGTTATAAGCTTCATGGTCAAAAGCAAGAGTAAATGCCTGAATCGGAGAA
>NZ_JABXYX010000229.1 GCF_017982655.1 Brasilonema sp. CT11 | reverse complement strand
GATACTTTACTGCAAGGGTCAGCCGATTTGATAGACGAAGCTGAAAAATATAAATAAGACTAATCATTCATTCATTAAGTTCGCGAATAATATCCGCGAACTCACTTTTTTGTCCAAAGTCCAAGCAAATAACATTTCCTGATGATTAATTCTTTCAATTTTAGTTTCTCCTTCGTTAACTTTAATAGAATAAGAACGCCCATTCCAATCAAGCATCAACATTGCATCTTTACAAAAAGAATCATTCCTTAACTCATCTAACACATCTTTTGCAAGACTAGCTTTTCTCCAACGTAGATCTTCCTGTCGTTGCTTTCTACTTTCTACAATTTCTTCAAGTTCTTTTTGCTTTTGTTCTTCCTCTTTTATCACTTGGGTTTTTCTCTCATCTCTGTACTTTTTAGCCTGATATACAGCTAAGTAAATAGCTAGAAAAACACTGAATAAACTACCAGCTTTAGAGATAGTATCTATAATATCTTTAGTAAGAGGATTCATCCCGTCTACTTCCTTATTTTCTTTAGTTATCTCTTTTAATTTACTAGTAGCAATAATTGTATTTTGTGCTAAATTATCATAAACATTTATATTTTTTTGTTGAGTTTCTAATGGTTTAACGAAAAGCAAACTAATAATCAAGGTAAAAAATATTTCCATAGGTTTAATCATTTTATTTTTTCCTTATTTCTTTCTTGATACGATTGTATTCTTGCTCATCAGTGACTGATTCAAGTTTTCTCAAATCTTCCATTAATTCCGGTCGTTCCCATTGTCTCAATTGGTCGTAAAGTCTCATAACATCTTTGCGGTGTTTTGAGTTTACAAATTTACAACCTAGAGGTGTAAGCGAATAGTATTTTTTCTTTTCAGATACCTCATCATGTGGTAATAGTGTTTTACGTTTTTCACTGTTCATCTCGCGCCATTCGGATAAACCAAGTAGACGTTTAGTTATTAGTTCATGAATCTGATTGCCCCCATTAGTTATGTCTTCAAAAATTGAAGCTGCTACATCATCTCCATCTTTACCGTTTTTCTTAGATAACCCTCTGATTTTAATGTTTGTTTCCCCAGTAATACGGTTGTGAAGTCGATAATCAGATTTGTTTCTAATCTCGCAGTTTGTATACAGTTTCTTGACTTCAAAACTGAATTGATCACATTTGAAGATGTCTAACTCACCAAATTGTTCTTTAAGATGTTTCCATGCTAAATCTTGAACATGGTTATTTTTGTCCAAAATTTTAAACATTAATTCATCTTGTGGGATTTCATATCCAAACAATGGTTTGATTTTAACAACAGTGTTTCTACTTTCTTTTTGAAAAATTTCAAATCCGACATTTGTAAAAATGTTCAGTGATTTTTGAAGATAAAACGCCACTTTATTGACATCAAACACACCACCATCTGTTATAGACATCAAACTGTAAAGTCCTTTAGCCATGCACCAAGCTAATGTTCTAGCGCGTGCTGTGATGTTGTTGCCTACGATGAAATTGCTAATTCCAGTACCATCACCCGCGAAGTAACTAGACGCAATACAGCCATAAATTGTATTAACAATTAGCTTGATAAATTCTTGAACAGAACTTTGATACAACCAATCAGTCTTACTAAATTCGACACCGTTTATAACTTGGTTGTCGGGTATATCGTTAATAGCAGCGTCTTTATTGTTTTTGCCAAAGTGTTTGTTATAGAGTTTGACTTTATCCTTGTGATTAGCACGTCTGTCAATTAACGTACCCGCTAAATCTTTCAATTCAACCCGTACCCATTTGGTACAGTACTGATTAGGACTACACCAATTAACTTCTTTGACAGAACGTATTTCACACATTTCTGGAATTACTTTTTCAATTTCATCCCGTTGATCGTAGTAAGCGAAACACTCAATTATTGCATTGTCGCGTATCCATTTGAGTTCTGAATCAGCAGTATATTTCAAAATCACCTGATACAAATCATGAGTAAATGCTGCCATATCTACCTGATTAGTTGCCAAGTACATTGAAGCATCATACTGTTTATCAGCGTCACTATTATTCTCTGCGAAATGCGACTGATACCAATCCCAAGAAGTGAATACTTTTTCTTCTTTAGACAACAACAAGTCTTGTTTGAATGGAGCGTCTTTCCAACTAATTCTGCCATTCCACAAACCAGGAATAAGATATTTACTGTATTCTTTCTCCCATTCGCTAAAAATCATTGGTGTGGCGATAATGGACGGATTACCAATTGGAAAGATTTGATTTTTTAATCCGTTGCCATAACACCCGTTGATGTCAATGTCAACTAGTACACAGTCTAGTACATCTATAGTTGAGCGCTCTTTAACACAACGACCGCCATCTGTCATTCCCAGATAGAGCAGTGCCTGATTACCTACCAAGTGAGACAACTGCTTCATTGCTTCTGGACTTGCCAGTCGGTTGTACCAGTACAATGGCTTAACATTCTTGAGTTTATCTTCAGTAGTAGGTAGTCCAACAACAGAACGCATAGCAAGCCATTCTGAGGCGATTCTAGCGGTTATCTTGCCAGTAGATAGTCCCCAGTCGTTACTAGACGCTACGCCTACTGTAGAGGCGATATCATTGTAAAATTCTATAGTCTTGTCATACACTAGCTTAAGATACTTGACATCACCTCTAATGTAAGGGATAAATGCTTTAGGTTTTTGTATCAAAAAGTCTAAGGGATTGTTGTTTTTATTCCAATCCCAGACTGTTTTATCCTCTGTGGGTAAACCTACATTTTGCAGGTATGTTTTTAGTCCTTTAGCACCCTGCATTGCACAAATATCAACCAATTCTATAGAAAGTGCGTGCCACTTCATACCCTTTTTAGAAGGCAGTGAAACCTCATAAGGTAGAGCGATTGGTTTGTTGAATTTGGTGGTGATACGTCTAATTCTTTCCAGATATTGTAAACAGTAATAGAGAAAGTCACCGTCTTTAGCCCAGAGAAATTCTAAATCTTTGAAGCTAAAGAAAAAGTACATTTTGAGAGTGTGAACTCTTTTACGCTGTAAATCTTTGATTGGTCGCCACTGGATTTTATAGACATCTTTGAGGAAATCTAAAATTACAAATGGACTTTGATAAACTCTTAAAGATTGTAATTCACCTATCACTTTTAATTTTCGTTTAACGTCTATCATGATAGGTTCAAATTTTGCTGGATAACTATTAGGATGGAGGTATTCAGCACAGTTACCAGCACTATGAAGCGATATACAGAAGGGAACTGTTTTTTGGTCGGTGATTGCTAAATATTCGGTATCAAATCCTATTTCATCCCATCCGTCAGGAAGATTTAAAATTTCTGCAACTGTTTCACTGAGTGTTTTTGATTTTTCTTTTACGTCAATTTGCTCAGTGTTTGAATTACGATTTTTTAACTGATTGATATCAACTTTAGCACCGCCAAATTCATCTTCATCATCTTCATCTGTCTCGGTATCAACCTTTGGTTTAGGAAGTTTGGCGCGTAACATGTCTGGTGTTACTCTGGCGTCGCCAAATTCATCTTCTTGATTATCTGTACCGTCTGACTCTGCTATCGCTTCTTGTGGCGCAATTTTAGCGCGTAGCATGGCAGGTGTTACTCTTGCCCCACCAAATTCATCATCTTCATCAACTTCAGATGTTACAATTGAAGTATCATCTAAATTAGAAAATTGATTTTTATTTATCATATTTGTACTCCTGGTATTACGTCAGTGTGATATTTTCAGGAGTCTGACAGCTTATAGTGAAAAAAGATGGCTGTATGCTACCAACACACAACCATCAGTCTGGCTTATCAGACAAAATTACTCGTTATCACCGCCATCGACTTCCATGTCTATGGCGATTTCTTCACTAGACAGTCCGTCGTCAGCAGCATAATCAAGTTGTTGTTTGCCTGTCTTATCAAGTAATGGCTGAAGGGTTGCTACCTCAATAAGATAAAATCCGTCTTCACCCAGTGTCATCGCACCTTTAAAAACCAGACCTCTTTTGGTATCTAGAAATTCGTAAATGTCAGTCAAGTTAGGGTCGATCTCGTAACCAAATTCGTCATCGGGATCTAAAATGGTTTCTGTCTGGTTGTAAACATATCCTAGTGTTTTGAGCAATCTGCCTAAAAGTTTTTTCTCCGTATAGTTGTAGTTAGATAGAATATTAATATTTGCTGGATTTTTGCGAGTGACATCCATGCAAGAGAAGATGATCCTCAAATAAGGATTGTTGTTTTTACTGATTGAATGTTGATATCCTGCGAATGTGAGTCTGAAAGTACCGTCTTTCTTGCTTTCTAAGGGTGTGAATCCAAGTTTGAAGGTTTGTTCTGGTTGCATGGTTTTAGCCTTTTTAGGTTGTTCAGTTGGTTGAATTGCTGGTTGATTGGTGGTTTGATTGGACTTGCGAGCCATTGATGAAAATCCTTTACATGTTAAGGGTTTGAGGTTAGATAGTGTCGTACTTCCCAGTCGTCACCCTGTCTCTCTTAGTTATACCATTATGAAATAAATATTGTCTACTCTTTCATTAAAGTTTTTCTCCTGTTATAATGGTTGTCAAGCAAGCATCAATAGAGATGAGAAACGAGCAATGGCACGACCAACCAGACACAACACCACTAAAGTACAAAAAACAATCAGCGTGACTCCCGATAGCTGGGAGAATTTAGAAGATATTGCTAGACAGTTTTTAATTTCTCGTAGCGAGTTAATCCAATTGATTGGTAGCGGTACTTTACGAGTTGTTCGCGATGAAACTAAAACCGCGTAAATTTCTTACATCACACTTCAACAATCAACTTTACCAGTACCCCGTCCAAGTTACGGGGTTGATTTTGGCGGTGCATCCCACAGCGTGGTTTTACCACATCCAAGGCAACGATTACCAACCTTTGAATAATCCGATGTGTGGACGAATTCAACCCATTGACTGCCACAAATCGAACATGGATCGGGCGTGATAGCTGATATGGTAAAATCGCTGATATGGTAAAATCATTGTTATCGGTCGTCTTTTTCTTATGGCGACTCATAATAATTCACTAAATATGGGACAAATGGCTGGTTGATATCCAGCTTTTTTAATGCCAAATTTTTGTAATCGGATTACATTTTTTATTGGCAAAAGAAAATGTGAACCAGCTATCTCTGGATCGGGTAATTTACTTGACATAGGCTAAGACTTTTGTTAATTCGATAGATTCACTCTAGTAGGTAAATACTAAATAGTGTAAAAATTGCCCACGAACATTAAGAACAGGTTAAGACGTTCTTTTACCGTCAATCCAGTTTTGTTTTTTAAATTTTCTAAATTTACCTATTTTCTGGGTTAACTCATGTAATTCAATAGTTGCCAAATCGTAATCTTGCAAAGCACGAGCCACAAATTTATCCAGTTTGTTACCTCTGCAATAAGAAAGTACACAGACTTTATACATCACTAACTCATCAAAAACCCAATTATCTCTACGAACTTTTTCCCAAAGTTGGTCTATGGTACCCTCACGAATAGCTTTAGCAATTTTTGCTCCTAATTCATACATTTTTCTAGGGTTTATTTCACAGTAATCTACAGTTGCAGGTAAGAGGCTTGCTCGACATTCATTTTCTAAAATTTTGGATGCTAACAAACCAGGTGTCAACTTGTTTCCCCATTGATCTATATGAAAAGGTTCTAGATATAGCGGTTCTCGCTTGAGTGAAATACAGTGTGGGAGGATGGAGTATATCAATAACCAAGTGCATCGACATGAAAGCTTACTCCACTGATCTGCGCCAAAAAGTGATTGATGCTCACAACAATCA
>NZ_JABXYX010000038.1 GCF_017982655.1 Brasilonema sp. CT11 | reverse complement strand
GCTTAACCGTCTCTAAGTCTACATGAGGAAAGGCTTGCGTGACTTGACCCATATCCACCCGTTGGATTTCACGTCTGTTTTCGTAATCCCTTTTTATACCCTACCACATTTGACTGCAACTTAGTATCAACAGGAGATGCGGGTGATTTGACAATCAAAACTAATACCTTGCTAGTGCGAGATGGGGCACAGGTAACTACTCTCACTAAAGCTGCGGGCAACGGGGGAAATTTGAGCGTTGATGCCCAAGATGTGCAAGTGATTGGTAGAAGCCCTAATCGTCAGTTTGCTAGTGGCTTGTTTGCTTCTGCAGCGGATAACTTAACAGGGGATGCGGGAAATCTTACGATCAAAACTAATACCTTGTTAGTGCGAGATGGGGCACAGGTACAAGCTGCCACTTTCGGTGCGGGCAAGGCGGGTAGTTTGACTGTTGATGCCCAAGATGTGCAAATCATTGGTACAGGTGGGAGGTTTTGGCGTAAGCCAAAGCCGGGGTGAGGTCACACGCGCGTTGGATTCATGGGTATGACCTCTCCCCGCCCTGATACCGCACCCCTCTCCTTAGCAAGCTACCGTGTACACACATCTCGCACCAAAACATAACTCTGCCGTAGGCGATCGCCATTCAATACGGTTCGGATAAAGATCACAACGCCTGCGGCGATCGCCTTAAAAAGGGGGTAAATAGATAAAATAGCCCCCCTCGTACTTCTCCACTTTTCCACCTCACTGCTGACTGAGTTCAACAATATTCCCATCAGGATCTTTGGTGAAGAGGGCTGGGCGTCCGGAGGCGCTGGGTTGAATGAAGCAGTTGTTATCTTGGAGTTGTTGTTTGGCTGCGTCTAAGTCAGCAACTGAGAATGCAACGTGGGGATTGCGCCCCCATTTTTCGTTTTGCTCCTCAGTGGGGACTCCCTGAGCAGCTATCAGGTGAATTTGATGATTCCCAACTTGATACCAAGCGCCAGCATATTTCAGAGAGCGCTCTATTTTGGGTAATCCTAGCACCTTTGTATAGAAATGTTCGGCTCGTTCTAGATCCGTGACAAGAATGGCTGTGTGAAGACACTGAGTAATCTGCATTGGTCTTGGTAGGTTGAGAGTTTTATTATGGAGCGAGCTGAGTTGAGAGAAGTAAGGGACAAGGAGGAGAAGCTCAGATCTTGCACCATAACTTTCGTCCGCCAAGAAATAAATTTCTTGGCTCAAAGTTCAAGTCCGTTAAAACGGACTGGGTAAGTTTTTGAGGAGGCACTGCGTTGGGGAGCCAGTACTGCAGGAGGGTTTCCCTCCGTAGGTATCTGGCGTTCGGGTTTCCCGACTTGAAGCATGTGCCGTTCCGTTTTAACGGACTTGGGTTATTAGCCTTGAATTTGAGTTCAAGGCATACTATCGGTGAGGTGCAAGATCTTAGCCTCCAACTAGCGGCTTCGCAGCTAGCAAAATATCAAAGAAACACCTTTTTCCCCTACACCCCTACACCCCTGTGTTTCTTAGGAGTAAGGGGAATTTTACTCTCTCTGACTTGCTCACTCCCTCATCTTCCCATCTTCTCCTACGACTCTGTGCCTCCTGTATTAGGAATAAGCCTGCCTATAGGAGACGTTGCGACTTCTTGAGAAGATGTGCTTTGAGCCACAGCAACAGGTATTTCATCAACTGATTGAGTTTTCGCTGCTAAATAATCTGTTCGCAGCTTGTCTAGCATTTGTTCTCGTTTGTCATACAACCGCTTGAGAGAACAAGGCTGACATTGGTTTAGGGCGTAAGCTGTGACTAACGGTAATGCAATTGTGCTGTCGGTATAACAAACTATTGTGCTAGGTAATTCATTTGGATCAATTTTACCCCAACTGACAGCTTCCGAGGGTGTGGCTCCGGATAACCCACCAGTATCTGGACGGGCATCGGTAAATTGGACAAAGTAATCGTGTCCTCGTTCTTCTAGCCCTAAGACTTCGTGAATCTGCGGTTGTGTTTGTAGCAAAAAGTTTTTAGGACTGCCGCCACCAATAATCACAGCTGCACTTTTGCCTCCTGTTTCTCTTGCACTGTAGGCAATGGCTGCTGTCTCGTTTACATCAATAGAAGTATCTAAGATCAGCGGAGATCCTTCCAGTGACAATGCGGCAACGTTCATACCAATAGAACTATCACCAGGGGAAGATGTGTAAATCGGTACTCCACACTCATAAGCGGTCGCTAGTAGACAGGAATGCTTAACCCCCAATTGCTTTTCTACCTCTCGGACGTACTTGCCTAGTAAATTATGAAATTCAGCAGTTCCCATCCGTTTTTGGAATGGTTCTGCTTGCAAAATTTTACGGATGAAAGCATCTGTTTCCAGCAGGACATCGTAGCCAAAGATAATGTCATAAATGCGGATAGTACCTTCCTGGCGCAGCTTAACATCATTCAAAAATGGATTACCAGCAAACAGTTCAAAACCTAGCCCATAGTGCATATCATGATAAAGATTAGCACCAGTACTAATAATCCAATCAATAAATCCGTTGCGGATAAGCGGTGCTAGCAGAGAAACTCCGAATCCTGCTGGTGTCATCGCACCAGAAAGGCTAACTCCTACCGTCACGTCTTCTTTGAATACATCTCGACTCAGGAGATGACATATTTCCCGCAATCGTGCTGAATTGTATGCTGTGAAGTAATTATCAATCAAATCGACAACCCCGATATCAGTTGACATCGGTACAGGTGCGATTTTTTTACCCCGCTGTTTTGACATTTGTGGTAGTCCTATTCACGCTCAAAATCTGAATCAACAGACAGCATACAATCCTACCTAGCTTTGAATTATTTCTTGCACCACCTGCAAGTAGTAATTGTAGGCATTTTGCCCAAAACACACGAATATGATTTGTTCGAGAGAGTTATTGCTGTGTAAAAATTTGTTAACTTCATTGACGGCTATTTTAGTAGCACGTTCTAGTGGAAAACGATATGCGCCTATGCTAATGGCTGGAAAAGCAATAGTTTTTATTCCGTTTTGTACTGCTAAGGCTAGACTATTGCGATAACATTGTGCCAACAACTCATCTTCTCCAGAATTTCCACCTTCCCACACTGGACCTACAGTGTGAATCACCCACTTGGCTGGAAGATGATAACCTTTAGTTATCTTTGCTTGACCAGTATAACATCCGTGTAACTTGCGACACTCCTCCAAAAGTTCTGGTCCGGCTACACGATGTATTGCGCCATCAACACCACCGCCTCCTAGTAAGGAATTATTGGCAGCATTCACAATAGCATCTACCTGTAGGTGGGTAATGTCCCCTTGGATAACGGAAACTCTATTTTCCATAATTGAGCCGCAGTTGCTGTAAACGAAGTGTTCTGGTTGATCATATTCCTCGCTTAGCAGAGGTGGTAAAGGTTCTCACTCTCCTACTTGTAGCCTGATAGAGGAATATCCTGTATTTTTTACCTATTTCTTATATTTTTATGATTGATTTAACATTTTAATCAACGGATTTTTGATAAAGCCTTGTAATAATTACACTAAACTGAACGCCAGCGCTATGCAAACCGATGAAACTTGGACAACTACTAATGTAAGTGCGGTTGGGGAAAATTCCTCCCTCAACTCAGAACAGTACCGTAAAAAGATGCAGCGACGCCAAGAAGTCCAGGAGATGCGAATCAAAAATGCATCTAACGAAAAAGGGTTAATTGTTGTTCATACTGGTAATGGTAAGGGAAAAACCACAGCGGCACTAGGTATGGTGTTGCGGGCGCTTGGTCACGGGTATAAAGTTGCTATTATCCAATTTATCAAAGGAGCCTGGGAACCCGCAGAAAAAAGAGTTTTCAGTATTTGGCAAAATGATTTATTAGAATTTCATGCTATGGGGGAAGGCTTCACTTGGGATACTCAGGATCGCGATCGCGATATTGAAAAAGCCATAGCCGCTTGGCAAAAAGCATTAGAATATATCCGCAATCCACAGTTTAAACTGGTGCTGTTGGATGAAATTAATATTGCTCTTAAACTTGGTTACTTACAAGTTGATGAAGTTTTAGCTGGGCTAGCTCAAAAGCCACTTAACAATCATGTTATTCTCACAGGCAGAGGTGCACCTGCGGCATTGATTTCACGGGCTGACTTAGTAACGGAAATGACTTTAGTCAAACATCCCTTCCGAGATCAGGGTATTAAGGCGCAACCAGGAATTGAGTATTAACAAGTGCTAAGTGAGGAGTTAGGAGTTGTATTCTCACCTCCTGACTCCTCACTGTTGAACATTTGCCTGACAGGCTTGTAAAACTTGGCGATCGCTACTACTAATATTATTTATCTGATTATAATCTTGCAACGTCACAGAGTGAGCATAGGTGCTTGACTCATCATCTTTGACCTTAGGTAATGTATTGTTTGCTGCCACTTGAGTTGGGCTTTCATCACCTGGGTAACCATTTACTGTCATTGCCAACTCTCCAGAGGGACGGAGTGTGCCATTAAAACAACTAAAGTCAGAACTGGGCATGTATAACGCACCTATCACCTTGTTCTGGTGCTTTTCAAATATGATATATCCTTGCCCCAGTTGACCAGACTTGGGTGATTGACCGTAGAGGTAAACGCCATCTTGTTGAGGAAAGCTGGCTGTCGTTGGCGAAATACTGGCAGTTTTGATGGGTGTTTGGGGTTGTGCAATTGCGACTGTAGTTGTGGCTGCTTCCAAACCATTTGATTTGGTGACATGAGTTGGAATAGTAACCGATTTGGCAAGTGCTTTACGCAGTCGGGTTTCTTTCTGTGCAGTTAATTCAGAGGGCATAGAAGAGGCATCAGAAGAATTTTGGTGCAACCAAGTGTAAGTTGGTAATCCAGAATCGTAAGCCGACTCAGCTGATTGGTCAATATATGCAAGCTGATTACTGATTACTGGTTTAGGGCTATTGACAACCAAGCCAACCAACACAAGTGCGCCAATAATGGGAACTCCTAATAAACCTGGGGAAACAAATTTTCTTATGTTGTTTTGCATCTGATTCCTCCTGTGAAAAAAATCTCTTGGTTTTCTGGAACTTATCTACAAACGTACCGAAGTATTCGTCTGTATAGGCTCCCTCAATGGTTTGATTTATCTTGTTTAGAAAATATCTCGGCTACAAAATAATTTTTTATTGTATTTTTAGGGAGTCATTTTGAGTGATAATCTTAACTTACCATTGTTCGGGCTATTATTACCTCATTCATAAGATTTACTCTATTGGATGATTTTTTGAAATGAAAACTCAAAATCAAAAGCTAATTTTTCGAATTTTTATTTTTTTGTAGTTTAATTTCAAAAACGATTGACAGCTTCTTGGTGTAGTCCTCTCTCTAATGTCTAAACTCTTTGAACAAGGAAAACTACACAAGCAATTCTCTTGATTCCGGATGTGATTCAAAGATTTTGGCGAAATGACGATGAGAGTAGGAGTATACAAGTGTACGGGAAAAGAACAGGACTTACCCATTGTCAAAAAATTAATTGTGTGAGTTGAGTCTGATCTTCGGTTTGAACTTTTTTTAAGACGCATTATTTCGGCTCAGTGAGAATTATTATTTGCATGATATATATGAAAGATGAGGATTTTGTGAGTTTTTTGTAAACTTTTTTAAAGAAAAACGTCATTAAGGTTGCAGTTTCGCTAGCGCACATTATCTTCTCTTTGTACAGTAGACTTCTCCAAAAGTGGCTATGAAACCTTTACCACGCTTGCACTAAAAATCGATTTTTGGAGAGGTCTAGTGCATAAGTCCTAATAAAGTTGGCGACGGCTATATATGACAAAAAATCGCCCCCTGCGTTCAGGAGGCGTGTGATCATTTTTAGGATTTACGCATGAAAACGAGAAATCAAGGGTTTAGGCAAGGGGTATAGGGGTTAGGTGTTCAAACCCTTACACCCTCCCATTACTCAGGATCTCGTTGCGTAAGTCCTGATTTTGTGACATAGCGCTGCTACGTCTTAAGTTTCACTTTGAGTTTAACTAGCAATGTACTCTTTAACGTTGGCACGACGACGACGCAGATGAGCAAGCGCTTGATGTTCTAACTGACGAACACGTTCGCGGCTAAGGTTCAAGCGTTCGCCAACTTTCGCCAAAGACATTTCGTTACCATCTAATAGACCAAAGCGCAAGGCTAAAACTTCTCGCTGTTGGGGGGTGAGTTCTGACAGCATGTTATTTAAGTCTTGGCGTAAGAAATCCTGCGTCATGTAATACTCTGGGGAAGGTCCTTCATCTTCGAGCATTTCTTGCAGTTCGGTATCTTGGTTATCACCAACCTTGACATCCAAAGAAACTGGTTGACGCGCCATGTTCAGATACTCACGGATCTGAGCTGGTTCTAATTCTAACTCTTTGCCAATTTCAGCAGGAGTTGGTGATCTTCCCAACTTCTGAGCTAGTTCGCGCTGAACTTTCTTAATTTTGTTTAGCTTCTCGGTGATGTGGATAGGTAAGCGAATTGTACGACCTTGTTGGGCGATCGCACGAGTAATGGCTTGGCGAATCCACCAGTAAGCGTATGTTGAGAATTTATAGCCCCGAGTTGGGTCAAATTTCTCTACACCCCGCTCTAATCCTAGTGTTCCTTCTTGGATAAGATCCAGAAACTCCATGTTTCGCTTCTGGTATTTTTTGGCGATCGCTACAACCAAGCGCAAGTTTGCTTCTATCATCTTCTGCTTTGCTCGCTTGCCTTGGTGTACAATCTGTTTGACATCAGTCTCAGATTTACGAACATGATCAGCCCACTCTTGTAAGCTAGGTTCGTGGCTTAATTTCTTCGCCAAAGCCTCCTTAGCATCCACGAGTGTCATCATTTGTTGAACCTGCTTCCCAAAGACAATCTCTTGCTCACGGGTTAGCAGTGGTACACGACCAATCTCGCGCAGATAGGTTCGCACCATATCAGCCGTGAATTTGGCGTTAAGGTTTTCGGTTTGGGTTTCTACAGTGGGCATTGGTGCGTTTTCCTCTACTCCGTAAACAAAAATTAATACTCAATGACTAAGGCGGATTGGGAAAGTTAGTACACGTATTACGCAACCAGGGAAACGATCAGGTGAAAATTGATTTCTACAGAATCTACTTAGACGATCACTGTCTTGGATTGGTTTCCCTACCTTCCCTAAATTTTTAAATCACTTATGAGCATGCTGGCTTGTTTTCAATAATTCTTTTAATCCTTATGTCGCTATGACGACCCTAATTATACGAACTCGGTATGACTTCTACTTTATCTATGATACGACAAATCATCCCAAGAGTAAAGTAGTTCTGTTAAATCTTTCTATTGTAGTGCAAATTTATCTTGTTACACAAAAAAGCTAATTTTTTTTTCCTAACTTACTACATATATAGTGACTCTAAGATCCCATGATCAGTCCTCCATCTATAGCCGGATAACCGAACAGAATCAATTCTCCTGATGGAGGGATGTCACGAAATCTAGAAATCAGGAATGGGATATTGGGAATTGGTAGTTGATATGTTTTTCCGTTAAGCCAGATTTACAGCTAGCACTTTCTCCACTAAGGACTCAATCGTTGAAAAACAAGCCCCTGGTTTGAGAGCAACTTCAAAAGGGACGTAACTTTGTGGTTCATGGCTTTTAAGCTAGTTCCAACTGTGTTTTGAGCCGAGATACCACTTCTTTGGTAAGGCAAAGTAGTCTTCAATCAGGGCATACGACAGCCACACGCGATGATACTCAGCCTCAATATCTCCTTGGAAGATACGGTTCTACATTTTACTGAGCGTTGATAGTATCACATAACCAGTGGCAAACAAGTCATCCACTTGCTTGAGCAGACCTTGCCCAAAACCTTCCCACTCTCGCAATACTACGCCTCCGAGAATCCGCAGGAAGGAACTATCTACTATAGTAACATCTTTCTTGTTATAGATGAAAATATCCAAATAATTATTGTTCCAGACGCGAGCACTGCGTAGACTCTCGCCAGTTTGTCTGAGGGCAACGAGTCGAATGGCATATGTATGTAAAATTTTATTTCTTGTCGTTTGAATCTGATTGCTTTTTTAATAGGAAAATATTTCAATATTCCCTATACAGCGGTCAACAACAAAAAATGAGCATGACGTGACAAAATCAAAAACAAATGAAATATAAGCACCGTTATCTGAGTTTCTTCGTTACAGGCGCAATATTAACTCTGTTTACAACTCCTGCATTAGCTCAGAAGAAATCAGCAATTGCACTTGACAAGAGTACAGTATCTACTCAAACTGCTGCAAACTCAACTCAACAAGCATCTGTGGTCACTAATTCCGGGTTGGTTAAACCGATAACAGAAATTCCGCGAGTCAATGAGATAGAGCGTCCACTTCGTAGTGCCAGAATGTTGGTGCAGTCGCCAACACCACAAACGACACCTGCTTCACGAGTTGTACAAGTCAGCTTCGTGAAGGCAAATCCTACAAACAGAGGTTTGGAACTGGTTTTGCAAACTTCCAAAGCTGCTACCTTGCAACTGCAGAATCGTACTCAGGTAAATAGTAATACCTTCATCGTTGACATTCCCAATGCTCAACTGCGTGCACCTGGTAACAGACCGTTCGTATTCCGCTCACAAAAACCAATAGCGGGTATTACCGAGATAACCGTAACGAACTTTGACGCCAATACTATCCGGGTGACGGTGATAGGTGAAGCCACTCCACCAATTGTTGAGTTGTTTGACAGTCCAAAAGAAGGTCTGGTCTTCAGTGTAGCCAGTACTGCATCTTTGGCACAACAGGGACAGCAACCTCAAACACAACAGCCAGGTGCACAGCAACCAGAAAGTCAGACACAACAAACTCAACCAAGAGCGAATGGTGATGAACCGATTGAATTGGTGGTGACAGGACAGCAGGATGGATACAATTCATCCGATGCATCAACTGCAACCAAAACCGATACTCCTTTACGCGACATTCCCCAGTCGATTCAAGTCATCCCAGCAACCGTGATTCAAGATCAAGGTGCAAATCGTCTGAACGAAATCGTCCGTAATGTCAGTGGTGTGGCAACTTCAAACAATAGTGGTAATCAGACAGAAGGTTACACAATTCGAGGATTCGATGCTAATGTTTACAAAAATGGTTTCTCTGACGGGGGTTACGCTGGTTTTAGCTTTCGAGACAGCGCCAATATTGAGCGGGTTGAAGTCCTCAAAGGACCAGCTTCCGTGTTGTTTGGACGCTTAGAACCTTCGGGTATCATCAACTTGGTAACCAAGAAGCCATTAGCCGAACCCTACTACAACTTAAGTTTTACCGCAGGTAGCTACAGTTTTTATCGCCCCACCCTGGATTTTTCTGGTCCGGTCACGGCTGACGGAAAATTGGGTTATCGTCTCAACATTGCCTACGAAAATTCTGGAAGTTTCCGCGACTTTGTTGATCAAGAAAGGTTTTTTATCGCTCCTGTACTCGCTTGGAAAATTGGTGATAAGACAAACCTGACTTTTGAAGGTGAATATCTCCACTCTGAAATTCCTTATGATCGTGGGCTGGCGTCAATTGGCAATCGGATTCCCGATGTTCCGATTAGCCGCTATCTGAGTGATCCCAGAAATCTAAGCGTAAAAGATCAAACCAGAACCTACCTGACTTTAAATCATGACTTTAATCAGAACTTATCCCTGCGTACTGCTTTTCGGGCAACGACTTTTGCAAGCACAAACAACCCTTTTGCGCTTCAAGGATTTAGAGCCAGTGAGGACGGAACTCTTAATCTTCTGAGTGTTTCCCAAAGCCTTTTTGATCAAACTTATTATTTACAGAACGATTTAACAGCTAAATTCAATACTGGTTCTATCAAGCATACGGTTTTGTTTGGAGTAGAGTTTGGTTGGGAGTCTCGGAGGCAAAAGAACGATTCCAGACCTAATCAGTCGATCAATATTTTTAATCCGGTCTACGAGTTTTCTTATGGTGCATCTCGACGATCCGTTGATAGAGCAGAAGACATCAACTCTTTTGGCATTTACCTGCAAGATCAAATTGATGTGTTTGATAATCTTAAACTCTTGATAGGTGGCAGATTTGATACGTATCATTCAGAAAATGAAAATTTTCTCAATTCCACAACCACAAAGACAGATAGCGATGCGTTTTCACCCCGTGTGGGAATTGTTTACCAACCGACGAAAGAAATTTCACTGTTTGCCAACTATAGTCGCTCGTTTGTTCCTGTTAGTGGTAGCGATAAGAACGATAATGCTTTTGTGCCTGAACGGGCAACTGGCTACGAAGTCGGCATCAAAGGAGACTTTTTAAATAATCGTCTGTCCTCTACTTTAGCTCTCTACACAGTTACCAAAACCAATGTCGTAACCGCCGATCCCAGCGATCCCGCTAACTTTGAAATTCAGACTGGCGAACAACGCGCCCGTGGAATTGAGTTCGATATTGCTGGAGAAATCTTACCTGGTTGGAAAGTGATTGGTTCATACGCTTATACGGATGCAGAAATCACTAAAGACAATAGCTATCCAGTCGGAAATGCTCTGGGTACGACACCACAACATAGTGGTTCATTGTGGACAACTTATACATTTCAAACAGGATCATTACAAGGTTTTGGTTTTGGTGGAGGTATTTTTGCAGCAAGCAAAACTTATGGAGATCTGGATAACTCTTACTCCTTACCTGGTTTTATACGGACTGATGCGGCACTTTTCTACAAAAAGGATCGCTTGAGAGCATCTGTTAATTTCAAGAACCTATTTAGTACCAGATATTTCGAGAGCGCTTCTTTTGGCTCAGCCTATCCTGCTGCACCTTTTACAGTTCAAGGAACAATTTCTTGGGAGTTTTGACCAACAAGGGGTGTAAGGGCCTAGGGTGTAGGGGAAATGCACAGTCCTTTTATCCGGAGGGGGTACAAGCCTTCTGGCAAGGCAAAAATATTTTAAGGTAACTGCTATGAACTCTAAAAAACTACGCGACTTGATATTTACCCTACACCGCTACATCGGTTTAGCGGTGGGACTGATTGCAATTATTGTCGGCTTAACTGGTAGTTTATTAGTCTTCCATTCCGAAATTAGCAGCTTTGATCAGCAGCGTCGAATTGGCACAATCACCCCTCAAGGTGAACCTCTGCCAGTTGAGGTTGTTCTCAACATTGTCAAAAAAACCTATGCTTCGCAACCAGACGCACCAGTGCAGAGGATTTACCTGCCAAACAAGCCAAATGAGCCGATGAATGTTGTTCTCAAAACCAAACAAAAAGAATGGACAGAAAACTACGTTAACCCTTACACTGGAGCAATTCTGGGTAATAACCTACAGCCAAGCTTCATCCAACAGTCTTTTGAAATCCTCTACCCACTCCACTATGCTCTCTTAGGCGGTGACATTGGCTATAAGTTTGTGGGGACTATTGGTTTACTGATGTCGTTTATGAGTATTTCAGGTATTATCCTTTGGCCTGGTTGGCGCAAGTTGATATCTGGATTCAAAATCAAGTGGAATGCCCATCCCAAGCGACTTTACTTTGATATTCACAAAGTTGGTGGCATTATTGCAGCAGTATTTTTAATCTTCGCATTTTTCACAGGATTTTGCTGGAGCTTCTCTGAATTCGTCAACCCGATGATTTACACACTCAGTTTCTCCAAGCAGCAACCGACTCCAGTTTCTGTTCTCATTCCTGGTAAGTCTCCACTAGGACTAAAAGAACAATTACAAACGGCTCAAGCTGCTTTACCTCAAGGAGAACTCAAGAGAATTTATTTTCCAACTAAACCAGAAGAAGCTTTAACAGTTGCTTTTAAACTTCCCCAAGAAACTGAGGATTATGGTCAAAGCAGTGTTTATCTTGACCAATATAGTGGTAAGGTATTGCGAGTTGATAGTTCTTTGAAGGTGTCATTGGGCGATCGCATCATCAACTCTTTTACTCCCCTACACTATGGTACATTCTGGGGATTGCCATCTCGCATTTTCTACGTCTTTGTTGGATATATACCGTTTGTTCTATTCGTGAGTGGTATTGTCATGTGGTGGTATCGCTATCGGGCAAAAGTTAGTGTAGGCGATAGTGTCATAAAACTATCACAGAAACGTGGTGAGCTCAGCGGCTCAACTGAGGCTTCGCGGCTCGACTGAGCGGAAGCGGAGCGGCGTCGAAGCTTCGCCGAACGTCCGAACGTCTGAACGGTTTTCCTCGTTAAGGATCTAGCGTTCTCACCGCTCATCTGAGTACAGATTGAGCGGGAGGCTTCTATCAATTCCAGCTAAAAGCCAAGATCTGCTTTAGCTAATTCAGCAGCAGCAAACACTTCTTCATCTGGCTTTTCCTCCCAAGCAGTCTCGCCAATTTCTTCATAAAATATGGTATCGTAAGGACGAGTACGCACAACCACAGGCATCGGAACAGCGTGTCCTAAAATTAAAGCTTGTTGTTTAGAGTCTAACTTTGCCAACACAGACCGCAAGGCACCTCCACCAGATACCCCAGTAAAAATCGCCTCAATATCTTTCTCATCATTCAGCAAGGCGGTGATCCGAGTACCAATCTGGGACATCACTTCATTATCTATGCCCGATGGACGTTGATCAACCACAAGAAGCGTTACGAAGTATTTTCGCATTTCGCGGGCAATTGTTCCAAAGATAGTACTTTGTACCGTTGCAGGGTCGAGGAAACGGTGTGCTTCCTCAATTGTAATCATCAGTTGCGTTGGTTTATCGTTGGGATTTTTGGTTTGTAAAAACTTTTCTGCTTTGGTGACATAGTGTTGGTGAATTCGTCGGGTAATCATATTTGTCACCAACATATAAGAGAGCATATTTGACTGGGAGCCAAACTCCACAACAATATTCTTCCCAGCTTCTAGGGAACGCAACATTTGATTGACATAATTTTGCGGACAAGCTGCACGCATATACTTTAAATTTTCTAATCGCAGGAGTTTGCGCTGCAATGCTGTGATTGAACCTTGGTGTCCTCGCTTCTCTTCGCAGAAAGTCTTAATTTCCTCATTGGTCATATTTATCAATTGAAGAATCCAAGACTTGCCAAATTCAGCAAATAAAATATTAGCGTTATCTAAACTGGCTTCTGAAAGTCCTAAATCACGACTGCATAATTTTATATCTTCGACTTCAATTTGGTCGTAACTTAAATAAAGTTCTTGTGCGTGAGGAACGCCTCGACGCTTGGTGGATTCTGGATCAAGAGTGTATACTTCAACTGAACTGGGAAATAGCTGCTTTAAGCCTTTGACTGTACTCATTTGTTTGCCTTCAGAAACCGCTTCCCAGCCATACTCTGAGTGCATATCAAAAATCAAGTTCACTGCCGCATTTTTGCGGATTGTCCCAGCTAAAAGTAAACGTGTCAAAAAGGATTTACCAGTTCCTGATTTCCCAAAAACACCGTTGCTTCTTTCCACAAACCGATTTAAATCCAGACAAACAGGTACCTCCATGTCTAGTGGTTTTCCAATAGAAAAGTTTTTCCTTTGAGGATCATCTTCCCAACCAAATACCCGGCGAAAATCTTCTTCCGAAGCTTCATAAACTTGGCTAAAGTGGCTGGGAATCGTTTTCACTGGCAGCAGTTCCATTGTTGTACTGGTTTGAGGCTGGAATGATGCCAAACCAGTCGCTGATGGAACAAAAGGATTTGCAGATTTGCCGTTTGTTGCAGAATAAGATTCTTCAGATTCGGGGGTAAACATCAACATCGGTGCGAGGTTGATGGTACCGTATGTCCCGCCTCCTGCTAAAATATCTCGCAAAAAAGTGTCTTCCCAACTCGGAGGATTCGCAATAATTCTTTGGTTGGCAATTCCCAATGCTACGTCTGTGAGCATACAAAAAAAACGCGATCGCACCCCTTGGACAACTAAAAACTTACCAACGCGCATATCTTCTACCGAAACGTCGGGGTGCAATCTAACTTCTAATCCTCCAGTGAGAGAGCCTTGTATAACTGAACCTAATGGCTGTCCCAAATTCATTTCATTAATCACACAGTGATGAGCTTGCTCTTATCAAGTACCCGCAGTATCAGTTATCAGTTATCAGTTATCAGTTGTTCACTGTTCACTGTTCACTGTTCACTGTTTTAAGTTGCATTGTAATTGTAAAAGACAAAATTAGTGATATAACTTTTGTCTTTTGTCATTTATTGAGAACGAATGATTAATGACTCATGATTAATAACTAATCAGTCAATGTTAATTGAAGTAGGCGCACTTCCACCTCCTGTTGTGGCATAACTTAGAAGCGGTCTACGATATTGGGCATAAAGGCGATCGCGCCAAGTAAAGAACGGTTGATAAAGTAGGTTATCAGCCAATTCGGGGACTCCCTTGCCTATGATGGTTTCTGGCAAATTCAAATAAACAGCATTAGGAAACTTCAGCAAAATCGATAAACCAGCGACAGCAAAGTCGGCTAAAGTTGGTTCATCTCCTACTAAATAGGGACTATCTGCTAATAATAATGTCAGGGCTTCCAAATCTTGCTTTAAGTCGGCGATCGCACTGCGTATTGCATCTGGACTATAACCGACGCCAAAACCCAAAACTTTCAATAGATCGTTAGGAACTCCTTCTACCAGAGTTTTCAGGACATCTGGTGTTGCCCTAGGTAGTAAGGACTTGCGGAAATTCTGGTTTTGACTAATGGCAGAAAACAGTGCTTTGCGACCTTTGATGCCAATTGATTCATCCGCCCATTCTTCCATCATTAAACATAAGCCCCGCTTTTTTGGATCGGTTGGTATCAATGGGCGTGCTGGATATTGTAAGTCTAAATACTTAGCTATTTCCGTTGAATCTGATATATATCTGCTACCATCTTTCAATACGGGTACTTGTCGCTGACCAGTCAGCCGATATAGTTCTACCTGTCCTACTCCTGGAGTCACCTCGATTTTACGGTAGTCCAGCCCTTTATAATCAAGGATAAGACGCACTTTCTCTGAGTATTGAGATAATTCAAACTGATATAATTCCAGCATTTTTTGTTTCCAGTACGTGGTTCACTTAATAAATTTTACAAGTTTATTTTGGTTCGGATAATTTAGATTCACGATTTTCGTCTGAAAAATTGAATAAAAATGGATTTATTTGTGAGGTTCTTTTGCATTCTCAGTTTTTTTGACAGAACTCTGCGGTTAAATTCTGCTCAACTGAATTTTTCTCTATCAAACTCCATCTGTTACGCCTTCTACAAGCTGGCATAATGCAACTATGCAATATTTTTCCTTTTGCAGAAACATGCGGAGGTAATTCTATCGTCCTTGGCTTCCTTCGTTCTTTATACAGACAGGCGATTATACTCATTCTGAGGCAAATTGTTCAACATTTTAAGATTGATATATAATTAATTTCTGCTTACAAATCTTGTTTCTTTAGTTAGATTTTCTGTGTGGCAAGATGATATAAATCATTATTGTAATGTGTGGAAATGAAAGCCAAACAAAATTTATGAAGGTTGAAAACAGCAATTTGCTGACCAAGTTGGCTGGTATAATAGGAGTGACGGGCATCAGTCTTCTTACTGGTCTACCTACTGGAGCAAACGAAGTATTAAATTTTAATCCTGGTATTTTCAAGCAAGCGTCGTATCACGGCGAGCAACGTCTTTTAGTAAACGCTGAGTATACTCAATTTAGTGAGGCTGGAACAGCAGCAACAAAGTCTAAAAAAACCTCACCAGCTAAAGATACAACGGTAGCACAGAAACCGAGAGGATTAAACCCTCGCCCGAGTATTTTGCAGGAGTGTCCTTACAACCGTGCTGCTTGTCCTGGTGGAAGTGACACTTCTACACCTCCTGCGTCTCCCCCTGGAGGGGTACCCACAACACCTGGAGGTGAGACACCCACAACACCACCACCTGCCACACCCACGCCTCCTAAGCAACCAGGAGCGGGTACACAGAGTAAGAATATCGTAGCAGTTGCAGAGTCCAATGGCTCCTTTACAATGCTAACCAAGGCTTTGAAAGCAGCTGGATTAGCAGAAACCTTGCAAGGCAAAGGCCCTTTCACCGTCTTCGCACCTACAGATGCAGCATTTGCCAAATTGCCACAAGACGCTGTACAAGATTTATTAAAGCCAGAAAATAAAGAAGTCCTGGTGAAGATTTTGCGATATCATGTGGTGCAAGGTTCGGTAACATCCAAAGATTTGAAGTCTGGTGAAGTCAAAAGCATTGAGGGTGGTCCGATTAATGTCAAGGTTGATCCAAAAACTGGTGTAACAGTCAATGACGCCAAGGTGGTTCAGCCTGACATCAAAGCTAGTAATGGCGTTATTCATGTTATTGACAACGTGATTTTACCTCCTGACTTGTAAGTTTTTGACACTGGTGTATTGTGTAACAAAACTAGGTTGAAATAAATATTTGAAAAAAACCCGTTTCAAGAATGATTTGGACGGGTTTTTTCGTATTGGTAAACCTGTTATATCAAGCGATGTATAGCTATAGCCAACTCTATTAGGACGTAGGGAACGCTTAACGCTTAACGCTTAACAGGGAATAGGAAATGCTTAACTCGTCAAGAAGTTTGAAAGTCTCGTAATGTCCATATTCTTTCATGAGTTCATGTCCTAATTTACCTGGCTACGGCTATACCTAACGGAATCGATATATTGTAATACAGTTGAGGTTATTTGATGCCTGATTTACTCTACGAAATTTGGGCAAACTCCATTCTCTCGTTCCCATGCTCGGCATGGGAACGCCCATCAAGAGGCTCTGCCTCCAGAAGAATAGTGAGGCAAAGCCTAACAGTATTCATTCCCAGCCGGAGTCTGGGAACAAGAAATTAAGTAAAATCAAAACTTACGCCACCAACCCACCATCAATCAGCGTGAAAACAGACACGATATTTTATCGCCTATTCCAAAGCTTCCCCAGCATCTTCTTTGAACTCATCAACCAACCCCCCGAAACCGCCGACACCTACCAATTCTCATCCGTCGAAGTCAAACAACTCGCTTTCCGCATCGACGGCGTATTTCTCCCCAAAAGTAATCCATCATCCCCGATCTACTTCGTCGAAGTCCAATTTCAACCCGATAAAAAATTCTACTCTCGCTTGTTTACGGAAATCTTTCTTTACCTGGATAGAAGCGAACTTACCAACAACTGGCGCGGGGCGGTGGTTTATCCAAGCCGCAGTCTTGATGTGGGAGAAACAGAACGGTATATTGAATTACTCACATCTGGGCGAGTCAGCTGCATCTATCTTGATGAATTAGACTCCGCAGCAGAACAGTCGATTGGTATTGGTACAGTTAAACTGGTTATAGAGCCACAGTCAGGCGCAGCTACCAAAGCCAGGGAGTTAATTAACCTTGCTAAACAACAAATAGCTGATGAAATTACCCAACGGGAATTTCTCGAATTGATAGAAACGATTATTGTCTATAAATTCCCTTTGAAAAGTCGGGAGGAGATAGAGCAAATGTTGGGATTAAGCGAGTTGAAACAAACTAAAGTTTATCAAGAAGCTAAGCAGGAAGGTAAAACAGAAGGAAAACTAGAAGGTAAATTAGAAGCAATTCCTTTTATGTTGAGTTTAGGTGCAACTGTAGAACAAATAGCTGATGCGTTGGGGTTGGATGTTGAGTTAGTTGGGTTGGTTGCTGCTAAAGCTAAACCAAATCAGGAACAAAGCGGCGAATAGAACAGGTTGAATCGATAGGGACTTTTATGTCTATAAATTCCCTTTGAAAAGTCGGGAGGAGATAGAGCAAATGTTGGGATTAAGCGAGTTAAAGCAAACTAAAGTTTATCAAGAAGCTAAGCAGGAAGGTAAGGCAGAAGGAAAACTAGAAGGTAAATTAGAAGCTATTCCTTTTATGTTGAATTTAGGTGCAACTGTAGAACAAATAGCAGAGGCGTTAGGGTTGGATGTTGAGTTAGTTGGGTTGGTTGCTGCTAAAGCTAAACCAAACCAAGAACAAAGCGGCGAATAGAACACTCTCTCCTACTTACGGGTATAGCGATGCTTCACCCCAACGGGGAAATATTCTGGATCGCCTGTTGGCGCTAGTGCAACTCGCGGCATTTGGTATTCTGGAGGAACGTAGTTAGCAAATTCGCTATTGAGGCGCTGGAGTTGGGTGAGAATGGAAGATGCGATCGCCTCTTTTTTCTCTTCACTCTCTTCCACTCTCGGTGCTAACTCTACAACCACAGATAAAAATCGGTTCTTGTCTGCATCTTCTTGCACTTGCAACACGAATTTACCTGTCACCCATTCTCTAATAACAGGTTGCTCTAATCCCACCGTCACATTTTCTGGGTAGATATTCGCTCCAAAGTAAGAAACTGTAAAATTAGAGCGTCCAAAAATATACACAAATGGTAGCGCACGAACGCCTCTTCCACCCATCTGTTGTATTTCCGCCACTGGATTAAAGCCCCATTTTGCTAAAAACTGGAGCATGGCATCATAACTGATTATCCCTCCAGTATCCAAGATGTTGTAACGCACCAGAGGAATGCCATTATTTCCAGAAAATATCAACGTGCCGTCTATAACTTCAAAAAAGCGGCTTATTGGATCATATTGTACCAGTGTGGGTAAACGAGATTCTCCAAACAAGGCACGCGCTGCTTCTGGATTTTGTGCTAAGAAACGACGAATGCAGATACTCAAAGGTGTTTCGTTACCCAATACACCTGCATCTGCTGTTCCATAAAGCGAGACTGAGTCGTAGCAGCAATGTTGGGAACCAACTCTTTCACTCACTAAACTCCGCCATTCTTCGCTGAATACTTCTCCCGCCATCACCAACTTTACCTGATATCGCTGCCATTGAATTCCACGGGCAATTCCAGTATCAATAATATCTTTAAGAAATGGTGGATATCCTAATAAGACAACCTGCTCAAAAGCCGAACCGAGTTCTTGAAGAACTCGAAAGATTTCTTCTTTATTATTACCAGGAGTTACCAAAGTAATCGGATAACCTTTGCTGGCAAGATAGCGGCAGCAATTGGTTGTGTACATTCCGCCAACCCAGCTTCCTAAAGTGAAACAAATCACAGCTAGAGTTCGTCTAGTATCTGCATGAAAACTATCATGAAATACCTGCTCAAAACGAGTAGCAATTTGCATTTCATCTGCAAAAAAACGAGGCCAAAATGTTGGTTTTCCTGTGGAACCAGAAGAAACAGCTATCATGTCGCATGTTTCTAGCTGTCCGTTGCGGCATAATTCAGATAGAGGATAACGTTGCAGGTAATTTTCTTTTACGAGTTGCGGTAATCTTTGGAAATCTTCTAAGGTTTGGTATTGATCAGGATTAACTGCATGATTTGCTAAAAAATGTTTGTAAGCAGGTACACTAGCAGCCATATCATGAAATAACGCCAAAGCGGCCTCTGTTGTATCAGTATTGATATGCTGTTGTAGGAGTGTGTCTAAGGGAGTATCTAAAAAATCTGTAAAGGCTTTAATTGCCCGCTGGCGTTGTGCTTGCGAATTCATGGTGTTAATTTGTATAAAAAATTTCGATTGTTCATCCCACCAAGTAAAACTCAGACCACTGCTACCTACTGTCAGTATTTTAACCTTTGTTGCATTCTTTCTCATTCTCCTGAGCAAAGGAGTGCAAAATATATAGAGAGAGTATGCGTAATTGTGGCTTTCTGTTTTGTAGCAACTTATAAAAACCTTCTATTGATCCTTCAGCATCATGGATGTTTATTGCAGCAAACAACACGTAAACAATGAGAAAAACCGCTTTTGCACTCAGTGTGGAGAGCCGTTACCTCTGGCGGTAGGACAAGTTGTCGATAACCGCTATCGAATTATACGTCATTTGGGACAGGGTGGCTTTGGACGCACTTATTTGGCTGAGGATTTCAATCAATCTCAACAAAAGTGCGTGCTGAAGGAGTTTGCACCTCAAGTTGAAGAACAGGATTTAGAAAAAGCTAAAGAACTGTTTGAACGAGAAGCGAGTGTGCTCAAAAATCTACAGCACCCACAAATTCCACGTTTTCACGCCTCGCTACAAGTGCAGTTGAGTAACAAAGATTTTTTCTTTTTGGTGCAAGACTATGTAGAGGGTGACAACTACTGGGATTTGTTAGAAAGCCGGATCAATCAGGGACAAACTTTTAGTGAGCAGGAAGTTGTCAAACTGCTGCAACAAATGTTACCTATTTTATCTTACATTCACAGAGTGAATGTTGTTCACCGCGATATTTCTCCTGATAATATCATTTTGCGACGTAGTGATCAATTACCCGTGCTGATTGACTTTGGTGGAGTGAAGCAATTACCAGCTTCTAAGGGTTTTTGGTTTACCCAACTCGGTGGAATTCGGACAATTTTGGGAAAGAAAGGCTACGCACCAGAGGAGCAATTACGTCAGGGAAAAGCATTTCCCAGTAGCGATTTGTACTCTTTAGCAGTGACGGCACTTGTGTTATTAACTGCTCAAGAACCACAAAATTTATATGATTCTTATCAGGGAAATTGGCGTTGGGGAGAACAAATAAAAGTCAGCCCCAAAATACAAGCTGTGTTGAAAAGAATGGTGGAATATAAACCAAGTGAACGCTACCAAAAAGCTGACGATGTTCTCAAAGATTTACAGTCTTACACATCTACTGTCACACCTACTGTTACACCTACTGTTACACCTACGGTCAACCCTGTCAAAACTGCCAAACCTGCCAAACCTGCCAAACCTATAAATACTGCCATGACTAAGCTGAAGACGATGATCGCTGCTCCTGGCAAAAAACGTGTCAAAACTCTTGTTGGTAAGTTCCATAACAAAACTCAAATGGCTGCTCAGGCGTTACCTATGCCTGTTTGGCTTCGTCCTTTTGCTGTCAGTCTGATCACCACAAGTGTGATTGGTTTGACACTAGCAGGGACTTTGGCAGTTGTCAATGCAGTTTTTCACGCTGTAACATCTATTTCTCTACCAACAATATCATTACCTACAATTCCCAAAGGTTCAAATCCTCCGGAAAAACCAACTACTACTAGCAACCAAGAAAATCGCGGTAACCAAATTATCCGTCGCCGTCAGGAGCTAGAAATACCAGAAGTCTTTTTTACAAAAATGGTAGATCGAAAATTTTATACTAAAAATCCGGATGCAAAAGGACGTACTCTCACGGGGAACTCAGAAGATACTGCTTTACGAAAGGAATGGTTTGCGATCGCACAAGATGTGTTAAATCAATTAGATCAAGCGAATCTCAGCAGATCAGCGCGTCGGAAACTGGGAAGCTACAGTGGGCGAGATTACGATAATTGGAGACAACAAGCACAAGCCGGACAACTGGGTAACTATACCATTGACCAACTCAACAAAGACACAAACAAAAAATTTGACCGATTGTTTCCGGGAGAGCGACGCAACAATGAGAAACTTGATAAACAGACACTTGGTCAAATATGGTATGCACTTGCTGCTGACCAAGTGAGTAAAGTAGAATCTGCGAATTAAAGTAAAAGTCAAAAGTACCTGACTTATGAGTCATGACTCATGAGTCATGATTAATAACTATGAATTCTGTTTATTGCTCTAAAGGACACGAAAATCCAACTGGTAGTCGCTTTTGTTTACACTGCGGCGAAAGTTTGGATAACCCAGTGAGTCAAGGTATTCAAAATGGGCAAACTTTGGGCGATCGCTACTTTATTGTCCGTCAATTGGGACAGGGAGGTTTTGGACGTACTTATTTAGCTGAGGATGTTAACCGCTTTCGCGAACCTTGTGTTTTAAAAGAATTCTCCCCTCAAGTTCAAACACCATACGTTTTACAAAAAGCTGAAGAACTGTTTCAGCGAGAAGCCAGCGTTCTCTACAAGCTGCAACACCCGCAAATTCCCCGCTTCCGGGAACTTTTGCGCATTAACTTAGGTGGTAAGGAATACCTGTTTCTGGTGCAAGACTTTGTAGAAGGGCAAACTTACAGCTCTTTGTTTGATGCAAAGAAGCAGCAAGGTTTACGATTTACAGAAGCGGAAGTGAGTTTGCTCATGCAGCAAATTCTGCCTGTTTTGCAATACATCCATTCTATAGGAGTGATTCACCGTGATATATCTCCTGACAACTTAATTTTACGCAATACTGACCAACTCCCAGTATTAATCGATTTTGGTGGGGTTAAACAAGTCGCTGCAACAGTCGTCTCGCAATATTATCAACCTGGTGCAGTTTCTCCCGGACTCCCAACACTATTGGGTAAGATAGGATACTCACCCCCAGAACAGATGCAAACTGGGTTAGTAGAGCCTCATAGCGATTTGTATGCTTTAGCTGCAACAGTACTCGTTTTGCTAACAGGCAAACAACCCCAAGAATTAATAGATGAATATACCCTCACCTGGCAATGGCGACGAGAAGTTAACCTCAGCCCGAGTTTCGGGATGGTGTTGGATAAAATGCTATCGCCAAAACCAAAACAACGCTATCAAAGCGCTAATCAAGTTCTGCAAGCACTAAACTTATCACCTGTCAGCTATCCTTCTCCACAGCAACCTGTTCCAATTTCACCACCGCCACAAACAAAACAAACTCTAGCTGTATCCCCGACTCCCACTCCTCCCACTCGACAAGAATCGTCACCTTACACAAACCCGTCCTCTCCTACTCCCACCGTCAACTGGTGGACACCTGGTAAAATCATTGCCATAGTCGTGGTTTTGGCTACTGCTGTTAGTGTGGGTATGTGGGGAGCAAATCAGTTATTTGATTCTTCGTCCCTGTCGCCTAACGATCCAAAACTTTCCTTACAAGAACAACAGCGTAAAGAAAAATTAGATCAACGCCGTCAACAACTCAATATCGACAATAAATTTTTTACTAACTTAGTTAATCAAGTCTTTTGGGAGAAAAATCCAAGTCTACGCAACCGTACTTTGAGTGATCAGCCCGAAGATGAACAATTGCGGGCACAATGGGACAGTTTAGCCGAAGAACTCCTAGAAAAACTCACTGTTTTGAGTTCAAATGCACGTCAAAAATTGGGTAGTTTTGGACAAGCAGAACGCGATCGCGCAAAAGTCGAAGTCAACCAAATCAACGTTGGTAGTCGTTCTTTATATGATTTAGCAGATGCAGCATTTTATCAGCAATTTCCACAACAGCGCGGCAAGAATTTTATCGATCAACCCATTGGACAAGTTTGGCAAGGTTTTGTCAGCGACAAACTCAATGCTATCCTTTCTGGCAGTGCTTTCAAGAAAATAGCCTTTGACAAAGGAGCTATTAGTACCAGAGTTAGTGGTACTCTCAAACCAGGGGAAGGTAAAGTTTTTATCGCCGAACTTAACGAACAGCAATCGATGAGAGTCAGGCTCAATGCGAATTCTAAAATTTTGCTTTCCGTGTATTCCCCCAGTGGAAAATCGCGATTTTTGGAAGATTCAACACAACGTAGTTTATCCGTTAAACTTCCAGAAAGTGGATTTTATGAATATGTGATTGTTGCCACGGGGTCAAATACATCAGATTATAGCCTTGCAATTACAGCAGAAAATCCTGCTCCACCTCCATCGCCTACCCCAACTCCTATAGAAACCGTTACACCAACACCGACACCGACATTCTCACCCACGCCTACAGAAACACCGATACCCACGCCTACAGAGACACCGACACCCACGCCTACACCAACAGTAACGTCTACACCAACACCAACACCAACACCAATATCCACGCCAACACCAACATCCACACCCACACTCACACCAACACCGACACCGACCCCAACAACACCATAAGCAATACGCTTGCTGTTAAGGATTGATCCCAATACCTCTTGGGTTTTGGGGAAAAGGTGAAAGGGAAAACGGATGAAAACCAAGCTATTTCCCCTTTGCCTTTACCCCTTGCCCTTTAACCAAAAAGTATTGGGATTGATCCCCTCTAGGGCGTGTTTTCAAACTCGTTATTTGTGTTGGTAACTCTTGAACAAATCCAATGAGTCGGTACTGATGCAGGCCATCCCTTTTGTATAGCTTCTGGACAAATGGCATGAAGCGTGAGCTGACAGTCGATAAGTTCCAGCCCAGCTTTTTTCACTTGTTTGGCTGCTTGTTTGATAATAGCCTGATTGCCAAACTCAAGAGCCTGATGACATTGGACACAAACAATATGATGGTGATGAAAATTAGAGGTGGTGTTGAGTTCGTAGTACTTTTGTGCTTGTGCTAATTCTAATTCTCGCAAAATTCCCATCCGCGCCATAATTTTGAGAGTGCGATACACTGTAGACAAACTCATCCCCTCTCCACGCTCAACCAGTAACTGGTGTACTTTCTCTGCGTTGAGATGATCACCTTTAACCAGATGTTGAAAAATTTGAAAAATTACTTGGCGCTGCGGGGTAAATCGATAGCCTTTTGCCTTAAGTTCGGCTTTTAGCGTGTCAGAAGTATACATATATAATAATGATTTTCATTTGAGTTTCATACATTTCCATGAATCATGTGAAAGTGCATGCATTTTCACAGCAGTTCGTGTGTATTGGACTCATGTGCGATACCGTTTGCGTCCAGTAGTTTATCGCCTACACTAGCTTTTGCCCGATGGCGATACCACCACATCACAATACCACTCACGAATAGAATGAACGGTGTATATCCGACAAATACGTAGAAAATGCGAGTAGGCAAGCCGCCAAATGTACCATAATGTAGGGAAGGAAAAGAATTGAGGACACGCGAGCCTAAAGACTCTTTCTGGGAGTTGTCTACTCGCAAAACCTTACCACTGTATTGGTCAAGATAAACTTTGCTCTGTCCAGTATTATATGTATATTCTTGAGGCATACTGTAGCGAATTATCAAAGGACTATCTGGTTTTTGCGGAAAATCAATGGCTCTAAGTTTTCCATCGGGTAACTCAGCTTGAGAGGTTTTCAGTTGATTGGCAAGCTTGAGTGGAAGCTGATTAGGAATGATTTGAGAAACTGGTTCAAGTTTGGCTGGACTCAACGTGATTGCTCGAATCACAGGCTCACTAAACTCATAGAAACTCCAGCACACGCCTGTAAAGGCAGTAAAGCAAAGAAACACTACAGTAATGATACCTGCCAGTTTATGAATGTCATAATAGAGTCGCTTCGGATGGGCATTCCACTTAATTTTGAAGCCAGATATCAACTTGCGCCAACCAGACCACAGAAACAAACCTGTAATATTGAGAACTAGAACTAGAAAACATACGATACCAACTATGGTTTTCCCAGTGTTTCCAGCTAGCAGATTGCAATGCAAATCAACGACTGAAGAAATCAGTTGCTCGTTCCATCTCTGCTTACCGATAATAGTGCCTGTGTACGGGTTGACAAAAACGCTACTGATTTGAGCAAGTGAAATTTCCGTCACTGGATTATCCGGTGGATGGAAAACGTCAAGCACGTAAGGTGCGTCTGGTGTTATGGGTATGTATAAACGCGAAAATTTAGTATTTGGTTCCCAATCTGAGGCTGCTTTGAAAGTATCCACCACAGATGTCGGAGATAACATCTGCCCTTGAGGAACAACAGTGCCGAATTGTTGGACAAACAGAATATGCCCAATTTCGTCGGCAAACACCAACACACTACCTGTCAAGCCGACTATCACCAGAATCAATCCCACAGCTAAACCGATGTAGCGGTGCAGGGTGAATGCAAAGTTACGGAGTTTTTTAGATTTCATGGTAGGTACTCCTGCATAAATGAGATTGAAATTTTCCCAATCAAAACTGCCTTATCCTGACGACAAATATTTCTAAGTCAACAAAAAAGGATAATGGTTTTTTCATTAGTTCTGGTGACGAATTCTTCATGACAGCTACTGAGATGATTTCAGAACTCCCAAGAAATCGTTCCTTGAACGGTAAACGGTTCAGCCGGATTGACTGCACCCGTAGTTGCGCCCTCGAAATATCTGATATCAAATAAGTTCTTGAAGTTAACAGATGCTCTCAAGCGATCCTTTTTGTAGAAAAGTGCTGCATCAGTCCGTACAAAACCAGGTACGGTGTTAAAGTTACTTACATCTCCATAAGCCTCGCTTGCAGCAAAGATACCTCCACCAAAACCAAACCCTTCTAATGCTCCTTTTTGAAAGGTATAGGTCGTCCACAATGAGCCACTATGCTGGGGTATACTACCCAGAGTATTTCCGACTGGATATGTATTGTCTTCAGTGATTTGTGCATCTGTATAAGCGTAGGAAGCAATGACTTTCCAACCAGGTAAGATTTCTCCAGCAATATCCAACTCAATCCCACGAGCGCGTTGTTCGCCGACTTGAATTGAAAAGGTACCTGTGGGATCGCTGGGATCGGCAGTTAAGACATTAGTTTTGGTAACTGTGTAGAAGGCGAGGGTAGAAGAGAGACGATTATTTAAAAAGTTTCCTTTGATGCCAACTTCGTATCCAGTTCCCCTTGTAGGCTCAAAAGCATCACCGTTTTTACTAGAACCACTCACAGGAACAAATGAGCGACTATAGTTAGCAAACAGTGAGATTTCTTTCGTCGGTTGGTAAACGACTCCCACACGAGGTGAAAACGCATCGCTATCTGTGACTGTAGTTGAGTCATTGTTGAAATCTTGTCTTTCCGAATGATAAGTGTCAAACCTGCCACCAACAAGGAGTTTGAGATTATCAAAAACACTTATCTGATCTTGAAGATAAATTCCGAAAGAGTTGGTATTGGTTGCTGTATTGTCAAGCGGTTGATATGAACCATAAGAAAAGTTGTAGACAGGGTTAAAAACGTTACTACTACCAACACTTTGATAATTGGACAGACGTCTGTCATACAATCGACCAAGCTCCAGACCAAACAAAAGTGTATGCTTGAGGAAGCCAGTGTTGAATTTCGCAGTTAAGTCATTCTGTAGAAAATAAGTTTCAAAATAATAATTATAGGGCACACTAAGAAGATCAACAGTTCCGTCGTCACTGGCACCAAATCCTCTAAGGGCAAAACGATTAACTGTTTCTGATGCAGTCGTCACCCGAAAAGCAGTACGCAGGGATAAATTTTGATTAAACTCATGATTGAGAGTCAAGTAGGTTTGTGATGCATCTATACCGATTTGACTTCTGGGGTCGTTGAGATTGCGGCTAATCGGAACATTTGGAATAATCTTACCGCCAATTAGATATAGCCCATCATCATAAGAATTTTCGGTGTGGAGATATTCACCTTCCAAAGTCAGGTTTGTCTTGTCACCAATTTTCCAACTGAGTACAGGAGCGATAAAAAATCTTTCTTTGTTAACAAAGTCGCGGAAACTTCCAGAATTTTCGTAGGCAATGTTGAGACGATAACCCAATTTTCCGTCCTGGGTTAATGGACCTGAAAAATCTAGGGTGGGGCGATAAAAACTATAGCTACCTGCGGTAAAACTGAAATTGTAATAAGGTTCGGCTAATGGCTTCTTGGTTATCAAGTTGATGATACCCGAAGGTTCCAAGCGTCCAAACAACACCGACGCTGGTCCTTTAAGAACTTCAACTCGCTCGATATTGGCGCTGTCTCGAAACCCGCGAGTAGTAAAGTAATCATCAAGGAAACCATTTTTGTAAACGTTGGCATCGAATCCCCGAATTGTGTAATTTTCTCCACGCTCCCCAGCAGTTCCTGCATTTGCCACACCACTAACATTACGGACGATTTCGTTCAGACGAACTGCACCTTGATCTTGAATCACAGTTGCGGGGATGGCTTGAATTGACTGGGGAATGTCGCGTAAAGGAGTATCGGTTTTGGTTGCAGTTGATGCATCGGATGAATTGTATCCATCCCGCTGTCCTGTCACCACCAACTCAATTGGTTCATCACCATTGGCTCTTGGTTGAGTTTGTTGTGTCTGGTTTTCTGGTTGCTGTGTAGGTGATGGTTGTGTTTGAGGTTGCTGCCGCTGTTGTGCCAAAGATGCAGTACTGGCTACACTGAAAATCAGACCTTCTTTGGGACTGTCATACAACTCGATAATTGGTGGAGCTGCTTCACCTATCACCGTCACCCGGATAGTATTGGCGTCAAAGTTTACTACGGTTATCTCGGTTATTCCCGCTATTGGTTTTTGTGAGCGGAAAGAGAACACCCTATTAGGTGGTAAGCGCAGTTGAGCGTTTGGAATGTCAACGATGAAGGTATTACTATTAACTTGAGTACGATTCTGCAGTTGCAAGGTAGCAGCACGTGATGTTTGCAAAACTAGTTCCAAACCTTTGTTTGTAGGATTTGCCTTCACGAAGCTGACTTGTACGATTTTTGAGGCAGGTATTGTTTGTGGTGTTGGCGACTGCACCAGCATTCTGGCACTACTAAGTGGAGGCTCTATCTCACTAACTCGCGGAATTTTTTTTGTCAGCGTTGGTTTTGAATTAACACTGTTTGCACCAGGATCAATTCTGGTGCTTAAAACGGCGGACTGTGTTGTCTGATTTATCCCCTGTTTAACCGTGAGCGGACTTGTGCTGAGCGCAGCCGAAGCTTCGGCTTCGCTCAGCTTAAAAGCAGCCGAAGGGTTAACTTTGTCGCCTACAATCGAGGGAGCTACTGCATCAAGGGTTGAATTTTCTTTGCTCTCCAATTTTACCTGTGCCGATGCTCTTTGAATAGCAACAGCACTTAAGCATCCTGATAAACCTAGTGCCAACCACAAATTCACACCACATTTCAATTGCCAACGCTTCATCACAACACTCCTCAAACATCAGCTAGCAAAATTTCGTGCTTGCCTAACTCTCCTAAAAAAGGAGAACTAAAATTCGGTGTTCCCTTTTTTATCCGGAGCTAGGGCAAAGTCAAATCTTTATTGCAAACAGTTTTTATTCTTGATTCGTTGAGTGTAGAGCATTGCTAGTAGCTGAGTCTATGACAAAAACGGTCTTAGAGCTCTCAAACGGACATTTTACCGAAAAAACATTCACTTGGGGTGATACCATACTTGCGCTTAAAGGCAAGAGCAAAGCGCCCTTGATGGGTATAGCCAATCCGATTGGCAACTGCAGCAACGGTAGTGTTACCTTGTCGCAAGAGCTGCTCTGCCCACTCCATACGTTTATCAGTCAGGTAGCCAAATACTGTTGTGCCAAAGAGTTTCTGAAATCCGCGTCGGAGGGTGCGATCGCTCACCCCCACCTGCAGCGCTAGTTCCAGTATTGATGGTGGATTCTCTAAATTGGAGAGCAAAATTTCACGAGCGTAATGAAGTCGGGCGATGGTTTGTCCCTTTAGTCGCATTGAAGAATGCAGTCCACCCTGATCCGCCAAGATCGGGGCTAACTGCAACGCCATCAGTTCCAACACCTTTGCTTGCAAATACATCAGCTTTGTCATTCCTTTGTAGGGACAGTCGATCATTTGTTGTGCCACAAAGTTTATAGCCGTCGTGGTTTCTGGGTACAGTAATGTCTGCCAATCGTTGCCCTTTGCCAGCAGACTCAACTCGGGGGGAATTTGCCCATCCTGTGTGGGGAAAAAAGTTGCCAGCAAATCTGGCGGCATATGGATTGAAACACCAACGTGCCGAGATTTTCGTGTTTCAATAGTAATTGCCCGTTGCACACCACCGCCAGAGATGAGCGTATGCCCCCCACCAACATACTCACTTGTTTGATCTGCCACTATGCCTGAAAGCAGGACTGAAAATTGTACTGGGTGATTCCAAGCAGGCACTGTCACTAACACGTCATCGTGATATTGATAGTCCCAAATTGAAAGCCAGAGTTGGGGATGCACCTCAATGTCTCGCATATGGCCTTTGCCTAGTTGTTTGGGTATTTGATAGAAAATTTCAAATGGCTCTGAGGCTGTGTTGCACGTACTGTTTTGGACAGCTTCGTCCCACAATTGGGCTTCTTCCTTTAGTGTAAGGGTAATCGTCATGGCGAGTGATAACAAGAATATATATCAATAAGTATATGACAGTATGGCATGCCGCAAAACGTAGACACAGTAGGCATCTCTTGCTGCTTTGCAATGTTCATGCACTGGGCTTTTATGGGGCGATACGCCAAGGGCGTATCGCTCTGCGTATCGCCTGTAAATGTTAGGACTTACGCACGAGTTAGGAAAGAACTAGACTGCGAGATTGCTTCCTGACGTCCGAATGACGCAAGTATAGGAATTGCCGAATACATTAGCACATAAACTAAAGAGAAAATACGGAGGTTACTATACTTTCAAGCCTGTTTCTTGTAAGCGTTTCCTGCCATACGTTATTTTTGCGTAAGTCCTAAATGTATCTTTGCTTCTCCAATCTGGGAATAATCAACCCAGTAGACTTGTTGAGGATGGGCAATTGGGACAAGAACGTGCATATTGGCTAGCTTGGTCGCAAATTTCTGGAGTTGGTCCAATATTATTACAACGGTTGCAGCAGCATTTTGGTACACTGGCAGCAGCTTGGGACGCAAAACCTACACAGTTGGGACAAGTAGAAGGTTTTGGTTTTCAAACGCTGCAAAAAGTAGTGCAACAACGTTCTCGTTTACATCCTGAACAATTTTTGCAGCAACACCAACAGCAAAACCCGAATTTTTGGACACCAGCAGATGCAGACTATCCTCGCTTACTATTGGAAATACCTAGTCCACCGCCTATTGTCTACTATCGTGGTCAAATAGATTTGCAAGAAAATCTGGCACAAAAACAACTCGTCGGGATTGTAGGGACACGCCAACCCTCAGAGTATGGTATGCGATGGACTCGCCAAATTAGTACGGCTTTGGCAAAAAATGGGTTCACGGTTGTTTCTGGTTTGGCAGAGGGAATTGATACTGAAAGTCACACCGCTACTGTGAAAGCTGGAGGACGCACAATCGCAGTTTTAGGTACAGGTGTTGATGTTGTCTATCCATCTAAAAATATGGAACTGTACAAACAAATTTTGACTGCAGGCTTGGTTGTGAGTGAGTATCCAGCAAAGACGCCACCTGATCGCACCCATTTTCCTCGTCGCAACAGAATTATTGCAGGTTTAAGTCGTGCTGTGCTGGTGATGGAAGCACCGATCAAATCAGGTGCTTTGATTACTGCAAGTTACGCAAATGATTTTGGGCGAGATGTCTATGCACTCCCTGGAAGACTGGATGATCACCCATCGCAAGGGTGTTTAAAATTACTTAGCCAAGGCGCGACTCCGATTGTTAAGGAATTAGACGAACTATTAAAAATGCTGGGAGCAATACCACAACTGGATTCTGTTGAAATATCCCCATCAGTGCAGCAGTTAACTTTACCAAGTTTACCACCAGAACTTCAACGAGTTATGGATGCAATTACTTCAGAAGCTTTAGCGTTTGATTTTATTGTTCAACAAACGGGCATAGCTACGCCTGAGGTTTCGAGCGCTTTGTTGCAATTGGAATTGATGGGTTTAGTTTCGCAATTACCAGGAATGCGGTATCAACGATGTTTATAAAATTACTCCTTTCGGTAGGGTAAGTAAAATTTATTTTTTAACCGCAGAGGCGCACAGGAGCCAGTACTCGGCTAGAGTTTCCCGACTTGTAGCACCTGGCGTGACACACAGAGAGAAGAGTCAATTTCTATAGGTAATTTTATACCACGGATACCAGGAGACTTTCAAGCCTGTTCCCTGCGATGCACTGAGCGTGGTCGTTGTGTTCCCTATTCCCTGTTCCCTATTCCCTCCCTCCCATAACAACTATTGGGATTCTCCGTATACCATATCATTCACCTCAGCATAACGATTCATAAATCTCATGAATCGTTCCCAATGCTCCTGTTGCTCTACTTCAAATTTACATTCTACGCGTTGCAACTCATCACCTTCTGGACCGCCAAAAATGAATTGTGTGGAAGATGGAGTGACGCTGATTTCACCTTCTTCGTCTTTTAAAAGCATGGAATTTAAAGGTTGTTTTGTAAAGGTATTAAATCCTTCCAACGCTTTGAGTTTCTTAAAAATCATCACAACAATACGCTTACCAGAGGTGAGATTACGTCGCAAGCTAACATTGTTGAGTTCTTCAGTAATGCCAGAAAAAAATTGGATTGAGGGTGTGATAGATGTCATGAAAAAGAAAAATTTATCGCTGGTAAGGATAATAATACTGCGGATTCATAACCGGAGGTGGAACGAGTGGCACAACGGGAGGCTGATAACCGTTGGGGGGTATAGTGCTTCCCATACCGTTGGGTAGAGGCGCAGTGATCACTGGGGGTTGATAACCGTTGGGGGGTATAGTGCTTCCCATACCGTTGGGTAGAGGCGCAGTGATCACTGGGGATTGATAACCAGTTGTAGGAATTGTGCTTCCTGTGCTGTTGGGTACAGGCGGAGTCATTACTGGGGATTGAGAACCAGCTGTAGGGATTGTGCTTCCTGTGCTGTTGGGTACAGGCGGAGTCATTACTGGGGATTGAGAACCAGCTGTAGGGATTGTGCTTCCTGAACTAGGAGGTATGGGAGCATTTGGGCTAAATTGTTGATAAGCCGCACGAGAAATTGAGCTAATGAGTTTTTCGGCACGGGGATCGTTATTAGGACGTTGTACCATAACCGCAACTACATAACGCTTGCCACTGGGCATATCAACTAAACCTGCGTCTGCAAGTGTTGTGCCAATATCGCCCGTTTTATGGGCAATAGTTGCGCCTGCTCCTAAACCAGTAGGCAAAAGCTGATTTCTCACAGTGCGACGCATAATATTTAGTATGCGATCGCGCGATGCGACACTTACCAAATTACCCTTGTTCACCATTCCTATTAGCTTCCCTAACTCCTTGGGACTTGTGGTATTTGTCCCTTCCAAATCAGGGAGGGGATTGCGAATTGTAGTTGTTGTCAAACCCCAATTGCGGAAACGCTGATTCAGTGTCTCGATACCACCTAAGCGAGCAATCAGCATGTTTGCTGCGGTGTTGTCGCTGACTGTTATCATCTTAGTGGCCACTTCCATGATTGTGAACTGAGTTCCAGCTGGTTTATACTGCATATCCCCAGAACCACCGACAACCATTTGCTTGGTCATGGTGAGTGTTTCATCCAAGCTAATTTTGCCAGCATCTACATCTTGGAAAAAGGCTATCAAAATAGGAATCTTAATCGTGCTTGCAGCAGAAAAAGTCGAGGAGCCATTCACATCTATATAATTGCCACTGTCTAAATCTACTAAGAAAACTCCTGGTGTGAGATTAGGGTTAGCAGCAGCTAAATTTTGTACTATAGTTTTTAAAGAAGAAATTTCCTGAGTCAGGAATAACCCTGAAGCGACTTCTGAGGGATTTTTGGTCAGCTGTGGCTGTGCCTGCCCAATAGTTGTATCAGATGATGTGCCATTTGATGTGTTGATGCGACTTGCAGGATCTAACACTGATAACGCCGTACCTACGATCGCACCGATACCAACTCCTACAATTAACAGCCGTAGGGCATACAAAAATGTTCTTGCCATCGGCTTTAAGCGCTTCTTTTGTCGAGATGCACCGATTTTTCTTGGTAACGGCTGCTTGCGCATTTGCACATTTTTTGACTGTACTTTCTTTGGATTGTATGGTGGAATCCTTCCTTTGGCAGCAGTAGTTGGTTTGGCTGGTGTTGGTGGTACTCCTGATCGCTTTATGGGCGAAGTTACAGGGATTAAGGGGGGAATCGATTTTATACGTGTAGGCATTGTTCGGCTGTAGGGGGCTTGCTGCTGCTTTGTCGCTTCGACTTTATTTTGCCCCTGCTTTGGAACTTTGCTTTTAACCGGACGGCGGCTGGTTTTTGGACGCCGTGAGACTGTTTTTATAACGGTTCTCGTTGGCATAAGATAGGGTAGCAATAAAAGTGTAAAATAAAGAACACATCTAGAAAGGTTTTACTTTATTGGCTAAAGTCGCTTTCGAGCAATCCCTGATGGGAATTGAAATGTCTTTTGTGTGCGGACTTTGTAGCCACTCTTTCAATTTACCTCTAAGGCACCTTATTATTTACATTAATTTTTGCTTATAATAATTAGTTTTTTTGAGTTGACCTTAAGTTATTATGACAAGTTTTGGGAGGATGAGTTAGTAAACAAGTTAGAATGAGTTACAAGCCTTGATGATTGTTCCGGTTCTCTAGCGCCCATTCTACCTGTCGTAAAATACCTCGCAACATCGCAACTTCTCTAGTTTGTAATTGAGCACGATTATACATTTGCCGAAATGTTTCCATACGACTAGCTGCTGTATGAGGATAAAGATATCCAATCTTGAGTAGTAGTGATTCTAACTGTTGGTAGTATTCTTCCAAGATGTTTAAAGGTGCAGACTCGTTAACAGATGCGGGAATGGGCACAGGTAAAGGTGCAGATAATTTTTCACTAGGAATCTCCGTGTTTTCTGTAAGCGTGTCCTCTTGATTCTCTGTGTCACTTTTTGCTAACTCATAACAGCAAATAGCCACAGCAGTCGCCAAATTCAACGATGGATAATTAGAACTGGTAGGAATACGAATAAACCGCTGAGCATAATTTAATTCTTCATTACTCAGTCCTCGATCTTCCCTACCAAAAATCAGCGCGGCTGGTTGTTGTGGTTGATCCAGTAACCAAGGTAGTGCTGTGGAGGGATTTTCCAGAGGGGAATCCCAGTGACGAACACGAGCGGTGGTGGCGATCGCCCGCGTACATCCTTGCAATGCTTCTGGTAGCGTCGTCACTGAGACTGCTGACTCTAAAATATCCTTAGCATGAACCGCCATTTTAAGTGCTTCACCTGACAAAGGTTTACATTGAGGATTAACCAACACAAGATGATTTAACCCAAAATTTTTCATCACGCGTGCGATCGACCCGACATTAATTGGTCCTGCTGGTTCTACTAGGATAACTCTCACCTGGTTTAATGCCATTTACTGCCCCTGTGTTATTTACCTGGTTCAAAAAGAAGGCTTCTGCCATAATCTTGTTGGGTTTGCTGGCGTAAGCAAAGGTCCTGTGTTCGGGTTTTCTAGTCCACGGTTCAATCCTCCATTCGGGTTTGGTGGCGTGAGCAAAGGCCCTCTGTTTGGGTTTTCTGGTACACGGTTCAATCCTCCATTCAAGCTTCCGGGTGTGATTACAGCCCCGTTAGGGCTAACTCTATCGGTGTTGATGTTAACGCGCGTCCCATTCTGATAATAGTAGGTGGTAAAGCCATTGCCATTATTGATTGTTGTGGCAGGAGTAATCGTACTGCCATCTGGTGTGTTAATGACACCATTTTGATGAACGCGCGTTCCATAAGGATAATTGAGAATGTTGCCTACACCAGGACTAGAAGTGGAATTACTTTGTGCCTGAGCCGCAGATGGTGTTAAAAAACTGACTCCTAATGTTGTCAGGGCTAATATCAAGAGCTTGAAGACCTTTGGGCGATGATATGTAGAATATCTGGTTACAGGACGCGGCACAACACAATTAGCCCTAGATATTTCACCTACCTCTACAGTAGGACTTTTGCAAAAGTCCCTTTTGCAAGAGTTGGGTAAAGGGTAAAGGGTAAAAGGTAAAGGGTTTTTATTTTCCCTTCCCCGTTTCCCGTTAACCTTTTGCCTGACTTGTGCAAGAAGTCTAGTTGAGACTTTACTGAACAACTTAGAGGACAGCTTATTTATCGAAAAAACCTTATTCATCTTTCTTGTGTTCAAAGCTTTTTTTTATGAGTGTTGCATTATGGAAGCTTGCTAAGTAAAAACTTAGTGGAGCTTCTATATCTATGATAGAAAACTCTTGAAAAAATCAGATCCCCGACTCCTTTAAAAGGAGTCGGGGATCTCAATAGGACTTAATTTTTAGACTACCGAGCTAGTGGAAACTCACATAGCTGTGATCAACAACACCAGTGATAAACTACATATTGGGTTGCTGACGACGAGCACCGTTTTCCTGGCGGTATTTTTGCAGTTGTTCTTTTTGTTGTGGGGTTAGGACTGCTTCGATTTGAGTTTTCTGTGACTGCATCACTTGCTTTAGTTGGTTTTTCTGGTCATCAGAAAGATTTAAAGCAGCAAATCCACCTCGTCCCTGGCGGTTTTGCATAGCGGTTTTTAACTGTTCCCGTTGTTGTTCGGTGAGAATCTTGTCAACTTCAGCGCGGGTATTGCTACGGATTTCTTTGATTTTAGTTTTTTGCTCATCCGTTAGTCCCAAACGTTGGAAAGCTCCTTCTTTTGGCTGAGATTGTGCAACAACTAAGGGCAAAGAGGAGTTTGCTTCTGCTTTGACGGCGAAGGAGGTTGTAGTTAAACTGAGGGCGATCGCTCCACAAATGAGTGATAATTTTTTGAGTTTCATCCAAGTCTTTCTGTGCTTTTCTCTTAGTTGATACAACTATGGTAAGAGTTCAATTTTCAAAGTTACATGAGGAAAAAGTCATGAATCGATCCATGACTTTAGTCATAGATCTATACAATCAGTAAATTCATCAACAAATAATCAATTTTTGGGTTATAAAATTATCTGTGTAACCAAGAAAGTACTCAGAACTTTCTTTTGCGGAGTCAAGGTCAAAGGGTAACAGAAAATACTTTCTTTGTTAAAATTTTCACCAGCAAACCTTAAATTAATAGTGTTGATTTATAGTTTTACTATAAAAACTAGTTGAGCTTGAGTATATTTTTGTGAGCCGTTCGATTCAATTTTACAATCATCCTTTCCGGTTTCTACTATATTTGGAGTGGGTATTACTAGCGTTTGCTGCTTTTACAGCAGCTCTACCATCTCACCCAGATCGACATCAAACCAGCTTTCCTGAACTGACTATTTGTAGTCTGGTGCTTTTTGGATTGATGGGTTTGAGATTACCAACTCGTAACCATATAAGTAAAGTCATTTACACCGCACTGGAGATATCTCTAATTTTGGTAACTGGATTTTGGGGAGTTAAGGGTGATAGAATTTTTGCTTTTCTTGACATCATTTTAGTAACTCGTAGTTGTTTAATTTTTCAGTTACCAAGTCGTTTAATCATCACAGCTTTATCATTATTTTTGTTTTTGCTAACATTGACACGTCGTTTTGCACAAATACGATTTTTCCCAGGAATGCAGGAGCGTTTTTGGTTTTTCACTCTCAATTTTGTTTTAGTATTCGTCTTAGCGTTATTATTTGTTTTACTATTAATGAATACAGTTTTATCTGAGCGAGAAAGTCGAGAAAAACTAGCCATCGCTAATGATAAACTGCGTCAATATGCTTTGCAAATTGAAAATCAAGCTACTCTTGAAGAACGCAACCGCATTGCTCGCGAAATACATGATTCCTTAGGACATTCTCTGACAGCTTTGAATTTACAACTAGAAACTGCATTGAAACTTTGGGAATCGAATCCAACCAAAGCACAAACTTTTTTAGGAAGGGCAAAAGAGTTAGGTTCTAAAGCATTACAAGATGTCCGTCAATCAGTGTCTACAATGCGTTCTCATCCCTTGCATGAGCAATCTTTGTCACAGGCGATCGCCGGACTTGTAGAAAATGTTCAACGTTCAACTGCTATAACAGTAATTTGTCAAATTCACTTAGATCACCCTATTCCAGTTGAAGTTACCACTACTGTTTACCGCATTGTCCAAGAATCATTTACAAATATCTGTAAGTATGCACAAGCTACAGAAGTTAAACTGGAAATAATCACGACTCAAACTAGTTTGCATTTAAAGGTTGAGGACAATGGCATTGGGTTTAATTTAACACAAAATACCACTGGTTTTGGACTTCAAAGTATGCGCGATCGCACTTTGGCACTCAATGGTCATTTTCATATTAATAGTGCTCCTGGTTCTGGTTGCACAATGACAGCTTATATTCCCTTATCTAAAGTTACCACAAACTAATTTTAAGAAAAAAATAAACAAGTGATGACTAATATGATTAAAGTTGTAATCGTAGATGATCAAAGTTTAATTCGTCAAGGATTAAAAGCATTATTGGAATTAGAAGAAGATTTAGAAATTGTCGCAGAGGCAGAAAATGGCGAAATTGCAATTCATTTCGTTGAAGAATTCTATCCAGATGTGGTTCTCATGGATATTAGAATGCCTATTATGGATGGTGTTGCAGCAACTCGGGAAATTCAAAAGCGTTTTCCCAAAACTAAAGTTTTAGTACTAACAACCTTTGATGATGATGAGTATGTAAAAACCGCTTTACAGAATGGAGCGATGGGTTATTTGCTAAAAGATACACCTTCAGAAGAGTTGGCTGTCGCTATTCGTGCTGTTAACAAAGGATACACTCAATTGGGGCCAGGAATAGTAAAAAAACTTTTCACCCAATTTTCTAGTGTCCCACCAACCAAGTCACCATCTCCACCAGATAGCTTAGCTGAACTGACTCCTAGAGAAAAAGAAGTTTTGCGATTGATTGCTACAGGTGCTAGTAACAGAGAAATTGCACAACAGCTGTATATTTCTGAAGGGACAGTGAAGAATCATGTCACAAATATCTTGAATCGTTTAGATTTGCGCGATCGCACCCAAGCTGCAATTTTCGCTAATTCTTTTTTACCCTATTTGAATCATCCTAGTTAATTTTTTTTACTGAAATACTTTGATACACTCTTCTCTTAAAACACCTCTTATGACCTTGACTTTTCTAAAACTCTTAACGATAACCTCTTGACATGATATGTTAATTTGAGATTGATTAACTGAAACTAAATCTTCAATAGAAGCACCGTATATAATTTCTGATAAACCTGTCCAAACGCAAGCAGATGCACACATCGGACAAGGTTCACCAGTAGTATATATGGTATAACCTTCTAAAGAAGGGTTTTGTAGTTGAGTGGTTAAACTGCGAATGACATTAATTTCTGCGTGAGCAGAAGGATCGTTGTCTCGCTTCACCGTATTATGAGCTTGGGCAACCACTTGGTTATCTTTGACAATCACAGCACCGTATGGGGCGTCTCCTTTTTTTGCTTCTTCCAACGCCAAACGCATAAAATCTTCTGGATTCATAATTACCTTGAGATTCCAACATTATATTTTTCCAGAATATAGCATATCTTACGAGAACGCGTTTCAAACTCATGAATTTTGAAAAAAACTTTTTCTATTGCTAAGCTAGTCTTTAAATTCACAATTAATTGTGGATTTTTTCTCTTACTTAATTTCTGAGCAGCGACTTCTGAATTTTATGTTACTTAGCAAAGAAAAAACAGCATTTTACTTGAAAGACTTAGAGACACCAGTAGGTAAATTTGTGAATTTAACTATTGCTGGTCTAGTTTTATTCTCCTCTGCTATTTTTGTAGCACAGACCTATAACATATCTGATGATTTACGGCTGATTTTAAATTTTATAGATACATTTGTATTACTAATTTTTATTGCTGAGTATCTACTCCGTATCTGGAGTGAGGAAAATAAAATTAAGTACTTTTTTAGTTTTTATTCTTTTATTGACTTAATAGCGATTTTACCCTATTTATTAGGCGGTGTTGATATCAGCTTTGTTCGACTGCTACGATGGTTCAGGATTTTGCGTTTAATTCGATTTATAGATAACAAATTTCTCTTGGGTGTCAGCACAGAAGACAGTTTAGTCTATACACGAATATTATTTACATTATTTGCTATTATTTTTGTCTACTCAGGTTTAATTTATCAAGTAGAGCATCCTGTTAATTCACAAAATTTTGCTACTTTTTTGGATGCTTTTTATTTTTCTATAGTCACGATGACCACTGTTGGTTTTGGCGATGTGACTCCAATTTCTGAGTTAGGTCGTTTCTTGACAGTATTAATGATTTTAACAGGTATTGCTCTGATTCCTTGGCAAGTAGGTGATTTGATCAAGGGACTAGTCAAAACTGCAAATCAAGTGGAAACAATTTGTTCTGGCTGTGGTTTATCGTTCCATGATACAGATGCTATGTTCTGCAAAATTTGTGGTACTAAGTTGAGAAATCATTCGTAATTCATCATTGATTTTTGATGACAAAACAAAGTATCCACCGTTACAAAAACGCCTATAACTTAAGAAAGAAGCATTTGTTTGTTTTTTGAGCTAGGCTGTACTAAAATTTAAAATTTATGACTAAAAGAAATGTATTCACTCCGTTTCAGCATTTATTTAGTGCCTATTGTCCTGACAATCATGGCTAACAATTTGGTATATTCTGCAACGGCAAAAGCCGAAGTAAAATTTTCAACAGTTCAACAACCTCAAACAAAGTTTTTTAAAGCACAATTACTAGCACAAGAGTTATCAAAAGTCCGAACTCCCATTGTTCAGTTTTCTAAGGATACATATCCGGAAGTTAACTTACCTGAAATTACATCTGGGCAAATTCAAGTTCAGGAAAATCAATACTTAACTATTATTACGCTGCCAGCAGATCTTTTATTTGACTCTAATAAAGATACGATTCGCCCAGATGCAGAGAAAATGTTGCGTCAGATTAGTCAGGTAATCAATAATCATTATCCTAACACTTGGTTACAAATTCTAGGACATACTGACTCTAAAGGCTCTAAAGATAATAATTTAAAATTGTCAGAGCAATGGGTAGCAGCAGTACAAAAGTGGCTAAGTGAAAAAGGTGGTATAGACATATCTTTGATATCGAAAGAAGGTTATGGGCAAGCCCAACCTGTAGCACCAAATCAAAAATCTGATAGTTCGGATAATCCCATAGGACGGCAAAAGAACCGTCGTATTGAAATTGTGATTCAAAAGGTGGCAAATCATCAGGTATAACTGACTTTTATAAAGCAAAAATACAGCTATTAGCTGGTTAAAAACACTATCATAGACATGACTGATTTGAAATTGTATGTTGTTGTATTAAGAACTTTACTTTTATAGCTAAATAGGGTGTAATAATGTTGTTTTATTTAAGACAACTGTAAAAATACATTTTTATTTTTATAGTATAAAATTCATTGTGCTGTCTCACAAGCGAGACTAATACTTTTTGCATCTGCCATTTTCAAAACAGTGACTGCATCTACCGAACTTAGTTATCAGGATTTTTTCAATTAATGAGTGTGCTTCACTTGAGGAAAGTGACAAAAAGACTCATGTAGGGAGCGCTATTTTACCAAGATCCAGAGTGAGGTTAACGAGATGTTGCAGGCAGATGTGGCGATAAGTAGTACTTACAATCCATTTCTTGTTGTGCTTTCAATTGTGATAGCTGTGCTTGCTTCGTACACCGCTGTTGATTTGGCTGGGCAAATAACGGTAGCTAAAGCAAAGGCAAAACTAGCTTGGTTAATTTGCGGTGCAGTTGTCATGGGAATTGGTATCTGGTCAATGCACTTTGTTGCCATGCTTGCCTTCAATTTACCAATATCGATGGGCTATGACGCGTTGACTGTAGTGGTTTCCGTGCTACCAGCTATTGTTGCCTCTGGTGCTGCGCTTTTGCTTGCTAGTCGCCCAGTCTTAAGTACGCAGCAATTGGTGAGTGGTGGTGTGTTAATGGGCATTGGTATTGTCTCTATGCACTACATTGGTATGGCAGCAATGCGGATGGAAGCAGCGATTCAGTATGATGCAGTACTGTTTATGCTTTCTGTGGCGATCGCCATCGGTGGATCAATTGTGGCGCTGTGGATTGCTTTCCAACTGCGTTTGCAAACGGGGAAAATTGCTAGGCGACGTAAGATTTATAGTGCGTTCGTCATGGCAATTGCAATTTCCGGAATGCATTACACAGGGATGGCAGCTGCCTCTTTTAGAGCAACTAAAGTGACTAACGCCGCAACCATGCAAGTATCGCTCCCTGCGTTAGCTGTAAATATTGGCGTTAGTACTATCATTATCCTAAGTTTCACACTGCTAACTTCCTTTGTGGAGCGGCGAATGGTTTCCCAAACACTATTACTCAAACAGGGAGAAGCTCAGCGATCGCAGCTATTCATGGACATTACCCTGCTGATTCGGCGGTCTCTCAAGCTAGAGGATGTTCTCAACACAGCGGTTTGTGAGATCCAAAAAGCACTGAACACAGACCGCGTTATCATCTATCGTTTCAATGCTGACTGGGGCGGTACCATCATTGCCGAGTCAGTAGCAAAGGGTTGGATAAAAACTTTAGGAAGAACTGTCTTTACTCTGTTTGGCAAAGATGACATTCAAATGTACAAAGATGGTCAAGTCCAAGCTAAAAACAACATTTATCAGGGGAATTTTACAGACTCTTACCAACAAATTCTTGAAGGCTTTCAAATTAAGTCGATTTTGGTTGCACCTATCTTAAGTGAGCATCGGCTTTTGGGTTTATTGTGTGCTCACCAATGCTCTGAATTTCGGAATTGGCAGCAGCAAGAAATTGATTTATTTGGGCAATTAGCCATTCAAGTAAGCCTTGCTTTAGAACAAGCAAATCTTTTGCATGAACTTAACACTGCACAGGAAGTGCTGCGAGTGCGTGACCGTGCGATCGCCGCTGCTAGAAATGCGATTGTGATCACAGACTTTCGTCAGGAAGATAATCCTATCATCTTTTGCAATCCTGCATTTGAAGCCTTGACCGGCTATTCACCACAAGAAGTTTTAGGACGCAACTGCCGATTTTTGCAAGGGCCTGACACTAATCCACAGACTATTGAACAAATACGCAACGCATTGCGACAAGAGCAAGAATGTCATGTTGTGATTAAGAATTACCGTAAGGACGGTACCCCATTCTGGTGTGAATTAACTATTTCTCCAGCACGAGACGTAACTGGACAAGTGATAAATTATATTGGGGTGCAATCTGACATTACCTCACGTAAGCAAGGGGAGGAAGAATTAAGACGCAGCAAAGAATTCCTCCAACATCAGCTTATGGAACTTATTGATGACGTTAAAGAGGTAGCCAAAGGTGACCTGAGAGTTCGAGCTCAAATGACAACCGGTGAAATCGGAATAGTAGCCAACTTTTTTAATACCATTATCGAAAGCTTGCAACAATTAGTCCTTCAAGTCAAACAAGCGGCTATACAGGTTAATGTTTCTGTGGGGGACAACTCTGATGCGATTCGTCACTTAGCAGATCAAGCACTTCAACAGGCGGAAGAAATTAGCTGCACCCTTGAGTTAGTAAATCAAATGAATTTCTCTATTCAAGAAGTCGCCAATAATGCTTATAAAGCAGCGTCCGTGGCTCGCACGTCTGCCAGTACTGCTTTGAGTGCAGGTGAAGCAATGGACTATACCGCATCTAGCATCTTTAATTTGCAAAAAACAATTACTGAAACAGCCAAAAAGATAAAACGTTTTGGCGAGTCATCTCAAGAGATTTCTAAAGTTGTGACCTTGATTAACGAAATTGCATTACAAACCAATATACTAGCTATCAATGCTGGTCTGGAAGCAACGCGTGCAGGTGAACAATGTCAGGGTTTTATTGTTGTGGCTCACGAAGTTGGTCGCTTAGCAATACAGTCAGCCGAAGCGACTCAAGAAATTGAACAAATTGCAGAAAATATCCAATTAGAAACGGAAGCAGTTATCCAGGCGATAGAACAAGGAACGACTCAGGTGGTAGAAAGCGCTGAACGAGTCAAAGACGTCAAGCAAAGCATGGAGACGATTGTAAAAGTATCTCGTCAAATTGACGAGTTAGTTGAGTCAATTTCTCAAACAACAGTGTCTCAAGCTGAGACTTCGCAAGCTGTCGCTGTTTTTATGAAGGAAATTGCCAAAGCATCAGTTGACACTGCTGATTCATCTAGTGTTGTGTCAACTTCTTTACAACAAACTGTAGAAGTAGCGCAGCAATTACAAACATCAGTTAGTGTGTTTCAAACTGGTGTAGGTAGTTGAGGTGATTTTTCTGAATTCACTCCCAATCCTTGGAAGCATTCCCATCCTGTCAGCGGTAAATTGCCTTGATTATCCTACCAGCGTAACCAATGGAGTTTTACTTAAACTCAGGTGTGGAGTGCTATCTTGTTAGTGACCTGCAATAGATTGAATTTCTACCTCTGCTTGAACCTCTATTTCAACTTGAGCTTCAACTAGTGACGCATAAATTGGAATATTAGCTTGTGTCGCTTCAAAACTCACAACTAGAGAGTATGGAACGCTAGCTTCTGGATCATTGTTCCAACCTTCGTGTCCAACTACTGCAATGCAGAATGCTTCTGTTAGTTCAAATGACTTGACAACAGTCCAATCTTTCTGAAGGGTTCCTGCACTTCTGGATACATCTCTAATTATTCCGTGATTATTTTGTTTGCTAAGCGTCCATTTAAAAGTTCCCTCTCCCTTCTCCGTATCCTCTGGAGCATCATACTCCTTTAAAATCTTAGCCAAAAACCTTTTTGGATCTTCTCCTTTCCCACTACAATCCCAGTCGAGCCAAGTTGAAAGATATTTTCTGCGATTCCTGCGGGTTCGACGTGGTTGTGCTTTGTAAGAAAGAGTAACTTCTACTAAAATATCAAGTGCCTCTCCCTGAGAACGCAATTCGTCTGGCAGTTTCACTTGGTAAACATGAGCCTGTCTAGCTTTGATACGACGCTCTCCTCTTGTAATCAAAGTGATACGGTTGGGAGAATTACCCAAAGCTCGGTCAAGATTGGGAATGCCATAACCCATTTGGCGAATAATCTGAGTTTTTTTACTGTTATCTTCTGCCTGTGCCCACTGTGTCCATCGGGCTGATTGTACTATTAGCGCACGGTAAAGAAGGCAACTCTCATCAGGTAACTCAGCAGCAAGACGCGCAGCAATATGGCTTACTTTTGGCGCTGCAAAGGATGTTCCAACTTTGTCAGACGCTATGGCAGATCCACCACTCAAAGTTGAGCGCACTAATTCAGGACAAACATCTTTAGGGAAAATAATATTAGGTGGTGTACCTTCGTCTTTTACTAGATCGCCACCATATTCAACTACTTCGGGTTTAATTGTATACCAAATTCCTAGCCCAGAGCATGAAAAAGCTGAGGGTTTATCCTTCTGTGAAATAGAAGAATAGGGCAGTGCATGATAAGAACCTGGAGAAATTGAGCCAACAGTTAAGGCTTGAAAGCTTTGTGCAGGGTTAGCAATTCTACAGGAATCTTCTAAAAGATAATCTGGATATGTTCGATGGGCAGCAAGATGCTCTTGCACAGATAATCTTGTAGAGCCAATTTTTCCATTTAAAGGTAAGTTACCGGCAGCTACAATAAAAAGAATATCTTTTTCCCATGTCAGATTATCAATAGCCGACGCCCAAGCACTCATATACTGGGTTCGACAGGGAACAACTCCAGTGATAGAGTGGTTAAAAATTTTCGTTCCTATTTGCGCGTGATAAAATTCTACAATTTCACCCAAGATAACAGGCGGAAATAGCTGCTTAGGTAGTTTGCAATTAGCATCAAGAACTCTCGCATTTTGAATCCAGCAAACAGCTTTTTGATTTCCACTACGAGGTATAGTCCTTGGATACAGCACTGCACCAGCTACTCTAGTCCCATGTCCACCATTGGTAACATAATCAGCGGTTTTATAAGTTTCTCCTGGAACCCAAGACCTTGAATTTTGTGAATCAATTGCTGTTTTTAGAAGAGCATGACTTTCTTGAATCCCACTATCTATAACACATATTTTAGGAGCATTTGAATCTGGTGGCTGTAGTTGAAAAGTAGGAGCATCACCATTAGATGAGGGTTCCCGCTCAATCAATTCAGCAAATTCATCTGGTAAACTAACATCAAAAATATAAGGAAAATTGAAAACTAAATCTTTTAATCCTTTACCTGAAATTTGAATGCGGCAGGAAAAACTGTCTGGTAGTTGAGCCGACTTAGGAATATGTCCATCAATTATGTTTAAAATCTCTCCCTCATACGCTTGAACAAACTCCGTAAATTCATCTTCTCTTTCTGACTTTATATCATCCCATTGCTGATATGTTGAATCACGTTTATTGATCCATTGATTCAATCTTTTTGTATATTTTTCATTACTTTCATTGGGCTTTGGGTCGGGATAATCAGGAAATTGTGACTTAGTACCTATACAGGAAATCCCTACATCTACAGTATATCTTTGTTCATCTCTAATTTGCTCCCACTCATTAAGTAGTTCTGGTGATAAGATATATTCGGGTCGCTGGCTTCCGTCAATAATTTTCCATATTTCTGCGACTTTATTACCACCTCGCTCTTCCTTGATAAATTTTTCTATCTTTTTTTGTAGTTCACTCAGTTCTATATCAGCAGAAGCACCAATAATATACCCATTTTCTAATTCAGCAATAACCTCTATACCATAGACCTTCAGACTATCTGGATCAAAAGAAGAAGGATCAATGTTTAATATAAGTGGTACAGCATCAGGAAGTACAGGTTTTTCCTCTTCCTTTTGTTTTTCTTGAGAATCTTGCCAATAAAAGATTAGGGAGTCTAGCGAACTCTTTAACTTTTTTCCATGTTCTTGGCGATTACCCAAATTTGCAGCTGTTTGAGGATGTTGCTTTCTTCCTCCTGATGGAGCAGGCTCAGCGCGGTCTTGTATTATCAGCCTTAATGGAATATGCGGTAACCGCTCAGAACGTTCAACCATTTAGTTCTCCAGACACACCAAAAATTAATTCCAAGAAACTTTGATTTCTTTAATAGCTTCTTCTAAATGTTCCTGAATGACTAGCTCCTCTCGCTCAAGGATTGCTCGTTTAGCGGCATCTTGTGCAACCCTTACAGCTTGAGCAGCAGAAAAACCACTCATCTGTTCAATTATCGTAGACCAATTAATAGAGCCGACTTCAATTGCAGATAGTGTTTCTTTTAGTATAAATTCTAGCTCTTTTTCTCCTGGTAGTGGTACTTCAATCAAGTCATCAAATCGTCTCCACAAGGCAGTATCAAGAGATTTGTTGAGGTTGGTAGCTGCAACCAAAAGACCAGAGGACGGCTCATATTCATCCAAAATTTGAAGAAATGTATTCACTACTCGCTTAATTTCTCCTACTTCCTGAGAGTCTTCTCTTGATTTTGCAATTGAGTCACATTCATCCAAAAACAACAAACATGGATTTGTTGAGGCATCCTCAAAGATAAGTCTCAAATTGCTGGCAGTTTCGCCCAAAAAAGACGATACCATTGCATCAAATCGAACCTTAAGCAATGGTAAACCCGTATTCCAAGCTAAACGCTCAGCTCCTAGTGTCTTTCCACAGCCAGGGAGACCATACAGAAGAATTTTTTGCCTGTAACGCAGTCCATGATGAGCAAGCCTATCTCTTGCCGCATACTCACGTTCAATTCGGCGGAAACGTTTCTCCACAGATTCTTGCAGCACCATATGATGCCGCAGTTTTTCCCTTGGTATAACAGTGACTAGAGGAAGATTTAACCGCTTATTGGTAGGCAGTTCACTTAGAGCCTGTAAGTTTTCTGATACTGCTGGGGACGCAGGTTTGCCGTTAGCCCCTCGGCTCTGCTCGGGGCTAAAGCTGAGCGAAGCCGAAGCTTTAGAGGTAGGCTTCTCTTTATGGCTTTTTTTGGTAATATTCTCTAACTGGTCAGCTAGGAGTGTGTGTCCCTTACTGCGCTCTTCCTCAATTACTAGGTGTGTAAGCTTATCAATCGCTTGTTGATCTGAACTTGCGATCGCCTTAAACAGTCTCTTGAGAAGCTCTCCTTTCATATCGCCTCTCAGTTAAAATGGTATCTTTTTTATTTTATAGTATTTTTGTACTAATTAGAGTTGACGCATAATAAAGTATAACGCGATTGTAATCCTATTAGCTCTGCTATTAAGTTAGGTTAAATACAATAATTTTTTCAGTTGCTGGAATTTTGTGCATATAATCACTTTCTGCTCAACTTGCTGTACTCATAATTCTGTTTACAGTCAATTCTCTGAAGTCATCCCTCGAACTCTCAGCATATCAGAGTCATTCGTGGTTTATTACACAAAAAAAGGTGGGCAATAAAGCCCACCCAAAAAGAAAGAGAATAGATACTCTGTTGCTAATTAACCCAACAATGCCTTAGCCTTAGCTAACACATTATCAACTGTGAAGCCGAATTTCTCTAAGGCAACTGCACCTGGAGCAGAAGCACCAAAGCGATCAATACTAACAGTATCGCCTTCGGTGCCGATATACTTGTGCCAACCGAAACTGGCGGCAGCTTCTACAGACACACGCTTGGTGACAGCTTTAGGCAGAACAGATTCTTTATAACCTGCATCTTGTGCTTCAAACAGTTCCCATGAGGGTAACGAGACAACACGGACTTTCTTACCTTCAGCCGTGAGTTTCTCGGCTGCAGTTACGCAGAGGCTCAATTCTGAACCAGTACCAATCAAGATCAGATCTGGTGTACCTTCAGAATCTACCACTGTGTATCCACCCTTCGCCACGCCCTCAATCGAAGTACCTGCCAAGTTGGGGACATTTTGACGGGTCAACGCTAACAAGGTGGGGTCGTTTTGTTTTGCCTTCTCGATCGCCACTTTGTAAGCGCCAGAGGTTTCGTTACCGTCTGCGGGACGAATCACCGTTAGGTTAGGAATGGCTCGTAGGGAGGCCACAGTTTCAATTGGTTGGTGCGTTGGACCATCTTCACCTTGTCCAATCGAATCGTGAGTCATCACCCAAATCACGCCTGCTTGGGATAGGGCGGATAAGCGGATGGCAGCACGCATGTAATCTGTGAAGATCAAAAAGGTCGCACCGTAAGGAATTAATCCAGATTGATCCAGCGCGATACCATTACAGATTGCGCCCATACCATGTTCCCGCACGCCAAAGTGGACGTTACGGTTTTGGTATTGCCCTTTCTGAAAATCGTCGGAGTCCTTGAGTTCGGTAAGATTGGAGTGAGTCAGATCAGCCGAACCACCAATCAGCTCAGGTAAAACCGCCCCCAGTTTGTTGAGGCAAGTTTCCGAGTGTTTGCGGGTGGCTAGTCCTTTGTCTTCCGGGGTATAGGTAGGTAGTACCTTATCCCAACCATCAGGCAATTTGCCGCTGAGGTACCGCTCAAGTTCAGCAGCTTCCTCGGAATATTTGCCTTTGTAGTCGCTGAAAACTTTGTTCCATTCTTCTTCCAGGTTTGCCCCGCGCTCAACAGCTTTGCGCCAGTGCTTAAGAGCATCTTCTGGTACTACAAAAGGCTCGTATTCCCAACCCAAATTGTCGCGGGTGAGTTTAATTTCGTCTCCACCAAGGGCTGCACCGTGAACGCCAGCTGTGTTTGCTTTGTTGGGTGAACCGTAACCGATGGTGGTAGTGACTTTAATGAAAGAAGGTTTGTCAGTAACACCTTTGGCAGCTTCAATAGCTTTGGCAAGACCTTCTAAATCAGTGTTACCTTCTGCAACGTGCTGCACGTGCCAACCATAAGCTTCAAAGCGCTTGGAAACATCTTCGGTGAATGCTATATCTGTAGAACCATCGATGGAGATGTGGTTGTCGTCGTACAGAGCGATGAGTTTGCCTAATCCCAGGTGTCCCGCGTAAGAACAAGCTTCACCAGAAACGCCTTCCATGTTGCAGCCATCACCTAAAATTACGTAGGTGTAATGGTCAACAATCTTGGCATCGGGTTTGTTGAACTTTGCGGCTAGATGTGCTTCAGCCATTGCCAAACCGACTCCATTGGCAATTCCTTGCCCCAGAGGTCCGGTAGTCACTTCTACACCAGCAGTCATGAAGTTTTCTGGGTGTCCGGGGGTTTTGGATTCCCACTGACGGAATTGCTTGATGTCCTCAATGGTCACGCTGTCGTAACCAGTCAAATACAGCAGGGCATACTGCAACATTGAGCCGTGACCGGCAGACAGGACAAAGCGATCGCGGTTGAACCACTTGGGATTTTTGGGGTTAAACCGCAAAAAGCTATTCCACAGCACAAATGCCATTGGCGCTGCGCCCATTGGCAGTCCTGGGTGACCAGACTTTGCCTTCTCTACAGCATCAATTGCCAGAAAGCGGATCGAGTTAATACAAAGTTCTTCGAGAGTTTGGGTTGCAACAGCCATAATCAGATTCTTCTCTACGACGGGTTAGCAGTCTTTGAGCATCACCAGGGGGGTTGTTTATCAGTTACCAGTTACCAGTTATCAGTTACCACTGTCGTGTCCCGTTGGGTCTAAACAGTTATCAGTTACCAGTTATCAGAGGGGTGAATAAATCGCTTCCTCTGTTCACCCTATGGCTAACGCCACGCCTTACGGCTATCGGGGAGAACCTTCGGTTCCGCTAGCCCCTTAGGGGGCGCTGCGCAAACGCTAACGCCAGATGCCTAGGTCGGGAAACCCTCCTGCAGCACTGGACTCACTGTTCACTGTTCACTGTTCACTGTTCACTGTTCACTGTTCACTGTTTTAAAGATCCCCGGCAGTATCCTCATCATCCCATTGGTGCTTGTTGACGGACAAGCGGCAGATCTTGGGATTTTTGATGAAAATTTTGGATTCATTTTATGGGGGATATCTTCTATTATCGGTTGCTGAACCCACTGAATTACCAAGATTTCTGCCCAACATCTCAATGTAGACAATGCTTGAGTTTTATGCTTTTAGGTCAAATCCACGCATCTCAAATTTCCCACCCTAGACATACTTCTTAAAGGCTAGTGTCACATTATGACCGCCAAAACCGAAAGAATTAGATAGTGCCACTTCGACTTTTGCTTCCCGGCTGGTGTTAGGGACGTAATCCAAGTCACACTCAGGATCTGGGTTTTCCAAATTAATTGTCGGTGGAATCCGGTCATTGGCGATCGCCAGTACTGTTGCTACTGCTTCAATGCCACCAGAACCACCCAACAAATGACCTGTCATTGATTTGGTGGAGCTAACTGCTATCTTATAAGCATATTCACCTAAAGCTTTTCTCATTGCAGCAGTTTCCGTCGGATCATTCACTGGCGTACTGGTACCATGTGCATTAATGTAGCTCACCTGTTCTGGTACTATTCCAGCGTCTTTTAGTGCTAGTTGGATTGCTCTTGCTGCACCTTCGCCTCCCGGTACTGGAGAGGTCATGTGGTAAGCGTCACAAGTCATACCATAGCCAATAATTTCTGCATAAATTCTGGCTTTGCGACTCAAAGCATGCTGCAATTCTTCTAAAATTAAGATGCCTGCACCTTCACCCATAACAAATCCGTCACGGTCTTTGTCAAATGGGCGGCTTGCATGAGCGGGGTCATTGTTCCGAGTTGAAAGTGTTCTAGCTGAAGCAAATCCAGCTAAAGATAAGGGTGTAATTGCCGCCTCACATCCTCCACAAATCATCGCTTGGGCATATCCCCCTTGTATGAGGCGAAAAGCTTCCCCGATAGCGTTTGAGCCGGCAGCACAGGCAGTTACCGAGCAGGAATTTGGTCCTTTAGCACCAGTGTGAATTGCTGTCAATCCCGCTGCCATATTGGCTATCATCATCGGTATCATAAAAGGACTACAGCGATCCGGACCACGATTCAGGTAAATTGTTTGCTGGTCTTCTAAAACTTTAATGCCACCAACGCCAGAACCAATAATAACGCCAATTTGTTCTGCGTTTAAGTCGTTGATGACTAACTGGGCGTCTGCTACAGCCTGAATTGCTCCCGAGACGCCAAATTGGGCAAAGCGATCCATGCGCTTGGCTTCTTTGCGCTCCATGTATTCATGTGGATCGAAGTTTTTGACCTCACCAGCAATGCGACAATCGTGACGAGACGCATCAAACAAGGTGATTTCACCAATCCCATTGCGTCCGCTGATCAATCCTTCCCAATATTCGGCTGGTGTATTACCAATCGGTGTAAGCGCGCCAACACCAGTAACAACAACGCGTTTACGTATAAAATCAGTCATGTCGATAGTTATGATGGCTATTGATGCAGGCAGAACAAAACAGTGCTGAGCAATGAGTTGGTGAGCTAGTGCGCCCTTGGGGAGGACAGTGCCGGGGTGAGGCAGCGCTGGCTCCCGCCACATGCCTCAACGCGGGGAACCCGCGCACGGCAGTGGCTCCCGTTGTCGCACCTGGCGTACACCTTTGGTGTGCGTTTTGCGCATACCCTATGGGTGAGGTGATGAGTTTTCAAGAGGGACAAAGGGACAACGAGATTAGTCATTGCTACATAGAACTTCTCCATAGTTGTACCAAACAACTACTTGGTCTACTTCGGTGCTTTTGCCAAAGCAGATAGATATAAAAGTACTATATATCACCTTCTCGCAAAATTAACCTACGTAAAATCACTTCGTCATTTTCAACGAGTGATTTGGTGTTAGTTGGTTTATTTTTCGCCATTTTGACTAACTCTCGATCATTGTAGCAAGTTCTATTTGCTACTTATTCAAGCTCTTGACTCTTGACTCCTGACTTTTTACTCAGCAATGCCAGTCGCCTGCCTTCGGTTACCCTCCTGGAGTTTACGCTCTTTGGCACACTCTGCTGGAGACTGTCCTTTGGAGGAGATAGCAACTCCAGTCATTGTGCCCGTAGCCTCAATAGCACTCAGCACTCAGCAATTTTTAGGCTGATGGGACACGTTGCTCGTTAATGTAGTCCACAGCCTGTTGTACAGTTGTAATTTTTTCGGCGGCTTCATCAGGAATTTCGATGTCAAACTCTTCTTCCAAAGCCATAACCAGTTCAACCGTGTCAAGGGAGTCAGCTCCTAAATCGTTGGCGAAACTGGCTTCTGGTGTTACTTGTTCGTCTTTAACACTCAGTTGCTCAACAACAATTTTTTTGACTTTTTCAAATGTTTCCGCTTGGCTCATAGATACGATTCCTCAACCAGTTGCTAAAATCCGCTGTTTATGGTGGATATATTTTTGGGCATATTCATCTTATCGGAAAGCGCGAGCACCCGTACACTGTTAAGGGATTTTCTTTAGTGAAAATCGCTCGGCCGCTTCCTCAAAATAAACAAGTAATGATAAAACAGTTATTGACTAACTAAAATACTATGCTAACCCATACATTGAAATACGCATACTTTCCAGGTTGTGTTGCCCAAGGAGCTTGTCGGGAGCTTCATCAATCAACTGTTGCCCTAACCCAAGCCTTAGACATCGAACTCATAGAACTCAAAAAAGCTGCTTGCTGTGGTTCCGGCACGTTTAAAGAAGATTCCCAAATGTTGGAAGATACGGTTAATGCACGCAACATTGCTTTAGCTGAAGAGTTAAATCTACCACTGCTAACTCATTGCAGTACTTGTCAGGGTGTTATTGGTCACGTTGACGAACACCTTAAACAATGCCAAAAAACAAATCCAGCATACCTTGAACAAGTGAACGGCTTGCTGCAAAAAGAAGGGTGTTCGCCCTATCGAGGAACGACAGAGGTCAAACATCTGCTTTATGCTTTAGTAACCGACTACGGTTTAGAAGAAATTAAAAAACGTGTCAATCGTAAGTTAACTGGATTAAAATGTGCAGCTTTTTATGGCTGTTATCTCCTGCGTGCGCAAAAATCCATGCCTTATGATGACCCCTTCCAACCAAAGGCGATGGAAAATGTCTTTCGTACGGTAGGAGCAGAACCTATTTATTACAAAGGTCGTACGCAATGTTGCGGTTGGCCTCTTTCTAGTTATGCCACGACTCAATCTTTTAAAATGGCTGGAATGCATATTCAAGAAGCCATAGAAGCTGGTGCAGATTGTATAGTGACACCTTGTCCTCTTTGTCACCTGAATTTGGATTCTCGTCAAAAAGAGGTGGAAAAGGTCATTGGACGGGAACTCGATTTACCAATACTGCATTTACCCCAGCTGATTGCTTTAGCAGTTGGTGTCAGTCCTAAAGAACTTGGTTTAGATCGGCATATTGTTTCCACCAGACCAGTTTTGGAAAAATTAGGATTCAATTAACCTGATTCGACCCAATTGAAGACCTACTGACTCGCGCTAGGTGTATTCTCCGTCTTGAGTTGTGTGTTGTTCTCAATCATTGATTTTGGTACTTGCTCAATTGGTGTTATTGTCACTGCTGGAGTCGGTATGGCTTGGACTTGTGATGTGGGTGTTGGAGTTGGAATTGGTGTAAAAGTCGGAGTAGGCGTAGGTTCTACGGTTGGTTGATTTTTTTCAACATTGGGTGTCACCGACGGCGTGAAAGTTGGGGTAGGGGTGGCTTGTGGTGTGGGTGTTGGTACTGTAGTTACGTCTGGAGTTGGTTTTGTGAATGTGGGTGCATCTGATGTTGCAGGTGCTGTTGTTGGTTTTGTGAATGTGGGTGGTTTTGATTTCGCGGGTGTTGTTGTTGGCTTTATTTTTGATTTCTGGCGTTTGGGAACTACTGGCTGTTCGTTTTCTAGATCTGGTGTGATTGGTGGACTGACTTTGATTATTGGTGCAGGAAGAGGTGAGGACGGAGTAATAATTGTGGATGGAGATTCGACAATTGGTAACGGTGTGGGGGTTACTGTGGGTTCCTGTTTGGGAACAGATGAGGGTTTAACAGTTGTTGTGGGTTTAGAAGTGGATTTTGCGGGTGGTGAGGGTGTGACACGATACCAATGAAAGAAAGCGAACAATCCTCCTGCTGCTAAAATTCCAGTTGTGATGATTTTTGTTGAAGAAACCAAAATATTTTTATAGCCAGTTTTGTTGGAGTGAAAATTATTATCTGGTGATACTATATTCATTCTGGTCACCAGGTGCGGAGCTGGGGGTGGCTGCAAGCTGGTATCTTCTTCTCCAACTATTTGATCGGAAATATTTGTACCGATATTTGTTTGCTGACTGGCATGAGTTTGTGAATCGGGAATATTTGTACCGATATTTTTTTGCTGACTGGCATGAGTTTGTGAAGATGAAAAGTGGTTCAGCAATTTAAGATTGTGGCCAGTTGCTGCAACTCCCATGTCATCATCAAGAGATTCTCGTAATTGTATTGCTTTGGTTAGGTAATTGTAAGCTGTGGTGTTTTCTTCCAAACAAAGAGCACGAGTTCCTAGTTGATGCAATATCCACGCTTGCACAGATCTATCTTTTTCAGCTTGAGATGCTTGTAGTCCCCTTTGGAGTACTTGTTCCCACAAACCCCATTGCTTACTTAAAGCGAGTGTACCTTCCACTACTTTTACCAAGCGTAAGATATCTTGCCAACGCCTATTTCTGACTGCGACTTCCAAGATTTGCGCAATCGCATCAATTTCTGCTAAGAAGATATTGGGTTGCTGTTGGTGGCGTTCAGTCCAATTTACAAAGTAGGCGATCGCTTTTTCCACAGATGCTGTCAACTTCGATTCTGGCGGTAAAATCTCTACTATAGTTTTAGTGACTTTATATCGAGAGCCATCAAGCTGCACAAGATGATGCTTGCGTAGTTTTTCGAGTCTGTCAAAAGCATCTGAAATTTGTGTGATGTCAGTAATTTGTTGATGATCAAGCCCAACATCACCCATAATAGTTAACAACTCCAGAATTGTTTTTTCTGATGTTGATAACGATGTTATTATTTGTTCAAGTAGATAGTTGCTTGAAGCAGAGGTAGGCAATTGACTAACTACTTCGGAAAGCGATCGCCTTTGTTGGTGTATACTCGCCATCACTATCCGCAGGCGCATTGGCTGCCCATCTAAAATCTTATATAGCGATTTTGCTTTCTCTTGTTCTTCTATATTCAAAGGACGTTGCAATTCCCTTTGCATCAAAACCAGAGCATCATTCATGGGAAGTCCAGAAAGCTTCATTGAATGCCCCTTTTTCTTGATGCGACTCGTTGATGAAGCAACCAGGAAGGTGCAGTTGGGCACTACATTTATCAGCTCTTGCAATTCGTCTTGAATAAGTGGATCATCATCTAAGACGACAAGAGCCTGTTTTGTGTGAAGTTGTTGACAAATTTGCTGAGGAGTTGGTTTATAAGGAATGTTGCTTTCATAAAAAGCATCCCATATGAACTGAAGTAAATCTCCTACATTTGGATGGAGAGGAGATAAGCTAATGACACCAGCAGCGAAAAGTGATTTGACTTGAGGGTTATGCTCTAAGTGACGTAATAAAACTGTTTTCCCAAAACCAGATGGACTGTAAAATTCTACTGATTGCCCAGCTTGAAAGGTAGCAATAGCTTCTTTGACTAATTCTTGTCGATCCAGAAAATTATCTGAGGGTTTACCCTGACTTGTACTGAGCGACTTGTATCGAGCGGAGTCGAGATAAGCCGAAGTAGCGAAGTCGAAAGGTTGCTGAAGTATCAATGGGGTGGAATGCGAGCGCAAAGTCGGTTTTTCTTCCTCAGTTGCTATATTTACACTAGCACCGTGAGGTGAATTCATCTTTATGACCCAATTTCCAACTACCAGTTGACCATTCACTTCTTCCAAGACGTTTGTTATTATAGTATTTTCAGTCATAGTTTTTTGTTGAGCCAGATTTAGATTACTGTTTTTCTACTAATCGCAATGTAGCTATCATTAATCATATGTATATTACATAGATTTTTGAATCATTCCAGAAAAACGAAGTATAAATATTTATTTTAAGATTGTTTTCTTTCCATAACTTAATTAATACATAAAGCTAAGCGTAGAGTATTTAGCTCAAAATTCGTTGACGCGATAGTGAGAAAAGTTAAGGCTATGTTAAGAATGCTTGCAAAAACGAACTATAGAAGAAAGAGTTTCAAAACTAAGCTTCAATATTATAGATATTCCCCATGAAATGCGTATATCCGGACACTTTTCATGGGGATTTGTTATTTAATATCTGTTATGGTCAGTTAACCTAAGTTTTTTGAACCGAGAGATCAACAACTGTCCCAGATACAGAATCAGTTAGCACCTTATTGTCATCAGTGAAGTTGAGTTTCACAACTTTGAACCTGGCTTCTTGTATTTTAGGTAGTGTTAAAGTCAAAATACCATTTTTGAACTCTGCTTTCACCTCCTCATTCTTGACTGGAACAGGTAGGGAAATAGTTCGTTGAAACTTTCCATACCGTAACTCAGATCTGAAGTAGCCACGTTGTGAATTGGTGCTTTCATAACGAGTTTCACCAGCAATGTAAATTACTTGTCGTGTGATTTGAACTTCCAAATCTTTACCTTCCACACCAGGAAGTTCAGCACGTAAGGTCAAGTTTTCATCTGTATCTTTCAGTTCAACTGCTGGAGTCCAACTTGTTGTCATTTCGCGACTGTGACTGAAAAAGTCGTCAAAAATTTTATCCATTTGACGATTCAGGATTTCAATTTCTTGGAATGGTCGCCAACGTATTAGTGCCATACTGTAATTACCTCCTTTGTGCCAGTGTTATTCCTGAACAAAAGGTTGACTCACGAATTTCCTACAAATACACAACCAAGATTTAAACGTTTGAGTTTAAGGTGAAGCTTTCTTGATTGGCTTTGTTTTTATATTATAAGAAATTTTAAATCTAGGGATCATACAGATTTAGTAAGTCGGCGTAAAAATTTCAAGGTATGTCCGCCGCGAGTGGAACGTAAGCGCAAAGCGCACGCTGTCCCTCGCTGCGAACGGAATTACGTTGAAATGCGTAAGTCCTGACTGAAAAAGCAAGGTTTATTGGCTGATTTATGTAGCGAGCAACCAATAGAAAAATATTTTATACTTAATATAGGAAAGTTGATCTCCGGAAACAAATAAAACCAGGGTGTAGATACTTGAATGGAGTTAACAGCTATAAATGTTCATTTTGGTAGGGATGGGGTAGTCACTCATGGATTTGTCTGGGTATGAGATAAAAAAAATAAGAAAAGCACTAAAATCTGCTTACCCTAGGCGAGACAAATTGATTGTCATGCTGCGTGAAGAAATTGATATAGATGAGTCAGAAGTTCCTCAAGATTCAGATTATGAGCATGTTCTCTTCGAGTTGATAAGAAATTTTGAGAGTCAAGGTAGTATTAATAAATTAATTGATGGGGCGCGTAGGGGTAATCCTGGTAATTACTGCTTGCAGAAATTATCTACTATAATGAATGCTTTTCAAATACTTGCTCCTTTAAAGGGAAAATATATTAAACAGATGAAGCAGGCTTATGTTGATTGTTGTCCTGAAGATTGGCATATAAATCAAAATGCTGAGACTGTTGATGATCTTGAACAAATTTTAGATAATCTTGAGGGTATGCCTCAAGGGAATAATTCCGACACCCGTACTGAACAGTTTGTGGCTCGTTTCTTAAGAGACGTAATAAACAGGCTATCTTCTGAAGAATTAGATAAATTAAAGGAATTAGGCAAGCGGTACTTTAAGAATTTTGATAAGTTGCTGACTCCGAAAGATGAGACACCAACAATCGAACGAACACAGAATATACCAAATCACCTAATTGTTCACTTATACCCAAGTAAACAACATAAAGAGCGTTATTTTGTTTCGGCTTGGTTTATCCCTAATGGAGAAAATGAGAATTTCAATCAGAAGACAGGAGAAGGTTATAGATTTTTAGAAAATCGAGAGTATGAACAAGAAACATTTACTCTAGAACAAATTCCTTCTTTAATAGAAGATTATCTTAGCCAAATCACTTCATACCTAACTGACTTCTCTAGCCAACCAACGATTGAGATTTTTTTACCCTATGAACTTTTAAACGAGCCGATTGATACTTGGAGAATTGAGCAAGAGGAAGAACTACCAATTCCTATCGGTAGTTTATACAAAGTTATTGTTCGTTCTAGTCGTCGCCTGGAGAAGAAATATCCTAACAGACATCTTTGGGTGCAGAAGTGGAAGACTTTAAAGGAACTCACTGAAAACACCTGCTCTGTGTGTTGTACCTCTGGTGATCGTTATTCTTGGGAAAAACTACTTTATAAATTAAATCTAGATTGTGCTGTTGCTTTAAAATTGATGAAGCCGCCATCTAAAGAATTTTTTAAAGTCATGAATCAAACCGCAATTCCAGTTGCGTTATGGTTAAGACAAGAATTAGAAAATTTGAATCATCGAGTTGAACTTGATGAACTTCTGACATGTTCAATAACAGAACTACCAGAGCAAGTCAAACAAAAGCGCTTATGTGATTTTCCTGAAAAGTCTGAGCAGCGCATTGGACATCATCTCTCCTTGCTATGGGAAAATCCTTATATATTGCCACCTCAGATTGAATATACAACGCCATCATGACATCTTGGAAAATCTTTCGAGGAACTCCTGAAAAACCTCACAATGAAATTGAACGTCTTCCTGAGCCTCCTAACTGGCGCAGATTTGACAAAGAAGAACGAGGTATGACTTATCAGGCGAGGGGTGAGGAAATAGAGCTAGTCAATGCGGCTTTATATCTACGTCGTCCTTTGTTGGTGACTGGAAAACCGGGGACAGGGAAAACTACTTTAGCTTATGCAGTGGCTAAAGAATTACAACTGGGAGAAGTGTTGCGTTGGAATATTACGACTCGCTCGACTTTACAGCAAGGACTTTATCGTTACGATGCCATTGGTAGGTTACAAGATGCTCAAATGAGGTTACAAGTTACTCCTCAAATAAAGTTACAAATTCCTCAAATGAGTGGTAAGGAAAACAAAGAGAGTAACAAGAATAATAGTGATAAGGATAATAAAGATAATTTAGCGGAAATTGGCAAGTATATTCAATTGGGTTCCTTGGGAACAGCGTTACTTCCTTCAAAAAATCCTAAGGTGTTATTAATTGACGAAATGGATAAAAGCGATATTGATTTACCCAATGATTTATTAAACATCTTTGAAGAAGGAGAATTTGAAATTCCCGAGTTAGCACGGATAGCTGACAAAATTCCGGAAATTGTTGTACAAACTTACGATAACCAAACGACACCCATCGTTAAAGGAAAGGTGCAGTGTCAGGCGTTTCCGTTTGTGATCCTCACGAGTAACGGCGAACGAGAATTTCCACCCGCTTTCTTGCGGCGCTGCTTGAGATTAGACTTACGGGAACCGACTCGTGAGGAGTTAGAAGCGATTGTCAAAGCGCATTTAGGCGATATTATTGGACAAGCAGACAAAGTTATTGAGAAGTTTGTCAACCGACGGGATAAGGGAGACTTGGCAACAGACCAATTACTCAATGCCATTTATATGTTAACCCGTACGGCTGATTTGCCTGATTCTCCGATGCTGGATTCTGGGGATGATGAAGAAAAAGAACTGAAGAAAGAAAAGTTCATCGAACGGTTGCTGCAATACTTGAGTAGTACAGAGGGGATATGATTTCGCGGGCGATCGCCATTCTACAACAAGCAGGCTTTGACCTAACCGCCCGCGAGTTAGCAGAAATTATCTGGTTGGCTGTTCATATAGAGGAGTCTGAGCAATTACAGCAGCAATTACAACAGCGATTACAGCAACAATCACAACAATCAACAGTATCAAAACCAGAGCCACCCACAACTAACCAACTCCAAACCCAAACTCAAGAAATTCCAGAGATAGCATCTTCACCTCAAGTTACAGAACCTCGTGCTGAAATTTCTCTTCCCTCTTGTGTGCCAAGTTCCGCAAAGTCTCCAGAAACTCGCCAAGCAATTGCGATCAAAGTACCTGCGGCTGTAGCACTACGAAATTCTTTAGATTTAGGACGTGGCCTTCGCCCTTTAATGCGCAAAATTCCATCTCCTACAGAAAATATACTGGATGAGGAAGCTACAGTTTACCGCATTGCACAAGAAAAAATTTGGGTACCAGTTCTCAAACCTGCGCCAGAAAGATGGTTAGAGTTAGCGTTGGTAGTTGAACAAAGCAGTTCAACTGCTGTCTGGAAACAGACTATCACCGAACTCCAACGCCTCTTAAAACATCACGGTGCATTTCGAGATGTGCGAACTTGGGAATTAAAGGTTACAGAAACAAAAGTACAATTATTCCCTCAAAATAGTACAGGTGCTTATAGTTCAACTCCCTATAGTCCTGAAGTATTGATTGACTCCAAAGGACAGCGTTTAATTTTACTGGTGAGTGATTGTATTTCTCCTGCTTGGCGAAACAAGTTTATTCATCCACTGCTAGAGTTGTGGGGACGTAAGGGTTTAATGACTATTCTGCAATTACTCCCTGAACGGCTTTGGGAAAGAACAGCTTTAGCTTCAGAAATTCCTGTTCAACTGCATTCCCTTAACCCTGGAGTTTTCAATTCTCAGCTGATTGTAGAAACTTGGGATGACGATATAACTGATGAAATTGAAAACACAGTCCAAGAAGACGGAAATATAATCCAAAATTCTATCCCTGTTCCTATTGTGACTCTAGAACCTGAACCTTTACTATTATGGTCACGAGTTATAGCAGGTTTAGGGAATGTAAAAACAGCAGGATTTAAATTCTCCTCTGTAAATGGAGTTGATACCAAGTTGCAATCAAAGGTATCACCTGTCATTGCGAGTGAAACGAAGTGGAACGAAGCAATCTCCCCTAAAGCGCTAGTACAACAGAACGCAACTTGGTATGAACACAGCGACACTCAACAATCTACAGAACACAAACAACTCAACCTGACTCCAGCAGCGTTAGTCAGTCGATTTCGCGCCACAGCTTCTCCCCTTGCTCGTCGGTTAGCTGGATTAATGGCAGCTGCACCTGTGAGTTTACCAGTCGTGCACCTGATTCAGCAAACTCTCCTCCCACAATCATTACAAATTCATGTGGCGGAGGTGTTTATGAGTGGACTGCTTAAACCTCTAACACCAATTCGCCAATATACAGACGCTGATTATATTGAGTATGAATTTGTTGAGGGGATAAGGGAATTACTGTTAGAGTCTGTCCCAGTGAGTAAAACAATTTCAGTTATTGATAACGTATCTGAGTTTGTCGCTAAACGACTCGGTTTATCAGTACGGGAATTTGAAGCGCGTTTACTTGTACCCGCGTCTCAGGGGGAAGATTCTCTGGAAACAAAGATTCGTCCCTTTGCACAGTTCAAGGCTCAAGTTTTAAGACAATTGGGAGGGGAGTATGCGCGTTTGGCTGACGAGTTGGAACAGCAGACTATAAAGGAAAACACTACTGATACAATTAGTAAAATTGTAACCGTTCACTTTAACCAGGGGTTAGCGCTGTACAATCAAGGCAAACTCGATGAAGCGATCGCCTCTTACCGTAAAGCCTTACAAATCGACCCAAATTATGCAACTGCTCACAATAACCTAGGGTATGCGCTGAAAAATCAAGGCAAACTCGATGAAGCGATCGCCTCTTACCGCCAAGCCTTGCAAATCGACCCAAATTATGCAGCTGCTCACAATAACCTGGGGAATGCGCTGTCCGATCAAGGCAAACTCGAAGATGCGATCGCCTCTTACCGTAAAGCCTTGCAAATCGACCCAAATTATGCAACTGCTCACAATAACCTGGCGAATGCGCTGTACGATCAAGGCAAACTCGAAGAAGCGATCGCCTCTTACCGTAAAGCCTTGCAAATCGACCCAAATTATGCAATTGCTCACAATAACCTGGGGAATGCGCTGTCCGATCAAGGCAAACTCGAAGATGCGATCGCCTCTTACCGCAAAGCCTTGCAAATCGACCCAAATAATGCAACTGCTCACAATAACCTGGCGAATGC
>NZ_JABXYX010000393.1 GCF_017982655.1 Brasilonema sp. CT11 | reverse complement strand
TCAACAGGGCGCGGCGGACTACCCATGAGTCCGACTGAACCATTACAAGATACAAGCACTCTGTCTGCCTGGGTGAGATTAAGACCAAAAGCTGCAAATTCTGCCAAAACAACAATTTCACCACAACCAACAGCAGTCTCAAATAGTACCAAAGTTGCTGCTGTAACTCCAATTGTGGAAGCTACTGGTTGGATAGTGGATAGCAATGGGAATATAGAACTGGTGGCGCAAGCACCTAGTGTCACGCCTCACAGTTCTTGGCAAACACCTGCTTCTTGTCTAAATTCAAAATGATTCTGACATTATAAAGGAACAGACATTATCTGATTAATCCATTCCTCAGCGGTAGAAGCTCTTGTTTGGAAATGTGTTGAGATCCAAAGCTTGTGAATAAGTCGAGCACCCTGACACCTATACTTAATTGAGGATTGACTCGCTGAATTTGCTTTTTCAATCGGAGAGTGCAATGTCTGGGGTATCTAAACGTTTGTACTGGTGGCAAAGTCTAGAAATTGTGATTGGCAGCGTAATCGCCTTATATACAAATAGCGCATTCTGCACTCTGTGCAGCAGCAAAGCGATCGCCCAAATTACGCCAGATAACACTCTGCCAAATAATTCCAACGTTAGATTAGATGGCAATACCAGAGTCATTTCAGGTGGAACCACAACAGGTGCTAATCTGTTCCACAGTTTCTCTGAGTTTTCTGTTCCCACTGGTTCCCAAGCTTTGTTCAATAATGCACTCAATATTCAAAACATTCTCACACGAATCACTGGTTCAGGCGTTTCAAACATTGATGGCGAGATTCGTGCGTTGGGTAAAGCAAACCTGTTTATAATCAATCCGAATGGGATTATATTTGGTAAAAATGCCAGTTTGAATATCGGCGGTTCCTTTGTCGCCACAACAGCGAATGCCATAGGGTTTGGAAATCTGGGATTTTTCAGTGCCTCTAACCCAGAAGCACCCTCACCCTTGCTGACAATCAATCCTTCGGCTTTGTTTTTCAATCAAATTGCGGCTGCACGAATTCAAAATAACTCAACTGCACCAGCAGGATCTACTCCTGGTGGCGCGGATGCATTTGGTCTACGTGTCCCAGATGGAAAGAGTTTGCTGCTAGTAGGCGGCGATATCAAAATGGATGGTGGAGGGTTGAATGCTTTTGGTGGGCGAGTCGAGTTAGGTGGGTTAGCTGGTGCGGGAACAGTTGGGTTGAATGG
>NZ_JABXYX010000392.1 GCF_017982655.1 Brasilonema sp. CT11 | reverse complement strand
GTCGATTTTATTCGGTGGAGCTGGTGTGTTCGACTGGCTCGGATCTTTCAACGGCAGCAAGAAGCAGTTCAAAGAAGCGAAATATAGGCTATTATATGGCTTAATCCTCTTGTAGATACTTCAACTAATCAACTTGTAATATATATTTAACTTTAGCGTCAGTTGTGATAGTATTTCAAACGCGCTTCTGACGCAGTTTTATTTCTGTGAAGGATAGACGAAAGCAATCACTATTCGCATTATTGTAATGCGTCACGCGTTAATTATGTACAATAACGGAGGCGGTGGTTTCGGTTGAAAACACGGGCAAAAAAGTTCTTGTCGCTTTCTCAATTATTAAGAATATTTCCTTTGGTCCCGTGTTATTTATTACATTCATAATACAGCGTAATCAGATCACAATGAAGGTAATTATAAACTTAAGCATGGAAAGCAGGAATTAATTCAGTTTCTTCAACCCCAGAAAAATTTCAAATCAATGACAAAAGCCATATCCATCTTCAGCACGGAAGGCAAAGAAATATTAATTGAAGCAACAGAGGCTGGATTTACGCAATGGCCAAGGCTCCAGAGATTTTATCGCAAACAGATCGGTGATACTTATTGCGGGATCGCGTCGCTAGGAATTATTTTGGAATGCCTTATCGATGCACATGTTGATAATATAGATTTAAGCGGTAAGTAAGCAATCCTCGCTCCAAGAAATTTTACTTTGATAGGCCTCGTAGATTTCCTAACGAGTAAATTGGATAGAGGACTCAATATTCCATCATATGACAATAGATATTTTGAGTAAAGTGCCGCGATCAAAGATAGACAAATCAGGAATGTCGTTGGAAGATCTGCATCTTTTCAGTACCGGATTCAACATTCCAGATTTCCAAATAACACCGACACATTATCCAGCTGATAAATCAACGCTAGTTAATTTTCGAAATCATTTGAAGAGCGCATTACAGTCTAAAACTTCGTTTGTATTAATCAACTTTCTTGTCGATAATTTGCCCGGCTACTCGTTCACAGGAGGTCATTGGAGTCCTATAGCTGGTTACAACCCTAGCAACGATTTAGTATTGTTATGCGATGTCACTCACATCGTAGGATGGTACCCTATAGAGAAGATCTGGAATGCGATTAACACTAAGCCCTGCAAGTGCCATTATCGAGGATATGTCTCCGTAGATGCTGTAAAAATATCCAAATAAATCAACCCCTATGATTTGTAGTCAAAGGAAC
>NZ_JABXYX010000391.1 GCF_017982655.1 Brasilonema sp. CT11 | reverse complement strand
ACTAGTAGTCCATCAAGTCAACTTTGCAGGGTGAAGCAGATTTTTGGTAAGCTAATCGAATTCAGGGTTAGGGTAACATTATGTTAAAAAAATATACCATAAATCTCAGTTCAGAAGAAGCCGAAAAACTGCGATTGCGCGGAGCGCAGACGCCCTTGGCGTATCGCTAATTAGGTGCGGCAAAAGTAAAGCCAGAAGCATTACCCGCGCCCATATACTTTTGATGGCATGGGAGGGAGAAACTGACAAAGCGATCGCACAAAGTTTGAGAGTCCACGTTTCAACTGTAGAGCGAACCCGTGCCAGATATGTCAAGCAAGGAATTGATCATGGTGTACAAGACCGTCCTCATCCATCCAAACCACGGAAGCTTGATGGTTTCAAAGAAGCATTTTTGATTGCAACAGCTTGCTCAGAACCACCGGATGGACGTACACGATGGACACTAAAGCTTTTAGCGGATCGGATAGTGAGTTTAGATGTTGTGGATTCTATTAGTTATGAAACTGTGCGTTCCTATTTAAAAAAAACGATGTCAAGCCGTGGTTAAAGGAACAGTGGTGTATCCCAAAGGTGGATGCTGAGTATGTTTTACGGATGGAAGACTTGTTAGATTTATAGGGCGAACCTTACGAGCCAAAATGTCCGGTAGTCTGTTTCGATGAACGTCCGTATCAATTATTAGAAGACATTAGGGAATCATTACCAGCCGAGCCAGAACAACCTCTTCGTTATGATTACGAGTATAAAAGAAACGGTAGTGTCAATATATTTGCTTTCTTTGAACCATTAGCGGGTTGGCGACATATGCAAGTGACACAACAGAGGACAAAAGTGGATTTTGCGCTTCAAATGAAGAATTTGGTAGACATTTATCACCCACAGGCGACAGTGATTCGTCTAGTAGTCGATAACCTCAACACACATAATCCAGCATCTTTGTACGAAGTTTTTTCCCCTGAAGAAGCTCGTAGGATTGTCCAAAAATTGGAGTTTCACTACACACCAAAACATGCCAGTTGGTTAAATCAAGTTGAGATTGAATTCTCTGTTTTATCCCGACAGTGTTTAGAGCGACGTATAAAAGACGTACAGACATTATCCTCTGAAATCGCCATTTGGGAACAACAACGGAATACTGCTTATGCGAGTGTAAATTGGCGCTTTAAAACTACTGATGCACGGAAAAAAATGGAGCGGTTATACCCGACTGCTTCACCCTGCAAAGTTGACTTGATAGACTACTAGTA
>NZ_JABXYX010000390.1 GCF_017982655.1 Brasilonema sp. CT11 | reverse complement strand
CAGGACTTACGCAACTGGCACAATGCGAGCGCTATTTATAGTAGATAAGTATTAATAAGTGGAATGCACGAAGAGGCTTCTGCCGCCTCGTGCAACAGTGATTGATAGTAGTGAAGCACGGTGCAAATTTTCATGAGAAAATTTAGACAATGTGGCTCAAATCAAAGCTGTCATTTATGAGATTTACTAAACTTAACTATTGTCAGTATTTGTTAAGTAGTCAAATAAATTATACTCTCACCAATTTGGCAGAGCATCTAGAGCAGATTAGCCATGATAAAATCAATCGCTATCTCAAAAATGAAAAGCTAACACCACGTCTAATTTGGGATAATATCAAAGATGTCATCGAAATCAATAATAACTCATATGTCGTGTTTGATGACACAGTAATTGATAAACGACACGCCACAGAAATAGAGACAAGTAAACGACAATATAGTGGCAACGAGCATGGTGTTATTCAAGGAATTGGGTTAATCAATTGTATATATGTCAATTATGAAACTGGTAAATTTTGGGTAGTTGACTATCGGATTTATGATCCAGACAGAGATGGGAAAACAAAGATAGACCATGTGATGGAGATGCTGCAAAACCTTGTTTATCATAAGAATCTATCGTTTCAACACGTCTTGATGGACACTTGGTATGCGACAAATAAATTGATGTTATATATTGATGGTTTAGGGAAATATTATTATTGCCCTCTCAAACGTAATCGACTTGTTGATGATACGTCAGGTCAAGAAGATTATAAAAGAATTGAATTCTTATCTTGGAATGAGAAGGAGTTAAAATCAGGTAAAATAGTTAAAATAAAAAAGTTCCCACAAGCTAAAAAAGTGAAACTATTCCGGGTAAGTGTCTCCACCGACAGAACGGATTTTATCGCTACAAACGATTTATCTCAAGACTCTACGGACGTTGTGCAAAAAGTGTGTAAGGTTCGATGGAAGGTTGAGGAGTTTCATAGAGAATTAAAGCAATTGACTGGTCTTGAATCATGTCAATGCCGTAAGGGTCGTATTCAAAGAAATCATATTGCCTGCGCTATTTTAGTCTGGCTTAGGCTCAAAGATTTAGCTTATAAAACTGGTCAAACAATCTATCAAATTAAGCATGGATTGTTATCAAATTATTTAGTTCAGCAACTAAAACGTCCTGATGTTCCCATGTTTATCACCTAGTTGTTTGGCGTGCGGCGCAGCTACGCTGCGCCATTGCTTGTGACAGTTGCGTAAGTCCTG
>NZ_JABXYX010000228.1 GCF_017982655.1 Brasilonema sp. CT11 | reverse complement strand
GCAATTCACACAAATGTGATTCTGTTTACCTTGTTTTTTCCCATTCTTACGGATATGTGTTGAGCCACATTCAGGACATTGCATAAGAATTTACCTTAATTCATACTGCCATTATGCAACGCCAGAAGTTTCACAAGTCATCTCAAGCTTGAACTACCTTGAAACTGCATCTCTGCTTCATGCAATAAGCGATGCCATCCGCCAAGGCTACTCTCTTGGAAGTGCTCTAGAGGAGCTAGGAGTATACATACAAGGCATTACAGATATTTGCAGTATTCTACTTCCTGGGTTTAGAGATATCTCTGATGAGATGGAGCTAATAACTCTTGCAAGTTTCTGCACCGCACACTTGATGCAAAGTTATCGTTGCATATAGAAATCTCTATCGCAACTGTCACAGATTTTGGTCGAAAATAGTTACGTATATCTTCTAAAAATATACCCATTAAAAGCCGTACAGATGGCAGGAAATCAGCTAATCTACGGTGAGTGAACGGTCATAAATTGCGTGACAATAACTATGACAGTTATGACAGGCTCTAGCAATGAGTTACAGCGATTTTTATAATCTACGGTAAGGTAACGGTCATAAAACTCATGACAGCATCTCACAGAGGTGTCACCTTACGAGTAAAAGGGTTTGACCGATTTTGTCAGAAATTGTCATCAAAAATGTCAACCCAGCCCAAAACGACTATTTTTTGGTTTTGGAACTACTTCTATAATTTCTGTGACAAGTACGCTCATAACGCCCGTAACCTGTATGCCCGTAAGGTGACAGTGCCCTCCGATTTCCCTGACAGTTCCTGGCAGCAGTTTGGATTAAATCGCTCAAACGTATGCATAGAAGCTGTCATAGCGCTTTGACAGCAGTCTTTTTTGTTCCTACAGACTTTGACAGCTAAAACTAAGTAATTGCAGCAACAAATACAACAGTGTACTCAATACTTCATAGTGTGCCAGTTGCGTCAAAAATAAGCCACTAGTTTGTAAAACAGGAGAAATATGGTTAGAAAGAAAGTAACGAGCGATGTAGAGCATGGGGACACCCAATTAGATGACGAATTACCCGTTAACTCTGACATTGAACAGGGTGATGAGCTTTTAGAGGAAGCACCCAAAACTGACGTAACGGCTAATCCGGAAAGTGAACAGACAAACGAACCAAAACCCAAAAAGACTCGCGTGATCATTCCGAAAAGAGAGATAACCATTATTTTGGATGGCGGTCGCTCTCGTATCAAAGTGCTGCTGATTGTTGATGGTCAAGTTACCTCAAACCTTGTGATTGACAGTGTTGTCTGTCAAGTTGACTCACCTCCTTTTGGTGAACTGGGTGTATTCAGCATGAGTCGTGGAAAAGGTGAGGACAAGAAAGATGTTGTAGAGCACTGGGTTGTGGGGTCAAGTGCCAAACTTCAAGGTAAACCCTTTGTTGCCATGTCTGACGGCGAGAACCACAAAGTTGATTACTTCCCAATTTTGGCACTTGGCGCGATCGCAAGCCTGCCAAATCTCCACGACCTCAGCACTGGCTCTAACGAAAAGTCTCGTTCATTGTCAATCAAGTTAATAACCTTGAGTCTCGCTAATCCACTGAACTTGAAAGCAGGTTTAGGTGCTTGCAAGTGGATGAAAGTTGATGGTATCAAGTACTCGCTGTCATTTTCTAAAACAGCTTTGAACTACCCAGAGGGTTATGGTGCTGCTTTATTCAGTCAAGACAAAGGGTCTACAGTTTACACCCTTGATGTAGGTTTTGGAACAGCCTGTGTGAGCCAATACAACAACCAAGGTAAGTTACCTAAGCGAGTGAGTCACAAGCCGAACGGTGGCGGTGGAATCAGCACATTGATTAGAGAGTTTGCTGAAAGCGTCGCTAACGGTGATAGTTCCAGGTTAATCAAGCCATCGCAGTTAAGAGAGATTCTTGAATCGTCAACGTTTGAAGATGGGAGAGTTAATGCGATCGCACCAGACGGTCGAGAGATAGGAACGGCTCTAGAAGTTGCTATCAAGAACTGGATACGAGACACACCGCTAACCTTTGCGCTTGAGAGCCTCAGCACTGCTGGACGGAAAAACCCGATAGTACTTTGTGGTGGTGGCTTTGAAGTACCTGCGGTGCAGCATCTGGTAAAGGAAGCGCTAGCGGAATCTAGCATACCGCTAGACAACTTGGTTTTTCCGCCTAATCCAGGGTTGATTGCTTTATCTGAAATGACCAAAATCTATACACAAGCCAATGTCTGAAACAAAAAGAATCAATTACAACGTTCCAGTTGACTTAGCTCCACATATTCAACTATTTGCAGATCAAGATGGACAAAATGTCCGTTATTGGCTCCGCAAGGTGCTAGAGAAAGCCGTTAACGAACGGCTCAAAAGCGCTTCTTGAAATAGCAGCCGGGTGAGAACCCGGCAACTCTCAAACAATTATCAGTGACAACAATGCTAACAACAAATCAGACTGAAAAGGTAGAAGTGGCTCTTAGCCTCATCCGCGAAGTAAAGCGCGAGGTTATTGATTTTGATTACCCAAAAGCTGTGCTTCTGACCAAAGCCTCTGATGCGTGTGACCAAGTGCTGCAAGAAGATTTACCGCCAGGGTATATTCCACCCACCGAGGAATGGTACAGCCCTGAATCAGTAAGAAAATCGTTGCCCACACCAACAACAGGCGATCGCATTCTTGGCGTCTTAAGTTGGATTGCAGGAACGTCCTTACTGTCAACTGCGCTGTGTGCTTGCATAGCTCTCAGTTCTTGGGGAATTTCAGAATTCAAATCAGCTTCAGGGTTAAAAACCAGCACAGATTATGCCGCCGAAACGCGAGGGTACAGAGGCTTGAGTTTCACTTTTCTTGGAATCACACTTGCCTGTGGTGTGCTCGGTTCAGTCATCGGTGACGCTGTTTATCGGGGGAACGAATAATGTACCATTTAAACCGTCTTTCTCCTAACAGAAAATACCTGATTTCTAACCATCCCGGACAATGGCACTTCTCGCGAGTTGCGGGTGACTATGCCACATTTTACAAATTTGCACACAACAACACGCGGGTAAGCATCAAGCTTTCATTAACGCGAGTAGAGCAGATTGTCTGGGAGCAAATAAGCTTGACTTCCAATCTTGAATCCCTCCGAGGGGAGTAAATCAAAAGGGTTGCTGTTGTGGCAACCCTTCAAACAAACACATTGAAAAATACACCAACAACTTACCATGAAGCCAATAACCTATTACATCCAAGACGCCACCATCGACGCATTAGTAGAACGTTTTGGCTCGTACCTGGAACAGCTTGACCGTTGTCAAAAAATCCAAGTGCGCGTGCTTTTGACTAATTTCTTGCTAGGTCAAGAGATGATGGGACCCGATTACACCATAAATGACGCTTGGCAGGATTCATCACTGCACCTTCTTGTGGAGAATGAAGCAGTGGTCGAATTTGCTGACATTTTGCAAGAACTGACGATCGCTCAAGCAGAAGGATTACTCGCTGCACTTGCCGAACAATGCACCGTAGGCAATGCGAGGCTGAAAACTGCGGTGGAGACAACGACGGACGACTTGATAAAGCACGGTGTGCCACATGAATTAGCCAGTGCTGGTGCAATCATTCTTCGAGAAATTGATGGTCAACGCGACCGCACACCAGAAGAACAGCAAATTATCAACCAAGTTCTTAAACTCACGCAGGAGGCAGCATGATTAAGTACCTTGCATACCTGGCAGAATACCAGCTTCAGGAGTACTACAAGTACTGGGAAGGCTACCACACCGACACTTGGATTCCCAAGAATGCTTATGCCAATCGCTGTTATGACAGGTACGACCGACTCATGGCGATGATCTTGTTGCTCGACCCTGACTACTACAGAAGCTTTGACGATGAATGATGATACTACCAAGACCGCGATCGCCTCCTTATTAATTGCAGTCGGTTTAAGCATCGGTCTTGTTTCCCTAGCAAAGTTTTTCACAGATTCAAGACCACAGATTCATCTCCAAATTCGACTCGACATCGAATAGAAAAGCCCCGTGAGGGGGAAACAATTACAACAGTTATGGCAAATATTGTAAAAGCAGCAACGTCTGTAATTCAACGTTTCACTGGCAAAAGTAACAATGGTGAATCCAGCACAGGAATTGATAACGGCATCCGTGCTTTTGGATTAGGTGGAGACCAGATTGGAATCCTTCAAGCTTATTATCCCGCTATTGACTGGGGTAACTTAGCTAGCCTCACACCCGATGACCTGGCATTGATGCGGGATAAAGTCAATCAATTCAACTGGTTCATAGAAAACCTTAAAGAAATTGAGGAATTGCTTAAAACCTATATTGAAAACCAAGTGACATTTAATGAGTTTAAGGGTCGCTTGGTAAAGGACGGTTTCAAGGGTGCGGAGAAGATTGAAAAATCAGTACTCGACATCTTTCTAGCTCACCAAGGGTATACCAGGAACCGTCAAAAGTTAGCGAAACAGTCTGATACTGCGATCGCCCTCATGGATGCAGAACTGCAGCACGCTTTTGATATTGAGGAAGCGGATCTCAATACTAGTTTGCAACTTGCGGCAATTAGAAAAGCTAAGCAAATGGAGCAATTAGCAGCGAAACCCGCACAACAAGAAGCCAATGAATTATTTAATGCAGACCAGCGCCAAATCAAACAAGCCATAAAGGACAAGATAAAATATGGCACTGCTGGTAATCCCAGAAATACTGTTGATGTTACGTCTACAACCGTTACCACTAATACCAACAAAAAGCGTGGTGGTCTTGGCGGAATCTTTGACTTTTTCAAAGGCATTTAATCACTAGTTCACAGCCCTCAATAACTGGGGGCTTACTTTTTAGGGGAATCCAAAATGTTCTTACCACCGACGATGCCACAGCAACAAGAAGCACAGATACAGAAAAGAATTTCAGAAAAAACAAAGTTAACTCGCAATCTTAGGAACTGGTCAGTTTATGTCGCTTGCTTCTCTGGAGGGACCATTCTTGCTTTCATCCCCCGTGTAATACCCGGTGCATGGGTGTTCTACGGTATCGCCAAGATATCAATTATTGGATACCTGATTGCAGTCAAACCGCAAGATGCCACATCAGAAAGTTTGAGTCTTAGGCGACTGGCAGGACTAGCAGTGCTGTTATCCACTGTTGCTGGTCATTGGGATGGGGTACTTCTTTTTTTGACACGTCCGACATGGACAGGCAGTACAGTCTTACCACTTTGGATTGTTGCGATCGCCACCGTCGTAGGCGTAATTATTTTAATTTTTATTCTTATGGTTCTCTGGAGGATGGCTGATGACAAACAACAAAATCCTTTCCGCTAATGCACTGCCAATAGGAATTACAAGCTTTGTTCTGGCAGCATCAGCAGCTGCATTCTCAGCTATAGGGTATTTTGACGGACGAGTCAAGTACTGTGACACCCGTGTGGAACCGTGCAAGGCGTTTGTAACCTTGAAAGATTACGCTCCATCACCCAGTCAGCAGCTAAACCCTGTAATCCTTTCAGGTAGCGGTAAATGGAAGCTACCAGCAGCTGTACTAGGACTACTTGCTTCAATGATTGCGATCGCCTCCTGCAATTCTGCCTTGAGACGACGTGAGGAAATTGATTCGGATGACCAGTTACAAGAAACAGAAGACCGGAACAAAGCAGCAATCCAATCTGATCTGAGAACACAGATGGCAGCGATAGAAGCGGATGCCCAAGTCAAGCTGCATACTAAACTCACTTATGACGCTGTAGGTGAGATGTATGTTGACGCTAGTCCTGAACTCGTGGAAGATATTGTTCAACGAAGAGCAGAAGCAAGGAAACAGGTAGAACTTGAAGCAGAACAAGAGCAGCTCGAAGTGGAACAAGAAACAAAAAGACTGGAAGCACAACAACCAAAAGTGGATGTGCCCCCGACAGCGGACAATGAACAACATTATATAGAACCCATTTGACATCTTTTACAGTGTTGAAGTAAAGTTACGGCAAAAGCCTTATCCAGCAACCATGCCATACTCCAGCAGCCTAACAGACGAAGAGTGGGAAATTCTTGAACCTCTACTG
>NZ_JABXYX010000227.1:3185-6131 GCF_017982655.1 Brasilonema sp. CT11 | reverse complement strand
CCATTGTAAACGCTGGCTGTTTTGCTGTTGCCCCTGCCATAATACCAGCCACCCGCCGCCACTCATCACCAGCAGTACCAGGAGCAATCCATTAACGCTCCATCTCTCTATCCTGTCCCCGTTCCAGCCGGTCGAGATATTCCTCATATTCCCGGCGGATTTCTGGTTTTTTAAACTCGCCTCGATAGAGGTCAAGCGATGCTGGGTGACGCTCTGCCAGTCGTTCAATTTCCGTTCTAAGTTCTGCCAATCCGGTGCGGATGTCTGCGGTGTTTGTGATTGTGCGGTCAGCACTCGCGTTAAGGCGGTCAACGAGGTTATGAGCTCTTTCGAGACTTGCCCTACTGTTTCTGTCGCTTCTGCCTGCTTTGTCACCGCCGCGAACATTTGCAGATTCGTTTGCGTCCATGATTCCAAGAATTGAGAAAACGATTCAAAACTTTTGCGCCATTCTTCCGGGGCATCTTGCACCAAAGTCTGCAACTGGCCGATCGCCAGCGTGACCAGAAACAGCGGGTCATCCCGGTCGATGCCAAGCCGCAGCACCAGGTCTAATGTCCGGGCGCGTTGTTCAGGCGTCAGATCCCGCATCGCCCGGTCAAGGAGGTCACTGTTTTTACCATTACCCTGCATTGTTCAACACCCCCGCCGATTCAAAAACCGCGTAAGCTTCTCTCAAAAATTTCTTCACCCGCTGGCGCTCAATGAGGTCGAATTTTTCATGATCCAATGCTTCTGCAAAGGTGAGGCTTAACTCATCAATGCGGTTTCGTACCACTGAGCCAATAAACTTGGGGAAGTCTAAAACGGTAGCGTTATAGGTGCTGATTAACGCCTGTAACGCCGTATCTTGCTCAAACGCCGCCCAATCTTCCGTTTTCCCGTAGTTCTTCACCACCACATGACGGGCGTTGCCCTTAAAATATTCCAGGGATTTACGAAGCAGACTTAAACTGTCGTAGCCGCAATCACTGACAAACCATATCTCAAACTGCACCCCCGCGTCTTGTGCCACTTCAAACAGGTCATTTTGTTCAATCCAAGCCCGAATAGGTATAAATACCTGGGCGGGCAGGTTAACAATCGTCAATTGCTGCAAGGCGCTGTTAAAGATGGCGTTCGCGGTGTCCTCGTATTTTTCCCCTTCCCCGAAAATACCGAAATTGACCGTAAGGGCGCGGCCATAACACCGGCGCACGTCCGGGTTCGAGCGGTCGGTATCGAAGACCGTACAATCAATATCCTTATCCAAGAGGTATTGAAGGATGCACCGGCAGACAAACGATTTCCCTGTGCCGCCTTTCTCGCCGGAAAGGAGTAACAACTCTGGCATGGGTCTTGTGGGTTATTGGATGTTTTAAATAATAAAACAATCCAAACCGGAATAATTTTACAAAATATAATATTAAATTAGGAGAAATCAGGACTAAGGCTTCTCCACCATTTCCGCAGCCGGTATGGCCTAAGTTTATGGAAGAAAGAGGGGTGCTGAAACAGGGCAAGTTTTTACTCTACGCTGGCGTAGCAACCCTTGGCTGGATATTGCTAAGCGTTCTAACAATTATTTACACCAGTTTTTTCTATAGTCTTTTGTGGATTGGCGAAAACGTCATCAATGGCATTTTGACGTTTTACGGCAAGGAAACCATTTCAGTCTTGCCCTTCCTGTGCCGCTTCTGCCGGTTCCTGCTGATTAGCGGATTGAACATCGCCCGGATTCGTCCCAATGAAGATTTAGATATTGAGGGGGCGGAACATCCCCTTGTCGTGTTTCCGCTGGTATTGAGGGACATGGCAAAGCCCAACCGGGTAACGTTCACTATTGGCGTTCTTCTCCTGGCTCTCTTGTTGGCTAATTCCCTTAGTTCCTTCTTCAACGGTCTATGATTCAAACTGCCCGTAATGCCGTTTTTCGCGGGTTACTGCTGGCACCCGCCTTGTTTCTCTGGTTCATCTTCCTTTGCCTTGATCCCTTGTCCGTCAACACTACCGTCTTTAGCTTTGCGGTTGGCGTGTATCTTTTTTATGTTGCCAGTAAAGCTTACACCCACTGGCTCGATACCGGCAGAGGCCACCTTCGTTTTTGGTTCTGGTTCGGTATTCTGCTTTTTGTCAGTGCTCTTTTTATCCTTTCTAACTACGCGGTAGGCATCGGCGGCACCATCATTGCCGCTTTCATCTATGACCGTACCATTGATGAAAATGGCTCTGCCCCTGTGCAGCTTAGGGGTGGCAGTGTGTTGCCGTTGCAAAAAGCCAAAGAATATTATCAGAAAGCCCGTCGCCGGAACGATCCGGGCATCTCTTTTGGCGGGGTTAAAACAAATACCGACGCCGCCGTTAATCACTTCGCCTTTTGCGGCATGACCGGGAGCGGTAAAACCGTCAGTATCCGGCTGTTTATGCAAGACACCCTCAGCCAAATCGGCCGGGATGGACGGCGGGCGGTAATCTACGACCCGAAAACGCAATACTATCCCCTCCTGGAAGGAATGGGGATAGCGGCGGATGATATTGTAGTCATGAATCCGTTCGATACCCGTTGCCGCCCGTGGGATATGGCCAGGGATATGACCTCCTCAACCCTTGCAGAGAATCTTGCCAGTATTCTTGTCCCGAAATCTGAGGGAGGAGAAGGTTTCTGGCGGGATGCTACCATTCTCGCTGTTAAGGCGGTGGTCCGGTATTTGAATAACACCGCGCCGGGGATGTGGCGGTTCCGGGATCTCCTGTTAGGGCTTCGTTCCCGCGCTATGATTCTGGAGATGATGAAGGAATACCGCCCTCTGAACCATTATGTGCAAGCCTTCGGCTCTGACCGTACCGCCGATAACATTATGGCAACCTTGCTCACCAGCGTCGAACGGTATGACCCGGTTGCCGCCCTTTGGCACAAAGCCGAAACCCTTTATAACACCCAACCCTACAGCCTCACCGAATGGGCGA
>NZ_JABXYX010000227.1:0-3087 GCF_017982655.1 Brasilonema sp. CT11 | reverse complement strand
ACCGTACCGCCGATAACATTATGGCAACCTTGCTCACCAGCGTCGAACGGTATGACCCGGTTGCCGCCCTTTGGCACAAAGCCGAAACCCTTTATAACACCCAACCCTACAGCCTCACCGAATGGGCGAACGATAGTAAAATCCTTTTGCTGGGCACTTCTGAAGACGCCGAAATTCAAATGGGGGCTATCAACCGCATTATCCTTACCCGCGTCAAGCAACTACTGCTGAAAAAGCCAGAAACAGATTACCCCGAAAGTTTTCTCATTCTGGATGAATTGGCAAGCCTAGGAGACCTGACCCCGCTTATCGATCTGGCTGAAAAAGGCCGCAGCAAAGGTGTATCAATGGTCGTAGGATTCCAGAGTAAATCACATATTGAAGAAAACTTTAAAGAAAAGCTTGCCATTGCGTTTCTAGGGCAATTTACCCAGATTGCGGCGTTGAGGTTGCGGGAAAAAGAAACCGCTGAATGGATATCAGGCATTATCGGAATGCGGTATGGCGTCCGCTACCCAGAAAGCAGGCGGTCGTCGTTCGGTTCGCTTGACCAATACGATATCAGAGAAGAATATTTTCAAGAACTGGTTGTTGACCCTAGTGAAATACAGGCAATTGGTGGCTTTAAGCCCAAATTGAACCAGGGATTAAAAGGTTTATATATCGCGGAAATTAATTGGTGGCATACCTACAAGCCGTCAATTGTCAAGCAGTTAGCCTCTGCCTCTGCATCCCCTGCCGAATCCCCGTTTCCTGAAGAATATCAGGAATTAGATAATTGGGACACTGCCGATTATCAGCGCCTGAATATGACGCATTTTTCAGTCTGAACAATTCCGCTTAAGCGTGATGCGCCGTCCCTGCAACGTCAACCGGGGAATTTTACAGCCTCAAGGTCAGTCCTGAGCGGAACCAAAAGAAAGACTAAGGGGCAGTCGCCCCTCGCGCAGACAATAAAAATCCCGGCTTTCACGTCACAAAAACGGCTTTCACCTCCGCAAGGGCTACGGTGAACCTTCCGTTTTTCTGCCGTGAACCTTCCGGGATTTTTCTTTGCCTTTGCTACCCCCACTCTCGCCGAGGGGCAAGGGTTGAGGCGCACCCTCAACCCTTAAACCAACGTGAAAGAGTATAAAACATGACACAGAACTATTTTGCAACCGCTAAAACAGTAGAAGAAATTAAATCCCTGTTCCGCACCCTGGCGATGGAACATCACCCCGACCGGGGCGGCGATGAAACTATGATGAAGGAGATTAACCGCCAGTACCACGAGGCGTTAAAATCCTGCCACGGTCAAGCCAGCCAGACCGAAGAAGGGAACGAAAGAACTTATAGCTATAAGGCCGAGGTCGAAACCGAACTGATGAACAAACTTTTGGAACTGCTGAAACTTCGTTCCTTGAATATTGCCTTGATTGGCTATTGGATCTGGGTATCAGGCGACACTAAGGCGAACAAGGAAGCGTTGAAGGCCGCCGGGTTGCGCTGGCACAGTGAAAGGAAAGTCTGGTACTACAAGCCCCAAGGTTGGAAAAACTCGAAGAAATCTAAGGGGAGCTTAGGCGAACTGGCGCAAAAATACGGCTACGAAGGATTCCAGACCGCCGAAAAAGAATATATGCCAACAGTTGCTTCCTAAACGAAGCCATCGTTGCAGAGGCCAAACATCACGTTTGGCCTCTGCAAACACCTGCTATACCCATGATTCAATGCACGAAAAATTTTTGCATCACTCCTATAGAGAAACCCCCGAATGACGGGTAAACGCAGAAGTTTTACTTTATATTTACTTTCCTGCTTGGTGCAGCGTTAATTATGATTGTTGATTCCCTTGCCTAGTTGTCATCGCTTCACTAAGTAAAACCTTGATCTGCTGATTGATAGAGCGCTTTTCCTGTTTGGCCAGCTTGACTATCGCCTCATAGAGTTCTACTTCTTCCACCTCATTGAAATAAATATTGACTTTTTTTAATGCCATATCGGGGTACTTTACCATCACCTAACCCCCTGATTATCCATGACTTTGAATTCGGACTGATACCGTTAAAATAACGTCTTTTGATGGTATGATGCCATGAAGAACACAGAAAAGCTTACAGCGCGGGGACTTCAATTTAAGAACCGCCGTAGATTTTCATGTCCGTTTATTGATGAAGATATCATTCACCCTTGGCAGTATGTTTACCCGCACGGAACTTGAGATCAAAACATTCCAAGAGTTGCAAACCCTGTGTACTGACTATGGCTTGCGCCCCATCGGCAACCCCGCCCACAGATCCGCGTATGTCTCGTCGTTACTGGTTTTTCCAACCCTAGCTGTACAGCAGATGCGAGACGGCCGGGGGTTGAAAGCGCCCAGCTTTTACCACTTTCAGGCTGTGGGCGCAGCCCTCGCGGATATGAATAGCCCAACACGGGAACAAATCGCTTTGATTAAAGCCTCTATCGCCGGGAAGAGACTGGCCTATCCCGCCCGTCACGACCAGGACAGGTTATTGACACTGTACAGCGCGAAAATCAAACTGGAACAGGCGATTAATTTGCTGGCGGCCATAACGACAACATAAGCCCGTTGACAAACAGCCGTTCTTCGATACCGACTAAAGAAACGACTTTTTCCGACTTTCTCGCCCTGACATGCGCTAAAAGTTTTGAGAGCATAGCTTTAATGTCGGCTTATAGCAGCACTGTTACCGCCAGCCCAAAATCACCAATGCGCAAAGTTGCCGGAGTCGTGAATATGGTTAATAGGAAGATTTCTAAGGGAATCGGTGATCTGTGGCGTTTATTCGCAGGGCTGAGAAAGTAACAATTGCCCTGATTGTCGATATGAAAAGCGGTTTTGATTAAAAAGACTTATAGCTTTCTTCCAAATTTCTTACCAGTCGTGAAAGTTATTCTTGCGATAAGTAGGGAGAGAAAGCTATAGGTAAATCACTTCTTAAAAATAAACAAAGCAATGGGGCAGTCCGACTTCTGACATCAAGCCTGCCCCACCACTCAATTCTGCCTACTAATGTAGTTGAATTGCCCCATTGCTGTCAAGTCTTAAAAGGACAAAAAGATGACAGCAAAACGGCAATT
>NZ_JABXYX010000389.1 GCF_017982655.1 Brasilonema sp. CT11 | reverse complement strand
CGCATCCCGATGTCGCCGCCAGTTACAATAATTTGGCAAGACTCTACTTTCCCCAAGGACGGTACACTGAAGCTGAACCACTCCACATCAAAGCTTTGGAAATTGCTGAACGCAGCTTAGGAGTCAATCATCCCAACACAATTACTTTCCGTAAAAATTTGCAATTCTTACGCGATAATTATACTTAACGCCATTAACAGTGCTCTAGGTGGAGCACGTCAACGGTTGAGCTAAGAGGATCTGTAAGGAAGACTTACGCTCGATTAGACGGATATTGATACAGCGTCTCGCGGCTGATGAAGCATAATTTGTCAAGTTAGAGTTAATGACATCGCTTTACATGCGTCAATAAATTAAAAAATCCACCTTATCTTGACAGAATAAAATCGCATTCCCGGCTATCAGATTAGGGTGTACGTCATCCTGACACTTTTATTAAAAAAACCTATAGGTTTTTTAGAAGATATTAAAATCAATCATTTTTGCCTAAGTGGGTATTATGTTCTTTTTGCTACAGCGATCCGTTGTCTTGCTCTGCTAACTTTGCTTTCCACGCTTCATCGGTCGGCGCGGTGATTACTCCCAATCGGTAGAAAATCTCCAACTGATAATCCCTGGCTCCCCGACATAAATGGGTTTCTGGTTTCTCTGCAAACCGGGGATGGTGGCATATCTGCGAACAATTAGAAAGAATCCTGCTTATAATTCGATTTGTCACATCAGGACATTTGTAGCGTCCATGCTCATCAGTTTGGAATGGACAAGTAGAGCATTTAGCCGCCATGACGGGAAAGTTCGTTATGTCAATTTGTTGATTATCAGTTTTCACAAGTGGCGGCTTTCTGATGAAGGATTCATTTTCTTTGCCATTGTCTGAAACTTTCGCTGTTCGCCAAGATGTTTACGGTGCTGGTAGCGTTGCTTGGCTTCTTTCAAGACCTCCTGCATCAATTCCTCATTTTGCGAGCAGACTACAAAGGCGGCTTCTATGAAGTTGTCTCTAGTAATTTTTTGCTTATTACACAACCCCTCTAATTTACCGTCAATCTCTTCCTCAAGGCGGATGGTTCGTCGGACAGTTTGTGGTGAATCCGGTTGTATTTCTTGAGGGAAAATACCGATATTATCTTTTTCTCCTTCAACACTAGCAGGATTTTGTTCTTCTGCTTTTGATGAATGACTAACTTCAGTCATTTCGTCATTTAGTATTTTATCATTTTCCTTTTTCACCAGCGATGTATCTCTGGTTGGCACGGTAGGACGCGCCCC
>NZ_JABXYX010000226.1 GCF_017982655.1 Brasilonema sp. CT11 | reverse complement strand
AGGTTGTCAGTCAATGGCTGAAGCACAAGGGTTAAGCTCAAATTATTTTGTGCCAGAGTTCGTCAAATTTTGGTATAAAGTAACACTTTTTTGCTGATAGTAGTACAGAACTAGCGAGAGAATATCTCAAAAATCTCAAGTTGGCGCTTAGTGTGGCGCGAGAGACGGGTTTACGGCTTTATCCTCTGTCTACCTACCCGTTGCATATTATGCCAGTTATGCGCGATCGCCCTAATTACCATGATTCAATTTTGCAGTTTGCGATCGCCTCGGGTGGCGAAGGAACAAATTTTCTGGCAAAACTGAGCAAAAACCTTGATGGTTATCAGACGACAGAAGCTGCTATCTTGCAAGAGTTTACCCCGACAACTGCTCAACTTCCATTAGATGCTGGTTTGCGTTTAGTGCGTGAATGTTGTGACAAGTTAGAAGCGCAGGTTTCATCGATAGATACAGAAAATCCCTTAGCAGCGTTGGATGCTGATAAATGATTGTGACTACAGCAGTATTACGCCCTTGCTCACGCCGAGCCCAAAAAAATAAAAGCCGTGGAACATTCAGTTTCACGGCTTTTGGTGTAGTGTGAGGAGCTAAAGTTTATATCATCATAATAACCATCACTGACAAATACAAACACGCTCGTAACGATTTTGGTAACAAGAATTTTTCCGTCAGTATTCACAAGACATCTCGCCTGTGCTGAACTAACACCCTTGCGCATCATCCTCACATTGAGTGAGTTTCTATTTAGCTCCGATAACAAAATAAATAACCGTGGAAGCTGAGATGAGTCCACGGCTATGAATGTGGTGTGAGGAGACTTAACTTAAAATCATCATAAATCTATTCAAGTCTTGGTAAGGTGCTCGTAACAGTTTTGGTAACGAGATTATTTTGAAGCTGCACAAATCAGTTGCTCAAGCCTTTGCCAAACAATGATGCAAGGACTTCCTTCACACCAAAGCGCCACCACAGTTCGAACCAGTACCGGCTGTACAGCCATAACAATAAGCTACTGTCTGTACCTTATTTATCAAGTCCAAAGAACCAGCTTCCAACAACTTGGCGACTGTCAGGTTTTCCCCGTCGGGAGTTTTCGCAAGTAGATTCATTATCTGGTTGAAGTCGCAGTCATACACATAACCCAGATAATCAATTGAGATTTCATCTCGACACATCAAATGTTCAACTGTACCAGTATTGAAATGAGGCAGTATGAGGCGTTCAGATTATTCTCGCAGTGCGTAACCAACTCCATGTACAGTTTGAATGAGACGCTTTTCCTGATTCGCCTCCAATTTCAGCCGCAAGTCGCGAATGTAAAACTTATTGATGCTGTAAACGAGGTAGCATCCAGTCCAATATCACTAAATCTGGATGAGACTCTCGTGCAGTCGTTATAACCCTTTCACAACACAACAATCAAAATTGGGTGAAACTTTTTTCAAAAACTTGATTTATTTACGCTAGCAAAAGAGCGATTATCTTTGGCACTAGATGAAGCTAACAGATTATAAAGGTTCTTAAAATAAATCTTGCTATGTACAAAACCGCAGATGTTGCGGTTATAAAAAATAGATATTAATGAATTCATCACCTAAATTCTGCCCTAACTGCAAAATATGTTAGAAGCTATCGGACTGAAAGTTGATTTTTAACCAGCAATGAATGAGGTGAAAGTAGAAGGAGCAAAGAGAAATGAAAATAAGTATTTATTAATCTTGTGCGGAATGTATTTGAAGCAATTTCAGAAGCAGAGACTGTTAAACAGGAAATTGAGAGTAACATCAATTTCAATCAAGTCTGTATTCATGTTAACAATGGCACTGAACCTATTTCTCTATATATTTTACCCGACCTAACCCAGCAATTTTACTCTACAAAATATTTTGGGACTGGGTTAGGACTTGTTATTACCAAATACATTCTGGAAGTTCATAGTGGAAAGCTTTTGATGAAATCAAATTTTGCGGAATTTACCACAGTCAATGTGCAATTGCCTATAGTGACTGCATGATATAACTACCAGGCTTACTATTAGCAATAGGCGGTTATATCTTCACCACATTCATCAGCAAGATAACACAAAGCTTTGAAACGCAAGGTCACCACTTCTTCATAAAGAGGATTTAACTTACACATAGGCGGCATGTGAAATAGCTTGCGACCAAATAGTGTAATATCACGTTCAAAAGGACATTGAGCAGGAATTAGTTTGCAGAGTGAATGAGCTAATTTTGCGTTATGAATTTCTATTGAATAAAGCCATTGACGAACAGGTTGCAGAAGGTCGTGTTGTGGGCGGACTTGAGTAAAGCTAGTCATAATCATTTACCATCACTTGATAGTTGCAAAGTTGGTCTTGTTTGTTGGGTTTGAACCCTTCCCTATATATCTATAGGGAGCAGTTGTCTGTCTTATGCAGTTGTTTTTTGTTCTCTTGTTTGGGAACACTCATTACTACAAACTCCAGTTACAGTGTTCCGGACGATTTCCCCGACATTTTTGTTGCACATAGAATTTTTCGTACTGATGGGGTTTGACATCCTCAGCTACATAAGCAAAACGTACCTTTTCAGTTCCAAATTCTTGGTTTTCTCTTAGTCCACGTAGCTGGTGAGACAGTCTAGCAGTTAGGAGTCCTTGTTTCCCTCCAGAAGAAACAAGGACTCCGAATGATGGTAAAACAGCGCGCGCGAATGACCAATGATTTCTTGATGGTACAAGCCTCCGCACCCGTCAGTGGTATCAATTCTTTAATCCGTCTTGAAAAGCTTTGATGCATGCGGCAAGCCCTTCGGGGATGACCTGAGCCCTTCGGGCACGGCTTGAGGCCGAACGGTCACGCTGCGAAGAGCGGGGGTAGCCCCTAAGGGGGCGCTGCGCAAACGCAATCGACGGGAACCGGAACCACTGCGTTGGACGGGTTTCCCGGCTTGAAGCAAGTGGCGTCCAAGACTGCGACCCCCTCACTTCCTTCCGGGTATCTCAATAGCCCTGCAGGCACGCGAAGCGAACGGAGACGCGCTCGTCCCAACGAGACACGCGCAAGGGAGGCGCTCCATGCTTGATAAGCTAGACTACTTAGCCATCGCCAATGGTTGCTCCTTCTCCAGCATCGCCTGTATGTTGGCGAGGGGTAAGTTTTGCCAAACCTGTGGATCTCGATTTTTTGGCGGGAGACTTATTTTTATCGATCTCCCATTAGCAGTCAAAATCTGGACAATCGTTGCTGAGTAACGTGACGTACGGGTGTGGTTGAGTAGGTTTTTGAGTAGTGATACCCTCACCTACCACACGATCTATTCGTTAAATACTCGCAATTTTGGATACGCTTGCCCAGATTTACCGTAGGTAAAAATGAAGGGGAGTTTACCAGCCAAGTGCTTACTAGTGATCTATTGATTCCAGCCCTCGAATGAGTTCTCGAATCACATCTGTTGCTGGTCTTCCTGTTTCATCACAATACTTTTGAAGTTTTTCCGCTTCGGTTGATGCCAAATTTAGGGTCATTCGTTTGACTGCCCATTTTTTCTTGATAGTGATTTCTTGTGTCATTTGTCAGTTTAATAATTATTACTACGAATTGAAGTTGAAAGACTAGTTATGCACCTAGAAAACCTAAATTAAGTTAAATCAATCAACAGACACTGATGTATAACCTGATTTAATACTGATTATCCATAGCAAAGTATCTTCCCTTTGAAGGAATTTTGTTAAGAAGTGATGTATTGCCCTACACTCGAAAGCCGCTTTTTAGCTAGATGCTATGATGCAGCTAAAGGAGCAAGTATGCGTTAAGCTAAATCTGTCATTTTGTCAATAAAAGGAAACAATAATTACGATAATACTAGCAATAATCCCATTTCCAACCAATAATTGCAAGTAAAGAGTTAAAATTACAGTAAGCATGCTCCCCTCTCTTTATTTGGAGCGCATTCTTACACGACTCCCCATCCCTTCAACAAGAGTCTTGACTATCGATCAATCCAAACCAATACTACCAGTAGTATGACTAGGAGCTTTATCTACGCTGTAAAATCGCTCAAAAATACGCGATTGGTGTTGCAATACTATACCATAACTCCGAAACTCCGATTATAAATTTGAATACTTGTTAAGTAATTAGGCTGAGTCCATATAATACCAAATCTAGGTCAGTAAGCCTCCGTTTTCTATATAATCATCACAGCAAAATATACAAATGTATTTTTTATACATCTTGAGCAACTTTTTTATTCCTTGAAGTTTTATCTACTTTCCATAGTGAGTCATATTTTTGACTATAAACTTTATATAGTTTAGACTTATATTTTTTTTCAATTCCTTGACGCAAAGTGCTTGAAGGATTGAGTAAAAATACATCAGTATAACCATTGGAAATTTTAGGAATATTTTTGTCCTTCATCAACAGAAATCGTACTTTTGGTTCTACAAGATAACTCAGAGAAAAGATCTTTCCAGGAAGCATTCCAAAAGAATCACTGATCACAAGCGGACGAGAAGCCTGATTGATGATTTTGGCGATTTGTGGATTTCCATAACTGACACCCTTACTCAACCAAGTTTCTGCTTGAGAACTGACAGCACAAGAAAGCACACCACAGACAATAACTACTACAAATATTATTTGCCAAATTCTCCGGAGTGCGAGAATCCCATCATAGAGCTGATAAGAAAAGAAGTAAGCAACTGCTAGTTGAATTCCCAAATAAGAAGGAATTAAATACTCATATGCTGTTGTCCGCGTTCCTCCAAAAAATAAATCTGGAAGCATCAAAGGTAGTGCTGGTACAGCAATCGATAATACGATGAATAACCAAATTTTTGGGTGAGTTGTACGACAAAGAAAAGAAATTGAAGATCCAACTAAAATCAAAAAAATATAGGTCGTTGAATAGCTGAAAGGATTAGCTAAGCCAAAGTCGAAATCAAAAAACATCTGGCTTAGCTTCAGTAGCCAAGATTGAATTAAAGTCAATGGTGACAATTTACCTGTTGTTTGTGCTATTCCACGATGAAATTGCAACAGGTTGGTTAGAATAACTAAAATCCAAGGCGTAAAAGCTAAAAAGCTCAAAAGTGATGCTGTTGTATAAAGTCTACCTGTTTTAGTCCAGCGAAATCCTGTGATTGTCATGACATAAATTCCATGAGCAACCGCAACAAATCCATTGAGCAAAGATGTATAAAGACTGAGTGCTAAAGCAAACGTGTAAACTACCCATGTCACAGTGCGATGATCGCTTAGTTGTGGTTTTGATTCTAATCGTAAAGCTCTGAGCAAAGAAGCGTTAGAGATTAATATTGTGACAACCCAAAGAATATATTCTCGTGCTTCTTGAGCGTAGATGAGATGAATTGGGGAGATTGCTACGAGTGCGAGCGCCAAAAATGGTACTGAAAAAGGTACGTTAAATAATTCTCGACACAGCCAAAAAACACAGGGAAATACCAACAAGCTAATAATCACAGACAAACTTCTGATAGCTGTGACCGAAGTACCAAAGATTTGTACCCACAATCGTGCTATGACATAATAAAGTGGAGGATGCTGAGGCTCTTCTGTCGCAAAAGATTTCAGTGTATCACCTAAACTTTTTTCAGGATTAATACGCCCAAACTTAGCAAAAGCTTCTCTGTTAATGACACGATTATTAAAAATTTGCTGTCTAATTTCTGTGTTTGTATATCCAGAAATTCGCAATGAGGTGTAAGTTTCATCGTGTCCGTAAACTTTGCCGTCAAGATTGAAGAAGCGAAAAAACACACCCACCACCAACACCACGACAAGTAGAAACCGCAACCAATTTGGAGCGAGTTTGATATGGCGCATAATTTGGTTTCTGTTTTTTAAGGAACCGCAGAGGACACACAAGGTAGAGAACTAAGAAAATTGAGCGCTAAGGCGCACGCTGAGTCCTGCGGACACGCGCAAGGGACGCGAACACAACTCAATTAGAATTCTATAGCTGGCTGAAGTTGTGCATGACTTAGCAATGAACACTTTACTATTATCTAGCCTGGAGAGAATTTAGCAAAGTTTTGTTGAACTGACTCATGCTTGAGAACTGTAAATTTGGTAACTGAAATAGTGATGGATCTATATAGAACCCATTTGACATCTTTTACAGTGTTGAAGTAAAGTTACGGCAAAAGCCTTATCCAGCAACCATGCCATACTCCAGCAGCCTAA
>NZ_JABXYX010000388.1 GCF_017982655.1 Brasilonema sp. CT11 | reverse complement strand
TTGCACCGTGCTTCACTACTATCAATCACTGTTGCACGAGGCGGCAGAAGCCTCTTCGTGCATTCCACTTATTAATACTTATCTACTATAAATAGCGCTCGCATTGTGCCAGTTGCGTAAGTCCTGGTAGCATCTGTCATTGCGAGCGCAACGAAGTGCAGCGAAGCAATCTCCTGCCCTTGCGATTGCTTCACTCCGCTATCGCTACGTTCGCAATGACAAGCATTTAACATGATATCAGAACTCCCTTGATACTTCGCTACACTCCGTTTCGCTCAGTATGACATTCTCAACTTTGCGTAAGTCCTGTTTTTGAACTTTGAATTTTGTTAGCGCAGCGGGGCGAAGCCCTCCTTTGAATTCCCCTCCCCTCCGGGGACACGCTGCGCTTACGCTCCACTCCGTTCCACTCGCGGCGGACATATGACATTGCTATTTAACGAGATGAATGCAAATATGGCTCACACGTTGCCCTAGCTCCTTTCTCATCAGGAGTTTGAGGATTTTGGAAAACAGGATGATCCTGTAATCGCTCACAACCAGCTTTCAACCAAGACTCAAATCTAATATCCCACAACCGCACAGTGCCATCTGAACCACCACTGACAATTGTCTGTTTATCTGTGCTGATTGCTACAGATAAGACTGCACCCTGATGACCTTTCAATTCAGCGACTTGCTTGCCTTTGCTATCCCACAACCGCACAGTGCCATCTGAACCACCACTGACAATTGTCTGTTTATCTGTGCTTATTGCTACAGATAAGACTGCACTCTGATGACCTTTCAATTCAGCGACTTGCTTGCCTTTGCTATCCCACAACCGCACAGTGCCATCTGAACCACCACTGACAATTGTCTGTTTGTCTATGCTGATTGCTACAGACCTGACGGAACCTTGATGACCTTTCAATTCAGCGACTTGCTTGCCTTTGCTATCCCACAACAGCACAGTGCCATCATCACCACCACTGACAATTGTCTGTTTGTCTGTGCTGATTGCTACAGACAAGACTGCACCCTGATGACCTTTCAATTCAGCGACTTGCTTGCCTTTGCTATCCCACAACCGCACAGTGCCATCTTCCCCACCACTGACAATTGTCTGTTTATCTGTGCTGATTGCTACAGATAAGACGTCACCCTGATGACCTTTCAATTCAGCGACTTGCTTGCCTTGGCTATCCCACAACCGCACAGTGCCATCTGAACCACCACTGACAATTGTCTGTTTATTTGTGCTTATTGCTACAGATAAAACGTAACTCTGATGACCTT
>NZ_JABXYX010000225.1 GCF_017982655.1 Brasilonema sp. CT11 | reverse complement strand
AGGTTCGGTTAATAGCGTTGAAGGTAGCCCACTTAACGTTAAAGTTGGCAAAGGTGTAACGGTGGATAAAGCAAAAGTCACCAAAGCAGATGTCAAAGCTAGTAATGGCGTGATTCATGCGATCGATACAGTGCTTATTCCGCCAGGCGTGAAGCTGTAGTGTTTGCGCTACAACCCCTAACGACATAGACATCTTGGCTTAGAGTTCAGCCTTTTCCCTGTGTTCCCAAAAAAAGGGTTAGAAACTGTAACTTAAAAGCTATTCAAGTCTTTATTCCACGTTGATTTGACCCCACCCCCCTTCGGGCGATCTGCCCTTGGCAGCAGCGAAGCTATCGCCCGTACAACATGCCCGCAGGGCAGTTCTCCAAACTGCCCTCCCCCGCTCGCGTTCGCGAACGCTCATGCACTCGCGCAAAGCGCTCTGGCGTGTCCGCAGGACGGGCGCTCAGGGCAACAAAGCGGAACTTTGTTGGGGCAAACGGGTGTGCTTCGCGATCGCTGCTATGCTGTAGCGAAGCGATAGCTTACAAGAACTATCTCCAAAATCGAGCAATTGATCTGGCGGACTAACGTCCGCCAGATCAATTGCTTTCGGCTTTTGTTTGTGCCTAAAATTCTGCTCACGCACCATGTATGAAGCTTGAGAAGCAATAAATGTAGTTCCCAGTTCGATGAACTGAGCTTTCAACTCTATAGATTTCGCGAGAAGTTCACTCGATTGCTTTCTCAGGATTTGAGATTTCGCTCTATTTTCACTAGGTTGCTTTCTCACCCCTGTGCTCTGAATTTGATACGCCGAATCATTGGTAAGCATACTTACACCAATCAGTGGACAAAATTCGTTGTTTTTCAAAACCTTATGGGATAAACCTTTGATCCAACAACGCCAATCAGCACGACAAGACCTAGCGCTCTGCGAAAATAATTAACGCCTTGAAATAATTCCTCCCATGCCCAAGTAAACAAGGAGCCAAAAGCCACAGCGTCTAACACTGTATTGATTTCGCCGCTTGTAAAAATTAGTTTGAGTAAACTAGCTGCAGCCCACACAATAAGTGGTGGGTTTGGCGTCTGAGCTACAACAATCTGACCTTCGCTGTCGCGGAAGATTTTATCGAATAATGTATTTTCCATTGTTTGGATACCCGCGATTGCTGCGCGGTTTATAAGACCTATAACCAAATCTACATCAGAAACTGATGTGGAGCTAAACATCTGTATTCCCTACTCTGTTCTGACGTTCCTTAAGCTGCAGTAAGATTTGCGCGTGCATTTCGCGGGTAATTGGGTAAAAATACGTTAAAACTACGCCACAAACTAATGCGATCGCCGGTATTGGACCAATAGAAAAGCGAATGACTTCTAACACCGAATCTGGTTGGATTGGTATCGGGATTTCGTTTGTGGGTTTAATATAACCACCGGTACCTAATTGTTGTAAAACAACGTTAACTGCAATCCCCAAACAGATTTTTTGCACAAATACTATGAAGCTATAAAAAATGCCTTCCCGCCGCTGTCCTGTTTTTAATTCATCTAGTTCAATCACATCAGGTAACATCGACCAGGGAACTAAGTAAGCTACGGATACCCCAAAACCTGCCATGACTGCTAAAAAGTACATCAACACAACTTGACCAGGCTGTACGAAAAACAGTCCTACCTGAGCGATAATCCACAAACTCATGCCCATAAAGTACACGGCTTGTTTGCCATAGCGGCGGCTGATGGCACTCCAAACAAATAGCATAGACATAGCAGTTCCTTGCACCGCCAAAAGCACTAAGCTAATATGCCATTGTGGAAGGCGCATCCAACTGGTGACAAAGTAAGGAATGATACCCGCAGTTAGTTGCACAGCTAACCAAGAACACAGATAAATCCCCACCACAAATAAGAAAGCGCGATTTGTAAAAGCAATTTTGAGTTGCTGCAATAAGGGGATAGAGACAGTTTGCTCTGTTTCGGGGTGTAACTTTGCGACAGCTTGAGCACGTTTTTTGGTTCCCCAAACACACCAATACACAGGTAAAACAGAGATAACCGCACAGATCGCTCCTAGTAATAAAAACTGTTGAGTGCGGTTACCAGGAATCACCAGGGAGATGACTAAACCGATAATAAGAGCAAGAATGCTACCGCCAATAGAAAAGGTAAAGCGAAAACTGTTAAGACTGGTGCGTTCGTCGTAATCTTGGGTCAGTTCTGCAGTCAGAGCAGTGTATGGTAAATTGACGATTGTATAAAAACTATTAAAAAAAATCGAAATGGCAGTGTAATACCAAAACAAGCTCCACTGATTCGCCTGATCGTTATTACTAAACTGAGGTACTATCCACTGCAAAAAAAAGAACACTCCAAAGGGAATTGCTCCCCAAATCATCCAGGGATACCGTCTTCCCTGCTGACTTTGGGTGCGATCGCTCAACACCCCCACCATCGGATCGTTAACCGCATCCCACACTTTGCCGATCAGCTGGGTTTGTCCTGCTAATGTGGGATTTAAGCCAGCGACATCCGTCAGAAAGGGAGACAAATAAGAAATCCCAATCATCGCAGTGATCGCCGTACCCAAATCCCCAGCACCAAAAGCAAGTTTGGTACTCAAATCCAGTTTTTCACTTTCAGGAGTCTGTTGAGAGGAGCCATCAGAAGCAGAATCGCTCATAATATCTTGCGCTCATATTAAAATCAAAGGAATTTGTCATACATTCTTAGCAATAAATTAAGTTCCCCATGCCAGACCTTTACGTTTCTTGGTCAGATTATCACCAAAAAATTGAACAACTGGCTGCTCAAATTTATAAATCCGGCTGGAAATTCAACCAAATTGTTTGCCTTGCTAGAGGAGGACTGCGCGTAGGAGATATCCTCTCACGTATTTATAATCAGCCTTTGGCGATTTTGGCAACCTCATCTTACAGTGGCTCTGGTAAGCAACAAAGGGGCAGTTTAATATTTTCTCATCACTTGACAATGACCACTGAAAATTTAGGTTCGCGGATTCTTTTGGTAGATGACTTGGTAGACTCTGGAATCACACTCAAGGAAACAATTCCTTGGCTAAAAGAACATAGTGATTCTCCTATTGAGGATATTCGTACCGCTGTTATTTGGTACAAAGCCTGTTCAGTGGTAGCACCTAATTACTACGTTGATTATTTGCCTGACAACCCTTGGATACACCAACCTTTTGAACCTTATGAATTGATCACTCCAGAGGATCTTGTGGCAAAGGTGAGTCATCAATTAGGGGTATAAGGGCAAAACAAGTCAAAAGTCAAAAGTCAAAAGTATTAATTTTGAATTTTGAGAGAAGTTGGAGCGGAGGAAACCTCCGTAAGCGATAGCTCCTCGCGGAGCGAGGCTCCAATCTTCGGTGATTTTGAATTCCCCGTAAGCGCAGAGCGCACGCCAGAGGCGAACGCGCAGCGTGCCCGCAGGGCTTAGGGGGTGGGGATCCGCATCAAGAAATTTGGCTTTAAAGGGTAGGTTTTTTAGAATCTCACAAATAGTTAAGAAAATTATCAAGTGTTTAAGGTGGTTTGGTCGTTTCAGGATTTTTAAATCGGCTGAAATAGTCAAAAAATGACCAAATACAAAATACCTACCCTTGTAAGCCCCTGCTCCCTGTTCCCTGTTCCCTATTCCCTGCTCCCTCTTAAGAGTCTCCACGGATTCTCAAAAATCTTTGGAGGATTAAGATAGAAGAAATTTTCAGCAAAGTTTATATCAGAAGTAGAGAATTATAGGTAGTACACTACAAAAAACACGGCAAATGAAACATCGTGCGCTACTGCTCATAAATACTCACGCCCGCCAAGGGGAAAACCGTCTAGCTGAAGCAGTTGAATGTCTTAAAGAACTGGGCTTCGATTTAATTGATGAGTCCCCTGAAAAACCACAACAGTTACACGAAGTCATTATCCGCCACCAACATGAAGTTGATTTAGTGATCATTGGCGGTGGTGATGGCACTCTCAATGCTGCGGTAGACGCTTTGGTAGAAACGCAGTTACCTTTAGGAATTATCCCTCTAGGAACTGCCAACGATTTAGCTAGGACTTTAGAAATTCCAAATTCTCTCCCCGAAGCTTGCAAAATTATTGCCAATAATCAGGTACGACGTATTGATTTAGGGTGGGTAAATGGTAAACACTTTTTCAATGTAGCAAGCTGTGGGCTGAGTGTGAAAATTACTCAGCGACTAACCAAACAAGTGAAGCGTCGTTGGGGAATACTCGCTTACGCGATCACTGCATTGCAAGTGGTTTTAAAATCTCGACCTTTTAGGGCACAGATTAGTATCAACGGCACATCTACCCCAGTAAAAACTGTGCAAATTGCTGTAGGGAATGGTCGATATTATGGTGGTGGTATGGCAGTGGTTCATGATGCCGCAATTGATGACCAAAAATTAGATATTTACAGTGTGGAAATTAAACACTGGTGGCAAATTATCCCCTTGTTACCTGCCATGCGAACAGGACGACATATTTTGTCGCGTCATGTCCGTACTGTCAGCGCTCAAGAAATTGAAATTCATACAAACAAACCACGCCCCATTAATACAGATGGTGAAATTACGACTTACACTCCTGCTCAGTTTCGTGTTGTTCATAGTGCTTTAGCTGTGTTTGTACCATCAAATAAATGATGAATCCTGAATCATGACTGATGAATGAGTAAGTTAGAAAATAGGACATTTCATATCTGATAATTCATCACTACAATGCAGCTAAAATTTTCTCAAGATATTAAATTCCTGCTGCAAAGGTTAGCCGAACAGCCACTCAGTCTTGGTGATGTTTTGGCAGAAACCTCAGAACGTGGTTTTAGCGTAGTCATTGCATTATTGGTCTTGCCATTTTTGTTTCCTGTCCCACCTGGATTAACTGGACCTTTTGGTGGCGCTTGCTTGATATTATCAGCACAGATGGCTTTGGGAAGGCGATCGCCTTGGTTGCCTAAAAAAATTGCGACATATAAATTTCCCCGTTCTTTTACTCAAATAATTTTAAAAAACCTACAAAAAGTTACCAGGGTTTTAGAAAAAATCACTCGTCCTCGATTGGCAAAAGTAGCAGAACATCCTTTGACTTGGCGAATCAATGGGTTTTGTATTTCTTGGTTAGCAATTTTACTAATTTTGCCAATTCCTCTGACTAATCCCATTCCTCCAGTAGGAATATTACTGTTAGCAGTAGCCACTATAGAATCTGATGGTTTATTGATGTGCGTTGGCTACATTTTCACGGTTTTGACGACTTTACTATTTGGATTTATCTTTTATGCTTTGTGGATGGCTCCTAGTTTATTGCCAACATTTTTCCATTAATTTTTTTAGACTGGTTGTAGGTTGTCATAAATAAGATTGTGAAATAAAAAACCCTCAGTCATTAACTGAGGGCATCAATCAGGGTGCATCTACCATCTCTGTATCCGCTATGAGTTTCTTTGCATCAGGAAGAATAAAAAAGATTCCGTTGTTGTTTCCAGTTTTTTTGGTTTAATTCTTGATGTCGCCAGCACACTTGTTCTGTTTATCGTTCTTGTCCTTATCCTCCAGACGGCTTGCTTGTTTGAGCACTGGGATATACTGGTTAATCATCCAGATAAGAACCTCTATCGTGGAGTCTCCTTCCTCAAGGCGGTTTTTGCTTTGTATGCCGATAAGTACTGTTTGTACAACCAGCAGGAAAGCGATCGCTTTTTGACTGAAGTTTTTACCAGATTTTTTAGCTAACATTTGAATTCACCTTGTTTTTAGGTTGACAAGGTAAATTATTTTTTTGGGTATTTCCCCAGACACATTCCCCACGCAGTGTCTATAATGCTTGTATCATCAGCTTTTGCGGCTTGGGGAAGTGTGTTTATTTGGGTAATTTCAACTTCTTAAGATTGTCTTTATACTTTACTGATGGTCAGAAATATTCGTAGGGATGAATTAACTTTAGAGAATGTATTAAGTCTGGTAGAAGCATTGCTGCAACTGTCAGAACAGCAAGACTTAGAGTCAAAACCTACACTTTTTGTGCAGTGGGAAGCTGATAAGCTGCGAATTACAGGATATGAAACCAAACAAACAAAAGGAAATAGAACTAAAACAACTGAAGTTGGTACAAAAAAGGAAGATTTACTCAGCCAGATTAAAAATGCTGGCAAAAGTTTAAAACTTCCTCAGCCAAAAGAAGAATCTAGCGTCATACTAAGTTGCAGTCAAATGTGGTAGGGTATAAAAAGGGATTACGAAAACAGACGTGAAATCCAACGGGTGGATATGGGTCAAGTCACGCAAGCCTTTCCTCATGTAGACTTAGAGACGGTTAAGC
>NZ_JABXYX010000037.1 GCF_017982655.1 Brasilonema sp. CT11 | reverse complement strand
ATAAACTTAAAAGGATAAGCTTTTGTGCTTCAAAAACTCCTTTTCTTCTGGAGTTGAAATTCTTCCCAAAATCTTATTGCGATGAGGAAAGCGCCCAAAACGCTCTATCACTTGCATATGGCGCACTAAATTTTATTCATTATTCATTCAAGGGTGCTGGGTACTGGGGACTGGAGACTGGTTACTTTGTTCACATCTGTTTCAACCATAAGAGATAGCTTGCAAAAGTGCTGCTGCGAATGAATAACCAGTTATCATTGTTGCTTGAGACACCAAGTCATCAGTGGTTGACATCCTCCTGCAGACTTATGGCATTCCAACTCTGGGTTACCAGGACGCAATTGTGCGAAAATGTTTTTGCATACTCAAGAACCATTGACACAAACGTTAAAAGATGCAAAACATTCGAGAAAATCTACCGTTGCAACTGTTCTCGGTCGCGAATGATAAGTTTGTAGTAAGCGCAAAGAGTACTTATTACAAGTTTAATTTTCATAAGACATCTTCCTTTGTGAACAAGCAAACCTCATACTCATTAGCGATGACAAACATCTGTGAAAATTGATGTAATAAGACTGCTGTTGTCAATGCTAGAGCGATGACTAAGCGAGTTTTAATTCTTGGAGGGAGAGGGCGGATCGGTGGTAGCGTTGCCAAAGACCTTCTCACCCATACACAAGCACAGGTGACTATCACAGGACGCACACCAGGTGGCAAAACGAGCGATCTGAGAGTGGAACATTTGGTGTTGGACTTGGCTGATGTGGAGAAACTGAGGAAGGCGATCGCCTCTACCGATTTGGTAGTTCACTGTGCTGGTCCTTTTCACTACCGAGATACCAATGTTCTCAAAATCTGTATTGAACATGGCGTCAACTATGTAGATGTCAGTGACCACCGTTCTTATACCAGTAAGGCTCTCACCTACAACGATGCAGCCGTATCTGCAGATGTTACAGCAGTCATTAACACTGGTATCTTCCCTGGCATTTCTAACAGCATGGTACGTCAGGCTGTTGAGCAATTTGATACACCAGAAAAGATTCATTTGAGTTATTTAGTATCTGGTTCTGGTGGGGCTGGTGTCACCGTCATGCGAACAACCTTTTTAGGTTTACAACAACCAATTGAAGCTTGGATAGATGGTGAATGGCAAACAGTCAAGCCTTACAGCCAGCGTGAAAATCTTGACTTTCCACCTCCATATGGTCGTAGCGGAGTGTACTGGTTTGATATGCCAGAAACTTTTACACTCCCTCATGCTTTTCCCTCAGTCAAAACTGTTATTACAAAATTTGGTTCAGTTCCCGATTTTTATAATCACCTAACTTGGATAGCTGCCCACATTTTTCCTAAGCAACTGATGCAACAGAAAAGCGCTATTGAATTTTTGGCTCACGTTAGTCATTTTATGACCGATGTGACCAATCCTTTCAGTGGTATTGGAGTTACAGTTCGCTCAGAAATTACAGGTCACAAAGATGATAAAATAGCAACTTTTTGCTCTACTTTAGTGCATGAAAATACCGCAGTAGTTTCGGGCAGTGGCACGGGTAGCATTACTCAATTATTACTAGATGGTAAGTTGAAAAAACCCGGTGTTTCACCTGTTGAAGAAGCACTGCCAACAGATTTATTTGAGCAAACAATGCAAAGTCGGGGTATTGACATTAGTCACGAATGGTTGTAAAAGCAAAAGTTCGATAACAGACAGATAGAAAGCGATTACCCACGTAGAAAAACTTAGTTGATACGACGGGGTATCTTTTAAATTTGATGTTTTTTGATAGCATAAGCCCAAAGCGCTCCCGCTAGGAGTACAAAGTAGCATGTTCACAAGGCATAGCTTAGTGCGAACATGCGACACTTTGAACATAGAATTGTTAATGTACCCTTTGGCAGGAGGCAAAGTTATACTAAACCACGTAATATTCCTGTGATTTCCATTCCTGCCAAACCTAAACAAATAAAACAAGAGAAGGAGAGATTGCCATGCAATTCATTTTAGCTATTTTTAATAAAGCTTTGCGCCAGAGTATTGTAGTTGTAGGGTTGATGGCTTTAATTAGCTTATCAAGTGTATTTTTTTTTGTTGAGCCTAGCTATGCAATAGGATTTACATCAGAAAAACCAGCATTTCCAGGACCGAAACTCACATCTGAAGAAAAGATTAACCGTGCTAACGAATTTGACCCTGGTGTTGGTGTTCAGGAAGAAGATAGAGAACAGGAATATGAGCAAGCAGTAAAAGACTCTGAAAACCTAGAAACTGTTGAGAAAGCTTACGAAAGGAATGAGAAGGCTTACGAGCAGCAAAATCCGCAGCCGAATTTGATTCAAAAAGCTGAAAAAGCGGTAGAGAAAGCAACAGGAAAGTCAAAGTAGAAAAAATCAGGGAGATGAAGAAGTTCTCTCCCCAATACCATGCTTAAACCTTAATTCGTCCCAAAACTCAGCCAGTGGATAGAGTGTAGGGCTTTTCGCGGTTCACGCTAATAGCAACAAACGCTCTAATACACCAAATTTCCAGTACCGCGCAGCTGACGTAAAGAATTTATACAATACGGGCAGTCACAGCTAAATAACCGCATCGCAGCATTACTTTCCTCTTCAGTAAAGTTCAGCATGGCGACGTTCTGATCTGATTTGTTTGTAGTAATAGTTGTTGAACGTACAGGCGGGGCATTTGGATTTCTTTCAGAATCTTTTATGCATACAGGAGTTTTGTAACTAGCGTGGGGATGTGTTATGCAGGTACGACCATCGCTGGTATGCGTTAATCGCTGAGTCATACCAGCAGCGTGGGCGGGATTGATAACTCCCAGTGTAGACATCAGAGATACAAAAATGGAGGAACTAGAAAGCAAATTCAGTATAAGTTTTCTGTTCATGGGTTTCCTTGAAGAACGTGCATGAGCGCTCAGGTTATTTCATTCACTGTCAAAACAGCAAGTGACTTTTTTCCTGAAATAATCTAGTTTGACAATGCGCACCACAACTTTGTTTCCCTTTGCACTTCATTTCGTTAAAAATTAGGGTGAGCAAACTTTGCTCACCCTGTCAATTAGCTGATGAAAAATAGATTTTGGATTGCTTAGCGCTGAATCTGCTGAAGAAGGTTTTGTGTTTGCTGATATCCTTGGATATTTCCTTGCTGTTGAAACAAATTTGCAGCCTGCTTCAAATCAGCTACAGCGTTCTTGTTATCTCCCAAAGCATATTGGGCAAGTCCCCGATTACCATAGGCATCAGCTAGATTGGGATTTCTATTTAGGGCAGAGTTAAAGTTTGTGACAGCTTGCTTATGATTTCCCTGTTTAAAATTGGCAAGTCCGAGATTGTAGTAGCCATCTGGTGAGGTTGGATCAATTTTGATTATCTGGTTAAAGTCGGCGATCGCTTTGCGGAAATCTCCCAATTGAGCATAAGCTGTTCCTCTACCTGTATAAGCATCCGCGTGGTTGGGATTTAGCCGCAGCGTCGAGTTAAAATCGCTAAGCGCTGCTTTCAAGTTTCCTAAATGAAATTCTGCTAATCCCCGCAAGCAATAAGCTTCATAATATCTAGGATTCAATTGTACTACAGAGTTAAAATTCTCAATAGCTGCACTGAAGTTACCTTGCTTTAATTTTTGCACTCCTTGGCTATAGTATCCCTGAAAATTCGTTTGCTGGATACGACTTTGTGATACTTGTGCAGAGATAGCAGCAGGCAATCCACCCACTACACTCGTTATTCCTAGGATTGTAATCACTTTATGAATATAGTTCATGACTTGACTTTCTCCAGGCTATAAATACGAGGTAGATTTGCACAGAAGTGTTTCCAATTACCAATATTGTATACGCATCAAATCAATTAAGAAGATCTAGTCAACCCAAAAAAGTTTGTAATAGTAACTCTACATTTAAACCGACGATGACAATTGCAACTCCCCAGGCTAAAAATTTGAGCCATAGTGGATTCACAAACTCACCCATTAAGCGGCGGTTACTCGTAAACATTACCAATGGAATCACAGCGAACGGTAACTGTAAGCTGAGGATGACTTGACTGAGAACTATCAGGCTGCTTGTACTACTTTCCCCAAAGATAAGAATTGTAATCAACGCTGGAACAATAGCAAGCAGACGGGTTAATAAACGGCGTAGCCAAGAAGGAAACTTAAATTGTAAAAATCCTTCCATGACAATCTGCCCAGCCAAAGTAGCAGTCAGCGTTGAACTTTGTCCAGAAGCAAGTAAGGCGATGCCAAATATGGCACTAGCAGCACTCACTCCTAATAATGGGGAAAGCAGTTTATAAGCTTCCTGAATTTCTCCTACATTTCGATTTCCAGAAAAATGAAACGTTGCGGCAGACACAATTAAAATTGCTGAGTTAATAAACAGTGCCAACGATAAAGCTACTGTTGAATCAATTGTGCCAAATTTAATAGCTTCCCATTGCTTTTCGGTCGTTGGTTGCCAATCACGTGTTTGCACAATTGAGGAGTGTAAATATAAGTTATGAGGCATCACCGTTGCCCCTAAAATACCAATAGCGATGTAAAGCATTTCTGAGTTCTGTAAAATTTCTTGGTTGGGCAGATATCCCAACAAAACTCCTCTCAAATCAGGTCGAGAAAAAAGAGTTTCTGCTATGAAACAGATGCCTACAGTTGCTACCAGCATAATCACCAAAGCTTCCACATAACGAAAGCCTTTGCCTTGCAGAAATAATAATACAAGCACATCAAGGGCAGTGATACAAACTCCCCAAACTAAAGGAATACCAAACAAAAGTTGCAGTGCGATCGCACTTCCGAGTAGTTCCGCCAAGTCACACGCCGCAATACCAATCTCACACAGAACCCATAAACAAAAACTGATTCGTGGACTGAAATAGTCCCGACAAGCCTGCGCTAAATCTCGCCCCGTAGCAACACCCAAACGTACACATAGCGATTGCAACAATATCGCCATGAGGTTTGACAGCAAAATTACTGTCAACAAAGTGTAACCAAACTTTGACCCCCCAGCAATGTCAGTCGCCCAATTACCTGGATCGATGTAGCCGACTGACACCAAATACCCTGGTCCTCCATAGGCAAGCATTTTGCGCCAAAAGCTGCTGCTGTTTGGAATTTTGATACTGCGGTGAACCTCGCTAAGGCTGGGCCTGTGTTTTCCTGGCATCATGAGTTTCTCGATTTCACATTTTCATATTCTTCTCATAATGTCAGAAAATCTGACCAGGATGTCATTTCCAAAAGATAGAATAAGTCACAATTGTTGTGTTTTCCTATACTCTTGCCAAAACACAAACTTTCGACAAGTTATAATTTGTAAACAATCTTCACTGGTTCGCTAGGGTGTTCTCAATTGAAAGAAATACTCAAGTCCTTACTTTACTTCATCTGGGCTGGCTTCTTTGAGATTGGTGGCGGCTATCTCGTATGGCAATGGTTAAAAGAAGGAAAACCTGTCTGGTGGGGGATTGCAGGAGGTATTGGATTAGCTTTATACGGTATGCTCGCGACTCTCCAGCCTGCGAACTTTGGTAGAGTGTATGCTGCCTACGGCGGCGTGTTTATTGCAATGGCAATGCTTTGGGGTTGGAAGGTTGATGGAGTGACTCCAGACCGCTACGATATACTGGGAGTTTGTTTAGCATTACTGAGTGTACTGATTATCATGTATACACCCAGAGGATAGAAAAAAGGAGGATAGAAAAAAAGAATTATCGCAACAAATCCTACCACTATTCGTCTTCTGATAGGTGTTTTGGCTTCTGTTAAAGAAATATTAAAACTAAACTTGCTGTCAAGCTTGCAAATGTTCTTCTACAGACTGATACAGGTTAACAATATGACTGTCAGCCAATCTGTAATAGACGTTGCGACCTTCTCGTCGATACCTAACTAAACGCATAGCTTTCAATAATTTTAGTTGATGGCAGACGGCTGATTCCGTCATTTTCATCAATGCGGCTAAATCGCAAACACATAACTCTTGGGAAGCCAAAGCAGATAGGAGGCGTAGACGGTTCGTATCTGCTAGCACCCCAAAGAGTTCTGCTATCTGCTGTGCTTTTTCTGTTGGCAAGATTTGCCCTGCCGAGGAGCGTACATTATCTAGATGTACTACATGGGTGTCACAAGTTGGCGTTTGGGAACTAGTCAGTATATCCAAGTCTTGCTTTTGCTTGCACTTGTTCATAGTGTTTGTTCGACCAATGGTTAGTGCTTTGGTTACTACAATTAATGATAATCATTACACAATTGAATAACTGTTGAATAAATCAATTGAGTGCACACTTGCAGACTCAACAGTTATCAGTGAACAGTAAACAGTGAGTCCAGTGCTACAGGAGGGTTTCCAACGCCAGATGCTCCACTTGGGGAGCCTGCCCCGTGCGGGGGTTCCCCCCGTTGAGGGGACTGGCGTGAGACCCCAAGACCGCACTGGCTCCTCCGTAGGCATCTGGTGAGTCCAGCGCTGCGGGAGGGGAGCCACTGCGTTGGACGGGTTTCCCGGCTTGTAGACGCCGAAGGCGGCTTCCCGGAGGGTAGCATGTGGCGTTTTCCCTCCGCAGGCGACTGGCGAACCCGATAGCCGTAAGGCGTGGCGTTAGCCATAGGGCGAACCCGAAGGGTAAACAGTTAAATAACTACTCACTGTTCACTCTTGATGGGAGCGAGAGTCCCCCACCTAGAGGTGGTGGTAGGTTTCAGTTGGGGTTCAAGAGTGAACAGTGAACAGGTAACTACTGATGACTGTTCACTGTTCTTAAGCACTTTCTACAACAATTGAATAGTTGTTCAACTGTTGGATTAAAATACAGGCAGTGAACTTTGTAAAACTGCCATGACTCAAGCTCCCTCTCTCAAAACCTTTTCAAAGACCCTGAGTGGCATGGACTGCGGAAACTGTGCCAAGACGATTGAAGCCAGCTTGCACCAGTTACGTGGTGTGACAGAAGCCTCGGTTATTTTTGCAACTGAAAAAGTGAGGGTATCCTACGAGCCAGAGTTGGTAAGTGAAGCAGAAATCATAAATCGCATCACTGCATTGGGCTACACCGTTGATGTGACTCCTGCTAAAACGCTACAGGTACAAATCGGTGGGATGGATTGTGGCAGTTGTGCCAAGACGATTGAGGTAGGCTTGCAGGAGATGGCAGGTGTGAGTCAGGCCTCGGTCAGCTTTGCAACTGGACGATTGCAAGTATCCTATGAGCCGCAGCAAGTCAGTGAAACGACAATTTATGACCGGATAAAAGCTTTGGGTTATACGGTTGAGCAAAGTTCTTTTGCTGACTCTGATCATCATACTCATTCCTGTTCCCACGACCATGACCATGACCATGAGCACGACCATCACCACGACCATGATCATGACCACGCCCATCCAGTCGCCAAACCGACTCAAAAACGCGATCCAGCAGACTGGAAATTCTGGATTAGTAACCGTCGGGGACAGAGCGTAATTTTAGCGGGAGTAGGGTTAATCCTGGGCTTACTGGCGCAACATTTAGCGCTTCCTGTCTGGATAGCACGAGGTTTTTATGGCGTTGGCATCGTCATTGCAGGCTATCCTATTGCACGGGCTGGTTTGTTTGAGTTGCGCTTGCGCCGCGCCGATATGAATCTGCTGATGACGATTTCAGTTATTGGGGCAGTGATTTTAGGGGACTGGTTTGAAGGAACACTCGTCCTGTTTTTGTTCTCTTTGGGTACAACGCTGCAAGTTTTTACCTTTGGTCGTACGCGCAATGCTATCAGCGCCTTGATGGATTTGACTCCACCGACTGCTACAGTTAAGCGGGAAAATCAGGAGGTGACACTACCCGTTGAAAATGTTCAAGTTGGTGAAATTTTGACGATTCGACCAGGACAGCGCGTGGCGTTGGATGGCATAGTCGTTTCTGGTACAAGCGCTATTGACCAATCCCCGATTACAGGGGAGTCAATCCCAGAAGATAAAGAAAGAGGCGATACGGTTTATGCAGGGACGTTGAATCAATCAGGTTTTTTAGAAGTTCAAGTCACTCATACATCTAATGATACGACCGTTGCCAAAATTATTCATTTGGTAGAAGAAGCCCAAGGAAGCCGTGCTCCCACGCAGCAATGGGTGGATCGGTTCGCAGAGGTTTACACCCCGATTGTGATTCTGATCGCGATCGCCATTGCTGTCATTCCACCTTTGGCATTTGCACAATCTTTTAACGTTTGGCTCTATCGGGCGCTGGTGATGCTCGTAATTGCTTGTCCTTGTGCTTTAGTAATTTCCACTCCTGTTTCGATTGTCAGCGCTATTGGTGCTGCAAGCCGACAGGGGGTATTATTCAAAGGAGGTAATGCACTGGAAACAGCCGGACGTCTGACTAGCCTTGCCTTTGATAAAACTGGCACCCTTACGCAAGGTTTACCCGTTGTGCAGGAAGTTTATGACCTTGGGAAGGTAAGTACAAATGTGGTGTTACAGATTACAGCTTCACTTGAACAACTCTCAGAACATCCACTAGCGAAGGCAATTGTAGCAAATGCTCGCTTAGAAGGGATAGAGTTAGAAACACCTGTTAACTTCACAGCGTTACCTGGTAAAGGCATTCAGGCAAACTTTGGTGAAGTTTTATACTTTGTTGGCAACCGACGCTTATTCACAGACTCTGGTATTGGTTTGTCGGCTGTTGCTGAATCCCTGTTGGCTGAAATTGAACAACTCGGTCAAACCCCGGTGCTGATAGGGACGACTCAAGGATTATTGGGAGCGATCGCGCTCTCGGATGGACTGCGGTTAGAAGCAACGGAGGCGGTGCGACAGCTCAAGCGCTTTGGGCTAAAGCACTTAGTGATGCTGACGGGCGATCGCTCAACAGTTGCTCAACAAATTGCCCAAGAGGTTGGTATTTCAGAGTATCGAGCAGAGCTGTTACCCTCAGACAAGCTTCAAGCAATTGAACAAATGCGTGGTTCTGGGGTGGTTGGTATGGTTGGGGATGGTATTAACGATGCCCCAGCCTTGGCTGCTGCGGATATTAGCTTTGCTGTGGGTGGTATTGATATTGCCCTAGAGACAGCAGATGTGGTGCTGGTTGGAACTGACTTGAGACGGCTTGCCTATGCAGTAGAACTCAGTCGCCGCACCGTGTCTGTGATTCAACAAAATGTAGTTTTTTCTTTGGTAACAAAAGGTTTGTTTTTGCTGTTGGGGACGTTTGGGTTTGTTGGTTTAGCGATCGCCGTCTTAGCAGATACCGGAACTTCTCTGCTTGTGACGGCAAATGGAATGCGGTTATTTAGAACAAAGACTATCAAGGATTAACAAATGGCACATAACCACACTCAGGGGCATCACGGACACGAACATGGAACTGCCAACTACAATCGCGCTTTTGTCATTGGTACTGTCCTTAACATGGGGTTTGTGATTGTTGAAGCAGTTTATGGCTACTTAGCAAACTCTGTTGCCCTGATCGCCGATGCAGGTCACAATCTAAGTGATGTGTTGGGATTGCTACTTGCCTGGGGAGCAAGTATCCTTGCCCGCCGCCCCCCCAGCCGACGTTATACCTACGGATTGCGTCGTTCCTCAATCTTGGCGGCTCTGATCAACGCGCTCGTTCTCCTCTTAGCGATGGGAGCAATTGCGTGGGAAGCGCTGCGTCGCTTCAGTGAACCTGGCTCAGTGGCGGGAGGTACAGTCATCGGTGTTGCCGTGGTAGGAATTATCATTAATACGGTTACTGCCCTGATGTTTCTGTCCGGTCGCCAGCAAGACTTAAATATTCGGGGAGCGTTTTTACATATGGCAGCCGATGCCGGAGTTTCTTTGGGGGTTGTATTAGCTGGCATCGCTATTGTTTTCACTGGCTGGCTTTGGTTTGACCCTGTTGTAAGTTTAATTATTGTTGTTGTGGTGGTAGTTGGCACTTGGCAACTGTTGAAAGATTCTGTGAATTTAGCGTTAGATGCTGTGCCAGAGGGGATTGAGCCACAAGCTGTCGAAATTTATTTAACTGAGCGCCCTGGTGTCGTGCAAGTTCATGACTTGCACATCTGGGCAATGAGTACGACTGATATCGCCCTGACTGCTCATCTGGTCATGCCCTCTGGTCATCCTGGTGATGATTTTCTCTTTCAGATCTCCAGAGAGCTTCATGACAATTTTGGTATTGAACACACCACCCTTCAAATAGAAACTGGCGACCCAGATTCTGCGTGTTCTCTTGCACAAGACAACGTTGTTTAGATGAGAAAAAATGCTAGTGCTGCAATAGCAGGGGCTTTATCTGCACACGCTTGTGCACTCAACGTGTGGGAACCTTTAAGGGTGTACTGGTTCCCAAGCGTTGAACGACTTGTTGACACTCATGTATCTGAACTCACAACTCAGGACTGATAAACTTAAAAGGATAAGCTTTTGTGCTTCAAAAACTCCTTTTCTTCTGGAGTTGAAATTCTTCCCAAAATCTTATTGCGATGAGGAAAGCGCCCAAAACGCTCTATCACTTGCATATGGCGCACTGCATAATCAATGGGACTCACACTATCAGGATCATCGCCCAATTGCTGAAACAGTCGTACTGCTTGATTCTGATGCTCCAGATTTTCGCTATGTTCAAAAGGCAAGTAAATAAACCAGCGTTGTACAGGTAGCAACATGTGATCATATCCTTTTGCAACAGCGTGGTGAGCGACTGAGAGTGCTTCCCAATCAGTAGCAAAGGCTTCGGGAGTATCACGAAACACATTTCTGGGAAACTGATCCAACAGCAAAATCAATGCTAGACAACTATCAGGAGAATCGATCCAGTCGTCTAGATATCCTGCTGCCGCCTTTTGGTAATCTATCAGAAACCGGATTCGCAGTTGTTCATCAAACTCTGGTTTTTTACTGAACCAAAAAGACTTTGGTTTAGGATAGTCTGGTTCACCAGAACTACCAAACCAAAAGTCTAAAATCTCTTGTGCCTGTGACATCTTTTACTGACCCTTACAAAGAACTTGTCGCATTTTACGCATATTCGCAGGCAATTCAAAGTTCATGGCTTGTTGAATGAAAATTGATGGTATGGGAATGGTAGGCGTAGCTTGCACAGTATAGCTTAGTAAAGTTCCGTTACCACAATCTTTTAGCTCTAAATTGGCTGTAAAATCGTGAAAATTCCCTTTTTGCAGCTTAAATTGTATCTTTTGACCAAATTCTTCCACGACATCAAGGTAAATTTCTACTTGGGCAGTGAAAAAGAAAAATGTTTTTTGTGCCGATTGATACAAACGTTTCATCTCACCAGATTGCAAAACTTCGCTTTTGATCACATCTGGAAAATAGTGTACCCAACGCGGATAATCTGTTATCTGTTGCCAAACATTTGATCGCACTAAGGGCAAATACATCCAAGCGGTGACAGCACCACCCCAAGCTGTGTGCGATCGCGTTTGCACCAGAATTTCACCTTGCATCAGTAATTTTTGTTTATCTTGAGTCCAAGGCATACTTGAATCTGTAGGAACCGAATCTGAGGTAAAGGATGCAGACATACTTTTTTCAGTCACTCCTTAACACATCAACGTCATAAGTTTGAGCTGGTGAACATCTAACTTGGTATACAGCCCAAGTCATTAATTCTAGCTCCAGTAAAATATGAGAGTTTTCCGGAAACAGTCATGCTCTAGTCATTATTACCAAAACTTCACGCTTATCATATGTCAGGTTTATCACTATATTGTGTTTTCTGACACCATACAATGACAATTTTATTCACAAAATAGCGAATTGTAATTTTTTAAGTAAAAATACTTATGTTTTTGAGTAAAGATCAAGAACTTATTGTAGAGTAGGGAACAGAAAACAGGGAACAGGGAACAGAAAACAGGGAACAGGCCTGTGATTGTCTCGTGCTGTCCGTATTTTCTGATTATAGCGGTTCTCGTTTGCATGAAGTACATTTTTCAACCTCACCCCCAACCCCTCTCCTTGCTAAGGAGAGGGGAGCGTTTGCGTCAGCAAATGCGGGGTGAGGTGACGACTATATTGCACCGAAGTGAGAACCGCTATAGTTTACGTCCTAATCTACCTGGCAACTGCTATGGAGTAGATTTTTATAGAATTGCTTTAGAATAGAATGATCGCTTTAACTGCATCCACCGCTGGTGTGATTTTTCTTTGCAGCTTTCAAATTTAATGACTACGATTGTTACTACATATAAAATGCAGTGATTGTTGAGTTTAAGGGAAATAAGATGAGTTCGTCTAAATTAAATCGTAAATTAAACCAGGGTTTCGGGGCTTTTCTTGGTATTGCGATCGCTGTTTGGGTTCTGCGGGGTTTTGGTATTCTCACTTTTCTTCCAGGAGGAGTGATTTGGCTATTCCTGCTTGCGGCGATCGCTATGTCTATTCTCAGTTACGTGCAAAAAACTTGGTGGCGTTACTAAAACAACAATCCATCGTATTTGCCTCAAGAGTACTGCGCCCATAACGCGCGTTTGGGCGTAGGGGACTGGCTAGCCCTGCTTTTAACTTTGAACTCCCCGGAGGAGCAGGGGTTCCCCCTACACCCTTACACCCTTATACTCCTACACTCTGCTGACGGATGAGTGTAACTTACGGTAACCAAAATTCCGGCAAAATAGATTTACCAATTTGACGTACACTTTTGTTAACAGTTCTTGCCAATTGAATGTGTGGCTCATCCGCTTGCACAGGTAGAATATTGGCTGGCGCACCTTCTCCAAAATAGGAAATCACTAAATTTGCTGCTTCTAAACCTGTGACGTAAGCCTTTTCTTGCGACCAAGAACCGTGGCGGTTTGCAATCCAATCACCACTCATAAAAACATTTTTAAAACTTGTTTTCCCTGGTAACATATAACGATAACTACCAGGAGCAAAGTGAGATACTGCCTGCGGTAGACGAATCACGCTGCTATCAATAACTTTGGCTTGATGAAATTCGGGCACACAATTTGCTAAGTAACGGTGAACTATCGGAATAATTTCGTCATCTTCTAAAGAAAGAAATTGATTAGCATGATAAAAATCAGCTTCAACAACTGTACCAGGTTCGTGACGGTATTCATCATGCAACGCATTCAAATCAAAAAATGTCCAACCCGTTGTTCTATCAAAACCAAAGCAAGCATTAGAAGGACGTTTAATAGAAATCTTACGGTCAAACCATAGCCGAGTTGCTAAAACATCAATCGCTCCTAGATTGCTGAGATTGCGAAATTCATCACGTTTTTGTAAACTGGGGCTATTTGATAAAATCTTTTTCATCCCAGTGATACCAACAGCAAAAACGACTGCATCAGCATTAAAGACTTCATCATTGCAAATAACTCCTGTGACTTGATTATTGTCATCAACAATTAAGTCACTGACTCGACGATTTGCTAATACTTTTGCCCCAGATTGTTCAATCCGTTCTACCCAAGGGCGGAAGATTTGTTCTCCTACAGTTCCCCGGCACCAAACTACATCAAAATCTGGTTGATGTGCCAAGATAAAATAGTAAAGCATCCCTATAGCTGCTGCAGCCGAACACTGTTCTCCAGGAGCAAACAAGCCCACCAATAACATTGGTTCAAAAGATTCGTGGTAGAGTCGTGCAGAAACACCAAAATCTTTAAACAATTCACGGGCAGTGATAAAATCATAACGCCGCCAAGCTTGATCAGAATTATCAAAATCAATAATCGCGTAAAGCAAAGGCAGAGCGCTGAGGCGATCAACGAGTGGCAAACGTTTAAACTGTGTATAAAGGAAAGTTCCCAGAGGAGTGGGGAGTTGCGGTAAGTCCTGAAAAATGGGTGATTCAACTTCTAACCCTGCTGGAGAATATTGCGATGAACGAGTCCAACTTGTAAAGGGACTAATTCCCAGTTCATTCATCAAAGAAAAGATATTTCTGTAAGGATACCAGAAGCCATGAATACCCGCTTCTACAGAACGTCCTGCAGATGTTTTCCAACCCGCAACCAATCCACCAGGATAAGAACCAGCCTCTAATAGTGTCACCTGGTACCCTTGTTTTGCTAGGTAATCAGTTGCGCCTAAACCAGCCCAACCAGCACCAACAACGACCACTCGCTTGTCTTGTGATACTTTTGACATATTAGCCTCCGATTTTTATCCCACCATCAAATCTAAAACATCTGGTGGACATACTATTTAACCATAAAGGCAACGAGAGATAAACAAAATAGTGTTCTGGTGTCGGAACTTTCGAGTTACGAACCCATACTTTACAAACTTGAAAAATAAACTACTTTATTTCATAGATTTATATAAAATTATACTGTTTCTTATTAAGGTAAGTAGAATTAGGTATTGTCTTTCACTATCAAACCCATTATGGCTAATGTTTTTATCAGTCATCGCAAAATCGATGGCGAGCAAGCAGAGAAACTAGGTAAAGAAGTTCAGAATGCTGGACATGAAGTGTGGTTCGACGAATGGAAAATAGACGTGGGCGATTCGATTGTTGAACGCGTTGATGAAGGGCTGGAAGGATTGAATTACTTAGTTTTGTGTTATTCTGCATCTGAAATGTCGCCGTGGGTCAACCGTGAATGGATGTCAGTGCTAGCACGGGAACTGAGTGGACATGGAGTTAAAATATTACCAGTTCTGCTGACTGGAGGCAAACGACCTGCCATTCTAGCTGATATTAAGTATGCAGATTTTACTAAAGACTGGTCAAAAAGCTTATCTGATTTGCTGCGAGCTATTAAATGAAAGACATAAAGGTTCTCATTGCCCATCATAGTAAAGAAGAAGATCTTGCTAAAGAATTAGAAGAACCAATCCGAGCAGCTGGCTATGAAGTCGCTCATCAAGGAACGATCCTGGTGGGAGAATCTTTCACACAAGAAACTTTAAAAATTTTAAATCAGGGCAGTCCAGTAGTACTTTGCGGGACTAGCAGAGCAATTGGAACTAAGTGGACAAAACACATTGTCAATGCAGCAAAAAATCAGTATCGAGGTCAAGTACGGGTGTTCTGCCTGCAAATGGACGAGGACGCCGACGTAGAATCAGTTGGCTTTAATGAACGCATTGCTCTATATTGGCAAGATCGTATCAAAGCAACGGATGAGCTGATTGCTTCGTTGAAAAAATACTATCCCCTGAACGCTAGTTCTGAAAATGTTCATTGGCAAAATGAAGCAGAGCAGCGTTATCGAAAATTGGCTTTAGAGTCCTGTGACATTATCGACTTGGTTAATTTGCCAGAATCAGATCGCCATATCGCTACGACAAAACTAGCACTGCGTCGGCTTTATGTAGCACTGCGCGTTGAAGTGGAGATAAGTGCTAGTGCTGAAGTTGATGAGTCACAATTGGAGATAATGGAAAAGCGCCGCAGTGCTAAACAATTTCTTTTGGCTGGTCGCGGTCGTTTAGGTCGTTTAGACGAAAGTGAATGGGAAGATAGAGGTAAGCGGGTTCCTATTGGAGAGCGACTGGCTGAGGCGAAACGGTTGGTTGTTCTTGGAGATCCAGGCGCAGGTAAAACGACAATGGTGCGTTGGATGACCACAGCTTACCTGCTCCGGTTAAAACAAGATCCAGATTGGCAGGATTTACCGGATGTAAAGACACTTCCAAATGAAGATTGGCTACCAATTATTATCCGTTGTCGAGACCTTGACAAGTCGAGCTTAGGTGGTTCACTCGACGACATGCTGAGTTACACCTTGCGGAAAGAGGAAATGACTCAGCAAGAATGCTCTGCTGTGCGGCACATTTTGCAGAAAAAACTTCAAGATGGTTCAGCGCTTTTGCTTATAGACGGTTTGGATGAAATCACTGATCCGGGTTTACGTATAACATTCTGCCGGCAGATTGAACGGATTTGTAACGCTCATCCAAAAGCCCCAATCATCGTCACCTCACGTATTGTTGGCTACCGGGAAATGAAACACCGCATCGGACGCGAGTTTGAGCATGTCACAGTTGCCGATTTAACCAGAGAAGATAAAGACGACTTTGCCCACCGTTGGTGCAATATCACCGAACTACCAGAGAGAAAGAAAAAAGCTGCAGAAGAATTGATCAAAGATATTCACAGCAGCGATCGCATTGAACGCCTGACTGGTAACCCAATGCTACTCACCACAATGGCGCTGGTGAAGCGTAAAGTCGGTAAACTTCCCAGTCGTCGGGCGGATTTGTACTGGGAGGCAGTACAGGTACTGCTGAACTGGCGACGTGAGGTAGACGAGCCAATTGATTATCGCGAAGCAGTACCACAGCTGAATTATATTGCTTATGCTATGTGCGATCGCGGAGTACAACAACTTAGAGAGGATGAGATAATTGAACTGCTAGAGCAGATACGGCAGGAACGTCCAGAGAACCACATGGTTAAGCAACACACTCCGGAAAAATTCCTGCATCTGCTAGAGCATCGCACAGGTATCTTAGTGCAAGTGGGTGATGTTCGACATAATGGCATAGTTGTTCCAGTCTTTGAGTTTCGTCACCTCACCTTTCAGGAATACTTGGCCGGACTGGCGCTGGTGCAGGGTTATTTTCCTCAGCGCGATCGCTCTCTCAGTCTTGCTCAGCATATCGCTCCGCTTGCTGGTCGTATAAGTGAGGTATCAAGTGATGACTCAAATACAGAAGTAGCAGTCACTGAAAACTGGCGAGAGGCGCTGCGGTTGTGTGTAGCATCCTGCAATGATGATGATGTAGATGAAGTTCTCCAAGCTATCCTCAAACCGCTTGAGGGAGAAGATGCGGAAACAACTGCCCGTGCTCGTGCAGTGATGGCTGCTTTGTGTTTAGCAGATGAACCTAATGCCAGTGATGAGATAGCTCGAGAGGTGCTACAAGAGTTTACCAGGCAAATTGGTGAGTCTGAGATTAACCAGAAAACTGAAACCAGTGTACAAACAGCTGTTACGGAGTTGGCAGTCTCCCGATGGGCAGATATGCTGGGTTCTTATCTGTTGAAGGAGTTTCAAAAGCAAGATGCATTATCCTGGTTCATTTGTGGTATGTTCTACGCAGTGACTACGACAGCATTGATACCAGATATAGAGAAAACGCGTCATCAGTGGTTTTTGGAGCAAGTTTCTAAGCTCGGTTTGAGCGAAGAAGAATCAATAGGAGCAGCCTGGAACATCGTTTATCTTGTCACCAACGACAAAACAAGTGATGTTCTAGAGATGAATGTGTCACAGATGATAGATGGACTGCTAAAAATGCTTACAGGTAGACCACCTGCTGCCAGGGTAGCAGCTTGCGTACTAAGTTTGCTCAATCGAGAACAGCAGGAAGCAAATGCTTGGCGACCTCAGTTAGTGGAGATGGAGCAGTTAATTTCCTTCATCAAAAATCCGAAGTCTGACAGTTGGGCAATAGCGTGTATTTGTTCGGTTTTAGGTCAAGAAGGCACTAGGGAAGCAGCAGAACCGCTAATTTTTTGGCTAGATGACCCACATAAAGATCTGCGGAAGGGGGTAGCAATAGCACTGGGTGATATAAAAGATATACGGGCAGTCGAACCGCTGATTGCTAAGCTTGATGACTCAGATAAAGATGTGCTGCGAGCGGTAGCAATAGCACTGGGTCAGATCAAAGATATACGGGCAGTCGAACAGCTGATTACTAAGCTCGATGACTCAGATAAAGATGTGCGGGATGCGGTAGCATGGGCACTGGGTGAGATTAAAGATAAACGGGCAGTCGAGCCGTTGATTGCTAAGCTCGATGACTTAGATGAAGACGTGCGGTATGCGGTAGCACAGGCACTGGGTCAGATAAAAGATATACGGGCAGTCGAACCGCTGATTACTAAGCTCGATGACTTAGATAAAGATGTGCGGTATGCGGTAGCATGGGCACTGGGTGAGATTAAAGATCAACGGGCAGTCGAACCGCTGATTGCTAAGTTGGATGACTCAGAGAAAGGTGTGCGGCAAGCGGTAGTAAAGGTACTGGGTGAGATCAAAGATATACGGGCAGTCGAACCGCTGATTGCTAAGCTCGATGACTCAGAGAAAGGTGTGCGGTATGCAGTAGCAATAGCACTGGGTGAGATCAAAGATATACGGGCAGTCGAACCGCTGATTGCTAAGCTCGATGACTCAGATGAAGATGTGCGGTATGCAGTAGCAATAGCACTGGGTGAGATCAAAGATATACGGGCAGTCGAACCGCTGATTGCTAAGCTCGATGACTCAGATGAAAATGTGCGGCGAGCGGTAGCATGGGTACTGGGTGAGATCAAAGATATACGGGCAGTCGAATCGCTGATTGCTAAGCTTGATGACTCAGATAAAGATGTGCTGCGAGCGGTAGCAATAGCACTGGGTGAGATCAAAGATATACGGGCAGTCGAACCGCTGATTACTAAGCTCGATGACTCAGATAAAGATGTGCGGTATGCAGTAGCATGGGCACTGGGTGAGATCAAAGATATACGGGCAGTCGAACCGCTGATTGCTAAGCTCGATGACTCAGATAAAGATGTGCGGTATGCAGTAGCAATAGCACTGGGTAAGATTAAAGATCAACGGGCAGTCGAACCGCTGATTGCTAAGCTCGATGACTCAGATAAAGATGTGCTGTATGCGGTAGAAGTGCGGTATGCGCTAGAGGAAGCGCTTGTCGAACTTGAGCACACGGAAACAATAACAGTTTTGTTTGAAAGATTGTCATCTGATGAACACAAAACAAGAGTTATGGCTCTCGAAGCCTTATCACCCACTTGTAAGGATGAGGTAGATCGCAAGCTGTTGTCAAGGAATCTCGATGCTTTCAACCCGTTTCTAGATCCCCAAGAAGAAATTGATGAAGAACGAGTTCGTGATGCTGCTGAGGCGCTAGAAATTTCAGTTGAGGAAGTGCGTAGTCGTTACCAAGCCCTTGCGCAGCAATTTCCGCTGAAGTTGAACTTTGCAGATGCTGTTAAGGATTGATCCTCCCTAGCCCTCCTTAAAAAGGAGGGAACTGAGCAAGCTTTTTAAGGGGGTTGGGGGATCTTACAAAACTAAATACCACTAACAGCAACTGTATTGGGCATCGCCCAACGCCCTTCGGGTTCGCCAGTCGCCTACGGAGGGAGACCCTCCTGCAGCGCTGGTCTCACCAGATACCTACGGAGGGAAACCCTCATCAAGTACTGGCTCCCCTACATAAAATTATCTCGCCCCCGTCGGCATACCCAAAATATCTTCAATCCGGGGCATTTCTTCCAACGGAATCACTCTACCTTCATCCTCAAAATCAGCAATTTGATCAAAGTTCAAATAGCGATACAAATTATCAGCAAAAGGATGAATCTTATTCGCCACAATATCAAGATATTCCTGCACTGTGGGAATGCGTCCTAACAACGCACAAACAGCTGCTAACTCCGCTGAACCAAGATAAACTTGCGCATCTTTGCCCATACGGTTGTTGAAGTTGCGGGTAGAAGTAGAAAATACTGTCACACCATCTGCAACTCGCGCCTGATTACCCATGCATAAACTGCATCCCGGCATTTCTGTCCGTGCACCCGCAGCATCGAAAACGTCATACACACCTTCTTCTTTAAGTTGGTGTTCATCCATGCGAGTCGGCGGACAAATCCACAAGCGAGTCTTGACAGAACCTGCATTTTCTAACACTTTACCAGTCGCCCGATAATGACCGATATTTGTCATGCAAGAACCAACAAAAACTTCTTGCACTGGATCGTTAGCAACTTCCGATAATAATTTGACATTATCAGGATCATTAGGAGCAGCGACAATAGGTTCTTGAATTTCGTTTAAATCAATTTCAAGAATTTCCGCGTATTCTGCGTCTGCATCCCCTTCCAATAGCACTGGATTTGCTAACCACTCTTCCATTTTGGCAACACGACGCATGATAGTACGCTCATCGTGATAGCCGCGTGCTACCATATTTCTCAACAACGTTATGTTAGAACGCAGATATTCGGAAACTGTCTCAATACTCAGCTTGATAGTACAACCCGCACAGGAACGTTCGGCGCTAGCGTCGGTGAGTTCAAAAGCTTGCTCAACTTTCAAATCTGGCAAACCTTCTATTTCCAAAATCCGCCCAGCAAAGACATTTTTCTTGTTCTTCTTCTCTACCGTTAGTAAACCTTTTTGAATTGCGACGTAGGGAATAGCATTCACAACATCCCGTAAAGTGACGCCAGGTTGCAATTCACCTTTGAAACGTACCAAAACAGATTCTGGCATATCCAACGGCATGACACCCAACGCCCCAGCAAACGCCACTAACCCGGAACCGGCGGGGAAGGAAATACCCAAGGGAAAACGAGTGTGAGAGTCGCCACCAGTTCCCACGGTGTCGGGAAGTAACATCCGGTTTAACCAGGAGTGGATGATTCCATCACCGGGGCGCAATGCGACTCCGCCACGAGAGAAGAAGAAGTCAGGTAGTTCTTGATGAGTTTTGATGTCAACAGGTTTGGGATATGCTGCTGTATGGCAAAAACTCTGCATCACCAACTCAGCAGAGAAGCCGAGACAAGCGAGTTCTTTTAACTCATCGCGGGTCATTGGTCCTGTGGTATCCTGGGAACCAACAGTCGTCATCATGGGTTCGCAGTAAGTACCAGGACGGACACCTGGTAAACCGCAGGCTTTACCCACCATTTTCTGTGCTAAGCTGTAGCCTTTACCTGTGTCAGCAGGTTGCTGGGGACGGGTAAATACTGTGCTGGGTTCTAAACCAAGTGCGAGTCTTGTTTTATCAGTGAGGGTGCGTCCAATCAGTAAGGGAATCCGTCCACCAGCGCGAACTTCATCAAGAATGCTGTCAGGTTTGAGGGTGAAGGTAGAAATCACTTCGCCTGCTTCATTAGTGATGTTTCCTTTGTAAGGATAGATGGTTATTACCATCCCGGTTTCCATGTTGCTAACATCGCACTGGATGGGGAAAGCACCAGCGTCTTCAGCAGTGTTGAAGAAAATTGGGGCGATACTTGAGCCTAAAATATATCCACCGGCTCGTTTATTGGGTACAAAAGGAATATCATCGCCAATGTGCCATAGTACAGAGTTAATTGCTGACTTACGGGAGGAACCTGTACCAACCACATCTCCCACGTAGGCGACAGGATACCCTTTTTTCTTTAACTCAGCAATAGTTTCCAACGCCCCAGGCATTTTACTTTCCAGCATTGATAATGCGTGTAAGGGAATATCTGGGCGAGTCATGGCTTGGGGCGCAGGTGATAAGTCGTCGGTGTTTGTCTCACCCGGAACTTTGAAAACGACAACGTTGATGAATTCTGGTACAACTGGACGAACGGTAAACCACTCAGCTTCTGCCCAAGAGTCTATCACTCGTTTGGCGAAAGGATTGGTTTTGGATAATTCCAAAATATCGTGGAAGGCGTCATACACCAGCAGGGTTTTGCTTAAGGCGGTGGCGGCGTATGCTGCTATCGGTTCTTTTCCTTGTCCACCCATCACCAAAGGAGTTTCCGAAGATAATGATACGGATACGGTGGGAGTTTGTAAGAGTTCGATTAATGATTGGACGTTGTAGCCACCTATCATCGTCCCCAGTAATTCTACAGCAACGATTGGTGAAATCAGGGGGACAGTGATTTCTTCTTTGGCTATGGCGGTGAGGAAACCAGCTTTAACATATGCAGCTGGATCGACTCCAGGTGAAACGCGATCGCGCAACAAGTGCAGTAATGTCTCTTCTTCACCCGCAGGCGGATTTTTTAATAATTCACACAGTTCTGATGTTTGATTTGCATCTAAAGGTAAGGGGGAAATTCCTAGTGCTGCTCTTTCGGCAACGTGACTGCGGTATGATTCCAGCATTCTGCTCTCCAAATATTCGATCCAGAATTAGATTTAATGTTTACAATCATTGCCCATTCATTATGGGTAGTTTTCCCTGATTGTCGGTAACAAGCCAGATGAACAAGCGATAAATCTTCCTAGGTGAATTTTTTCGTCTAGCAAGGACTTATAATTATCACTGGATCATGCCCTATCGAGTCAAGCTCTTTCCAGTTAAGTTTATTGCTGGCGATTCTTTCTTGAGTTGTCCATCTTTTTCTAAGATAAGATATTTAACTTGTCCGTTGCACAGCATTGCTATTGTATATGCCCAAAACATACACCGTTGAAATTACCCACCAAGGCAAAACTCAGACTTTGCAAGTTCCCGAAAATGAAACCATTTTATCAGTTGCTGATGCGGCTCAATTAGATTTGCCAAGTTCCTGTCATGCTGGTGTTTGTACGACTTGTGCTGCCCAAATTCTATCCGGAAGCGTAGATCAAAGTGATGGCATGGGTGTAAGCCCAGAACTGCAAAAAAAAGGTTATGTATTGCTTTGCGTTGCTTATCCTCGTTCTGATTTAAAAATTGAAGCCGAAAAGGAAGAAGTTGTTTATCAGTTGCAATTTGGTAAGTAGAGATGCTTTTAACAGCGTGTCTGTATATCCGTCTTAGTGTGTATATAATTAAGAAAGGAATGAAACAATGACAACCCATTTTATTACCGCAGAAATAGATCTACAGGAAACTCCCACAGAACTCCAAAAAGCAATTGAAGTAGAGTTGAAAAAACAGGGAGAACCTTTGCGTTGGGCAGTGACATCTGTGGACGTGAAACAACAATCATGTACTGTTGAAGCTGTTGTGACTACAGAAGGCTAATGGATAATAGCGAATAGCAACGGTTCATGATGACTCGTTAGTAAGTAGCTAGTAAACCTCACCCTGCCTCCGGCTTCCCTCTCCGAATTCGCGGAGAGGGATTGAGGATCAGGTATAATTTTAAAATGAAATGATATATACTTACTTAAAAATAACTAATAACTATTTACAAGCAAATAGCAATTTCTTTCTGACTTGGTGATTTCTAAATCCTGAATTATTCTTTTTAACTTGATTACGTGCGTCAATACACCGCTATCTTGATTATTCCTACAGGCATTGGGGCAGCAATAGGAGGTTATGCGGGAGATGCATTACCAGTTGCCAAAGCTGCTTCACAGGTTTGCGATCGCCTGATCACCCACCCCAATGTCCTCAATGGTGCCAGTTTGTACTGGAACCTGCCCAACACTTTCTACGTTGAAGGTTACGGACTTGACAAATTTGCTGCTGGATGCTGGGGTTTACGTCCAGTTCATCAAAATCGCATAGGTTTGCTTCTTGACCAAGCAATAGAACCAGAATTGCGGCTACGACACTTACAGGCAGCGGATGCAGCCAGAGCAACTCTGGGATTATCCATGACAGATTACGTCATAACTGATGCACCATTAAACGTAGAATTACGACAATCTGCATCAGGAATAAGTTGGGGAACGATAGGCAACCCAGATAGTTTATTACGGGCGGCGGAAGTTTTAATTAAAAAAGCGGGGGCGGAGGCGATCGCAGTTGTTGCTCGTTTTCCTGATACTCTGGATGAACAAGCAGACCAAAACTACCGCCAAGGAAAAGGAGTTGATCCGATTGCTGGTGCAGAAGCTGTGATCAGCCATTTGATTGTACGAACTTTTCAAGTACCTTGCGCCCATTCACCCGCCTTCTTACCTTCACCCGTAGATCCCAATTTATCTCCCCGTTCTGCTGCTGAAGAATTAGGTTATACTTTTTTACCATGCGTGCTTGTTGGCTTGAGCCGCGCACCCCAGTTTCTAACTGGGACGTCATACGAATTGTCCGAATTTGGAGATATTTGGGCAAACCAAGTTGATGCAGCAATTGTACCAGCAACTGCTTGTGGCAACAGCGCTTTACTGAGTTTAAGTCAGAACAGGCGATGCCAAATTATTACTGTGGAGGAAAATCATACTCAGGTAGATGTTCGACCTCAACCTTTAGGGATAAAATCAATACAGGTAAACACATATTTAGAGGCAGTCGGTGTATTAGCCGCCCTCAAGGCAGGCATTAATCCATCTGCTCTTGGTCCAAATATATCCCCTTTACAATCTCTAATAAATAGTTAAAAGGTTATTAATTTCTCTTGTCCCCTTGTCTGTTTTCACTTAATTCAAAATTATTTTTTGAATTTTGAACTTTGAATTTTGAATTGGTTTGTCCCCTTGTCCCCTCATAGATTATCGTGGCACAACAGCAGAAGCAAGAGCCAGAAATCCCTTATTTGACACGCACTCAAGTGCTGGTGGCGATGGGAGTGACTGCAATACTTTTATGGATAGTCGCCAAGCTATGGCTACAATTTGGTAACTTTGCCCTCATGCCTTGGCGCTGGGATCAAACAGAGTTGCTTTGGGGCGTGTTGTTAGGTTTAGGTATCACCGCCTTAAGTAGCTTAGCTTATCGCCTATGGGTTCCCTATCGTAAAAGCGCTGATTTTTACTTAGAAATGGTGCTAAAGCCTTTGGCTTTGCCAGACTTGATATGGCTGGGGTTGCTACCTGGATTAAGTGAAGAATTATTATTTCGGGGTGTGATGTTACCAGCCTTTGGATATAGTTATGCGGCTGTGATTATCTCAAGTATTTGCTTTGGTGTCTTACACTTGAGTGGTTCCCAACAATGGCCTTATGTTATTTGGGCAAGCATTGTGGGAATATTGCTAGGTTTTAGTGCTGTGTTTAGTCATAACTTATTAGTACCAATTGTTGCTCATATTCTTACCAATTTGATTTCTAGCTATTCATGGAAGATTGGGCAGTCTCAAATTGTTAAAAATTGAATAAGAATTCGGAATAGAGAATCTAATACCGATTCTCTATAAACTTGCACTAAATAATTAAATCTCTCTTTTTGCTCTTTTCTTGGCGTTCTTGGCGTTCTTGGCGGTTCGTTTTAAAAATAAAGTGCATGTTCTTGGAGAATTGGTAGAACTCTTAGCCGCTTCGCTAATAAAAACTGCATGTAGCGCGAAGTGACGCTCACTCCAAAAGTTTAAAACGATAGCCAGTACTAGAATTGCAAGACTGATTAGGATTACAAGGCTCCACTTTGACTAGAAAAACTCCGCCTTTGCGATCGCCTGTTTGCGAAAACTGAATCTTTCCTGTTGCTCCTAAAGCTGAGAAACTTGGATTAGACAAAGCTTTTTGTAACTCTTGACGGGTGTTGCCTTGTTTTAACCCAGTGATAATTGTTTGAAGTGCATCATATGCTGTCGCAGTTCGTGGACTCACTTCTCCACCCCACAGCCCAACGGCTTTCTGAGCAAAAGATTTGTTTCCAACAGTATCATTATGCCAAGAGACACTAAGCGCCATTCCTTTGACATCTGCTTGCCCATACTTTAAAGTTTTTTCAGTGTACATTCCTTGGTAACTGAAAAGCGGGAGTCTACCTTTATTTTCTCGTGCCACATCAATAGCTAAGTTCAGTTTATCTGGTCTAGGAATGAGTATCAAACCTTCTGCTCCATCACTAATGGCTTGACTGAGAAAAGCACTAGGCTGAAAATTCGGAGCGCTCAAATCGCAAGCTGTACTGGTAACTTTACCTCCATATTTTTTAATGGAATCAGTATATTGTTCTACAATTTCCTGACTGACTTTTTCCTGGTTAACTATAAATGTAGAGTCACTACAAATAGCGATGTTGGTGAGGCGAGTTTTTTTTATGATATAGCTGGCGATCGCATCACTAAAAACATCAAATTTTGGAGTCGCATAAAAAACGTATTTTGTTGGTTGAGATGGTCTTTTGGGATTGACTGTTGAAACCATTACCAAACCATCTTTATTATAAATTGACGGGTCGCGGCTAAACCCAACCACAGCTACGATACTGGTATCCTTAACCAATTCCGTGCTGAGTTCTTTCATCATATCAAAGTTATCAATACTAATAATCTCAAGTTGCAACGGTAGCCCATTAATTCCTCCACTGCTATTCACTTCATCTTGAGCTTGAGCCACTCCCCGTAAAGTTTCTTCTGCTTCATTTAAAGAAATACCAATTGGTACAACGACAGCAACCTTTAGGGATTTTGATTTCCCAATTTTGGCATTATTCAAATAAATTAATGTTTCCGGATCATTACGTTTAGCTTGCAAGGATACTTGGAATTTACTGACAGCAGTGCTAAAGTCACCCGCTTCAAATGCCTTGCTTCCAGCATCTTTATCAGGAGGTCTTCCTTCCCTGACAAAAACTTTTTCACCCAAGCTCATCCGGTTTTTTAAAGGTGAATTGATATAAGATGGAGAAATTGAAGCGCTATTTGGTTGAAATTGCCCAGAATACTCTTTTTCTGGACGAACGACTCTACCCAATAACCATAAAATGGCTGCTATTAGTAATCCAGCCAGCCCCAAAGAAATAAAGAGGCGAATATTTTCTTGATTTTTCATATACACAACCTCAGCCAACCAAAAATTATCTCTAAAATTAGAAGTATTTCGAGATAAAGCTGTTCAATATTTGAGAAACAGTCAAGAGAGTAAAAGTTAGTAATCCAGCAAGAATGGCTAGCAAGATTAAAACCAAGAATCCATCTATGCCTGCTTTAAGAAGATTAACAATGTAAAAATTCTTGTAGATAAATACAATAAATAATGTTGTGATTCCGGTAACGATAAATAAATAAGTTTTTTCAAAAACTGAATAAGACTGGACAAAGATGAATCCTAGGAAAATGAACAGCCATAAACTAGAGCTGATCCAAATAGTTCCGACAGAACTCAGCAGGGCAATCAAAAGAAACGAACTCCCTGAACCTGTTATAATTGCCCAAGGCAATAATTTCTCTATGGAGAACTGCCCTTGAAATTGTGGTGGTTGCTGTTGAATTTGTTGCGTCAGTGTTTCTGGTTGAACAGGCGAGAGTATTGTATGCTGTAGGCTAGGCTGTGGGGACAACACAAAAAACGAATCTTGTAAAACAGCTTCTGCTGTCTGATAACGTTGTTTATAATCCTCTTGCAATAATTTATCAATAATTAGCCCTAATTCCTTAGTGATTGGGTATCTTAAATACTGCCGCCAGGTAGTAGTCCAGCTATAGCCCTGTTTCATCCATATCTCCCACGGTGAAACACCAGTCAACAAATGAAAAGTCGTTGCTCCCAAGCTATAGAGGTCACTCGCAGGATAAGCTTCACCTGAGTACATTTGCTCATAAGGTGCATAACCAAATGAACCAATACTCGTTCCTGGTTTCGCATTGACTGTTCCAGTTTTTCGCTTCGATACCCCAAAATCAAGCAGCACCAACTTACCATCACTTTCACGGCGAAGGATGTTTTCTGGCTTAATATCTCGGTGAATCACCTGCTGCTCATGTACTGCTACCAGAACAGGTAATAAATCTTGCAAGAATTCTTGAATCTTTGCTTCATCAAACACACCCTTATGTTTTAACTCCTGCAACAGATCGTCCCCTTCGATAAACTGCTGCACCAAATAAAGGTAGTTACGTTCCTTAAAATAGGCATAGAGGGTAGGAATTTGGCGATGTTCCCCCAAATGTTGTAAACGTTTTGCTTCTTGCTGAAACAACTCCATCGCCTTTTGGCGTGACCAGCTTCCTTGAACTTGTGGTGCTAGTTGCTTGACAACACATTTTTCATCAAGCTTATCTGCATCCTCAGCAAGGTAGGTGCGAGCAAATCCCCCGCCTCCTAATGGTTTGATAATGCGGTAACGACCCCTGAGTAACTCAATCAACTCTGCCCCGCAATTTTCACAGAAATTTCTTCCTTGTGAATTTAGGGGATAAGAGCATTCGGGATTTAGGCAGCAAATCATAATATTGTTGCTGTCTTAGTTCGTGTTTTTACTGTCTTTTATTAATCGTAATCAATATACATCAAGTTTTCTGTACTTTCCGGATTTGTGATCCGCGAATGTAATAAATCTCAAATCTTGCACCTCATGACTCTTATAATTAAGAGTCTGATTTCAGACAATCTAGGTTCCCTTACCGAAAAAGGGAACGCTTAACGCTTAACGCTTAACGCTTAATATAAAGTGTACGAAGCTTCGCAAAAATCAGACAGGAATCTTATATGTAGTAGTTCTTGTTTGAATCACATAGTAGAGACTGTAGTGTACAGTCTCTACGGTATTGTTCACTCATCACTCATGACTCTTAAAGAGCTTCGGGTGGGGCAATATCAGGTCCAACGGTGACACTAACACGATTAGACAGCCCTGGCTTAGAAATTGGTTTTGTTTGCTGGGATGACTTAGTGAATGATGAAGAGGGTGAACTTGCTGCATCTTTATCGATCATTTTGTCTGCACTTGCTTGTTGGGACGCCATGATTGATAATCCTCCGACTGAGCCAGCCACAAGAGCTGCGTAGCCTAGGTAAAAATGTACTGGATGCAATGCTATTCCTAATCCAAAATTACTTTTATGCTCATACTTAGCAGGTAAAATTGCTTTTACTGGCTCTGGTGCAGGCAAGGAAGCAGCTAAATCTGTGCCATTCAATCCAAGAGCATTAGCCATAACCCGGATAAAACCACGAAGATACACATCCTCTGGTAATAACTCCAAATCACCCCTTTCCAGTGCCTCCATATGATGCAGGGGTACGTGAGTATAAACGTGAAGTTGGTTCAGAGAAAGACCTTTGGATTGGCGAGCTTGCCGTAGTTGTTGACCGATTTGACGCATAGTTTCGACTCGCTGATCGGCTGCCATTTGCTTGGCTAATTCAGCTTGTTTGCGTTTTTTACCAGGAGTTTGCCAGCCAATTTTCGTTTTCGGGCGGTTTGGTTTGGCTTTTGCGGAATCATTTGCTTTGTGACTTTCTACCCGAGATTCTGATGGTAATTGAGCTTTGTCATCAGTTTTGATAATAGTTTGTTGCTCAACTACACTTGTTAAACCTTGTGATGAATCATCTAATGATTCATGGATAGAATTGGTCTTTTCTACAGTTGATATTTCACTCGTGCTGTCTGAGCGCGGATTCTCTTGAACTTTTTGGTATTGCTGTACAAATTGCCGAAATGCTAAACCAATCGCTTCTCTGCCTACTGCTTTAAACAAAACATTGGCTTGCTCAGTTGAAGAACCTAGCAATTTTTGCAAGATGACTACAGCACGGCGATAGACTTTGCTCTGATGCAGTTCAGCTTCTATTTCACCTAAAAGCGTCCGCAATTCATCTTGAGATATTTCAATAGTTGGATTGTCAAGAATTTTTAACAAATATGATGTAGTAGCCATTGTAGGGGGCCTCTTGCGGCAATTAAACAAAGGGAAGTTCTATCTGTATAATCTCTTCTACTGTGTCCTGATGTTTCCGGATGTTACTGAGTTATTTTTTTTAAATATAAGAAAAATCAAAAAATTCTGCGAACTCAATAATGTCGTGTTCATCTATAGAGTTTTAGACGTGGAATCCAAGAGATTTTGACAATTGAATTTTGGCATGAGATAAATACCTCTTGCATGAAAATTGTAGAGGTCATGCTAAAAATTATACGAATTCTATTTTAACAATAAAGAATGTATAATGTAGAATCGGTCAACTTAAGAATAGCAAAATTGAAAATGGGTGTAGTCTTCTATTAGTATGAATCTTTCTCTCCTACTAACAAATTCTGAGTAGGTGAGTTCTTCTTGTTTTTGGTAAAGTTTGTACTCAAGAGCTAAAAATTCAGGACTCAACGAGAATAACAAAAGACCGAAGAGCTTCTAAATATACAGAAGGAGCGACTTGTGCCACGTTATTATGTGCTGCACCAGGAACGAGAATCAATTTTTTTGGTTCAGCAGCAGCAGCATATAAGTCTTGGCTCATGAAAGCAGGTACAATGACATCATCAGTACCATGAATAAACAAAACTGGCATTTTTAAATTTGGCACCTTCCTGATCGAATCAAAATGCTGTCTCAGGATGAGATCGACTGGAAACATCCAAAAATTGTTCCTGTAAGCGAGAACTTTCCGGAGCGACGTAAAAGAGCTTTCTACAACCAAGCCAGCAGCGTTTGGAGATTTAAGAGCCAAATCAATAGCGATCGCACCTCCCAGCGAATGTCCGTAAATCAAAATGTTGCTGGGTGGAATCTTTTGTTGGTAGACTAGGTAATTCCAAGCTGTTGCTGCATCTTGATAAACCCGCGATTCATTGGGAAAGTCACCCTCACTACGACCAAAACCACGGTAATCAATCAATAACACGCTAAGTCCGAGTTGATGAAACCAATGTGCACGAGTAACATTTGCACCAATGTTAACACTATTACCGTGCAGGTAGAGCAAAACTTTGGTATTTGGTTGGTCTACTTTTATCCACCAACCATGAATCTGTTCTACCTTACCTGATTTAGCTGACACAGGCAACCAAACTTCTTCAAAACGTAAATTATAAAACTCTGGTGTTGTCTCAATAACTGAAGAGGGAAAAAAAATAAATCGCGTTTGCCTGAGAAATAGAAATATACATACAGCAAAATAGAGAATTGCTACAACGACTGCTACATAAATTAATAATGGAAATATGAATTGCTCTGAATATTGCAGCTTTTTTGCTATCATGTCAGTATTTATAAATACAATATTTTTAGCCTAACAAAAGAACTCTATCAAGAGAGAGTGAAGAATCCGTTATCAAAAATGATTTAAAATAAGATGAGTTAAAAAGTGCACATAAAATTAAGTATCTTGTGATTGAATGAGAATTAAAACATAAAGGAGAAGAAAGTGAAGCTGTTAAATAAAGATCAAAAGGAGCAGCTAGCGGAAATAGTTGCACATCTACGGCAAGTACGAGAAGAAAGATCAGTACGTCTAGAAGAACTTGCAGCTTACACACGTATTCGACCCGCCATCTTACAAGCCATGGAAGAAGGGCGATTTGAAGAATTGCCCGAGCCAATTTATGTCCAAGGGTTTATCCGTCACTATGGAGATGCTATAGGACTTGATGGTGCTGCTTTAGCAAAAAGTGTTGCAAATATTTGTTTGACTCCTGAGGAATCAAATAATGAGAATCAAGTGGTAGATGAGAAACCAACCATATATATACCTCTTTTTGTACCCTACGTCCTGTTATTAGGTGTCGCTTCCTTGGGACTGTTTTATCTTCTCAATCCACAACGCTCAGTTCAATCTTCTAGTCAAAAAAACTTGTCGCCGCTTGCTGCTGAACAAAAAGCGAAATCTGCAACTGTGACTTCATCATTAACATCCTCCAAACCAACTAGTCCACGTGTGACTTCATCAAAAACCAAGCCTTTATCACCTGCACTAACTAATATAACCCCAACTCCATCACGTACAGTAACTACTATAACCCCAACTCCATCACCGCAAGAGGCGACAACTCCAGTCGAAGTCACTCTTGAGCTTCAGGAGAAATCATGGGTACGAGTGAAAGTAGATGGCAAAACTGAGTTTGAAGGGGAATTAAAGAAGGGAGATAAGAAAACCTGGACAGCAAAAAAAGAGTTGATGGTTCGTTCTGGTAATGCTGGTGCGGTATTAATTTCTACTAATAAGAAGCAAGCAACACCATTAGGAAGTATGGGTAGTGTCAAGCAAGTGACATTCACCCCAGAAACAGTGAATAATCAATAGTCATGAGTCACTACTCATCATTACTAATATAAATGACTATAGTTGCGGCAATCGCTCTTTCCAACTCGTTGACTGCTCATAAGCATAAGCGACTTGAAACAGTTGGTCTTCTCGTAGTACATTACTGATAAGCTGTAAACCAATTGGTAACCCATTGTTATCAAAACCGCATGGGATGCTTATACCCGGTAAACCAGCAAGATTAACGGGAATAGTCATCAAGTCAATTAAGTACATACTTAATGGATCTGAAGTTTTTTCCCCTGCTTTAAATGCAGTGGTGGGAGCTGTCGGACAAACTAAAACATCAACTTTCTCAAAAGCTTTTTCAAAGTCTTCCTTAATCAGGGTGCGAATTTTTTGAGCTTTGAGATAATATGCATCGTAATAACCAGCAGAAAGGGTGTAAGTTCCAATCATAATCCGGCGTTTGACTTCTGCACCAAAACCAGTGGCGCGGGTGCGAGCATACATTGATATCAAGTTATCTGCATCAGGAGCGCGGTAGCCATACTTGACGCCATCGTAGCGAGCTAGGTTTGCCGATGCTTCAGATGGAGCAATAATGTAATAGCTGGGTAAGCCATACCGGAACCGAGGACAAGAGATTTCTTGAATTTCTGCTCCCAACTCTTTTAATTGTTTAATCGCCTTGTTGACAGCTTCTTCGACTTGTGAGTCCAAACCTTCACCAAAAGTTTCTTTGATCACACCAATTCTGAGCTTTCCTTTAGGAAGTTCTGGTTTTAAGTTGGCGGTGTAATCAGGTATTTCGACTTTCAGGCTAGTGGAGTCTTTGGAATCGTAACCGGCGATCGCCTTCAATAATATAGCTGCATCTTCTACTGTGCGTGCAAATGGTCCAATTTGATCCAAAGAGGAAGCAAAAGCCACCAAGCCATAGCGAGAAACGAGTCCATAAGTTGGTTTCATTCCCACAACACCACAGAAAGAGGCTGGTTGTCTAATCGAACCACCAGTATCAGAACCCAGAGAGACAACACATTCTCCTGCTGCGACTGCTGCTGCGGAACCACCAGAAGAACCTCCTGGAACCCGCGACAAATCCCAAGGATTAGCCGTGAGTTTAAAGGCAGAGTTTTCTGTGGAACCTCCCATCGCAAACTCATCCAAATTTGTTTTACCTACCATCACCGCACCAGCATCTGCCAGTTTTTGGGTGACAGTTGATTCATAAGGTGGTACAAAATTTTCTAGAATTCGAGAGGCGCAGGTGGTGGGAATTCCTTTGGTACACAGATTATCTTTGATTCCAATCGGTATCCCTGTGAGTATGCTGATTTCTTCCCCAGCGGCGATTTTAGCATCCACTTGCTGCGCTTGCTCTAATGCCCTCTGGGCAGTCACGCATAAAAAACTGTGCAATTTTGGCTCTAATGCTTGAATGCGCTCTAGTGCAACTCGCGTAATTTCAACTGCAGAGCGTTCTTTGTTAATTAGCTGTGTGTGCAACTCGCGGATGGACGCCATGATTACTTTATATTACGACTCAAGTCCTTGATTTTAGTACACTTTGACGACTTCTGCCCACTTGATTGGGCTGTGCAGATATTCTACTTAAATGTTAATTGGACTAAATTAATATTTATTGCTGTCAAAATGGGCGTTACACGCTTTTGACAATTTTAGAAATTAATTGATTTTATAGCTTTTAGGGGCTAGGAAAATGGTTAAAATTGTAACTCGAAAAAGTTTAGGGACGCAAAATGTCTATGACATTGGGGTAGAGCGCCACCATAATTTTGTTATTAAAGATGGCTTGGTTGCTTCTAATTGTTTTAATAAATCCCATTCAACGGCATATGCTTATGTCACATATCAAACTGCGTACTTAAAAGCGAACTATCCGTTGGAATACATGGCGGCGCTGTTGACGGCTAACAGCGATGACACAGACAAGGTGCAGAAATATATTTCCGGCTGCGCAAATATGAATATTCATATAGAGCCGCCAGATATCAATCGCTCTGGTGAAGATTTTACACCGTCAGGTGACAACATTTTGTTTGGATTGTCCGCTGTTCGTAACGTGGGAGAGAATGCAATAAAGTGTATTTTGGAAACGAGAGACAAAGGAGGCGAGTTTAAGTCTCTAGCTGATTTTTGCGATCGCATGGATTTGCGTGCTGTCAACCGCCGTAGTTTAGAAGCGCTGATTTCTTGTGGAGCGTTTGACACAATTGACTCTAATCGCAACCAGTTACTTCACGATTTAGAGCTAGTATACGACTGGGCACAATCTCGTGCCAGAGACAGAGCGAGCGGACAGGGAAATCTCTTTGATATGTTCGGCGGTGTATTTTCTACTGCCATTACTACTAATAAAAACCAAAATAGCTTTGATATAGCTCCCAAAGCTCAAAAAGTTCCTGATTTTCCCCCACAGAAAAAGTTGCAAATGGAAAAGGAGCTTTTGGGATTTTATGTATCAGATCATCCACTCAAAGCTATTCGCAATTCAGCACGTGTTCTAGCTCCAATTAACCTTTCGCAGCTTGGCGAACAGAAAGAAGAAAGTGCTATTTGTGCGGTTGTCATGCTCAACGGTGTTAAGAAAGTCATGACCAAAAAAGGCGATCCAATGGCTATTTTACAAATAGAAGATTTAACCACACAATTAGAAGCGATCGTCTTTCCTAAAATTTATGAGCGGATTCACTCTTTGCTCCAAATTGACTCTAGGTTAATAATTTGGGGAAAAGTAGACCGACGCGACGACCAAAATCAATTGATTGTTGAAGATGTAGAGCTAGTAGAAACAGTACAGTTGGTGATGGTGCAATTGAATCCTCAACAAGCAGCCACAATTGAAGAACAACATCGCCTCAGAACAATTTTGCAAGAATACTCAGGAGACAGAGAAAAAGCAAAAGTTCCAGTTATAGGAATTGTACAAGCCGGAACTTCCCGTCAACTTGTCCGTTTTGGACGACAATTTTGGGTGCAAGATTCTAGAACAACTGTTCAGGCTCTTCAAAATGCTAGATTCTCTGCTTATCCACAATCGCTTGCTGATGTTTGATCAAATAGCGATTGTGGTTCATGTCATTAATTGCTAGAGGTTGCAAGATTCCCGACTTATGCAACAAGTCGGGAATCTGATTATCTGTAATATCAAGTCCCGTTAATTAGTGATTACTCCTGCATACGTGTAAAAATATTACAGCATTTTTCATCTATTAGAACCACAAGCTTCCATAAGGGTTTGTGCCCTTACAATGTGGTCTATTTACCCGAAAATTGCTGTAAATTCTAGTAGAGAGTGGGGGGAAATAATTGGAGAAAAATCATTTGTATCAGGCATTTGGTGAAATGGCATTACTACCAGAGGTTCAGGATGTAACTTTAAGTACGTGCTAATACTTATGTAAAAGATACAATAAATACAGTTTTTCTCTCAATAATTTACCGTAAGTAAATGAAAAGAGGCTGGTTTTTTCATTACTTATGCGGATGTTTTGTTTAAAAAATACATAGTATATTTTGATGCATGGTGACTGTGTGTTAATAAGGAGGAGGAGACGAAAACTGCATGCTCGCAGATGAGGTAAAGAATTTTGTTGTACATTGTAAAAGAATTCAACCCCAATCTCAGGAAGAGATTAAAAGATTTTTTGAGGGTGTTGTGAGTTTTCCTTACGATAACGAACTCCTATTGCAGGCTTATTTGTTCTTGAATATCGAACAGATATTTCCTTTCTGCTGTGAATTACTGTTATTTGAAAAGTCGCCAATTGCTGACTATACAGATTTGGGTAAGTGTGATTTCGTTTATCTAAGTTCCTTCGGTAATATCTTCTTAATAGAAACAAAATTTATTGATACAGAAGCAACAGGAGCAACAGAAAGGAAAAGAAGAAATAAGCATAGAAATAAAGTCTTTGAGCAAGTCATAACTTTGAAAAGCAGATTTAGTGAGTATTGGAATATTAAGCTAGATCAATTAGAATGTGCTGTTTTTACAACAGATTCAGAAGTTGCTTGGCGAGGAACTGGAGTGAATGTTGTCACTAAATCAATTTCTATGGATAAACTTAAATATTGGAGAAGAAATTATAAAACAGAAGTCACAAGTAAGCCAGCGCGGTCTTGGGGAGCCACTGCGTTGGGCGGCTCTGCCGACTTGTAGCATGTGGCGTGGTTTCCAACGCCAGATACCTACGGAGGGAAACCCTCCTATGGCACAAAGTGCCACGCTACGCTATCAGTACTGGCTCCCCATGTTAGCGGAGCGAGCCGTAGGCTGCGACTGGTGAGACAGCGCGGCGCAGGAGGGGAGCCACTGCGTTGCCCCGGAGGGGCGCTGAGTGCCGTAGGCTGGGTGTAAGGGGAGCTAGTGCCGGGGTGAGGCAGCGCGGTGAGTCCAGCACTTGATGAGGGCTAGTACCGCTGCTTTGGAAGTCAAAAGTGAGCCAGTGCGGTGGACGGGTTCCCCGGCATAAAGCAACTGGCGAACCCCGAAGGGGTCAAAAGTGAGCCAGTGCGGTGGACGGGTTCCCCGGCATAAAGGAGCCAGTGCTCGGCTAGAGTTTCCCGACTTGTAGACGCCCGGAGGGCGGCTTCCCGCAGGGTAGCACCTGGCGTCAACTGGCGAACCCCGAAGGGGTCAAAAGGAGCCAGTGCTCGGCTAGAGTTCCCCGACTTGTAAGCCCTGAGTCCTTACGGACACGCTGCGCGAACGCGCACGCTACGCGAACGCGCAGCGTCTGGTGCAGGAGTTAGTAACTGGCGTTCAAAAAGTTGATTATGCGGGCTTTTCGCTGCTTTGGAATGGTGAACCAGCGCTATCCAGGAGGGTTTTCAACGCTCTTATCCTCTGTCGGGAAACAAGGACTATGGCACAAAGTGCCACGCTGCTTTGAACAGTACTGGCTCCTCCGTAGGCGACTAGTGTTAGCGCAGCGAGACCGGAGGTCTTCCCCGATAGCTCTCCGGGGAGAAGCTCCGGTTCCGCTAGCCCCTAAGGGGCAAAGCAGCCAAGGCTCGCTAGCCCCGGAGGGGGCGCTCTTGCAATGCGCTCCGCCGGGGGGATACTCCCCCCGGCAGACTTTGGCGCTGCGCAAACGCGCTCCGCCAGTCGCCTGGCTGTCGGGAGACTCTCCCGCAGCGCGCTTACTCACCGTAAGGCGTGGCGGAGCGCCATAGCGTAGCTTTATTTCCGCCGTGTTGTAGCACAAGCGCGTGGTTGGGGGATCTTAAATACCACTAACAGTAACCTTATTGGCCTTTGTTTGTACACCCCAACTCTTTTAGAATGAGGGTATTTTGACAAAGGTATTCCTAAAGATAAAAACTTTTATGACTATGGGAACTAGAAATACTCATTGTTTTAGTCACCAGAGTCCGGATACATCCGGAAAATCCTCAACTTGTGCGAAAAATAAAACGTTCCCCTTGAAGCTTTATTAGTAGAACTATATATCTTTGGAGGTATTAATGCCACATAACTCTACTACTCAGCCAACTGAACCCTTAAACATTCACTCTCAGGGTACTGCTGATGCCCATACTAATAATCTTATAGGGTTGTCTATCATTTCTTTTCCTTTATTTCTTTTTATGAGTATAATTACTTATAAAAAATATCGTACTGCTGTTTACCGCAGAAGAATTGCCATTCTAGAAAAAATTTGGTTGATGGATGTTAAAAACAACACTTATAGACAAGATTAAATACAAAAATAATAAAGTAAGGAAATTTTTGTGCCTCACAGACAGCGCTTGCACATTTTGCGCAGGGTGTCTGTTTGGTACATTTTGAATTTCTGCCATCTGGGCGCAAGGCCGCAGCGCCTGTGCGCCCCTATACTCATTTCAAACTACTACAATTGGCTGACAACAGGCTGACCATCTTTGACTTCGCCTACTAACACGACATCAGCACAGTTGACGAAGATACCGTTTTCCAACACGCCAGGAATATTATTCAGTATTTTTTCTAGTTCATCTGGATTATCTATAGTGTCAAATTTGACATCTATAACCATGTTGCCTTGGTCGGTAATCACTGGACCAGCTTTTTTCACACCCATACGCAGTTCTGGTTTGCCACCAAGTTTTTCAAGTGCCAGGGTGACGGGGCCAACTGCCATTGGTATTACTTCTACAGGAACTGGAAAAACAGAACCTAGTCGGTCAACTAATTTGGCACCATCCACAACGACAATAAATCGGCTGGCGAAATAATCTACTACCTTTTCGCGGGTATGTGCTGCACCGCCACCTTTAATCAAATTTTTTTGTGGATCAACTTCATCTGCACCATCAATTGCAATATCAATGTGGTCAATAGCGTCTAGGGTGGTGAGTGGAATACCATACTGCTTCGCCAGCACTTCTGCTTGAAACGAAGTGGGCACACCAACGATATCTTTGAGTTCGCCTGATTTGAGGCGATCGCCTATAAACTCAATTGCATATGCTGTCGTTGATCCCGTACCCAACCCAACAATAGAACCTGATTCTACCAAAGCGGCAGCGGCTTTGCCAACTTCCTGCTTGCTCAACTTTACGGGGTCTGTTGCTGCTGTCATTCCCAATGCTCCTCAAAAACTTGCTATAGAACATAGTAGAGGGCAAACCCGTCGTCGTAGAATCCGTTGCCACATTGTCAAAAAAGGTACTGCTAAGAAGTAGGATGTTACCGTGAGGCGATTGCCCAAAGGGCAGACGCCTGCATGCGTATCGCCCAAATTTGCTTCCTCTGGTTTACTTTCGACTATCCAGCGCTGGTTCTCCAAAAGTCGCGTTAAGAGTTTTTTAGTTCTTTCTTATTCAAAGGAACTCGAATCAGTTGATAAGCCCCGCTTGTACCCAACTTTTCGTAATCAGTTGGCTTTAAGTTCATTTCAGGAAACTTTTTCGGCTCAGCAAGAACCAGCACTGAGGGAGGCTGTGTTTTCTTGGCAGCTTTGTCTTGAATATATTGTGCAGCATTTGTAGATACTTTGACGTAAGTGACTTGTTTGTGAGTATAGAAAACAACTGTTGGCTTTTTGAAACCCACCATGACAAGTTCTTCATTCGGTTGTTCTGCTTGGACTGCGATCGCAGACAATTCCCGTAAAGGTAGCTGACGTTCTTGATCTATCAAAAACAAACAAGGCGTGAGAACAAAAACTAAAAACGCCGCAAACGCCAACACATTAACCATTAACACTGGTTGATAATAACGACGCACCAGTAAAGCTGCCACTATCAGAGCACAAACTAGCCAAATGACACCTCCTAGTACTGATAAGCCTGATTGTTCAAACAACTCGGAGAACTTGGGTGCAGCGGGATCACGTATTAACTCAGGAACGTAAAACATTGCGACTGCTAGGACTGATAAAAATACAACATTCACCCAACCTGTCCAGAAGAGGGGACGATTAAGAGAATCAGGAGAATATTGCTGCGTGATCTTCTCATCCTTAAGCAAGTCACTCCATAATAAAGCTACCAAAATAGCTGCTGCTGGCATTAAGGGCAACACATAGCTAGGGAGTTTGGTGACAGCAGTGGTGAAGAAGCCAAAAACACCAATAAACCAGAAAAAGGCAAATAAACCAAGTTGACTAGAGCGTTTTTGAGAACGCCAGTACTTTGGTTGCCAAAATTTCAGCCTTGCCATAGCCAAAGGCAAGTACACTGAGTATGGTGCAAAACCTACTAGTACAACGAAAAAGTAAAAATACCAAGGGGCTGAGTGGTGATTGACCACACTTGTAAAACGTTCAAAATTGTGATACTCAAAAAACGAGTTAATATAATTTTCACCATTACGCCAAATAACTAGCAGATACCAAGGTACTGATAAGCATAAAGTAATAAGTAAACCTGTAAGAGGACGCATTTCCCGCAAAACGGCTTTTGCATTTCCCAAATAAAGCAAAAATATGCCGATAATCAGCACAGGTAAGACTATTCCTACTGGTCCTTTGGTTAAAATTGCACCCGCAGTCAGGACATAAAAAGCCAAATACCACCGTGCTTTCATTTCTGATTGTGAGGGTTGGGCATAAGCGAGAAAAAAGCACAACAATGCCGAGTCCATGCAGCCAACCAGCAACATATCAGAAACACCCGTTCTGCCCCAGACAATCATTTCGCAACTGAGTGCCATGACAGCAGCTGCCAAAGCAGCTGTTAACCAGCGTCGAGTTGGGCGAGTTGTTCGCTCAAGGTAGTCTTGTCTTGCTAAATGCCACTGTATAGTGTAAAATGCCAAACTAATTAGTCCTGTAGCAGCAAGCGCTGAAGGCAAACGGACTGCCCATTCATTGACTCCAAAAATCCAGTAGGCGATCGCCTGACACCAGTAAATTAAAGCTGGTTTATCAAAACGAGTTTCACCATTGAAAAATGGAGTAATCCAATCACCTGTAACAAACATCTGGCGAGAGGCTTCAGCAAACAGTGGCTCTGTCTCATCAATCAAGCCTATACTGCCCAAATGCCAAAAGAATGCCACCCCAGCAATTAAAACTAACCATAAAATCGACAGAGTGACAGTGAAGACTCGACGTTTGCCCATATAGTCATTAATCATTAGTTATAAGTAACCAGTCAACAGTCTAAATGCTAAATTAATCAACATGACTTTGGCTCAGTTTTTCGGTTCCAGGTACTCAACACCACAAGGGCTAAGGACTAATGATTAATGACTGGTGGCTAAGGACTAAGAATAAGTTGCCATTCTTTGTTTTGAGAATTCCAACTTGGAGAGGAAGTTTCCCCAACGACATATGGACCCCAGTAGCGACGGGAACCATCTTGTGCAAAGGCAACTAAAATATCTCCCTTCTCCAGTTCTAACTTACCGTTAGGTAAAGCTAGAATCATCCCCTTCTCACTTCCTTCTTGTGGAGCAAAATCCCAATGTGCTGGAACAGCATCTTTAGTTTGTCCAGAGGAAGAGCCTTTCTTTAGAGAACGTCGCGACAGTAGAGCAAGGCGCACAGGTTGGTTGGTTTGATTGCTCATTCGTAAAGTTCCTTGATTAGCTGCTTGCCCACTTGATCCCTGTTGATATGTCATAACGGTATGCTTGATCCCACCACTGCTACTTTCGACTTGATAACTTTTTGTTGATACTGAGGAACCAGATGATGATGCTGCGCTCTGTTCCTGAGGTGTTTGAGCAGACGGTAGAGAAGAAGCTTCTAATTTTGTTGACTCGAAGGATACACTCTTCTGACGGCATCCCATTGGTAGAAACAGCACTCCCAACGAAAAACCTACCAGAATAGCGTGACAACACACTGGCGGGTTCATGGTAATATATTTTACTGATAAGTATTTATAGTGTCGGCTTGAGCAAGTAACAGCCCAATAGCGGTAAAAGCAATCTAAAAAAAATTGCCCACCCAAGGCTGTCTGGTAACTAGTGCGTGAAATATATCATGTATGCTTCTTTAAGCAAAACAGCAAGGTTATTGCTCACAATGAAGAAAAGTATATATTTTTTATGATTATTCAAAACCTAACAAATAGCCACAATACTATTTAAGCAAGCATATGGACTTGTCAGAGATCCTCCATACAGCATTTGCCAGCAAGAAATCCACAATCAATTACCCAGCCTCTGGGCTAGACATCAACACTAATAACCGTTTTCTACACATTAACCAATAACTTTAGGACTTTTGATTTTTTGAATCCCCCTATATAAATATGTCATGATTTCTTGACTTTACCTTAAAATTAGCCCTCATAAAGTGCTTACAGCAGAACACATGAAAATATTTCTCCCTAACTCCCTGCTGCTTGTGCTCGGGTGCTCGGGTGCCCCCTACTCTCCTACACGCCAGTCATTGCGGAAGTTCCATTTATGCAAAACACACGCTTAAACAACCTATTCAATGCCATTGCATTACGCTTGCGGCTATGGTTTTTCAATCCTTGGCGACGGTTTTCGGTTTTGATAATTAGTTGTTTGTTCGGTTTTTTTCTGGGAAGCGCAGTTGCCACCACATCTGGACAAACTGCTGAATGGGACATTGTTGTTGCTGGAGTGTTATTGACATTAACAGAAGTCGGTAGCCGGATATACTACGGTCGTAGCATACGAGAGCGACAGGCGCTTTGGGTAGAATCTCTCAATATCCTTAAAATCGGTTTTATGTACAGCTTGTTTCTGGAAGCTTTCAAGCTTGGTTCGTGAACGGAAAAGGGAGAAGGGAGAAGGGGGCACCGGAGCAGGGAGAAGGGAGAAGGGAGCACCGGAGCAGGGAGCAGAGGAAAATTATTTTTGACTAATAACTAATGACTAATGAAAATCATCTTTGGCTATCTTTAGCAAAACAACTAGTATTTAATCACCAACAATTGGGGCGTCCGTTCATACAAGGTATTTTAGGAGGACAGGGAACAGGCAAAACGACGATGTGTAATACTCTGTGCGCGATTCTCAAACAGTTGGGATACTGTACGCTGAGTTTATCTTTAGATGACTTGTACAAAACATATGATCAGCGCTTGGCATTAAAACAGAAACAGCCGCGCTTAGTTTGGCGTGGTCCTCCAGGAACACACGATGTAGAATTGGGTTTAACAATACTGCAGCAGATCCGCCAGCGCAAAAGTCCTGTTGCAGTTCCCCGCTTCGACAAATCTCTCCACGCGGGTGCTGGCGATCGAACGACTCCAGAAATTGTAGAGAATGTAGATATTGTCTTGTTTGAAGGTTGGTTTGTGGGTGTACGACCAATTGAGCCTACTGCATTTGACACCGCACCGCCGCCTATCATAACAGATGAGGATAAAGCGTTTGCCCGTCAGATGAATAGCAAACTCAGCGATTACCTACCACTGTGGGAGCAGTTAGATAACCTAATTTTGCTGTATCCCAAAGATTATCGTCTTTCCTTAGAGTGGCGCAAACAAGCGGAACGGCAAATGATTGCTGCTGGTAAGTCAGGAATGAGTGAAAAAGAAGTGGAGCAATTTGTGAATTACTTTTGGTGTTCTTTGCACCCAGAATTGTTCATCAATCCGTTAGTTAAATCTCCCACATTTGTTGATTTAGTTATTGAGGTTAATAGTGATCACTCATTTGGTGCAGTTTATCGACCAAATGATGTTTAGAAATAATTTCTAAATTGCATCTCCTGGTGTACGCTTTCTAGCTCCTTTTGAGTACTATCGAATTGTTGTCTTGTAGTATGTAATACTTCTGTTGTCTCCTTTAGTTCCTGAGTCACCTTTGTCAGGGCTGAGTTTAAGCGTTCAATTTCATCCTCTAACAATATATTGCGGGTGACATCAATAAAAGTGAGGTTTGTGCCTAGGGCCTTACCACTCTCATCTGATATTAGTGTGGTGTAGATGTCTAGATAAATTGTGTGATTATCAGTAACCCACTCTACATGTTTGCGGGCAAGCGACGAGTGGCGATTGTCTGAGCCTGCAGCACGGCTGCGCCGAACGGCACTGGGCTTGACCGAATCGCGATCAAGCAGATTGATCAAAGTGGATGGATTGATAAGTCGCGCTATCTCTAGATCTTTCACTTGCGCACCAATATGACTGATGTTCAAATTAAACAAGGTGTTAGCCTGTTGATTAGCTAGAAGCACGCGACCACTGCGATCCACTGCTAGCTGGGCTAATGGACTAGCAAGGAAGGCTGCTTTCCACATGTGGATTTGGGTAGTTAGAGGGTTAACTGCTTTTTTGGTGTCAGTCCGGGGTTGCAGCAGCAGGTGATCCTGTAAAGTGAGACTTTGTCCTTTCACAAAAATACGATGCTTCAAACTGACAGGTGTGAAGATATGGCTGTTGTTGGTCAAGCCTTCTGAGTTACCTAGGAAGAGAAAGCCGTTATTAGTCAAGCCAAAATGAAAGCGAATCAGAGTCTTTGCTTGGGTTTCGGGTTTGAAGTATATTAGCACGTTGCGGCACACAACCAGGTCCATTTTGGACATGGGCGCATTCTTCGCCAAGTCATGGACACCAAAAATGATTGTGCGACGCAGTTTGGAGTCAAAAACGTAGCGTTGCTGGATTTGCTCAAAGTATTTGGACAGTAGGTCACTCGGAATGTTTGCTACCTCTATCTCGCTATAACTTGCTCGCCGCGCCTCAGAAACTGCATCTTCATCTACATCTGTGGCAAAAATTTGCACTCGCTGCAAACATTGCTCGATACCAAGAGCCTCAGCTAGCAACATAACCAGTGTATAAACTTCTTGTCCAGAAGCACAGCCAGCACTCCAAACTCGGATTTTTTCATCCGACTGCTTGCGTGTGATAATTTGGGGAATGATTTGGTTCGCTAAATAATCCCAGGAATAGCGATCGCGAAAAAAGCCAGAGTAATTAATTAAGATCGTGTTAAACAGAGAAACAGATTCGTCATAATGATTCTGTAGATATTGCAAATAGTTCCCGTAGTTCTCGATTTCTAACTGCTGCATACGGTATTGCACCCGACGCATCAAAGTTCCTTCCTTATAACCACTCAGATCGTAACTACAGTTTAGCTTGAGGTAGTCCAGCAAAGCTTCAAACTCTAGTTCGCTGTCTGATTTACTCATGTCAAAATTTAGTTCAAATACTTATGAACTACTTAGGGATTAGCGTTTGTAGACAAATGTCTGGTGTTGTATTTGAGTGCTAAGCGTTTGTTATTAGCCTTCTATTGACACTAAACTATTATTTATGCTATTACACTTTCTTAAAATTAAACAATATTAATTTTTGTTAAGGCCGTTGTCATAAAGCCTCGCCGGCTGGTGCGATAATTGGTAAGTGATAATTGATAACTTTCACTAACACCCATCGCGCGGTAACATGACAGTAAAAGTTGCACCTTGCCCAATTCCAGGACTTTCGGCGTAGATCGTGCCACCGTGGAGTTCTACCAAGTGACGGGCGATCGCCAGTCCCAGCCCTAGCCCTTTAATTGATTGACTCTTTGTACTTTGTGCTTGACGAAAACTCTCAAAAACATGAGGCATAAACTCTGCGCTTATTCCGCAGCCAGTGTCACTTACCTTGATCTGAGCTTGATTTTCTTTAACATTAAGATGTATCTCAATTCTTCCTCCTTTAGGCGTAAATTTGATGGCGTTGATCAGTAGATTTAAGACAATCTGCTGCAAACGTTCTGGATCGCCTTGAACTATTATTGGTCTTGGGTCAAGCAGACACGTCAGCTCAATGTCTTTGGTTTTTTGGGTTTGATCCACTGTGGAGTTAAGCGTAGCTCTGCCGCAGGCAATCGCCGTTTCAATCACCGATTGCAGTTCGACAGGCTCAAGATTGAGATGCAGTTTGCCTGCGGTAATCCGTGAAATATCCAGCAAGTCTGATATCAGTTTAGCTTGCAAAGTGGCATTGCGCTCAATTGTCTCCAGCGATTTCATCAGCATAGAGTGACTGGGCGGATTGGCACGGAGTAACCGCGTCCAACCGAGAATGGCAACCAGTGGGGTATTCAGTTCGTGGGACACTATTGACAGCATCTCGTCCTTTCTGCGGCTGGTTGTTTTTTCCTGGCGGAGTACTTCAAGGCGCAGGTGTGCCATCTGGAGATGAGCATTTACACGGGATACCAGTTCCTGGACAGAGAACGGCTTGATCAGGTAGTCGTCCGCCCCCGCTTCGAGTCCTTCCACCACAGACTCAACGCCTGCACGGGCTGAGAGCAGGATGATGGGGACTTCTTTTGTACGCGCGTCAGCCCGCAATGCTTTGAGCAACTCAAAACCGTCTAGCCCTGGCATCATCACATCACTCAGTACCAGATCCGGCACTCGCTCTTGTACCGCCGCCAGCGCCGCTGCTCCATCCGCAACCGCTTCCACTTGCACGTGTTCGCTCAGTATCCGCGTCAGGTAATCGCGCATGTCGGCGTTGTCATCAACCACGAGTATACGAGCAGAGGGGCGGAGGGGCGGAGGGGCAGAGGAGAGGAATTCTTTATTCTCCCGTGTTCCCCTGCTCCCCTGCTCCCCTGCCTCTTGCAGTAGCCAACGCCCTGCCTCCTGAACATAAGGAGCTGCACCGATTGCTGTTGATGCCTGGGTGCGTGTTGCTGTGGTACGATCGCCTACGACTCGACGTAGGCGATCGCTTGGCAGGTGAGCTGTGCCCAAAGGAATGGTGATGGTGAAGCAACTTCCCCGTTCCACAGTACTACTCACATCTACAGTGCCACCATGTAGTCGAATCAGTTCATACACCAGCGCTAGACCAATCCCAGACCCTTCATGAGTCCTTGCTTTTGTTCCTCGTATCTGGTAGAATCGCTCAAACAGATGGGGTACTTCCTCTGGTGGAATTCCTGTGCCGGTATCTTGCACTTGTAGCCTCACATAATGGTCATCAGCAGGATGCAGCTTAACGCCAATTTCGCCTTCAAAGGTGAACTTGAAGGCGTTGGAAAGCAGGTTAAGGACGATTTTCTCCCACATCTCACGGTCTACATAAACTGATTCTGGCAACGGTGGACAATCGACTCTGAAGCCCAGCCCTGCCCGCTCAATGGCAGAACGAAATACACTTGCTAGCTCAGTTGTCAACAGTGCCAAGTCTGTTGCTTCGTATACCGCTTCCATCCGACCAGCTTCGATGCGGGAGAAGTCGAGCAGAGTATTAACCAGTTTCAGCAGGCGTAAACTGTTGCGGTGCACCAGTTCCAGTCGTTCCCTCTGCGGTTGAGGTAGGAGATGGGTGTGATCGCTTAAAGCATCTTGCAAGGGCGCAAGCAATAGCGTTAAAGGGGTGCGGAACTCGTGAGAAACATTGCTGAAGAAGACAGTTTTTGCGTGATCGAGTTCTGCTAGGGTTTCGGCGCGCTGGCGTTCTTGTTCGCGGGCAGATTGTTCTCCAGCTCGCTGAATTTCCGATTCGCGCAGGGCTGCTTCGGCGCGGGCGCCCTCTAAGCCCGTCCAGATGCGGTTGGTAATTTCCCGCAGCAGATCAACTTCATCGTCGCGCCACTCACGCGGTTTATTGTCAATGATGGAAAGCAAAAACCGCCACAGCTTGTCACGCATCAGCGGCACGATGACAAACGACCGGATGCCCAGCGCGCCGTAACTCTCCGCACTGACGCGCGGATCGGTCTGCGTATCGTTAACGATTGATGCCCCGCCAGCCATGTTCGCCGCCATTTGTTCGTCCGAAAGGAAATCCCGTATCCGGTAAGTCCCTTTCAGCGAAGGCGTGCCATCGGCGTTCCATCCGTAAGCGGCCATTGAGGTTTCAAAGTCTTGGGTGAGTTCGGCAAACATGCATTGCGTTACCCCGAAATACCGCCCGATTTTCTCGCCGAGGCGATCCATAGTTTCTGCTATGTTGTTAAGACTGACAAGCTCATCTGTAATTTCCGAAAGTATTGATTGATGTTGTTCGTTGCGTTTGCGATCGCTGATGTCGTTGAACACAACCGCAATCCGTCGCCTGTCCTCATCCCCAACTTTGAAAACATAGAAGTCATACCATCTCTTATCTGGCTCGGCGTATCGCTCCAAACGCTCACCAATACCCGTTCCGGCGACGCGACCAAAAATTTCGTACCAGTACGCTTCATACCCTGGATCGATTTCTCTTAGTCGCCGTCCAGTGAAATTCTGCCCAACCATTCGCGTCGCTGACGGATTTGCGTCCACATAAAACAGGTCAACAGGTTGCTTGTTTTGATCAAAAATCACATCACAGAGAAAATACCCTTCGTCCATCGAGTTGAACAGGAATCGATATTTTGCTTCCGATTCGCGTAAGGCAGCTTGGGCTTGCCGTTGCTCAATCAAATCAGCGGCTTGGCGGGCAAGTAAATCGAGAAACTGCAGTTGGCGATCGCTCGGTCGATGGTGTTTGCGCCAATGAGTTGAAACCATGCCGATCGCTTTATCGGAACGGGTAATCAGTGGGGTAGATTGCGCCGAGAGATAGCCTGCCTCAACGTGTATTCGCATCGAGCCATCGGGATCTTCGCTTTGGGGCACATCGAAATCCACGAAAGTGCGATCGCCCGTTGCCAGTGCAATGCCGCAGGGCGTATTAGAACTGGCATTGATGCGAGAGAAGCGATCAATCACATTGCGCTCAAAGCCTTGCGTGGCAAGCAGCAACAAATCTTGCGTCGCTTCATCGAGAATTTGCACTGTTCCTGCATCAGCTCGTGTGATAGTGATCGCAGCCGCCACAATCTCGTCGTAAAGCACCTGAATGTCGCCTTCAGTGACGAGTCGTGCGCTCAGTTCGTGCAGCAGTTGCGTGTCTCTGAGGTCTTGAGCGATCGCTGCTTCGGTTTGTTTGCGATCAGTCACATCACTTGCTGTTCCGAACCATTCAATGATTTCGCCCTGCTCATTCAGCATTGGGATGGCGCGTGAGAACGTCCAGCCGATTGTGCCGTTCTGTTGAATAACCCGATGTTCCAACTCAAACGTGCTCTTGGTTCGGATGGCTTCTTGGATGACAGCCCATACCTGCGGCTGCTGCTCCTTGGGAATATACGTTTCAAGCCATGTGTGGCTGGGGTTCTCAGTGCTGGCGAGGATGTTCTTACCTTCGAGGTTACGCATCTGACTCCAATCTGCGCTAATTCTGTATATTATGTCCGAGCTAGCGGTGACGAATAAGCGGAAGAGTTCTTCGCTCTCGCGCAAAGCAACTTCTGCTTTTTTACGCTCGGATATGTCGTAGGAGACGGCAAGCACAGCATAAACTTCGCCGTTCTTCGTGCGAAGCGGAGTTCCGCGTGAGATGTAGAAGCGATCGTGTGAATTGTGTTCAAGCTCAAACGACTCTCCCGCAAGAGCCATGCGGTATAGCTTCTCATACTTGGCGGTTAATTCGGGCGGCATTGCCTCAAAAATGGTTTTGCCGACTAAATCTTGTGTTTTGAAACCGGCGGCAGAGAGCGCTTCGCCTTCGGCAAGCAGATAGCGCAGATCGCGGTCAACCACAAACGCCGCTCCACCCGGCAGATTTTCAATCATCACCCGCAAACGTTGTTCAGATTCGTGCGATTGTTCAATCGCCCAACGCTGCTCATGAATGTCGGTAGCGGCTCCAAACCACTGAATAATGCGCCCGTCTGAGTCAAAGACCGGCTCGACCTGAATCAGAAACCAGCGATAGTTTCCGTCTGTACCCCGAATGCGGTGTTCTTGTCGCAGGGGACGACCTTCATCCACTGCATTTTGAAAGTTGGCGAGAGATTGGGCGCGATCGCCCGGATGAATCACCTCTAGCCAGCCATAGCCCTGTGCCTCTTCCATCGTCTGCCCGGTGTAGTCGAGCCAGCGCTGGTTATACCAACTGGTGTCGCCGGTTACGTCACTGCGCCAGAGCATATCAGGCACTAGGTTGACAATTGACCGAAAATATGTGTAACTCTCACGCGCCGACTCCTCGGTTCGCTTGCGTTCAACAATTTCAGCTTCTAGGGCAGCGTTGGCAGCAAGCAATTCCCTTGTTTGTCGCTGATTCACAAGCAGCGCGGTAGCGGTAAAGTCTGCCAAACTCGTCATCACCCGCAGGTCTTCACTGTCAAATTGCTGCTGTCCCCAGTGAGATACAATCCAGATAGTGCCAAGGGCATCGTTATTCGCGATGAGTGGTAACACTAGGATCTCAACAATCTGTGCTTCCGTCTCCTGCAAATAGGTGAAATATCGACTGGGATAAGAAAAAAGCACAGGAGTACCGCGTTCGGCTCCGCCGGGTCGTAGACCATCAAGGCACGTTCCACTGGGACTAAAATTGCGGGGTGCGGTGTTACCTACGTACTGTTTTAATGTTCCTGCTAATACATTCCAGCGAAATATTTCTTCCCCTGTGGGAGTTGTCTCTAGCAAGCTGACTCCTGCGCTTTGGGCACTGCATAAGTCGAGTGCCATGTCAACTATACTCTGAAGCATCGCTTCAGGTTGATTCACCAACTGCCGCACCAACGCGTGCAATGCCTGATTTTCCGCCTGCAAATTTGGAGGACGAGGCGATCGCCTAGACAACTCTTCCGTAATTACAACATGGTCTAATGTGACTGTTTCTGGTTCAGGTCGTTGCATGGCGTTTCTGGTTCCGGCAATTTAGCAAGAATTTTATTCACCCTTACGGGTTCGGCACTTCCTTCAAGTCGGGGAACCCGCCCAACGGAGTGCCTCACTCGCAATTGAAACGATTTGAATTTCTGTAACGCGATGCATCGGTTTTGTAGTTTTTTCAGTCGTTACAAATTCCTCTGCATCAACAGAAAATGCAGCAGCGATGTGAAGCGCGTCTATTGCGGCTAAACCATAAGTACAGGCAATGCGATTTCCGGTTTGAACAATCTGCTCTAGTTTGGTTGCCCATAGGGTAACGCTGCTGAAAAAAGATTCATAGAACTCTGCTTCTGCCTGTTGTTTATTATAGATGGCTTTAGGTAGAGTTTCTAGCTGAACAAATTGACTGGTGGCAAATTGGCAAACTGTATTGTCTAGAATTTCGTTCGCGCAACGTCTCCGTAGGAGAAACGCACGAACCCCAACGTCGTATTTGGCTTGCATATTGTTGTTACCGTACTTTCGTTAACGCACGCTACAATTTAAGGCTTACTTGCTGCATGAGCAGCGGCGAGATGTTCTCGGACGCTGGGCGATCGAAATCCTAAGACAATATCTTGGGGCGCAACACCACGCCCAATCAGTTCTCGATCAATGAAAATTTCGGTGCTGTTGTGCTGAATCCAGACTTTGCCCGAAATCAGATCTAGCTGCATAGCACAACCATAAATGCGATATTCGCCACGCCAGCCATTGTGCATGACGAGATAGCGATCGCGTTCAACATCAAAAATTAACTGGGCTTCCGGATCATCAGCCGCAAAATTCTGTAAGAAGTCGCGCACAATTTGACGATATTTGTTTACTCGATCCATTGCTCAATCACCTCTCGATCTGAATTGTAAATTCTTATTACCAAAGGGTTTTGACTGCACTCTATTGATTAGCCATCTACTCTAATCGATGAGGTTAACTGTTGCCACTCGCTAATTTTATGGGAAGCTTTGAGAATTTCTACACCAATCACATTGCCTTGTAAGTCATAGTCAAGAATGACTCCAGGCTGCTCTTCGTCGCTTTCTTCAATTGGTGCATCTGACCAACGAATCCGTAGAATATCTTGCTCTGTGTCGTATTTGGCTTGCATATTCTTTATCGAAGATATTTATTGATTTTGCTAGTTCTGTAGACTGTCACTACTCTAATAGGATTAACTTGATCGTTGACATAAGCTCTGAGCAAGTAGGTTTTTCCGTTGGCTGCTTCAAATCTTCCTTGATATACCTTTAAGTTGTCCTCCTCTACTACTTGTTCGGGTTGGTTAAGTACAAGTTCTACAACCTCTAAAGGTATATTTCTTTCTACAAGTTGTTCTTGAGCATGGATAGATAGCTGAAAATCCATTGTCTTTTGCCATATTGCCCTGTCAAACTAACGGTAGCTTGACGGTAAACGTTGCACCTCGTCCTTCTCCGCCGCTGACTGCCTCAATTGTACCTCCGTGCAGTTCTACGAGTTGACGGGCGATCGCCAGTCCCAAACCTAACCCCCCAGGCAAATGCCTACTAGGGACTTCAGCTTGAGTAAAGCGCTCAAAAACATGGGGCAGAAAATCAGCACTTATCCCGATACCTGTGTCTTTAACCTGGATAGTAGCCCAAGAGTCAGTAGTATAGAGCCGAACTTCTACTCTTCCTCGCGAGTGTGAAAATTTGATAGCATTCTCAAGCAAGTTTGTGACAATTTGCTGCAAGCGGTTTGAGTCGCCTAAAACCGAAATATCTTTATTATGTAGAGACGTTGCATGCAACGTCTCTACATGTAACGTCTGTGCATACAACGTTTCTACAATATGAATACCCTTAGCCTTAGCATTAGGCTTGATTGTATGAATAACTTCTTCAATTATAGGAGTCAGTTTAACTGGTTCACGATTTAAGCAAACTTTACCTGAGATAATAGTTGAGATATCCAGCAAATTCTCAATAAGCTTTGCCTGGTTCTTAGCACTGCGCTCAATTGTGTCTAAGGCTCGTATTACAGTCGCCCGATCAAGCTGGCTTGAACGTAGTAAGCGAGTCCAGCCAAGGATAGAAACTAAGGGAGCATGCAGCTCGTGCGTAACCGTTGCGAGAAATTCATCCTTCATGCGATTGGAGGATAACTCTTGGCGCAGACGTGCCATTTGCAAGTGAGAATCAACGCGAGTTACCAATTCACGAGCAGAGAAGGGCTTAATCAGGTAGTCATCAGCCCCCGCTTGCAAACCCTCAACCGCCGCTTCTTCCCCTGCACGAGCCGACAGTAAAATAATAGGTATTCCTTTTGTCAATGGGTTAGCACGTAATGCACTCAGCAATTGAAAACCGTCCATTTCTGGCATCATGACATCAGTCAGCACCAAATCTGGCGGTTGCTCACCGACAGCAGCTAGTGCAGCAGCTCCATTGTTCGCAGCTTTCACATGCCAGTGCTTCGAGAGTAGACGCGCTACATAATCCCGCATATCGGCATTATCATCAACTAACAAAATGCTTGCAGAAGAAGGGGAGTCAGGGAGTGAGGCAGTGAGAGAGTGAGGGAATTTCTCTGGCTCCCTCCCTCCTTCGCTGCCTCCCTCCTCTTCGGGTAGCCATCGCTGTGCCTCCTCAACATAAGGGGCAGCACCTACTGAAGTTGATGCCAATGTGCGATCGCCACTAATTTGCTCAGTTGGCAAGTGCGATGAACCTGTGGGCAAGGTTACTGTGAAAGTTGTTCCCTCAGCCACGACACTCGCAACAGTCACAGTTCCACCATGTAAGTGAACGAGTTCTTGCACCAAAGCTAACCCAATACCTGACCCTTCATGACTTCTTGCCTGTATGCCTCGTATGCGGTGAAAGCGCTCAAAAATTCGGGGTAACTCTTCGGGGGGAATGCCTGTGCCTGTATCTCGTATTTTTAGCTCTACTTTGTCACCTACTGGGTGTAATGAAACGGCAATTTCACCCTTAAAAGTAAACTTAAACGCATTGGAGATTAAGTTAAGAACAATTTTCTCCCACATTTCGCGATCTACATACACAGGCTCGCTCAGGGGCGGACAATCTACTATTAATTGCAGCCGCGCTGTTTCAATCGCCGAACGGAACACTGAAGCTAACTCGGCTGTGAATGCAGCTAAATTGGTTGGCTCATAAACTGCCTGTATCCTGTCTGCTTCAATTCGGGAGAAGTCAAGTAAAGTATTGACTAGTTTGTGCAGTCTCATCGCGTTTCGTTGAACCATCGCCAGTTGTTCGCGCTGTTCGGGCTGTAGTACACCGTGTGTTTCGGCGATGACTTGCTCAAGTGGATTGAGCATCAACGTTAGGGGCGTGCGAAATTCATGGCTGACATTGCTGAAGAAGGTAGTTTTGGCGCGATCAAGTTCTGCCAGTGCTTCTGCCCGCTGGCGTTCTTGCTCATAGCTGCGAGCCGTTGCAATGGAACTTTCAACCTGCTGGGCAACCAGTTCAAGGAATGAGCGGTATTCGGCACTGAACTCAAGCCGAGGGCTGATTCCAGCAATTAGCAGACATTCTACAAGTTCATTGTTACTCGCTAGGATCGGAAGAATGAATGCAGAATGGGGACTTTCTGACCACGGTCCTCCAGGTAGCGCTCCGAAGCGATCGACTACATCGGTAATCAGCAGTGATTCACGGCTCTGGAGAACGTCAACCAGCGACCAGCGACGCGCAAGCGTTGCGACTCCGTTCGCGTCAGCGTGCGCGGTTAGCGTAATCGTCGGGGGTGCAGCGGCACTGTCTGCGGTCAGTCCACTTGAGGCAACCAGTTCTGCCGAGTTGCCTTGCTCGTTGACCTGATAGAACAAGGCAAAGGGAATATCGTAAGGGTTGAGCGTATCGGCGGCAGCAAGACAGGCGGACAAGCGCGTTTTTGCCCCACTTCCAGCCGTGGCTAGCTCTCGCAGCATCGTCAAGCGACGTTGACCAATCACTTGCTGGGTAGTCTCAGTTGCGGTAGAAAATATTCCACTAATCTTGCCCGTCTCATCCCAGATGGGGCTATAGCAGAACGTGATATAGGTCTCTTCCAGGTAGCCAAAGCGCAAAAGGGGAAAAAACTGATCTTCCGCAAAGAAGGCTTCACTCGTAGTCTTGACCCCTTCAAACAGCGGCTTAACCTGGTCATTCCAAACTTCTGCCCATGTCTCGCGAGCAGATTGCCCCAGTGCCTTGGGGTGATTTGCGCCATACATGGGAATCATGGCATCGTTGTAAAGCTGGATGTAGTCTTCCCCCCAGTGAATGGCGTGGGCAAAGCGAGACGCGAGCATGGTGCTAACGCAGGTACGCAGGCTCTGCAACCAGTTCTCGACTGGACCTAATGGGGTGGTTGACCAATCGTGCGATCGCATTAACGCTGCCATCTCGCCACCGCCTGGGAACACATTCATTGCGAGAGCATCTTTATTGCGTTCGGTTAAGCTGTCCATCTTTAACCTGGGAAAAATCTGCTAAAGTACTCTTAACAGTGAACAGTGAACAATGATAACTGTTCACTGTTCACTGATTTAACCTCGCCCAGCAAGCTGTGCCACCATTGCAATTAACTCCGTTGGCTCTGCTAATTTATGCAAGTGCGATTGAAATCCTGCTGATAATACCTTTGCTCGGTCTTCTCCAAGATAAGCTGTTATAGCACCGGCAGGAATCTGCCATCCCTTCTGAGCCTCCAGTGCCCGTACTTTCTTAATCAAAGCGTAGCCATCTTCATCGGGCATCCTGATGTCACTTAGTATCACATCGGGGCGCGATGATCGCTCCAGCACCTCCAGCGCCTCACCCACTGTTGCAACTGCTGTCACAGAAATTCCATGTTGCTCCAGCACTGCCGTGATAAACTCGCGGGCATCGGCTTCATCATCCACAAAGAGCACCTGCAAGCCATCGAGCGAACGAGGGATCTCTACAGCTGCTGCCAGAGGCAGCAGCTGAGTTGCTGCCAGAGGCAGCAACTCAGCTACTGATTGGATGTGTTGTAAATTCGCGTTCTTGTATTTAGTAATATCACGCACACTTATCCGTAGAGAAACCAGCGTTCTAAAAGGGTCACGCACAGGTGCCACCAAGAGTGAAGCGTCAAAAGGTTGACTCCTACGCGGACACATACATATTTCCCACTCTTGCACGGAAGAATATACAGAGGAAAACTCGTTTAATTTGTTATAAAAGACCCAACGTTCTGCCTCAGACACAAAATTGATTAATGGTTTACCAATGAGGAAGTTGGGCAAGACGTTGAATAATGCGCCAGCAGCGCGGTTAGCTAAGAGAATCACTGCTTGAGTATCTGTCAGCAAATAAGCATCGGGTGCAAACTCGAACAGGTCATGATAACGCTGACGTTCTTCTGCTAGATACTCATCCTGCTCTAGCAGTTGTTCCTGAATAACCTGCATTGTTTCTAAGCTACTGTGTATTTCTTCACCAAGTACATGCAGCTTGTCCAAGGAGGCATCTATTTGCTGCATTGCTTCAGCAACTTGTTGCGGCTGCCTTAGCTCTAACATAATATATCTTTGCAGCGCTTCTATCTGCTGACGGAGAATTTGGATACACCGAGAAAATTCTTCTTCGCTCACAATTAGCTCGCTTCTTTACACATATTCGTAACGCGAGTTTTCTATAAGGAAAATCCGCTTTACTATACAGTATATATTTTTCTGGCAAAAACTACTTTTACAGTGTTGGGAGCAGAAAACAATCTCTTTAATTATAAGATGCATAGAATGAGCCTGCGCAGGCAGGCTTTGTTTGTGTAGCCCCACACTTATAGTGTGAGGGCGATAATGTGTAATATCATGTCCGCCTAAGTACTTACGAGATGTCATTGCGAGTGGAACGAAGTGAAACGAAGCAATCGCAAGTGCTTGAGATTGCTTCACTACGCGCTTCGCTTCGTTCGCAATGACAATTATTCAACCGGACATGATATAACTTCACTTTTTAAGCGCAAATTGGCTTACAAACAGTTCATTTCTCTATTTTCCAGACTGAATGCACTCAATTAACTCATAAAAAGGTTGCCAGTTATCTTCCTGAACAATGGATTGCCAAATTGATTCAATCACTGGTTTGTGTATCACAGTTTTGGGATTTTGACGAGTTAGAGTTTGGGCAATACTATCTATTTGCTCCGGGTCAAAATTATTTAACATTTTATGGTATATAAGACACCAATTATCAAAAACTTCTGATACTCCTGATGCTGGTACAAGATTTGAATCTGCCATAATCAAACCTGGTTCGTCTCGCCATTTCAATGAAAAGGTGCGAGCCATTTCGTAAAAGAACTGATGATAACCAACTTCGCTACCTTGCAAAAATTGAATCGTCAGATTTAAAAGTTCATCAGCTTCTGGGTGTGACAATTGCTCAAAACCCAACTTCTTCAACATTAAAGTGCGGTATTCGCTCTGATAATGCTGATCAAATTTAGCCAATCCAGCCTGCATATCACCGTAATCAATAACAGCTTTTAAGGCGTCTTGGAGTGTTTCTAAATTCCACTTACAAATCCCAGGTTGATGAATGTAACAGTAGCGTCGATAATGATCGAAATAGGCAGCAGTGAAGTAGGGCTGGTAACTGGTTATAAAGCCATAAGGACCGTAGTCAAAACTCTCCCCAGTTATTGACATATTATCTGTGTTTAGCACTGCATGACAAAAACCTGCAGCCATCCACTGCGCAACCAGTTCTGCTGTCCGTTTGACTAGATCGGCATAAAATAGAACATACTTATCTTGTTGAGTGATGAAATCTCGATAATACTGCTCAATCACATGGTCTAGTAGTTTTTTGGTCAAATCTGGACGTCGCAAATAGTGCAGTCGTTCAAAAGTGCCAAACCGAATGTGCGATCGCCCCATCCTCACAATCACCGAAGAACGAGTAGGAGAAGGTTCATCACCTCGCCAAAGGGATAAGCCTGTTTCAATCATGCTCAAACAACGTGAAGTGCGTACACCCAAGTGATGTAACATTTCTGCAGCCAGAACTTCTCGTACTCCGCCCTTGAGTGTCAGCATACCATCACCACCACGGGAGTAAGGAGTTTTACCGGAACCTTTGGTACCGAAGTCGTATAGTTCGCCATCAGTACCACGTACTTGTCCGTAGAGAAAGCCCCTACCATCTCCTAAAAAAGGATTGTATTCGCCAAATTGATAGCCGTGGTAACACAGTGCTAAAAGTGGTTTTCGTTGCTCAAATTTGCCAAAGGCTGAGATAAAGTCGTCGTCTTTTACCAATTGCGGATTTAGTCCTAAGCGGTGTAAAAGTGCATCATTACGCCAGCGCAGGATATGTTGAGGAAATTCTGCTGCGGTGACTTCATCGTAGTAATCCTCACCCAGAGATTCAACAGCTCTTTCGTAGTGGAGATTGAGAAAAGGATTGGTAGAATGGGTGTTGTTTGCAGTTTCAGCCAAAGTCATTACTATTTATCCAAGTTATCCAAAATTGTTGTCCGGTGTAGCTCAGTTGGGATTAAAATGCTTGAATTTGATGTGTACAAGCTTATGGATTTGCCCGCCAGTTAGGATGAGTGAGACTTGTAAGGATATGATCTTGCCATTTTCCATTAATTAATAAATAATCCCTGGCATAGCCTTCTACAACAAATCCTAACCTTCTCAGTACGTTTCCACTGCGCTGATTATGAGGCATATAATTTGCCATAATTCGGTGCATATTTAAGTCTTGAAATACATACTTAATAGCTGCTTGCAATGCCTCTGTCATATAACCTTTTCCTTGTTCCGCTTCGGCAAGACCGTATCCTACATTACAGTACTGTGCGGAACTTCTGACAAAATTGGAAAAGTTGATAAATCCAAGAATGTTTTTTTGATTAGCTTTAAAAAAAATAAATAATCTTAATGATATATCGTTAAGAAATTCTAAATAGTTATTTTCTAACTGATTTAGCCAATACTCTTCTGTAAAGAAGTTATCAAACCAAAGAGCAGAAAATGGAGTAAAATATGTTTTGTTTTCAGTGTAAAACCTGAGGATTTTAGGTATATCATCATTTGTTGCTAGTCTTAATAACAAGCGTTGTGTCGTCAGATTCGGCAATTCCAATTCCATATATAGGACTGATATTTGATTTTTTAAAAAAACTCAGTACACTTTCTGTTCCCTGTTCCCTGTTCCCTGTTCCCTGTTCCCTACCTCCACGAGTCAATTCAGAAATCAAACCGGATTCCTATACTACTGAAGATTTGCTTACCATTGCTATCAGTGCCCCTTCATAATTTAACAGTAGTGAGGCTTTCTGTATGAGGAACATCAGCTAGTTAATACTTGAGAAAGAGCTAAAATTATCTACAAATCTAACTAAAGTATAGAAATGTCAGTAGTAATACGGTACGATTGGCAAGAATCAGAAATACGTAAAATACATGATACACCACTGCTAGAGCTGATTTATCAAGCGGCTAGCGTACATCGCCAATTTCATGATCCAAGCAAAATACAAGTCTGTAAGCTGATATCTATCAAAACAGGGGGTTGTCCAGAAGATTGTAGCTACTGTGCCCAATCCTCCCGCTACAAAACAGAGGTTAAGGCACAAGCACTTTTAGAAAAAGAAACAGTTGTTGGTATTGCCCAACAAGCAAAAGAAAGTGGCGTGAGTCGTGTCTGCATGGGCGCTGCTTGGCGAGAGGTGCGCGATAACTCCCAATTTGAGCAAGTGTTGGACATGGTTAAAGAGGTGACAGCATTGGGTTTAGAGGTTTGCTGTACTTTGGGTATGTTGACGGAAGTACAAGCTAAGCGGTTGGAGGAAGCAGGACTTTATGCCTACAACCATAATTTGGATACCTCCGAGGACTACTACAGCACGATCATTACAACTAGAACTTATGGCGATCGCCTCAACACAATTAACAACGTCCGGCAAACAAATGTAACTGTATGCTCCGGCGGTATTCTCGGCTTAGGCGAAAGCGTGGATGACCGCGTATCTATGTTGCATACTCTGGGAACCTTGCATCCACATCCAGAGTCAGTACCAATAAATATTCTCTCACAAGTTCATGGCACGCCCTTGGAAAATCAACCTGATGTTCCTATTTGGGAAGTGGTGCGAATGATTGCCACGGCACGTATTGTCATGCCTGCTTCGGATGTTCGTCTTAGTGCAGGTAGAGCCAGACTTTCGCAGGTAGAACAAGCTTTATGCTTCTTAGCAGGAGCGAATTCTATCTTTTCCAGTGACGATGGGCATATGTTAACAGTTACCACTCCTTGTCCAGGATACAACGCTGATCATGAAATGCTAAATTTGCTTGGTCTAGAGACGCGTTCTGCTTTTGTCGGTCAATCTAAAACACCTATAAAAGCCGTTGTTGGATAAAAATCTCACGCAAAGTTGCTAAGAAGCTGAAGAAAAGCTTGCGAGGGACAGCTTGCAAGGGCGGGGAGACGCTTCCCCCGCACCCAACTGTCCTCGCCTTTAGGTGAAACTCAAAAGAGCAATTAAATCAGCTTAATAGCACGAAGACCGAAAAGTAACCCAACAGCAATCCCAAAGAACAGACCTAAGAACAGTAAGTAAGCAATGATAGCAAACATCGAAGTTTCTCCATAATCGTTTATAAATATTATTGAATCATTTACAGATGAACGACTCAATAAAAATATTTCTTGAACCTTTGCTAAGTTATCCTATAACAAGAGAGACTTGATAGTTATAATCAATCCAAATTTATTGTGGCTATAACAATAGAATAACGACTTATGATTACGAAATACGCTTTTCTAGCTACCGCTTTAGTGGTAATTGGTGGGTTGGGGTTTGAACCTAGTATAGTTGTTGCCCAAACAGTCAAAAGACCCTCTACCACACTCATTAAACCACAAACAACGGTCACTACCTTCCAAACACCAAACTACAGTGTAAGAGTTTTCCGTCAAGGAACCCAAACGCGGATGAATGTCTATGACAGGAAAGCAAACAAGCTGCAACTGAACGCTGCTCCTGTTCAAGTTCAAAATTCCGATCAACAGACAAGTTATACTTCGTCTGAGGGTGAACGCTTATTCCGTATCTCTGTTGATGGTTCTGGTAACAAGTCTGTTGAAATTAACGCTCCAGGTCAAGTTGTTCAGGAGACTACCAATTAAAGCAGGGAACACTTCGACAAGCTCAGTGCATCGCAGGGAACACTTCGACAAGCTCAGTGCATCGCAGGGAACAGTTATCAGTTATTAGTGATTAATTGCTTGATGACTGATACATGTGCCCCATGCGGCTACTTTTTTGAGGAGTTCTCATAAAGTGAATAATAGACTTCTTGCAAAAGTCAAAAAACGTGAATGTCATTCTGTTGGCGCAGCGTGCCCGTCCGTTACGCGTGTCCGTAAGGACTTAGGGCAGCCAAACGTAGTGAAGCGTTAGCGTCCCTTGCGCGTGTCCGGAGCGCGTAGCGTGCAAGGCAGGGCATAGGACATAGAATCCCCACCAGATGTTTCGCTATGCCTTCGGCACGCTGAACGCGAACGCTCAACATGACAATTTAAGCATTTTTGCAAGAGGTCTAATATAAAAAGTTGAACCAGAGAGCGTCTGCGATTGGGAATAAGGAGTGTTAATACTGTAGAATACAGCCGTCGGGCGCTTGTTTGGGATTTGGTTATGACTTCAATTATTAACGTAAATCTACCAGAACAGTCTTATGAGATTGCGATCGCACCAGGGGGCATAGATCAGCTGGGCGAGATGATGAGCAATCTGAAGCTGGGCAAAAAAGTCCTGCTGGTTTCTAACCCGACTATTTTTAAACATTATGGGGAAAGAGTATTAGCATCTCTGGAAGCTGCTGGGTTTGAAGTTGTTAGCTGCAATTTAAGCCCCGGTGAACGCTACAAAACCCTCAGTTCTGTACAGAAAATTTACGACACCGCCCTAGAAAACCGCATAGAACGCTCCTCAACAATGGTAGCTTTAGGGGGAGGAGTTATTGGGGATATGACTGGCTTTGCTGCTGCCACTTGGCTGCGAGGAATTAACTTTGTACAAGTGCCAACTTCACTCTTGGCAATGGTAGATGCAGCGATCGGTGGCAAAACTGGTGTCAATCATCCCCAAGGCAAAAACTTGATAGGGGCGTTTCATCAACCGCGCTTGGTTTTGATTGATCCAGAAGTCCTGAAAAGTTTGCCAGTTCGTGAATTTCGTGCTGGAATGGCAGAAGTTATTAAGTACGGCGTGATTTGGGATGCGGAATTATTTGCCCAAATGGAAGAGAGTAAACGCTTAGATCAACTACGCTACATCAAAGCTGAATTGATTGAAGCCATTCTCAACCGTTCTTGTCAAGCCAAAGCAGATGTCGTCGGTAAGGATGAGAAAGAAGCAGGACTCCGGGCAATTCTCAACTACGGTCATACCATTGCGCATGCAGTAGAAAGTTTAACAGGTTATCGAGTCGTGAATCACGGTGAAGCAGTCGCCATTGGTATGGTTGCAGCAGGGCAGATTGCAGTGGAACTGGGGATGTGGAAAAAAGAAGAAGCCTCACGTCAAGACGCCCTAATTCAAAAAGCAAGTTTACCAACTCAGTTACCGTCCGGGGTGGATATTGAAGCAATTATTGAGTCTTTGCAACTAGACAAGAAAGTGAAAGCGGGTAAAGTCAGGTTTATTCTGCCAACGCAAATTGGTGTGGTGACGATTACTGACGAAGTACCATCAGATACTATCCGAGAGGTGTTGCAGGCAATGCAATGACCGAATCAGTTATCAGTTACCAGTGAGTCCAGTGCTGCAGGAGGGTTTCCCGACCTAGGCATCTGGCGAACCCGAAGGGTGAACAGTTATCAGTTATCACTGTTCACTGGTAACTGTAAAGGTTTAGTCTTCTTGATAGAACTTTCGCTACTCGCTGTGGGGTTTATAACCTCTAGGGGTGGTTGGCGATCGCTGCAAGATATGACCCAATTACAATTAAATTAGCCGCCAGCTCATCCACGTCATGATACTCCAAGCCAACAACCAACTGACCTTGCAACAGTTCCTGAATCTTCCCCCAGGCGACGGAGATATCACTTACGAACTGGTTGATGGTCAGGCAATTCCTAAGATGTCACCAAAAAAATTTCACTCTAAACTTACCCGCACCCTACTGTATTTGATTGAGCAATGGTGTCAGGGCAAAGGTGAGGTTTGTCCAGAATTGGCTATTGCATTAACCCGTCGGGGACGAGATTGGGTGCCCATACCTGATATTTTATACATCTCCAATGAACTTTTACCCGCCGACTGGGAAGAAGACGGAGTGTGTTCTGTTCCTCCCGATTTGGTAATTGAGATAATTTCGCCAGGACAAAGCTTTGGACAAATGGCTGCTAAAGCAAAAGACTATTTAGACGCTAAGGTGCTGCGGGTTTGGGTGGTAGATAGTAAAGCTAGAAGCATTACGGTTTTTTATCCGGATGCAGCACCCCAGACTTATATGGGAGAGGAATTACTTACAGATTCTCTATTTGAAGGATTGGAATTTACTGCTGAGCAGGTGTTTCAAAAGGCGAAAATATCATTAGAGACTTAGGGTTTGTATTTCCTACTCATTCTTGCTGATGCCAAGCTTGGTAGAAGTCTGGGTAGGGCATATTTTGGGCGCAGTGCCAGAGGACTTCAACGCAATGCTTGTAGCGCTCAAAGTCGTTTTCGTAAGTCTCTTCTGATAAAGTATCTTTTAAAGCGATGACAACTCTTGCCATCTGATCCTCTATCAAAATCTTCTGTAAGCTCTCTGATGCTTGGCTATAAATAGATTCATTCTTGGAATTTCTAATTAACTCAACTAGAGCATCAACGGCTTTTGGGTTGCCTGAGCCAAATTGTCCTACACTTCTTACTACTGAACTAAAGAAAAAAATCTTCTGACGGTTATTGATTAACTCAACTAGGGTATCAATGACTATTGGATTACCTGAGTCAATTTTTCCTAAACTTTCTACTGCTACGTAACGGATATTTTGATTATGATAATTCTTGATTAACCCAACTAGCGCATCAATAGCTTTTTGATTACCTGAGCCTATTTCGCCTAAACTTGTTATTACTTTCCATTGAATACTTATATCCTGAGAACTGTTGATTAACTCCACTAAGCCATCAACAGCTTCTATTTGCTTACCAGAGTTAATTTTTCTTAAAATGCTTTCGGCAAATTTGCATTCTTCTTCATTCTGAGATTCGGTTGTTAGCTCACTTAGGTAAACAGTTATTTTTGTCATATAAGACAGACGAAATTTTATTGGTAATAAATAATTTTGCTTCTTGTTACTTTTTAAAAAAATACGTTTTCCTAACCAACGGGTATATTCATCATGAGAGTGATTGGTGAAGTCTTCTACTGCATCATAGGCTTTTGGATTTATAGTGCAAATATCTCCTAAACTCATTAGTGATCTTTTACGAATTTCTTCATTTTTACAAGAGTTTAATAAGTCAAATAGATTATCAAATGCTGTTTGATTTAAATTGCCAATTTGTCCTAAAATGGATATTGCAAGTTTACGATTTTCATTATCTTTATACTCGTTAATTAACTCTACTAGAACACCAACGGCTTGCGGGTTGCCAGGGTCTATTGTTCCTATACATAATGCTGATATAATACGAGTATATTCATCTTGAGAGTTGTTCATTAACTCTACTAGATCTGCAATAGCTTTTTTGTTGCGAAAGTAAATTTTTCTTAAGATTTCTTCTTTTGCAACACTAAATTCTTTTGGAGATTTTCTGATTGAATCCAATAAAGCAGAAAGAATTTCTGGGTAGTTTGCACCATTTTGATCCAAGTGATTAGCTGCTTCCCAGCAGAGATATTCGCTCTCTGACTGCTGAATTAGTTGCACCAGAGCAACAGTTTTCCTTTGAATATCTGTTTCTTTCAGGGCTATCTTAGCTGTATCTGCAATTTCTTTGAAGCAAGATAGCCACTGCTGTTTTTCACTATCGAAATAACCAAAGCCGCATTTAACAATTTGCGCCACTATTTCATCGGCTTTGGGATAATTCTTATACTCTGCTATCCCAGCCCCCACAAGGAAATAGGTTCGATACCAATAAAATCCTCCACACCCATCCTCAAATTCCACCAACGCCTGAATAAACTCCTCCTTGTGCTCCTTTGGCACATCCTCGCGCCCCAACCAGAGCAAAATCACCTCTTTCCACTGCGGCTCAAAAATTCGGTAAGTGCCTTGTGCGGGGTTGTCGGGAACGTGGTTGAGGAAAAAATGCCAATTGGCGATCGCCAACGCCGCAAAATATTCCCGAAAGGTGCCATGAAAGAAAGCGTAGACGGGTTGATTGGGATTTTTTGCGTCTACGCCGACTTGATTGAGCCAGCCAACTTTGAGCGCCAATTGGAACACAGAACCATCCCTTTCTCCCAATACACCCTCAAGAAACTTTTCCCGCAGACAAAATCGGTTCTTTTCCTTGTCAATTGCTGCTAGTGCTAATTCTTTGAGCTTGGCGTTGAGTTGCTTTCTATCTTCGGGTGTTGTGGGAAAAGTTTCTTGCTTCCACCTGTAGACTTCATTAACAAACTGCTGGTAAAGTTCTGCCTTAGTATCGGGTAACTTGCCATCTAGCAAATGCCAAGTTGCACACAACAGCATCAACCGTAGAGGATTTCTCACTAGATCCTTAATTTGCTCTTTACCAAATTGGTTTAACGCCTGCTGCAACTGAACACCCAGTACTGGATCGCTTTTTTGGAAACAAGCTTTGATAAATTCCTCTACTTTCTCTTGGCTAAACTTCAACGTGTCATAGGTTTGAAAGCCATTGAGAGAATATGGATTTGCTTCCCAGACATTCAGCCGACACGTCAGCACTATACGCAAGCGCTCACTCCAGCCTACGATCCGGTTAGCAATAACGTTGAGAGCATTCGCGGATTTGGCAGCCATCTCATCTACGCCATCTAGAAGCAACCACACTCTACCAGCCGTCAACAGTTTTTCAAACTCAGCTTTGATTCCCGGCGTTACGGAAACGACAGCATCTTCCAGCCAATCATTCAAGAGATACTCCTTGAACTTTGGCGCTGGAGTTGGTAAATTTCCCAGTGGTATCCAAATTGGTAAATAATCAGTCTTGTCCAATATCCAAAAAGCAATTCTTTGTAAAAGCGTCGTTTTACCTGCGCCTGGTTCGCCTATAATCGCGATTTTGTTGCTTTGCTGTGATTCTAAGACTTGGGCAAGAAAATCTTTGTACTCTAGCTTCTGGGTTTCTTCGTAGTCTGGCTTGTACAACTGGGATTTTTCAGGATTATCCTCTCCACTACGCTTATCTTGCTGTTTGCGTTTGACTAATGCCAGATCCACACAAATGTCTTTGATATCAAATAGCATCTCATCTGCACGCATCAGCCGATTGGTAGTCATCTGCTTCTGCTTTTCCAACATTGTGCGGCAGATTTCTTGCCAGTCGAAGCTTTTCTCTGCTGTTTGTGCAGTCTGAGATATTTCTTTTGAATTTGTCTTTGGGTGTTCGTTCCACTTCTGCTTTAACACCTCCAGATTCTCTTCACCTGTCGCCGTTTGATGTTTCAGCGTCAGTGTAAATTTCCAGTAACCTTGATTCTTGGCAGATTTTTCGTCTTCGCGCACTCCCAACTCTTTTAAGCAGTCGAGTGCAGTTTGAACTTCCTGTAATTCTCTGTCTTTATGACTGATACTAAGTTGCGTTCAGAGGTAGTATCCTGAGATGAGGGAAAAAAGTTAAAGAACGTAGGCGAGCGCAATCAGAACAAAGTTCTCGTAAGCCTTGGCAGAGTACATCCTCAACTTGATCTAAAGAT
>NZ_JABXYX010000224.1 GCF_017982655.1 Brasilonema sp. CT11 | reverse complement strand
ACTGGCTTAACAGCCGATCGCCTGTTACAGGCTTGATCTTCTTTTTTTTTTGTAGTTAAAGATACCTCTTACTGACATCTGAGTTCCGCCCTCTATATAATTACGATATTATCGGACATGATATAACTACTGTTTACAACTTTTGCGGTCACTTTACTTCAACACACTAAAAGATGTCAAATGGGTTCTATAGCAGTTGCCACCTCAGTCAGGACGTAGGATAGATAAAGAAGTGATTAGTTTCCGCATTCCTATGGCAAACCCTTACAGTTATGACCTGCGACGATCTGTACGAGTCGCAATTGAGTCAGTCGGCGCAAAAGTCAAGTTTTTGCCACCCTACTCCCCAGATTTATCCCCAATAGAGCTTTGTTGCTCAAAACTAAAGCAATTTCTCCGTTCTTGTGAGGCACGCACACTTGAATCACTCGACCAAGCAATGACCGAGGCAGCGGATTGTATTACGGAAGATGATACGTTTGGTTGGTTTCATCACTGTGGTCTATTTACCTGAAAATTGCTGTAAAACCAGGGCAGAAGCTGGTGATCGACAACGCCAGTTTTCACTCTTAGTGGACGTATTTAGCAATTAGTGCAGGCTGCTGGTTCGTAGTCGCGTACTTGCCACCTTACTCTCCTGACTTGAACAAGATTCAACGGTGCTGGTCTTGGCTCAAAAGTCGCATCCCCAAGCAACTAGAGCACTTCCCTACCTTGCGGGCAGCGATGGAGCATATTCTGAGCTTAGCGTCTTAACCAACCTGGCGCTTGCTATAAGTTTTACAAACTTTAAAGGCAAAAGCGTACCAGTGTATGGGTGACAATCCGACACTACTAGCAGCGTTCAAGTCGGCTCATCCATTAGAAATTCAAAATTAATTTTGAATTTCTAATGGATGAAATTTGAATCTTTGAGTGATAGTGTGGGAAATTCCAGCTCTGGCGATGTTAAAATTGGTGTGATCTGAGGGCTTACCAAAAATTTAATTTACTTTTAGTGGTGGAAATGTGAAAGAACAGTAGCCCATTTTCATCTAAGATTATACACTGGGAGCTAAGCATAGAGTACCCCTAATTCACTGTTAGCTGAGGAGTTTTGTTGTGGATTTATCCCGTATTCCTGCCCAACCGAAACCAGGTCTGATTAACGTTCTGATTGAAATTCCAGGTGGGAGTAAGAACAAATACGAATATGATAAAGAACTTCAAGCTTTCGCCCTAGACAGGGTACTATACTCGTCGGTACAATATCCATACGACTACGGCTTTGTACCCAACACCTTGGCAGATGACGGGGATCCTTTGGATGGTATGGTCATAATAGATGAGCCAAGCTTCCCAGGATGTGTCATTGCAGCAAGACCAATCGGTATGCTAGAAATGATAGACGGTGGCGATCGCGATGAGAAAATCCTTTGTGTTCCTGATAAAGACCCACGTTACACTTCCGTAAAATCTTTAAAAGATGTTGCACCACATCGACTTCAAGAAATAGCTGAGTTTTTCCGCACATATAAAAATTTAGAAAAAAAAGTGACGGAAATTCTCGGGTGGCAAGATGTTGATCAGGTGTTGCCTTTAGTAGAAAAGTGTATTAGAGCGGGTAGGGGAAAAAGTTAAGACTCGGATTCACAAGTAACTTGAAACATCAACAATAGTCCAGAGCTAGTCAACAATGAACAGCTATCTGTTGGTTATTGTTTTAACTCATAACTGGTAACCTCAAGTTCAACAGGAGGCTTGCGGTCACAACAAGCGCGTCTTCGGAGGATATCCAAAAAGACGCGCTTGTCGCAAAGCGATACGCTGCTTTGTATGCCTGCTATTCACTTTGTGCTTACACTAACGCCAGTTCCCTGTGTGGATAAACCGTTCGGCTTCCCTCACGGCCTAAGCCCTGACTTGATCGCCAGTCTCACCAGTGGTCTAGGGAGACCTTTCAAGAGCACTGTTTCACTGATAACTGATAACTGAAACCCAATGCAGCGCACGCTTCTTTTGGCAAAAATTCATAACTGCACGCTCACAGCAACAAATATTAACTATGTAGGAAGTATCAGCGTAGACCAAGTTCTGTTGGATAAAGCGGGTATCTTATGGTATGAGCAGGTGCACGTAGTGAATGTTTCCAATGGCGAGCGATTTATTACTTATGCAATTCCAGCTCCACCCAATTCAGGAGCAATTGAGCTGAATGGGGCAGCAGCACGTCTAGGCATAAGTGGCGATCGCTTGATTATAATGTCTTACGCACAGTTTAATTCGGAAGAGTTAAAAATATACTCTCCCACAGTTGTCATTGTGGACAGCAAAAACCAACTGTTAGAAGTGCGGCGCTACGATGACCTGCTTAGTCAGACCTAGTTTCGAGCAAATATGTCAAATTTTAAGCAGTCGCCTTCCCAGAACCAGCTAACTTCAGAGCCACTGCTACCCCAGATTCTAAGCCAAGGGTTAGAATTTGTGGTGCAATTTTGGGGTGTACGGGGTTTAATTCCCACACCAGATAACCACACCATCCACTATGGTGGCAATACTGCTTGTGTGGAAATGCAAATAGGTGGAAAACGCTTGGTTTTTGATGGCGGTACTGGTTTACGCCTACTTGGAAAAAATTGGCTGCAACTGCAATCACCCTTAAATGCCCATTTATTTTTTACCAACTCCCAATCAAATCGTATCCAAGGATTTCCTTTTTTTGCTCCCGCATTCAAGAGCGAAAATTGCTTCCATATTTATGGAACAGCCGCTTTAAATGGAGCATCTATTAAGCAATGTTTGTGTGATCAGATGCTTCAGCCTCACTTTCCTTACCCTTTACAGTTCATGCAATCTGAATTAAACTTCCATAATTTGACATCAGGTAAGGTGGTGAGGATAGATGATGTTACCATCACAGCGGCAATCATTAATCACGAGCAAAAATCAATAGGTTATAGAGTGAGTTGGAAAGACTACAGTGTTGCCTATCTAACAGATTTATCTAAGATCGCAAATGAAGTGGATCGAAAATGCGTAGCCCAGCTCGCAAAAAGCGTTAATTTGCTAATTGCTAATGCCACTTATACAACTCCCGCAGCACCCAATCATAACGAGCCTGACTTTCACTGGGGCACTGCTGTCAATTTGGCTAAAACTGCTAAGGTGAACCAGTTAGTTATTTCTCATCATCGTCCAGATGACCACGATGATTTTCTCGACCAAGTTCAGATTGAAGTAAAATCTGTCTTTCCTAAAACATTACTAGCTAAAGAAGGTTTAGTTTTACCTGTTGTGTAGTTAATTATTTATCTAAATAAAAAATTATCTAAATTTTTGTAACAACACAGAAAACTAATCTTTTTCAAACTGATATCGATTTTACCAAAATAATGCGACAGAAACTTCAGTTAGAGAGATTCGCGCAGGTAGGCTTTTTGTAGCAAAAACTCTGAATTGACATTCCAGCGACTGCCATCATGCAGCAACAGTTTCAAGTAAGAAGCAGCAAACTCAAAGTGCAGCTGTTGCTTCTCAAATTCAGACCAAGCTGCCTTAAAGTTTTGCTTGCTCAAGTCTCTAAATGCAACTGTCATATGGGGAGCAAAGGAACGAGTTTTCCCAACCTTGTCAATCATTCCCAACTTACTTTCCAAATGTAGCATCAAATCAGTATGCAAAGTCAGCAGTTCTAAACTTCTGACAACATTGATGTATATCACACGAGGAGTAAATGCACCAAATCCACTTAGTGTAATGGGCACAGACTCTCGACGACTGGCAAAATCTTTCAGGCATTCTTTTAGCTTTGGTACCTCAGCATCTGTCCATTGAAAGGGGGGTTGGAGAGTGATGTGCGGTGGGGATTTTTGTGCGTGACGACTGCTATACTTGTCACCAAAGTACTGCTTAATTTGATTAGCGTAGTCTTGAATTTCCTGCGGTGGCAGGAGGGCTATAAAATAAAGTCTCTGTGATAGCTGCATTTGTGAAACACTGATCAGATGAATGCCCAGTTTAGCTAAAAATATAAAAAGCCCCGCTGCAATCTGCGGAGCAATCCTTATGAATACAAAATATTCTAAATATTGTCAACTATCTAGAAGGTGAACGTTGTTCTTAACGTTCCAATAAACGCATCAGCGTTATTGCTATTCTGACCAGGAGACATCTGATAAATCACACCAGGAGTAATGGAGACATTATCACTCACACGATACTTGTAAAAACCCTCGATCTGATATGGGATATCGTTAGCACCAGCTACTCTGCCAAGGGCATAAGGTTGAGCACCTCCGAAAACACCTAAGACGTTACCTTTCTTTCCAAAGTCAGGTAAGGCAACTCCCAATCCGTAGCTCCAAGCTTCATAGCTATTATTGTTACCAGAGGCTGTAACGTCGTGATAGGAAACGAAGCCACTAATAGAGAGTTTGTCACTCGGTCTAAACGCTGCTGACAAACCGTAGGAGTTGCTGGAAGATGCACTGGTCGAACTCAGAGCGTTAGCTTGTGAAGTACCTACAACAGGGGTGTTTGCTCCCTGGAAACCACCAGCATCAAATAAAGCACTACCAGCACCATGATAACCGTGAACGTAGGTAGCTGCTAACGCAATCCGCTGACCAAGATTAAAGTTCAACTGTCCTAAAGCAGCATAGTTACCGTTGAATATACCTGAACCGATACCTGGATCATTTGGTTCAGATCCCAAGTAACCCACAGTTAACGAACTAGGTTTGAGAACCCCACCACCTTTACCAAAGGGAATATTGAGCGCTGCACCTGCACCTCCACCAATACGATAAATGGGGTTTTCGGAAGCGAAGGTAGTCAAAGCGCCGTTACCGCCGTCATAGTCTTCAAAGTAGGGGTTATTGGTAGCAGCATAATCGCTGTGAATACCACCAGTAGCGACAACGTAAAGTTGGGCAGGTCCTATGGGGACGTAGTAACCTAACCAATCAAGGACAACGTCATTGCTGTTGCTGCTATCTCCGCTAAGGTTAAAGGTTTGAAAGCCTCCAGCATTTTGCTCAGCGGTGTCTATAGCTCCATTTCTATTGACGTCTACATTACCACCTGTATTTAATCTTCTCGCGTTACCAGTTGCCAAACGCGTATGCAGAACGTCCTTACCTGTGAAGCTGGTTTGGAAATCTAAACGTACTCTGTTTTGGAAGACAGTGTTATTGTTTTTGCCTGCTGTATCGCCGAAAGCATCACTGAGGGCGAAGATTGCTTCGCCAACGAGTTTGGTAGTTGTTGAGAATTGGTTAGCTTCCAATTCTGCTGTGCGCGCTTCTAATGTATCCACTCGACCGCGTAGAGTTGCCAATTCTGCAGAAAATTCTTCTTGTAAGCGCTGCAGAGTAGCCAGATCTTCTTTTCTTACTAAGTCAGATGTTGCTGTCGCAATCAGTTCGTTAACCCGATCCAAACATGCATTTAAACCTGCAGCAAATTCATAACGAGTTAAAGCACGGTTACCACGGTACGTTCCATTGGGATAACCAGCAATACAACCATAACGCTCAACTAAAGACTGTAGCGCTTGGAAAGCCCAATCAGTTGGCTGTACGTCGGAGAACTGGGAAACCGATGTCACTTGGGACTGAGAATTATTTTTCCCCTCGTTGGTGTAGCTGTTCACTTGCTGCAGAACGTTAACGTCTGTTTGTTGTACTTGAGTTAACGTCTCTGGCTTAGGGGAAACTTCAGTCGCAGTTGTTGTTGAAGTTGTTGAGACTGAATTAGAAGCTTGTTGATTATTGCTTGTTTGTGAAACTTCTGTTGTCACAACTTGATTGTTGATGTTGTTTGGAGCTGCGATCGCCGCTGTAGATACCAACAACGTTGCTCCCAAAACTGCTGGACTGATGACTAAAGATTTCCGCAAGATATTAGACATCTTTCCTGTTCTCCTCACACCTTTATATAGATCACTTTTTTGCTGCAACTATTCTCAAAGTTGCAAGTTTTTATTGATACTTGTGGATTAGACAAACTTGCCCAATACACTGCCTTAGTTTTTGCCAAGCTAAATAAACAGTTAGTTTTAGCTAAATAAATAATCCAATTAACTTCTGCAAAAACATATTTCTATTTACTTGCAATTGTAATTTAGGAAAAATAGATGACAAGGTCGAAGCGATCGCCTTCTAAACTGTCACACATCTGATTGTCTCACTATGAGACGCAGCTTTGAATATTAGATACCTAGTAGTACTGGTTCATTAGACCAATGCGCAAAAGTGCTTTTTGCGCATTAGTGGGAAAAGGTTAAAGGTTAAACGGGAAAGGGAAAAAACCAAAATTTCCTTTTCCCCCCTGCCCCTTATCCCCATAGGGGACCTTTCAAGGGTAGGTATTTAAAAATCAGGCAGTAGAGAGAGTAATTTGAGAGACATGAAGTTGTGGAGTGAAGCTAGGCCAATCCTCAGGGAAAAAACCACCTTGGGGTAATGGAAGGCGATTAAG
>NZ_JABXYX010000223.1 GCF_017982655.1 Brasilonema sp. CT11 | reverse complement strand
TGACAAAAGCTTTCCAGAGCAATTTCTAGAACTAGTGGGTTTGCGAGAACTTAGCGTTTTGGAATTGAAATTAAAGCTGGGGAAACGAATTGAAGATATTCTCACGGTTGGCAGGCGGTTACAAAAAGCGGGTAAAGTGCGCTCGTATCTTAAGGACGACATCCAATATTTCAAAGCGGTTTGAGAGATAGGCGCGAGCGCGTGTGACGCCCGTCTAACACGAAAAAAATGGTGTCGAATTTGCCGCAAAAAATTGGCAGCCTTATAAGAACGAATACCCGACTCGGAGGGTTCCTCCTTGTGAAAAAGTCGAGCCTCAATTACGGAGTACCCTTCTACGCCGACAGATCAACAATCACATTGGCTCGACAATTTCAGGTCCCAAGTGCTTCACCCACGAGTATTCGTAGTAATAAGCCTGCCCAATTGGTTGAGTCGATGGGCGGTATTATCCGTCGCACCTCTCATTTAGATCCGTACGTGCCACTTTCGTGGCATACGGCTCCCGATATTCGAGCGCTTTCGCATTTGCGCATGTGCAGGTAGTGATGACAACTTTCGTGAATTGCCATCAGATTTTCCTTTCTCCAATTGGAATGGTTTCCGTCTTTATGATGTAGGTGAATCCGTTCATCGGACAGAAATCTGAGTCCACAGGATGCACATATATGGTTTTGCTGTTTTAGGGCAAAAGAGGTTTCGCTGTCGTAGAGTTTGCTGTTACGCTTGCTCCAATAGGTTATGTCACCGTCGTATGGGGATTTTGTTCTCTTGACAACGATGTGTTTATTCTCGGAGTAGGGAACCGATGGGAACGCTTTATCTATCAGTTTTCCGGTAGATTTGCGGTCTTGTTTGGCTTGCCTGTTGAACTTCTTAAACGCCCTCAGCCGAATGTGCCATAAGGAGAACCTTGACCCATCCATCTTGCAGTAGCGGTGGTAGTTGTTTTTACTTTCAGAGTCCACAAAATCAAAAAATGTAACTACTCCCCAACCTGCCATTATTTGCCCTTTAAGTATTCGACGCAAAGGTTGATATCTCGGTTGCCGGGATTTCTCCGTACTAGGTTGTTTCGTCGTAGCTGTGGTTATTCTTACTCGACTCAAAATCATTATATCACAGCAGTTAAAACTGCCGTTCGCTTCTACTCAGGTCTTAAGACACTGAGCTTGTCAGCTTTTCGGAACCGGTTTCTTTGTCAATCCATGAAAGCTTTCACAGAATGTCTGCAAAGATATTCACAGAGTGCGCTCTTTTTTAGATACAATCCCCAGCAAGAGCGCACTCTGTGCTTTCGCGCGGGAGGATGTCAACCTCGGAACTTCCGAAGATGCAAAACTGACCGAGAGTCGAAAAAAAAACCCTCGAGCTTGTGAGGGCGGGGAGTATCAACTAGGGCACTCTATACAAGAAAGCCAACAACACCTCACTGCTGCTGGCTAATCATAATAGGGTGCTGTATGCTAAAACTTCCATTTATTCATCAATCTAAGCAACTGACACTCCCACGCCTTTTAGGCGATGGGATTCTTGGAGTGAGACTGCGCTTTCTGCTTGCGCTTACTTGCGTCTTACATTCTCACATCACCTTCGTAAAGATCCAACAGCAAGCGTTAATGTCCGTGTGCCGCACGGTGCTGAAATTTATTATACCACAATTTCTTAAGGGGCAGCAGATTCATCCACACCCCTTGAAGAGATGGACTTTCTCTGCGATTTTTGCACATACTGCAACGATTGGTAATAAACAGATTTTTCTTCAAAAACTAATGAAGACATCACTTGAAACCTTGGATGGTCATAGAGGGAGCGGACGGTTTAACCTCTGCACGGAAAATTATATCTAGGGTTGGGATGGACAGCAATTTGACACTCCCCGAGAGCGCATAGACGGGGATTCTTGGTTCATTGACTCGCACGTCTCTGCTGCAGCAAGAGCGCCAACTGCCCACGCGCCGGCGTGCTTTGCACGCCGGCGCGACGTACGCGCTCTTGCACACGGTACAAACGACAATCACCCGCACCCTGGAGCAGTAACTAGTGGTGGGGACCGCCGATTATTGACTCACAGAAATTTACGTTGACACCTGCGCGCTACACCTAATCAGACAAAGTGCGCAGGTGTTCAGTCACGGTAACGTTACGCGCTCCTGGGGTTGATCCGTTAGACAAAATGCCCCGCTTGTTCAACGCCCGTATCTGGAAGATTTTGTATTTATATTTACCTCGTGCATTGATGCAGCACCTTCATAGTTCTTTGAATAGCTCATCAATAAAAGCATTGAGTCGTTTCTCGTATAATTCCTTGGAATCTCGACCCATTGCTTGACGGAATTTTTTTAGGCTGCGATCGCGCACTACCTGAACCACATCCTTAAGCACTGGCTTGGGGTTCAAGCAATCAACTTTCCCCGCAATTCATCCAATTGGGCTTTTAATGGTGCTAGAGCCTGATAAATACGTTCATCTATTTCCTGAGAGTCTACCCGTGTAGACGAGGTAGACGCGGGTAGACCTAGTGAATCTCGAACAATTCTTTTTGCAGTAATACTGGGGGAACCTTCGCTTTCCATTTGCAATGCGGATAGAGCTTCGTATTCCTCATCGGAGAGCTTGAATGAAACAACTTTGGACATAGTTACCTCTAGTTTACTACTGGTCTACTCTTCATCTTGCCATGTAGTTTACTGTATGTCTACTCTAGGTAAACCTTAATAGAATCTTTATCAACTGTACGTTCGCTCCTGCATTGAAGGGTGAGAGGAATTAATGCCTTACTGTGTAAGAAAACAACGTGATTCTGGATCTTCACCCATGTGATACCGTGTAATACTTGGGAAAACCTTTGGGAGAGCAGCGGTGTAATACACGGGAGAAAATTAGACCCGACTTATCCGTGTATTACATGGATGAAAATTGAATTCATGATTGAGCAATTCCTGATAAACATACCGCTTCATTTTCCATAGGGAGATCCATAAAAATAAATCAAAGCGCCTGAGCCTGCCTTCGGCAAGGCCGAACGTGGTTGATCGTGGGCTAGCGCTCCCGAGTGAGCCTTCATGAGGCGAACGCACTTGGGACCTGAAATTGTCGAGCCAAGCGTGATTGTTGATCTTTCGGTCGCATTGTCCCCTAAAAAATGGGAGCGCCTTTGTTTGTTTATTCGTGGGTGCAGACGGGTATTCGTTGTTATAAGGCGCTCCCATTTTTTTTCGTGTAAGACCCCCGTGGTGCAGACGGGTACTCCGTAATTTCGGCTCGACTTTTTCACAAGGAGGAACCCGACGAGTCGGTTATTCGTTTTAATAAGGCGCTTTGATTTATTTACGCTTAAGTGCCATAGACAAAAATGGACAACCCTACACAATGTCTACTCGTAAAACTCAAGATCTGGGTGTATTTTGGCGCAAAGCTCGCCTCTTGAAGTTTCCCCCGGCAGACAAAGCGGCCTAGCCTGCGTTCTTGGGTAAAACGAGTTGACTTCTGGCCGCCAAAATACAAGGGTTGTCCATTTTTGTCGTTAGCGAAGCTCGCCTACGGCTGGGTTTGCCCAACCCTAGGTGTAATTCTGCAGCAACCATCTTAAACTTCACCAATAAGCGCGTTAAACTTACGATGTAATACACGGAATTGAAGAATGTTGAAGCGTGACATTCAAGGGAAGTTCGCCCTTAAAGACGATGATTATCGTCAAGTGCGCTCAGTAAGATTAACTGATGAAAGCTGGAAGGCTTTGGGGATCGCTGCTGAATGCTTGGGTATGAGTAGAGCTGACTACTTGGAACAGGTGATTAGGGGAAATGCTAGCCCAAGTATTACACGGGAAAGTTCTGCGATTTCTCCAGATAATATTTGGACTGTTGACAATGCTCATCCTTTGATTACACGGGAGAAGGAGCCGGTGCATCAAGCCAAAACTACTGTTGTTGAACTTGCAACCCCGCCCCCCACAATGGCAACACTTGAAACTTTACGTAACCAAGTTCTACTAGAATTGAAGTTAGGTAAGCAAGCTCCAGGCTACAAAGCAGCACTTAAAGCGCTCAATCATTTTATTGCGGGACTAACTAGCCAGTATACAGAAAACTCCTTTTTCACCAACATCAGTGAAGGGGAAAATAGTGGAAATAAGTTCTGAGCGAATTGATGATATTCCCGTAAAGCTCGCCTCTTGAAGCTTCCCCCGGCAGACTTTACGTGATACTCGAATGGCTAAAAAAGATGGAAATAGCCAAGTGTATTGACCAGAAGCTGAGGAAACCCCACGGAAATTATCAAGGGCTGAGCTACGGACAATTTCCGTGTATTGTTATTGACATATATAATCACGCTCGTCAGACCATCGGTTGTGTGCTGTGGAACCTTGGGTGCAGGTACACCGAAAGATTTTAGAGTTAAGTACGGGGTGGTCAATAGGGGAAAAAGATACTAGTGATGACCGATTAGCAAGGGTAGTTGAAGAGTTAGGCTTGCAGTCACAGGCAAGGCAGGAAATAGAAGCAAAGTTAGGACGACATTTAATTCGTGCCTATGAATTACCGACTGTTGTGGCACGAACTGATACAAGTAGTTTTAGTGTAAATCATCAACAGGGAGATTCGCCAGAAGAAAATCTGCTGCGTTATGGCTATTCCAAAGACAAACGTCCAGACTTGTTGCAATACCGTCAATTGGTAGCAACTCTCGACCCGATGGGAATGCCTTTGGTCAGCGCCACCCTTGAAGGTAATGGAGCCGATGACCCATTGTATTTTCCCACCTGGCAAAAAATGGTGACGCAAAGTCAGCGGCAGCTTTCGGGTAAGAAGCAACATTACGTCTTACCCGTGTAACACCTGTAATATCAGCACTCCTTGACGATAATCATCTGATTGAATGTCCCATTTCAACATCAGCCCCTCCGTGTATTACGCCGTAGGTGAAACTTTGAATCCTACATTCCGCACCCCCCCCACTGTCACAATCGGTTTTTTCATAGTTTTCTCCTGTATATATGCTGCATTTTATACAAAACACCAGTAATTTTGGGTGGCGATTGCCCAAAGGGCAGACGCCTGCATGCGTATCGCTCATCCCAAATCTTCAAACGTCCAAAATTTGTTGTGTGACACTTTAGGGTGCGGAATCTGGGTTGAATAGCACTTCCATACCATGTATTACACGGAAAAGACTGTGCCAATACATCATTTTTTTCCATGTATTACACGGATACACCTGATTTGCCTTCTCACGTGTAATACACCGCTAATCTCATTCCCCTTTTGCCAAGTATTACACGGTAATGGCTTGATTGAGATCCACAATCGTGTTGTTTCCTTAGACGATAAGGCATTAATTCCTCTCACCTTAACATTCGGGAGCGAACGTACAGTTATCAAAGCTAGGTCTACGTAGACCTAGTCTACTAGATAGTCTACTAAATAGTCTACTATGAGTCTACTATGAGTCTACCCTTAAGTCTACTATAAGTCTACCTTAGGGTCTACCCTATAGTCCACGCACTTTGTCTGGAAGAAAGCGGAACCTTATTAACAACACAGATACCCGTGTCGCAAACCGAGTCAACGGAAACGGGGGTCTTACACGAAAAAAATGTTAGCGGAGCGGACCGAAGGTCGGCAGGCTTACTACAACGAGTACCCGTAAGCACCGACAGATCCACAAAACAAAGCCTGCCTCATTTTTTAGGGGACAAATTGGTGAGCACAGCAAGAATCCAGGAATATATCAACGATCCTCACCACAACTGACGGCTAAAAATAACGCCGTGTCGCATTTCCTCTCCACTTCAGGTCTTACACGAAAAAATTTGGCAGCCTTATTACTACGAGTACCCTACTACACCGACAGATAAACATGTGCATTGGCTGCCAAATTTTTAGGGGCGGCACGTTTCGGGTTGTTGCTTCTTACCCGAAAGCTGCCGAAGGCAGCGTGCGACGACATAAATGACGCGGTAGAGCCAATTCATTTAATTTCTTGGCAGGTAGCTTCGTCCCTACCATGTTCGCTTTGAAAATCACCGTGTAGCTACTTCACAGAGCGGCTCTTTGAGGTAGTGAAAATCGAACCTCTCTTTAAGAAGGACGATTGCATCCTCTAAACACTCCTCTGGCAAGCGAACTATTAAGGCAACTAGCTTCTCTCTTGGAGATGGTTGCTCTTGAGCAACAATAGGAGAGGGAGTGACTCCGGTATCCACGTTGCCAAGTTCAGATTTAAAGAATGGGTAAGTATCACCGTTACTAGTGCGACATAGGTAGCAATCGCCTGCTTTGACTTCGACGACCTCTACAACTTGTCCGTAATAAGGTAAATCTGAGCAAATGACCTTGAACTGTTGTTGTTCTTGGTGATTGTGCTTACTACTACCAATATGAGTGGTTTTTTGGCTGTAAGTCTTCCCCCGACGAGTCACTGTACGTTCATGGTTAGGTTCAATTTCACCACTGTTCTCAAGCTT
>NZ_JABXYX010000387.1 GCF_017982655.1 Brasilonema sp. CT11 | reverse complement strand
TACACCCCTACACCCCTACACCCCTAATACATACAGATAAACGCCAATAGAACAGAAAAATATCTACGTCCATCGGCGTCCATCTGCGGTTCAAAAGTCCAAATTTTCCTTATCTATCAACAGAACCCATAATGATGTCAATACTACCGAGAATGACGACAACATCCGCCAGTTTCACACCTTTGAGTAGATGAGGCAGAATTTGCAGATTGTTGAAATCTGCTGCACGAATCTTCCACCGCCAAGGGAAGACGTTATCATCACCAATCAGATAAATTCCCACTTCACCTTTACCGCTTTCGATGCGAGAGTAAATTTCACCTTTAGGAATTTTAAAGGTGGGGGAAATTTTCTTGCTGATGTACTGGTAATCAAAGGCATCCCACTCAGATTTTTTGCCTGCTGCTAAGCGCTTAGCTTCCAGGTTTTCGTAGGGACCACCGGGAAGTCCTTTGATGGCTTGTCTGATAATTTTGACAGATTCGCGCATTTCCCGCATCCGTACGACATAACGGGCAAAGCAGTCACCAGCGGTTTCCCACTGCACGTCCCAGTCGAAATCATCGTAACATTCGTAGTGATCAACTTTCCGTAAGTCCCACTTCACACCAGAAGCACGCAACATTGGACCAGAAAGTCCCCAGTTAATTGCTTCTTCACGAGTGATAGTGCCAATACCTTCAACACGACGCCGGAAGATGGGGTTATCAGTCACTAAGCGCTCGTACTCATCTATCTTAGGCGTGAAGTAGTCGCAGAAGTCGAGGCACTTGTCAATCCAACCGTAGGGTAAGTCTACCGCCACGCCACCAATGCGGAAGTAGTTGTTGTTAACCATCCGGTAACCTGTGGCGGCTTCCCACAGATCATAAATCAGTTCCCGTTCCCGGAATTGGTAGAAGAAGGGAGTTTGAGCGCCGACGTCAGCTAGGAATGGACCAAACCACAGTAAGTGGTTGGCGATGCGGTTCAACTCCAGCATGATGACGCGGATGTAGCTGGCGCGTTTGGGGATGGGAATGTTTGCTAGTTTTTCTGGGGCGTTCACAGTCACGGCTTCGTTGAACATCCCCGCTGCGTAGTCCCACCGACTGACGTAGGGGACATACATAATGTTGGTGCGGTTCTCCGCAATCTTTTCCATTCCCCGGTGCAAGTAGCCGAGTACTGGTTCACAATCAATAACATCCTCACCATCCAGAGTTACAATCAGTCTCAGCACCCCGTGCATTGAGGGATGGTGGGGACCCATGTTCAGCACCATGGGTTCAGTGCGGGTTTCTAATCTTGCCAGATCGGAAGAGCG
>NZ_JABXYX010000222.1 GCF_017982655.1 Brasilonema sp. CT11 | reverse complement strand
TAATAGGTGCCATTTTTCAGAATAACGGTTATATCGTTTTTCATCGAGGTATTGACGGAACGCAGAGACTGCTGCACGCTTGTCAGGGAGCAGGGTGCTTTGCTTGTACAGGCATTCCCGTTGCCGTCAGGACTGACATATAGCGTTTTTACCTGTGTTGCAACGTTGTTCTGGTTTGAGTTGAGGGAAACGATCGCAGAATCCGACAACTTTCTAAATAACTTACCCGGAAGACTAGCCAATCCTGGCTTTGTTTGGCTGCTTATTGAGAATAATATCAACAAACAATATCCAAAAATCCGCAAAACTGGAAAGGTTATTCCGTTTTGTTTACGAAAAATGAAGCGGTTGACCAGATGATTATTCATTTAGTAAAATATGACTCACAGAGAAAAAACATATGTACTTTTCCCGTAGTGGAAAAGCTCAAATACACTTGGCGATCGCTCTTGATCCCCAAATGCCTTGTTTTCAATTGGACAAGTAATACTGATACCCGCGTTGCATTCAAAGATAGTAGGTGGGCGCTTGATCTCCCCCTATTTCTAAATGCTGTTTTTTACAGCAGTTTTCACCTAAATGAACCACACCTTTTGTAAGGGCGCAATGTCTTGTGCCCCTACGACTGTGGTCTATTTACCTAAAAATGGCTGTAAAATTAATTGGTATAAAAATCCGCAAAACTGGAAAGTTATTCCGTTTTGTTTAGGAAAAATGAAGCGGTTGACCAGATGATGATTCATCTGGCAAAATATCACTCACAGAGAAAACAAACATATGTACTTTTCCCGTAGTGGAAAAGCTCAAAAAAACTTGGCGATCGCTCTTGATCGCCAAATGCCTTGTTTTCAATTGGATAAGTAATACTGATACCCGCGTTGCATTCAAAGATAGTAGGTGGGCGCTTGATCTCCCCCCTATTTCTAAATGCTGTTTTTTACAGCAGTTTTCACCTAAATGAACCGCACCTTTTGTAAGGGCGCAATGTCTTGTGCCCCTACGACTGTGGTCTATTTACCTAAAAATGGCTGTAAAATTAATTCGTATAAAATGCAACTCCTATAACAACATTTATATTCGATGTTTTTGCTATACGCAATACGTGAATATACTGAATTTGCATATTTTCACTTAGTCGTGGTAGTGTATGTGATTCAAATGGAACCGCTATATAACCCTCTTGCAACGCCCCATTCATGCACTTTGGACTTACCCTAACAACAAAATTCCCGACTTCTTTTAAAGAAGTCGGGAATCTGAGTATGCGTGATTTATGCGCTTTGCGCAGGCTATACCTACACAAATCAAATCGGATTGGTATATTTGCTTCAAACCAGAAGCACTATGTTATGCTGATCAGTCTTCTGCCGCCATGTGAATAGACATTTTACTAAGTCCCCTAAATACTTATATAGGTGCTTGTTGCTTTCATCAGGTAATCAAGTTATTAATTTGATGTGAGTTCGACAGCTTGAAAAAGCTACAAAAAAAGGCGATCGACTCTTACAAAGTTATAGATAGAACCAGACCAGCAGAATGCCTGTTTGAGCAACCTGAGTGATTGATCGCTTCTTTCAGGCAGAGCTATTTTACTCAAAAACAACGCCGCGATAAATTTCCGCCATTGGCAATTCCATCTTAACTGAGTCTAGGAAAATAGATCGCTCCAAGCCGTTAAATTCACTGAGCAACCAACCTTGAGTTTGCTTGCTATAGCGTTCGACAAAAGGTTCATCCTGTTCGACTAATAAATATTCCTTAAAACTAGGAATTGATCGATATATCCGAAATTTATTTTGTCGGTCGTAATCTGCGGTGGAAGGAGATAGTACTTCAACAATCAGGATGGGATTCAAGACTTCATCTAAGCGATCGCCGTTCAGTTGTGGTTCGCCCTCAAAAATCATCACGTCTGGATATACTCCGCGTCGATGTTCAGGAATCCATAGCCGCAAATCGCTGTTAATTGGCTCGAATTGAGTATCGCGCAGCAGAAACTTGAGAAAGGCAAAAATATTACCACTGATGCGGCTGTGTTTAAGCGTTCCTCCAGGCATGGGTACGATTTCTCCATCTCGATATTCGCTGCGTCCTTCCATTTTTTCTTCGAGCGCACGATATTCGTCCAAAGTGTAGCGGCGCTTGATGGTAGAAACCATAGATCGTAACCGATTGCATTGGCTGTAGGACAACAAAACTATTTTGTCACAAATTTAGTTGTGAGGCGATTGCCTACGGCAGAGCTACGCTTAACGCGCTTGGCAATCAACATTAATTTAAGCAACTCCTGTTGAGAGCAAACAAGTATGATTGTTAGCATAGTCCCAATAACTAACTCGATAGGTGTATGAAAATCAAAGCAATTATTCATCCAGCAGAAGAAGGGGGCTATTGGGCAGAGGTTCCCGCGCTTCCCGGTTGTATTACTGAAGGAGATACGATGGAGGAGGTGATGGCTAATTTAAAGGACGCTATTGAAGGTTGGCTCGATGTTGCTAACAATCATCATGCAATTGAGTCAACAGATCAAGTTGTCGAAATTGCTGTATGAAATCGATTTCTGGCAAGCGACTGTGCAAGATTGTGGAGCAAAAAGGTTGGGTTTTGCGAAGAATTACTGGCAGTCATCATATCTATGAAAGCCCCGAATTAGAACAAATTCTGTCAATTCCTGTTCATCGAAATCAAGATGTGAAAGTCGGAACCTTGAGAGCTTTGATGAAAATAGCCCAGTTAACTGAGGAAGATTTACTCTAATTTTGATGTTGAAGTATTGTAGGCGATGGTGTTCTCTCAACGAACGGCTTTAAGGGCATCGTACAATAACTTGTATCGCTTAAAACCTGCTTCATACACATCATTTACTTGCGGCTGTACCATACTCGCATCCTGTGGCAAAATCTTAAATACAGTTTCTAAATTAGGGTATGCACCAACCCCCACCATTGCTAGAATCGCTGCTCCGTAAGCGGCTCCTTCTTCAGCTTTGGGAGCAATGAGTTCTGTTTGCAAAACATCTGCTAAAATTCGTAACCAGATGTTGGATCGCGCACCTCCACCTGTTGCCAAGAGTTGATGAACGGGAGTAATGTCGCTGATGACTTCCAACGCCGCCCGCAGGCTGAACCCAACGCCCTCCAAAATAGCACGAATGAAATCTGCCTGCGTATGAGCTAATGACAGATTCACCCAAGCACCCCGAGTATCTGGATCGAGATGGGGACTACGCTCTCCTGAAAGATGGGGCAGAAATAGAACACCACGAGCACCAGGAAGCGATCGCTCTGCCATGTCCATCAGATCGGTGTAGCCGATCTGCGGTGCAAACGTATCCCGATACCAACGCAGAGAACCACCTGCCGCCAGCGTCACTCCTAGCTGATGATAGCCACCATCCACATGACAGAATAAATGCACCCGACCTTCTGGATCAGGAATTGGGCGATCGCACGGTGCAAAGATAACTCCCGATGTACCAATACTCAGACTGCCCCGGTTCAGGTTGCTTGATGAGATGCCCAAACCAATCGCCGCTGCTGCATTGTCGCCTCCGCCTGCAACCACAGGTAATCCGGCTGGTAGTCCCACGCGGGCGGCGATTTCTGATTTCAGCCGTCCGGCGATGGCCGTAGACTCCACTATTGGGGGAAACAACGCTGGGTTGATATTGAGAGCATTGAGAATATCCGTATCCCATTGCCGAGTCGCCAGATTCAGACACCCGACACCGGACGCATCAGATGGCTCTGTCACTACCTCGCGAGTTAGCACATATCCAAGATAATCTTTTGGCAAAAGAATCTGCCAAAGCCGAGCATATGCTTGCGGTTCTTCAGTCCGCAACCACACAAGCTTCGGAAGCTGAAATCCGGTAATTGCAGGATTTCCAGTACGCTGAATCAATTCTTGACGGGGAATAATGGCTTCAATCGCATCAACGGCTTTACCAGTGCGCTGGTCATTCCACAAAATTGCCGGTCTGATCACTGTGCCCTCTGCATCAAGAGGAACCATACCATGCATTTGTCCTGACAAACCCAGAGCAATCGCTCGGTGTCCATCTAGCTGTTGAGCAACATCGAACAAGGCATCCAGACTCGCCTCGATCCAATCCGATGGGTTCTGTTCGGTCCAACCGGGCTGTGGGATTAACAGGGGATAGCTTCTGGTTGTTTGAGCGATAACTTGCCCTTGTAGTAGGTCTACTGTGATCGCCCGCACTCCTCCTGTACCTAGATCTAAGCCAACTACGACGTCAGTCAATTCCCCCCTCCCAAATTCTCAATCTAGTGAAGGACTTCAAAAATTTGAACTTCTTTTAGTCTAATCTTCTCACATAAATGTATGAAAAACTTCCTAAACGTTTTGAAAATTGCACTCCTAGTAATTACTCTTTACTCTGTTTAACAATTGCAGTTATTTCTTCAAAAACTAAATCAGCAGAGTGTTGAACAACAGAACTTAATTCTAGTCCAAAATTAAGATTTTCGGCTTCAATTAAGTAAACAGTCACCTCTTCGGGAAAGTCTTCTTTAAAGATTTTCCTACCTGCGGCTAAAGCATGATCCCAGCGAAAATCATGCAAATTATAACTGGGTTCTGGCAAAGCTTCAAGTTCTTTTCCAGGAACTTGAAATATAGCCCCTGGTTCAGAATCAGTTGAACTTGCATCAATGATAATTAACTTTTTGCTACCTCTTGCCTGAAACATCACTTCCATCCCTGCGGTACCACAGTCATAAACTTGCACATCGGGAAGAGGATATTGGCTAAGATATTTTTGTAAGCGTTGGGCAATGAGTACGCCTACAGCGTCATCACTACGATTGAGATTTCCGCAACCAATGATTGTGAGCATTTTAGAGCTAACGGCTAATAGCTAAACAATTGAGTGTTACACTACCATAAACAGAAAGAACTTATATTTTATGAATTTAAAAGATCAAAATTGGAAAAATTTCACGACTAACCATTTGGGTGACTGGCATGGAATTTGGACAAAATACTCTCCCGAACGTGAGGTAACAGAATCGTTTCAAAGTCTCAGAAGTTTTGGGAGTAATCCAGAGGAGACCGAAATCGTTCAAAAGAATCACTACGCATACAGTGACGGCAGAAGAGTAGAAAAAAGTTGGGAATATAATCAACTCTCGAATAGCTTATCTAATGGAGTTTTTATTCCAGGAATTGAATCAATGAGGGCAATTTTCTTTGAATCAGGTCATGCTGCTTGGGTTACAACTAAGTTGAAAACAGATTCATATTTTGGCGTTGAACTATTTTTTAAATATCAGGAATTAAAAAATAGTGTAGGTATCGTTTATGATCAGGCTGGTAGTTTGTTTACAACGGCAAATATTCGCGAAGATAGTACTGGCTTTCCTAGTCAATACTGGTCAAATGAAATCAATCAATTGCCAGAGCGAGATTTTAGCGCTAATTGGCAAGGAACTGCTGTGACTATGACTCCAGATTTAAAGATTTCTCAGCCTGTCGCGACTCAGTTACACTGGGTTAGGGAAGGACACAAAACTTTCTTTTTGCCTGATGGCGTTTCTATCAGTTGTCCAGGCAAAGTGGGTGTTGGCACTTCCTTTACTATGGCAGCTAACTGGTTAGTGAAAGCCTCCGAGATGCAACAACTGCTTGTCAACTATGACGAGTCTGGAGATTTTTCGACACTGACGCTGGAACTATTGTATGTTTGAATACATCTAAGTAGATAGAACACTTTTTTCATACTCTCAGTGCGGGTATTCTGTAAAAGGCACTAACCTTTAACAAGTGTTGAAAATCTAACAAGGAGATACGTCAGTGGCATATTTATTGAAAGTCACATACTCACAAGGAACGAATTTCAAACAGAGTCTTAAGGATTCAAGTGATCTGGGAGTCTGTGAAAAGTACAATGTCAGCAGCGGCAGGTCTTTTAGAGTTAAAGAAAGAGTAGAGGCAGACAAAGACCACTATAGAGTCACTTTGTTTGATAAACTTGGAAATTCTGGATGTCCTCAATACGACACTTGGTATGTCTTCAAAGCTCATGTCGATATCCAATCAGAAATATCTGGTTCTGTTGCAGAAGTGCTCGTCATCAATGCTCCAAGTAGTCTTAATGTTCGGGAACAACCAGATACAAGTGCTCGTGAACTTGGTAAAATTCCCAATGGATCAAGAGTCTCCGTGTACGGTGAAGGCAAAGATAATGACGGCTTTCGTTGGATTAAGGTTAAATCTAACCAATGGGTTTCTTCTGAGGGCTGGATCGCTACTGAGTATCTGAAGATTTTATCAATCCGATAAACTTGTAGACCGTATTGTGAGGATTGTCATTAGTCATGAGCCACTAAACCACAAAAAACTAATGACTAATGACAGTCTTGTGGGTTTACCCTGATGTTCGCCAGTAACTTAAACGGGTAATACCATTTCACGAAAAGCCTGATACAAATAAAGCTTCTAAAATGAAATTCCATCCAGCGATAGATTTAATTTGAGATGGAGTAAATTTATCTAGCTGTTTCCAGACAGCTTCTCGCAACTCAT
>NZ_JABXYX010000386.1 GCF_017982655.1 Brasilonema sp. CT11 | reverse complement strand
GTCACTGGTCGCAGCGTTCTTGGTAAACTCAGTTCTGATCAAACCAAAGGAACGATCGACGAGACAGCAGCGGATGTGACGCGTATTGGCGGACAAGGCATTCCAATCCAATGCGACCACACGCAAGAGGAGCAAGTCGGCAAGTTATTCGAGCGCGTCAAACAAGAGCAGCATGATCGGTTTGATCTGCTTGTTAATGTGGTCTGGGGTGGCTACGAGAATTACAAACCAGACCTCTTCCAGGCGCCGTTCTGGAAGACCTCGGCCTCGTCTTTCGACAGCATGTTTCGCTCGGGCCTCTTCGCACAGTTCCTTACCAGCAAGCACGCAGCACCCCTCATGACCGCGGCAAAGAAAGGACTCATCGTGCACGTGTCAGCGGGAGATTTCGAGGGCAAAGAGATGCAGTACTTTTACGCGAATAACAGCACGGCTGAGCCATCATATTCAGATACCAACTTTCAAGCTCCGTTTGCCGTGCCTGGTGGAAAATATCCCGGCATGGCTCTCTACGACGTCGCTAAGCTCTCGTTGAACCGACTAGCCATTGCACAAGCGCACGATTTGAAAGAATACGGCGTGACTTCGTTATGTCTTCATCCAGGCTTCGTGTACACTGAACGCGTGGAACGGTTCACCGAAGAAGGCTTACCAGATCCCAATGAATTTGCAGAGTCTCCGCGATACATTGGTAGAGCAGTAGTCGCGCTGTGTTTGGATGAAAATCTGCGGCAAAAGAGCGGTAAAGTGTTCGCGGTGGGGCACCTTGCCAAAGAATACAAGTTCACCGATATCGATGGCAAGTACTGGCCTCCATTCAATATACCAGAGAAACAATAGATCCAGTGGATTCACGGATGAATAGTCGATCTCGTTGTTCTAGCTTGATATATTCGAATAAAGATATGCATTCTTAAATTGCAGATCTGAATTAAATACTGCTTCTTCTGGCGTAGACTTGGCATAGATTGGATTGCGGGATATTAGCTACGAAGAGATCATTATAATCCAAGGTAAGCGTCACACATGATTTTATTGGGTCCAAGATCCTGATGAGCAATTTTCGTAAGTCCGGCGTGTGTGGCTCATGAATTATTTTACTCACCCGTCAATAGGCAATTCATCGGAGGTCGTGGTTGCCTTAAGGGTCCCGGCGGACAAAGCACGGCATACAAGTTGGACAACGGATTTTGTGTTCCAAACGAAGGTGGTCAACGCTCGTGCGCGCCCTTGTCCATGTCAGTCGAGACAGTTGATGATTGGGAAGACCATTATTACATCTACGAAGTAGCCAAGGTCACTGGTTACTACGACTT
>NZ_JABXYX010000036.1 GCF_017982655.1 Brasilonema sp. CT11 | reverse complement strand
TCCTGCCAAGCCGGTGTAACTGGAGGCGACATCGGGATGCTCATCTCCCAGCAGGCGTTGCTTTAGTTGCAAAGCTTTGATGTAGAGAGGTTCAGCTTCAGTATACCGTCCTTGGGAATCGTAGAGTCCTGCCAAGTTGTTGTAACTGGAGGCGACATCGGGATGCTCATCTCCCAGCAGGCGTTGCATTAGTTGCAATGCATTGATGTAGAGTGGTTCAGCTTCAGTGTACCGTCCAAGGGATTCGTAGAGTCCTGCCAAGCCGGTGTAACTGGAGGCGACATCGGGATGCTCATCTCCCAGCAGGCGTTGCCTTAGTTGCAAAGCTTTGATGTAGAGAGGTTCAGCTTCAGTGTACCGTCCAAGGGATTCGTAGAGTTCTGCCAAGTTGTTGTAACTGGAGGCGACATCGGGATGCTCTTCTCCCAGCAGGCGTTGCCTTAGTTGCAAAGCTTTGATAAGGAGTGGTTCAGCTTCAGTGTACCGTCCAAGGGATTCGTAGAGTCCTGCCAAGTTGTTGTAACTTAAGGCGACATAGGGATGTTCCTCTCCCAGCAGGCGTCGGTGTAATTCCAAAGCTTTGATAAGGAGTGGTTCAGCTTCAGTGTACCGTCCTTGAGAATAGTAGAGTCCTGCCAAATTGTTGTAACTTAAGGCGACATCGGGATGTTCCTCTCCCAGCAGGTATTGTTTTAGTTGCAATGCATTGATGTAGAGTGGTTCAGCTTCAGTGTACCGTCCTTGGGAACGGTAGAGTCCTGCCAAATTATTGTAACTGATGGCGACATGGGGATGCTCATCTCCCAAACGGGATTGAACGACTGATACACATTGCTCTAACCAAGGTTGAGCCAGCGCATACAAACCCTGTCCTTCATAAAACCAACCCAAGCGAACAAAAACCCAAATTAAATTTTCATCACTGACTGCATCAGTCAGATTTTGTGCAACTTCTGCTAAATGTGGAATAGCATCTTTGACTGACTTAATTATCTCCTGGGTTGGCGAGTGGGGAATTTCTTGAGCAATTGTGGTAAAAGTTTCTGCAAAAGCGTGTTTCAACGGACTTACGCACGCGCTACGAAAAAGAGCGGGTTGAGATTGCTTCGCTTCGCTCGCAATGACAGTTTGTTCAGATGCTGCTTGCTTGAGTTTCAAAAACTCCCGAATTAAGGGATGAATTTTGTAGCAATCATCTCTATCTCCACTTTTATCTTCCACCCATTGAATCAAATGGCGCGAGTAAAGTTGCTCAAGCGCTGTTTCAACTTCGGTTGCATCCCAATTGAGCATCTCTGTTGCAGACTCTACCCAAACACACGCAAAGATATCCGGTGCAAATAAGCTTAATAACTCACCGACACCCTGTGTCATCGGATCGAGTTCCAGCCAACTTAATTCAAATGCATCCAAAACCCCAAGCTGTGCTGTACTCAAGGTTTTTTGCAATTGTTGCTTATGGCGATTTATCGCTTCATCTTGGAGTCGCTGCTGTTTCAACCGCTCCAACATCTTAGCTAAAGTCCAATGAGGAGGTTTTTTAGCCAAATACCGCCCCACCAATTCCAAACCTAAAGGTAGATATCCCAGCCATTCACACAATTGTTTCGCTGTTTCCTCTTCCTTTTGCACTCGTCTTTCACCCACTAGTTTTGTCAACAATTGCAAAGCTTCTTCTGGTGACAGCACATCCAGAGATATCTCCTCAATATTAGAATCTAGATTTCGCAACCGTGTTGTCATCAACACGCGGAAGCGATGAGCCGTTGGCAGAAACTCTCGACAACTCCCCAAATCCGTAATATCATCCAACACCACCAACGCGAGTCCTTCTGGTGGTTGCCAATTCTGCCAACACCAGTGTACCTGTTCGGTAAGACTTAGCTGTTTTCCTCGGAAATCCTGCTGCGGTACTTCCAGTTTCATATCTAGTTGGGCAAACTGGATAATTTCTGCAGCCAGATTCGATTGTCTGGCATTTAACCAGCAAATCCCACCAGGATAATCAGCTTCATGTTGACGTGCATATTGCGTTGCGAGTTCGGTTTTGCCAACACCACCCATACCAGAAACAGCAGAAATAGCCACTGCGCCTGGTTTCTGCAACAATTCTTGCAGTAGGCAAAGTTCATGCTGTCTGCCTACAAAATTGGCACAACCTTGAAACACAACATTATTTGGGGGAGTTAACTTTGCCCGTTCCCGTTCGGGCGACTGCACTCAAAAAGTCCCACCGATTATAGTATTTCCTTGAAAGACGTTTTTAATTTCCTCAGCTAACTTAGTGTTATTTATAACAGTTGCTGGTTGAGAATTGATGTTAGTTTCTAACTGCTGAAGAACCTTTGAAGCAATTTTTGGATCAGTTTTGGCTGCTGCTACCAATTCCTGCACAGCAAGATTTACTTCAGGATTAGCAATAGCAGCAGATTCCACCTCTAATACAGCTTTACCGTAATCGAGTGGTTGAGAGGGCACTTTTTCAATAGCAACTACAGTATGGGGAGAGTGTTTTTTGAGGGTGACGAGAAACTCACCAGTTTTATTCCATAGAGTTTCTCCTACCTTTTCGCCCGTTTTTTCCAAAGCCTTAGTCGCAATCACAGTCCCAATTGCGATCGCCCCAGCGGTGAGTGGTTCCATATACTACTTTACATATACGTCTTAATACTAGCTTCTGACTACATAACTTGAGTTCAATGTTCCGGAAACGTGGTAAAAAATCTCACAAAAACTAGGGGGTAAGGGCAACGCCTAGAGCGCGAGCGCCGAACGGTGTAAGGGAGGGAAGGAAAAACAAGAAATCGCAAAAATTTCCCCCTATACTCCTATACACGCCCTTCGGGGAAGACCTCCGGTCTCGCTTCGCTAACGCAGTCGCCTAGGTCGGGAGACCCTCCTGCAGCGCTGTCTCACCAGATACCTCTGTCGGGAAACCCTCATCAAGTACTGGCTCACGCCACATGCCTCAACGCGGGGAACCCGCGCACGGCAGTGGCTCCCCTACACCCCTTTAAACTGAAATGCTTTCCATAGATACAATGTATAATCTACGCAGTCAGAGAAGATCTAAGCAAAAATCACAAGCTAGAACTTAATTCCTCTTGCCCATTTCTCAGCAAATTCACCCCATGCCATATTTGACTTCAGCTAGCGAAATGCGTTCTCTTGTTGCTGAATATACTCAAGCTCATACTTTGTGGATTGATACAGAAATCGCAGAATACAAAAGTCGTAGTCCGAGACTATCGCTGATTCAGGTATTAGATGATCCAACAGACTTGAGTGGCGATCGCATCCATATTTTAGATGTACTCGACCATCCTGATATTGTGGCAGAGTTTATCGACAAAATTATGCTCAATCCTCAAATTGAAAAAGTCTTTCATAATGCTAACTTTGATGTTAAATATCTGGGGAACAAAAAAGCTACAAACATCACTTGCACTCTGGAAATGGCAAAAAAAATTCCCTACTATGCCTTACCAGTACCTAACTACCAATTAAAAACTTTAGCAGCAGAACTTTGTGATTTTAAGAATATAGAGAAACAAGAACAAACCAGCGACTGGGGAAAGCGACCACTCACAGAAGAACAAATAGAGTATGCTTACCTAGACTGCATTTATCTTGCTCAAATCCATCAACGTTTGATAGAATTAAACAAAGAAATTAATCCAGAGCCTACCACAGAAAACCTAACATCACTGAATGCAAGATATGCACAGCTTGAGCAACAATGGAAACTCATAGACTCGGAGTTCGCGCATTTACAAGAGCGAATAAAAAAAGCTATGCTTGCTCAGAATCTACCAGAAAGTTCCTACTTTAAACTTTCTTCCTCTGAGCGAAAAACAGTGAAGGTAGCATTTGTAGAACTCGCAAAGCTAGTACAAACTCAAGACATAGATTTCGATTTTCCGATTACACTAACTCAAAAGCTACAAAAAGATTTAGGAGAAAATTTGGAACAATTGTCTGTAAATATTGAGAAAACCACTGCTTGGCGATTGATTCCCAAAAATCAAGAAAGTCACGAAAATACTGATGAGTGATGAACAGTTATCAGTTATCAGTTATCATATCATGTCCGGTAAAATACTTGTGATATGTCATTGCGAGTGGAACGAAGTGGAGCGTTCGCGCAGCGTGTCCCTTTGGGACTCAGCAATCACAAAGTCTCTGCGATTGCTTCACTTCGTTCGCAATGACAACTAACCAGCCGGACATGATATCAGTTATCAGTTCACTGTTCACTGTTCCCTATGTTTCTTCAGAAGATGACTGGTAAAGAATGAAAGCTGTCTGCATAGCTGCGTTTACCGTATTTGTCGCCTTTGCAACCGTTTCCTGTAGCAACAGTGACGATGTTTTAGTAACAGAAATTGGAGTTCGTCCTATTGGACGCCCAGCAGCAACACCATCTCAATCCAAAGACTTTTATATTGAAGGTCAGTATAAGCAAATTAAAGGGGATTCACAAGGGGCGATCGCTTCTTATACCAAAGCAATTAACCTCACTCCCAACTATGGAACTGCATATAACAGTCGGGGACTTGCTCGCTTTGATATAGGAGATCAGCAGGGGGCAATAGAAGATTACGACCAAGCCCTGAGCATAAATTCTAACGATGCTCAAGCTTATAATAATCGAGGAAATGCTCGCGCCGCACAAGGAGACAGAAACGGAGCGATAGACGATTACAGCCAAGCGATTCGCCTCAATCCTAAATATGCTGTTGCTTACAATAATCGAGGTAATGCTTTTTCAACAAATGGAGATAAAAACCAGGCGGTAAAGGATTACAGCCAAGCGATTCGCCTCAATCCTCAATATGCTGTTGCTTATAATAATCGAGGTAATGCTCGCAGTGCTCAAGGAGATACAGAGGGAGCAATCACAGATTACAACGAAGCGATTCGTCTTGCTCCTAATTTTGCCGCAGCATACAATAACCGAGGAAATGCCTATGCTGCACGAGGTGAGAAAGAAAAAGCTAGGCAAGACTTGCAGCGAGCAGCAGAAATCTTTGATAAACAGAATAATAAACTACTCTATCAACAAGTGATGAACAATATTCAGGAGTTAGGGCAGTAGTACTAGACACTCTCAAGTATTTAGAACAACAGTAATTGTTGAGTTCCGCTCCGCAAAATCGCTTGACTTTTAAGACAGTCGCTACAATTCCTCTTATACCAATTTTTTATGAAGATGCACAGAATAAGACAGTTAAAACTCTTGCTAGACACGGAATTAATCTATGCAGCTTCACATAGATTTGGTATTAGCTGAACTGTATTGCCTTATGCTTTGGTTACGGGGAACTGCACTTCTGTCACGTATGACTCATTATCCTGTTCGTTTCCTCTAATTATATAAACCTCGCGGTTAGAACCGATAATTTTGTAGCCATTTGTCTCAATCCAAGCAGGTAAGACAGCATACGCTTGGTTAATAGTATTGTAACTGCCATGATGAATGACAGTTGCCATTTTTTCTATACTGGGTAATTCGTATACCTTCACGCTTGCAGTACTAAGTATTTCACCCTCAAATGAGATGACAGCTTCGCCATCTATCTCAGATTCTTTGTATACAGGATCATGCCATATTGCCCCCCAGTAATCACCCATTTTAACTTCGTATTGCTTGAAGTACTCCAATAACTCAGGGTATAACCGTCCTATACTGGGGTAATCTGGCAATACTTCTCGTATTGATGCAACTTTGATTGGCTCTACTGTTTTGAGTACAACTTCGTAATTAGGCATAGTATCCTCCTGTTCAATCTGTTTAAGTCTTGCTTCGACACGTAATAGCTGCGCCTGTTGTTCCTCAACTAATTGTTGAAGTTCTACTTGCTTGAGTCGCAACATCCCGCGAATTTCTGCTGGTGGCAAATTTTCGTTCAACAGCTTGGCAATCTGCTCTAGAGAAAAACCCAAGTCTTTAAACGCTAAAATACGATTGAGACGAATTAACTGGTCAGCCAAATAGTACCGATATCCAGTAAAGTGGTCTACATAGCTTGGTTTGAGCAATCCCAGTTGATCGTAAAGGCGCAGTGCTTTGACTGTCACATGACTAAGTTTGGAAAAGTCACCAATTTTTAGCATTTTTTAGCCTCTTGTCTGACTACAATTTAGGAGGCCAATTAGGAGTGTGTGTTAGTTCCAGCTTGATGCCATCTGGATCTAAAAAGAACAAAGCATAGTAACCGGGCAAATAATCGTATTCGCCAGGAGGATCTAAAATCTCTACCTCTTGTTGCAACAAATAGTTGTACAGCTGATCTACATCTTCTCGACTATCTGCACTAAAAGCAAGATGATGCAACCCTGGAGAATAGCGATCATGCTTTTTATTAGGTGATTCCGGATGAGACGGAGAAATAGTTATGACACCATTAGAACTTGCCCAGAGTATTAACTGCGGTGTTTTTTCTCCCTGTTCATAGCCAAGGAATCCAAGTAGTACGTTGTAAAAAGCCTCCGAACGCTCTAAATTAGATACTGTTAAGGCTATGTGATTGATAGCTCCCAATTTCATAGTTTCTTGCCTCATGCCTGTGACTGTTTATAGTACACACCTTCCTGTAAGGGCAGAGTCAAGAGTAATATTGATTAATTAGTTTTTACTCACAAATGTCTGTTATCTCTTCTGTATCTATCACTGTTCCAGGGACAACTGCTAATCTAGGACCAGGTTTTGATTGTATTGGTGCAGCTCTAACGCTGTACAACGAGTTTAAGTTCAGTCGCCTTGATATTCCTTCTTCCCAAGGAAAGGTCAAAATTACTGTCACCGGTGCGGAGGCTGAACGAGTTGTCACTGATGAAAGTAATTTGCTCTATCAAGCGTTTGTGAAATTTTATCAACACACAGAGCAGACACGGCCACCTGTAGACATCGAGATTCGTCTTGGTGTTCCACTGGCGCGGGGTTTGGGGAGTTCGGCGACAGCAATAGTCGGTGGGTTGGTTGGTGCGAATTTGTTGGCGGGGGAGCCTTTGAGGCAGTTGGAAGTGATGGAGTTGGCGATCGCTCTAGAAGGACATCCAGATAATGTGGTACCAGCTTTGTTGGGGGGATGTCGGTTGGCGGCGACGGGGGTAAGAAACGAACCGCCAAGTCGCCAAGAACGCCAAGAATGGGAGGTTTGCGAGGTTCCTTGGTGTGAGGAGATTGTGCCAGTGGTGGCGATTCCAGATTTTGAGCTTTCAACAAAGCAGGCGCGTCAGGTTTTGCCTACTGAGGTAAGTCGTGCAGATGCGATTTTTAATGCTGCGCATCTGGGGTTGTTGTTGCGTGGTTTGGAAACTGGCAGGGGTGATTGGTTGAAGGCTGCTTTGCAAGATAAGTTGCATCAGCCTTATCGAAAAGCATTGATTCGAGGTTACGATGCGGTGTATTCTGCTGCTGTTGAAGCTGGTGCTTATGGGATGGTGATTAGTGGTGCTGGTCCAACATTGTTGGCTTTAACAGATAAGGCGCATTCTCAAGCTGTGGCGCAAGCGATGACAGCAGCTTGGATGGAGGAGGGAATAAAACCAGAGGTGCGATCGCTCTGTGTTGATACTCAAGGGGCAAAATCAATTCAAAATTCCAAACTATAAATTAAATTTTGCAAAAAACTTTTGCTTATATGTCAACCGTATTTTTAAGATAGTTATACGTAACTATCTCTGTCTTTTTATTTAAGTACTGAGCCTTTAACTAGCACAGTTACACGCTCGCAACGAATCAAACAAACACCATCCCCCCTTCTTCCCTGTTCCCGTTCGGACGTTCGGCGAAGCTTCGACGCCGCTCAGCTTCCGCTACAACGACCGGCTCAGCACAAGTCAGTCGAGCCGCTGACGCTCTAGGCGTTGCCTATTCCCCATTCCGTGCTCCCTGTTCCCTGTTCCCTGTTCCCCGCTCCCTGGGCAGAGTTAACATAACAAATTGTGACGGTGGCTGTTGCCACCTTTTTTGTTGACTTAGCAAAACTTTACAATTAGAATGGATTTGCTTCCAAAAATAAGTATTTGTTACTAATGAAATCTAAAGATTTGGTTTTGATAGAGAAATGACGTTCACAAAAGTATGAACAACTTAATATAATGTAACTTAAAAGAAAAACCTAAAGTGATTGTCACCTGATAAAATATGTTTGATTTTCCTTGGTTAACAACCATAATCCTATTGCCGATAGTGGCTGCTACAGCCATCCCCCTAATCCCAGATAAAGAAGGCACAACTCTCCGCTGGTATGGTTTGGGAGTTGCCTTTACAGACTTTGCCCTGATGATTTATGCTTTTTGGCATAACTACGATTTTCAAAGTTCCGCATTCCAACTGGTTGAAAAATATTCTTGGATTCCTCAAATAGGTTTGAATTGGTCTGTAGCGGTTGATGGTTTATCAATGCCATTGATATTGTTAACAGGCTTAATTAACACACTCGCAGTATTCGCGGCTTGGAAAGTAACTACCAAGCCGCGTTTGTTTTATGCTCTCATGCTGGTGATGTACAGCGCCCAAATTGGCGTCTTTGTTGCCCAGGATTTACTGTTGTTCTTCTTGATGTGGGAAATCGAGTTAGTACCTGTGTACTTGCTGATTTCTATCTGGGGAGGAGAAAAGCGCCGCTATGCAGCTACCAAATTCATTCTCTACACTGCTGCTGCATCAATATTTATTTTGGTAGCGGGCTTTGCAATGGCATTCTCTGGAGACAGCGTTACCTTCGACATGGCAACTTTGGGAATGAAGGAATATCCCAAAGCATTTGAACTTCTAGTTTACGTCTGTTTCTTGATTGCTTTTGGTGTCAAGCTGCCGATTTTCCCTCTACACACTTGGTTACCTGATGCTCACGGTGAAGCACCAGCACCTGGTTCGATGATTTTGGCTGGTGTTTTGTTAAAGATGGGTGGTTATGCACTTATCCGCATCAACGTGGAGATGTTACCCGACGCTCATGTTTACTTTGCTCCAGTGCTAGCAATTTTAGGTGTCGTGAACATTGTCTACGGTGCTTGCTGTGCCTTTGCTCAAACGAATCTTAAGCGGCGCTTGGCTTACTCGTCAGTTGCTCACATGGGTTTTGTTCTGATTGGTATTGCCTCCTATACAGAATTGGGCATCAGCGGCGCAATGCTACAGATGATTTCTCATGGTTTGATTGCTGCAAGCTTGTTCTTCCTCTCTGGCGTCACTTACGAGCGCACTCACACCTTAATGATGGACAAAATGGGTGGCATCGCGAAAGTCATGCCCAAAACGTTTGCTCTATTCACAGCCGCTGCAATGGCTTCTCTGGCGTTACCAGGGATGAGTGGGTTTGTCGGTGAGTTGATGGTATTTCTCGGAATTGCCACAAGCGATGTCTACAGTTCTAGCTTCAAAGTAGTCGTCGTGCTGCTTTCGGCTGTTGGTGTGATTTTGACTCCGATTTACTTACTGTCAATGTTGCGCGAAGTCTTCTACGGTAAGCAAAATGAAGAGTTAGTGCTGGATGCAGTGGTACTAGATGTTAAACCACGCGAACTGTTCATCACTGCTTGTTTGATACTTCCCATCATCGGTATCGGCTTCTATCCTAAGTTGGCGATGCAAACATACGATGTGAAAACCATGCAAGTCGCAACTCACGCTCGTCAAGTTCTACCAGTTGTTGCACGGCAGCAACCAACAAGTTTATATTCCCTTATATTTACCGCACCAACACTGGCTAGTTCTGAAGTTCCAGGTTTGGTTAATATTCCTGAGTAATATTTGTCCCCACAGGGGTGGGGCTGTCAAAGAATCCTAGAAAGATTATAAATGGGGGGTGATTCAGCAATCACCCCCTTAAATTTAGTAATAAAGTCACATCAGCTCATGACTTTAGTCCCATGTAATTCCTCGGTAGAATTTTTAATATTAATTCGGCATTAACATCAAGCACTCAAAACCTAACCCGAATTAAATCTGGGTTAGGTTTTTTCTGTAATTCAATCAAACTGCTATTTGCTGTTGATGTGATGTATATAGAAATCCGGTTTGATTTGGTGAATCACTCGTAGAGACAGGGAACAGGGAACGCTTAACAGGGAACAGGGAAGAAGCAATAAAAGTGTACCTAGCTTTGCAAAAATCAAATATGACTCCTATAGGCGTCATTGTATTTTTCTAATGACTTAATAGATGTTGTGGCGAAATTCGTATTTTAAACCATGGCAGAAGGTGACGCTGGGCAAAAGCTATCCAACTACCAAATCATTTTGATTTCCCAAACGTGGTATCTTTTCGCCGCTTTTGCTGTTTTAGGATTAGCAAGTCTGCATTTACCTGTGTCAAGAGCGAATTGTACATGTTTACACCGCTGCGTTTGATAGAAGACTCACTTGACATCCGGTGCTTAGAAGCGTGCGTGTCAATCCAATCAAGTTGTCTTTTTCCTGCTTGTTGCACGGCTTGTAAGCGATCTGAATCACCAAGAGTATAAGCATAATGCATAGCGGCACACAGCGTGTGGTAAGCCGTTTCGTAATATCCGCTCTCCAAAGCTTCTTGGCTGATTGCCATCAGCCGCGAATACATATCGTCATTTTCGCTCTGGTGTGTGTCTTGCATGATGCTTTTATGGTTTTGATGACTGGTGACTGTTTATAGTGTAAAGCCGTCCCCAGAAAAATATTGTCGGTGCTAGTAATAGTACTCGGGGTAGGACACCAGTCTGACGAATGGGATCGGTGTAAGTATACACTCCAAATGGGTTCTTGACTGAAACATTATCGTCAAAAACCCAAGTAAATTGAGTTCCTTGTCTGTCATTTTTTATCTCACTGGGTACGATACCACTGGCAAAATCTGCTCCAGGGAAGTTGGCGATGCTCCTTCTAGAAGGAGCATCGCCATCAGACGGAATTTGGAAAGCAACTAACTGCCCACTCTGCAATCTAAATTTCGTGCTGCTGTTGATTTCGGTGTAGGGCAAAGCTCAACAGAGCAATTGTAGTTCCCAAAGCTTAAACCAGAAATACTAATAACAGTAAAGCTTTAAGTAGATGCGTTCCAAATTGGATCAGTTGGGTAGGATGTGTTAAATCGGGTAATCCTGGGATGCTTTGAGCAGATTCAGACATGGGCAAGTTTTTGCAGAGTTAGGAGATATTGAGCGAGAAAATCTCCTAAAAGTTTCTTACCAAAAGTCAGCGTTTATCTTCATCCAGGATTGTTCCTTCTAGATTTGCATCATCCAAATTGGTTTGATTTAAATTCGTTTCATGGAGTTCTGCATTCTTGAGATCTGCTTGGCTTAAATCTGCTTTAGCTAAGTCAGCATGACTTAGATCTGCTTCATTCAGAGAAACTGCATTGAGGTTAGCTTCTTGTAGATCGGCTTCGCGCAAGTTGGTACCGATTAACTTTGCGATCGTCAAATCAGCTTCACTCAAATTGGCACCGTCCAAAATTGCTCCTTCTAGAATAGCTCCATCTAGAATAGCTCCACTCAAATTAGCTTGTGTGAGATTTGCCTGATTTAGATTGGCTCCATTTAAGTCCGCTTCAATTAAGCTTGCCTGACTGAGATTAACCCTGCTTAAATCAGCTCCATCGAGAATGGCTCTGTCTAAAATAGCTCCACTCAGATCAGCTCCTTCCAAGAATGCTTCACTCAGGTTTACTTCAGTAAAATCTCTTTTACCTGCAGCGTATTGTGCCAATAGTTCATCTGCTTTCATTGCTTTGCCTCCAACAAGTTTTGACTTCTTTTGTCAGCTACATTAGCAATTTTTTTAGGGCAGAGGGATACTCTGCCCTCGAAGATGAAACTAATTAACTTTTATTTTCATTTTCAAGCTGCTTGGTTCCAACCAGAAAGTCTATATCTTCCCTTGGCAGTTTGGCAGACAAATCCTCGTTTCCTGGAAGAGGAAACTTAACTTCAAACCCATCTTGATCGCATTCTTCAACCTTTCCTACTAAACCTTCTTTCAAATTCTCGTCTATATCGCGATTTAGTCCAACTAGATCGTCTTTCTCAATAGGTGTTGAGTTGTTATTCTCATTAGGCGTCATATTTTCGACCTCCAGTTACTACTAACTATTAGAGTGGGCTAGCCAATGCTTTCGCAAAGTATTTTAGTGAAGTACCCACCACCAAAACGGAGTACCGTTTATGGTGGGGGCTTCGCGTCTCACTCGCAGTTGCTCTGTTGGGGACACCCATTTCTGAGTGTTCGTCACTCAAGACGATCTGAGTCTTACACTGCGTCTCTGGTATTACTACCTTTATCCCTCGTGGGAACCCGCGCAGCAACCCGCCTCCCGCAGGTTGTTTAATAATTGTTTTTCGAGGATCAACATGGAGTGTGCGTATGCGTCGCAGCAGTTTTTCCTATTCCCCGAGTTCTGCTAGTTACCGACATCGCGCGTATTACCGCTACAAAGACCGTGTTGTGGACAGCCAGTCGGGCAGGTGAGCGATCAATATTAGTATATAATATCTTACCTATGCATTCCGGAGAGATTGGCAACTCCGCGCTAACGCGCCGCTCCTAACATACATCTTTTCTTTCTTTTACCTTCGGTAAAAATAAATTAAAGATGCAATCGTCGCTGCCCGTCTTATATCCCAGCACTAAACTGAGTACCGTTATAGTGTGGGACTTACGACGAAGAAGTTAAAGTATCCTATTTATCATGACGCATAAGTTGCGAAATCCACTTCCTACCTTGGCGGGAACTTTGACGCTTTGTACCTTGCCTATGGATGTATTATTGACACTCCCCGCTTTTTCCAGGGTTTTCAGCCTGCCATCCTTATAAAGAAAGATCTAATAGGCGGGGTGTGAAGCTAAGCCCTTTTAAGAATGAGAGTTTCAAGTATTTTGATGAACTGATTTCAACAGATTTGTAACAAATTGTCGCTAATTGTCTCAAATACAGACCAGAGTGCTCAATATATTGTACTTTCATCTACGATACTGGTGGCTTATAAGTCAAAAAAGCCATCACTTCTGTGTTTCTGCCTAGGAATGTAGGTAACATACCAGGCAGTGATTGGTTTTTTGTTCTAACTTGCTTTAGTTCTCATCATGATAAAAGACGCTATTTTAGCTCCTTTAGTAACCGATGTTCGGCGTCAAGAAATTTGTCAGATTTTGGGACAGACTTACGACTACGAACGCTGGAACGATTGGCGCTGGCAAATGCGGCATCGGTTGACTAAGCTGGAACACTTTCAGCGGTTACTGCGGCTCTCTGCTGCAGAAGAACGGGGACTTTTAATAGCGCCAGAGAAATTTGCCGTAGCCGTAACACCATACTTTGCATCACTGCTTAACCCGGAAGATCCGCTTTGTCCACTGCGGTTACAAGTCATCCCACGGGAAGAAGAACTAGTAGTCAGTGCCACAGATATGGTAGATCCATGTGGTGAGGATAATGACACTCCAGTACCAGGACTCGTACACCGCTACCCCGACCGAGTGTTGCTGCTTGCCCTAGACACTTGTGCTGCTTATTGCCGTTATTGCACTCGCTCTCGTCTGGTGAGTCAAGGTGAGATGTACCCAGTAACGCGGCGGTTGGATGCTATCATCGCTTACCTTGAGGAACACACTGAGGTACGTGATGTGCTGATTTCCGGTGGTGATCCTCTACTGATGGCTGATGAACCTTTAGACAATTTGCTGAGGCGTTTACGTGCTATTCAACACATTGAATTTGTGCGGATTGGTTCTCGCGTGCCGAGTTTCTTACCACAGCGGATTACACCGGAACTTGTTGCCGTGCTTCGCAAGCATCGTGTGTGGCTGTCCTTGCATTTTTGTCATGCGCGGGAACTGACTCCAGAAGTGGCACAAGCGTGCGATCGCCTAGCTGATGGTGGCATTCCTCTAGGCAGTCAAACCGTGCTGTTAAAAGGTGTGAATGACTCCGAACAGGCGCTCAAGGATTTGTTTCACGGTCTTCTCAAGCTGCGTGTGCGACCTTACTACCTTTACCAATGCGATCCAGTTGTCGGTACTGCTCATCTGCGGACGAGCGTTCAAACTGGGATTGATCTCATCTCTAAATTACGTGGTCATACTACCGGGTACGCTGTACCAACTTATGTGATTGATGCTCCTGGCGGCGGTGGCAAAGTGCCAATTCAAGCCGAGACTCTACTTGCTTACGAGAAGGGCACAGCTACAGTGCAAAATTGGGAAGGCAATACGTACACTTATGTAGATCCACTGGAGCAGAGCTAACACTATATATTGAGTTGATCGCCATCATCTAAAACAGACAATTGGTATGCTTGTGTTGACTTCTTGGCAAACCAAAAAACTAAGTAATCGCAGGAGAGAAGTTGGAATGTTGATCGTGGGTAATACAAAACTAAAAGGTAGAGGCGTGTTTGCACAAAAGCGTTTTCTCAAAGGAGAAGTCATTGAAAGAGCGCCAGTAGTTGTTATACCCGCAGAACAAGTTCAATTAATTGATCAGACAGTTTTGGCTAATTATTACTACGATTGGGAAAATAAAGCTGCGGCGATCGCTCTTGGTTTAGTGTCCGTTTTCAACCATTCTTACCGTCCCAATACTTACTATGTGAAAAAATTCGCCGAACGGGAGGTGGAGTATATTGCCTACCGAGATATAGAAGTGGGAGAAGAAATTACTGCCAACTTTAACGGTTCACCTGAGGATCTATCTCCTATATGGTTTGATGTTGTTGATGAATAGCTCCGATTTGGTATAAGACTTATTAATCGGAATTCCTGCAATTAAAACACCTGATTTGTACATTAAAGCTAACAGCGAAAGCTTTCTCACTGAGAGTCATAGGGTTATGGGGTTATTCATTGGTCTGTGTTATGACCTTAAAGCAGACTACCTTAAGGCTGGTTTTAGCGCTTTTGAAGTAATGGAGTTTGACGATGAAGAAACTATTATCGGGCTAGAAAATGCACTATTTCAGTTAGGTCATCAGGTTGAGCGCATTGGTAATGGCAGAGCACTTGCTCTACGGTTGGCAAAGGGCGATAGCTTCGCTACTGCGCCAAGCGCAGATCGCTGGGATTTGGTTTTCAACATTGCAGAGGAAAGTGCCAAATCACAAACATCGCAGGTAAGGACATCGCAACAGCTAACCAAATTCCCTGACTGGTAGCACGACTAACTTGGTCTATTTTGCCTGCACCAAAGGCATTTGCGACGCTTGAACCTACTACTGAAAGAATAGAACGACAAACCGAAGCCAGGGTAGAAAAGGTGACTGCAGCCAAGGCACCAGCAGCTAAAGCTTGACTGTTAAGCAAGCCCATCATCACCCCATCCAATAAAGGAACGCCGGCTTCCAAGATTTGAGTAATGACTAAAGGAACTGCCAATAGCAGGCAGGCTTGGACTTCTAATATAAACTCTGATTTAAATTCTTTTGAAGTTAACTGCATTCCGGTACAAAAATAAAGGGAATTTGTAAAAAGAACAACACTTAATATACTAAGATATGTGAAGCCTAGAACCGAAATATGATTCTGTCGCAAAAACTGGTGATGTTTCGGTAAAAGTTTTTAAACTACCAGAAAATCGTTGATTGATTCATCCGTCCTACAAAAAAGGTAAGTTATTTCGGAGCGACGCCTGAATAGTAAAATGTGCAAAAAAAATCAGGGCAACTTTGGAAAAATCCAAAATTACCCTGAATATTACAAGCCAAGAATGAGGATAGAAAAGTTTTGTATTCATTCCTCACTCTTAACTCCTCAGTTTTTAAGCAAACGTTGCAGTTTTCACATCGTTGTTTGCCAGCAGTTCTTGCAATTCCTCAGCGTCCACAGTTTCCTTGTCAACCAGCATTTGTGCGATTTTGTCGAGAATGTGGCGGTTATTTTCCAACACTTCTTTGGAGCGTTGGTAAGCTGTTTCTACCAGTATGCGGACTTCTTCATCAATAGCAGCAGCAGTTTCTTCTGAGAAATCGCGTTCAGCCATGATGTCTCGACCGAGGAACATATTGCCTTGTTGACGACCGAGGGCAACTGGACCGAGGCGATCGCTCATTCCAAAGCGTGTTACCATCTGACGGGCAACACGAGCAACTTGTTGCAAGTCTTGAGCTGCACCTGTGGTCACTTCTTCGTCACCAAAGATGATTTCTTCAGCAAGACGACCACCTAATGCAACAGCCATCTGATTTTCCAGATAAGAACGGCTGTATAAGCCAGTGTCCATCCGGTCTTCACTGGGGGTAAACCAAGTTAAACCACCAGCTCTACCACGAGGAATAATGCTAATCTTCTGCACGGGGTCATAATCTGGCATCAAAGCACCCACAAGGGCATGACCTGCTTCGTGATATGCTACGAGTTCTTTGCGTTTTTCGCTCATAACTCGGTCTTTCTTCTCTGGACCTGCTAACACGCGGTCGATCGCATCGTTAATTTCATCCATCGAAATTTCGGTTAAATTTCGACGTGCAGCCAGAATCGCAGCTTCATTCAACAAATTGGAAAGGTCTGCACCTGTGAACCCAGGAGTACGACGGGCAATTCTTTCTAAGTCCACATCTTTTGCCAAGGTCTTACCACGAGCATGAACTTTGAGAATTTCCACACGTCCACCATAATCTGGGCGATCTACAACGACTTGACGGTCGAAGCGACCAGGACGCAACAACGCTGCATCTAGAACGTCGGGACGGTTGGTAGCAGCAATGATGATGATACCTGTGTTACCTTCAAAGCCGTCCATTTCTGTGAGTAACTGGTTGAGGGTTTGTTCCCGTTCATCGTTACCACCGCCTAAACCAGCACCCCGCTGACGACCTACGGCGTCAATTTCATCGATGAAGACGATACAGGGGGCATTTGTCTTTGCTTGCTCGAACAAGTCGCGGACACGGGACGCGCCGACACCCACGAACATTTCTACAAACTCAGAACCAGAGATGGAGAAGAAGGGGACACCAGCTTCACCTGCGACTGCACGTGCGAGCAGGGTTTTACCAGTTCCTGGAGGTCCTACAAGCAGTACGCCTTTAGGAATTTTTGCACCAACAGCCGTGAAGCGGTCAGCGTTTTTCAAAAAGTCTACGACTTCGTTGAGTTCTAGCTTCGCTTGGTCAATACCAGCAACATCGTTAAATGTGACTTGGGTTTGTGGTTCCATTTGCACTCTGGCTTTGGACTTACCAAAGTTCATGGCTTGGCTACCAGGACCATTTTGAGCGCGGCGGAGCAAGAAAAACAAACCAACTAAAAGTAATACAGGGAAAAATAAGCTGCTGAGTGCCTTAAACCAAAATCCTTCGTCGCTTTGGGGCAAAACACTAATATCTACACCGTTTTGGGTAAGGGTGTTAATAAGGTCAGGGTCGTTAACCAGAGTCACCAGCTTCTTGTTACCATCTGTTGGCGTCACAAGAGCTGTAGATCTATCTGCACTTAAACTAACTTTGTTTACTTTACGATTTTGAACTTCTTGAATAAACTGACTGTATCGCCATGTCTCCCGACTTGGTTGTTTTTGGTCAAAAAACGCTGTTCCTAACGCAATCACAACAATAAACAGCAGTGCGTACAGCCCCGCATTTCTCCATCGTTTGTTATTCACCGAGGTTCATCCTCCTACATCTGGTTTTGTGCGTTCGCGAGGGTGTCTGTTTGACAGTCCCAGTTATAAAGTGAAAATAACGCTTACGCTCGTTTTCATAAAAAGCCCTAGTTTTCTAATGTCCACATCCTGCTCTTGTCCATGCCTACTAGGAGGGTTCAACTAAGACAGCGCGAATGACGGGTTTCCCGACAGAGGCGACTGCGTTAGCGCAGCGGAACCGGAGGTTCTCCCCGAAGGGTAAGACAGCGAGACGCATTTAGTAAAGATAGGCTTTTCTTAGAATTATGTTAACTTATCTTAAGGTATACCAAATTTTGCACCTACAATGCTACAAAAAATATCAACAATTGTTGAAAACAGGGATGGTGGGGATTATATTCTAGCTTTCCTGAATGCCAGATAACGGTGCGAAGCGGGATAATTTCTACAACACTATTGCTGTAAGCAATTGCCTCAAACCCCTTGACTAACTCTGGTGTCCAAGGTTCCTCAGGAACTTGGTGCTGCTTTTTCAAAAGCCAGTCTACAAGTTCTCCTCGCACGACTCCCGGCAAAATTCCTGCTGTTAAGGGCGGCGTCCACCAACAACCATCTCGCCACCCCCAGAGGTTACCCGTACTTGTTTCGAGCCAATTTCCCGCAGTATCTAGCAAAATGACTTCTTGGGCATCTAATTTTTGAGCGTTGGCTTTAGCTAACCATGCGCTTAGGTAGTTACCTGTTTTATGAGACGGTAAACTGCGAGCAAACTCAGGTTCTGCTAAAGCAGCTATTAAACCATTTTTCTGGTTTTCTGTCAAGTTATTTGGCAGCAATCTTCCCGTTATCCACTCACGTCCATTAGGAAAGACGGCGATTCTGAGAACAGGGAAGTGCGTCATCATAATTTCTGCTCCTTGACGCAATCGCTCCTCATCTGGTGTTTGCCAACCAAAGGTTTGTAAACTAAATTTTAGGCGATCGCAGTGGGAACGCCAGTGAGTTAATCTACTATCGAGCGAGTTATTGTAAACTCGCAGCGTCGTGAAAACAGTTGCTCCGTAGAGTAACCCAGGATCGTCAATTTCTAACTCTAGAGTTCGAGACTCAATTAATTTGCCGTTATACCAGTAAATAAATGTACCTCCGATAAAGTGTTTGGTGGTATGCCTACGACACATTTGAGTCGCTTTGCGACACGCACTCTCATTCGCCGAACAGCCAAAAGTAAGTTGCAGTAGTTTACTCAATTGGTTATCGCCGATACAGCTAAATTCTAAACAATTCAGCTAAAGTCTTAGAAAACAGTTTTGCTTAGCTCATAGAAACTATGCTTATACGTCCAGATTTTTCGGAACTGGACGTATAAACCTTCTTAATCTTAGCTGTAGAGGTTTGCTCCTCTCAAATCTGTGGCACAAATATCTGCTGCACAAAAGTCTATCCCACACAGCCTCACTGCAACGCACTGCTTCCTCACTTCCCACACCAGAGACGAAGTTTGACAGCTTGTCTTTTGACAATTTGTCTGACTAATCGTAAGTTGACAAAACTGCTACTAAAGTTTTGTCAAAGTTGGGTGCTGTGAGGTATAAAATGAAATTTAGTTTCCTTATTTTTCAAGTTATATTAATTAACTTTGCTTTAGCTCCTGTCACATTTGCACAAGAAAATAATTTAGAGTCAAAAAAGACTTCTATAAAAAAGACATCAGAAATCCCATACTTGAATGAGATAGAAAAACCATATAGAAGTGCAGAATTACTAACTCAAACACCAATTCCATCTAAAAAACCACAAACAACTGGAAATCCAGAACCAAATTCCACAACAAACGAGTCAAAACCCACAGTTGAAGATGACAACGCAATTATTATAGATGTGACAGGGAAGAAAGATGACCTTCCTCAGTCTACTCCGACATATGTGATTGAAAAAGAAGAAATCCAAAAACAAGGTGCGACAAGTGTATCTGATGTGTTGAAAAAATTACCTGGATTTGCTATCAATAACTCAGGTCATGGTGCAGATATTCACACAGGTACATACTATCGCGGAGCCTCGATTAATCAATCTGTATTTCTGATTAATGGCAGACCTATTAACTCTAATGTCAACACCTATCATGGTGAAACAGATTTAAATAGTATTCCTGTAGAAGCTATTGAACGAGTAGAGTTGTATAGTGGTGCTGCTTCTACTCTCTACGGCTCCTCAGCTTTTGGAGGAGTTGTTAATATCATCACCAAAGAAGGTAGTACAGTTCCTCGCTTCAATGCAACTGCACAATTTGGGGATTTGAATTTTAATAATCAACAATTAAGCTATGCAGGTGCAACTGGCTCTTTAAGATATAACTTCAGCTTTGAAAGGTCTTTTATTGATAACCGTTACCGCGTTCCTGTTGGTGCAGCAAATCGTGATGAGCGAGGATATTTCTTTAATGCAGATACAGCTAATAGCACATATTTTGGTAATCTTGCTTTTGATGTAGATAATAGAAATACTCTCAGTTTAGATGTGACTACACTTAGCAGTCGTAAGGGATTAATTTATTTTGGCTTTCCTTTACAAAGAGACCGATTAGATCATGATGGTTTCAATATTGGTTTTGCTTGGAAAACTCGCCTTAGTAATGATAATAGTTCTATTGTAACAACGACACTAGGTTATAATCAAGATTACTTCAACACTTATGGTCCTAGCAGCCAATTTTATCGTACAGGAACTTTAGATACACAATTATATACAGCTAGGATAGACCATGCGTGGCAACTCACCCCAAATTATAAATTGCGCTGGGGATTAGATTTACAAAACACAGATTTAACTGGTGATGTATTGAGTACAGTTCCTAATCGAGTCACCTTAAATGGAAATGAAAACGAAAGTTTACTAAATACCGCATTATTTGCTGTTAATACTTTGAATATCACCGATAAACTTCAGGTAGATTTGGGGTTGAGACAAAGCTTTGATAGCAAATTTGGTAATTATTTCAATCCAAGCGTGGGATTTAAATATGATATTTCTCCTGCTTTAGCTGTGCGAGGAAGTTGGGCAGGAGGACAACGCAATCCAGGTTTGGATCAGTTGTATGTTTATGATACGGTACATGGATGGCTACCTAACCGTGATTTAAAACCAGAAACTGGCTCATCTTGGACTGCGGGAGTTGATGTCAAATTTTTGGAAAATTTAATAGGACAGTTTACTTATTTCGGCAGTAGTTTAGATGATCGCTTAGGAGTCGTAGAAGGAAAATGGGCAAATATTGGGTTAGTTGACACCAATGGTTTAGAGGCGGCGCTACGGTTGAACATTGGTTCTGGATGGTCAACTTTTGTCAATTACACTTACACAGATGCGAAAATACAAACAGGACCAGAAAAAGGCTTACAGCTGGGTTTAATTCCCTACTCTGTTGCTTCTGCTGGTATTGGTTATGAAATTGCAGGCTGGCAAGCTAATTTATATGCTACTTACTATGGTGGCGCTCGTCGAGCCATATACGCAAAAGCTGGAGAGACAGCTACAGATTTTTCGCCTTCTTTCTTTAATTTGGATTTTAGCGCTCGCCTTCCTGTGACGAGAAATTTAGGGTTGACAGTTTATTTAGAGAATTTACTCGATGAACAATACGAGCGAGTCAATCGTATCTATAGCCCTGGGTTTACTTTTCGCTTAGGTTTAACAGCTAATATTTAATATACGCTTACCCTTGTCTGTTATTTGTTCGCGTTAAAAAGTCCAGTATGAGAGCAAAAATTGAAAACGATGTGCTTTTTCTTCACCACGAGGATGTGCCAGAGTATAAAAAAGGCGGTTCCGTGGTGAGGAATAGTTATTTTTGGGCGTTGCGTTCAATCGCTGGTAGAGCTTCGCGTTATGGTGATTGGGAATATGAGCCTGAGGTTTGGTTCGCATTGACGCGGATGCTGTTATCCTTCGCTGAATCTGGATACTTAGGATTAAAAGAAACTGTGCTGGAGTTTCCTCTATCTCAAGGGGGAATTCCTGATGTGCTGCGAGATGTTTCCACTTGGGAATAGATAGAACTGGAGGCGGAGCCTCGGAAAATTCATTTTCAGGCTGAGTCTGTAAACAAGGATAATGTAGCAACCTTTACAGAGAAACTTAATATTAAATTCATTCCAAAGTATAGAGACTAAAGGTGCAAAACAAGCGTAGCTTGTTTTGCACCCTGGCAAGAAATTAATCTACTGGAGAGTTATAGTTATCCAAAAAATTGACGTTTAAAAATACCTGATGTGCTACGAAATATGTCAACTTGGGAATAGGGTAAAACTGGAGACTGAGCCTCGGAAAATTCATTTCCAGGCTACAGCCCAAGAATGAGGATAACGGGAAGAATGTAGCAGCGTTTACAGAGAAACTTAACATGACATTTATCCCAAAGTAGATATGTTAAAGGGGCAAAACTAGCGTAGCTAGTTTTGCCCCTGTACCAAAAATTTAATAGATTGGAGAGTTATGAATAAAAGCTCTGAAGAATACAATCAGTTTATTGAAGAATACGAGAAAATGTTAGAGCACTATGCACGTTGTTCACAATATCTTACAGCCATAAAAACTTCAAAAGATCCAAATACTGGAGTCGCCGCAGTATACGGAAAGGCTCTACAAGCACACATAGACGCCACAAAATCATACAAAAATTTACTTGCAATCTATAAAGAGTTACTCCAGAAATGGCTTTTAGTAGCGCAATCCTATCAGGAAGATGATGAATTTAAATAGGCTCGAATACCATTTCAGGAATGAGTAGCTTGTCTTTCTCTGAATTTACAAGTTTAGCTATTCCTAAAAAGTGCCCATCTTCATGGTAAACTCGTAAAAGCTCTAGTAAATTTTCTAAAACATTGAAAGTTATAGGAATACGTTGACCTTGACACCATTTCTGTGCTGATGTTGGTGGTAGGGTGATAAAAGGAAGATGCTGTAGTGGTGCATCAGGAGCAAGGGGTTGAAATGTGCCAGCTTGCAACTGTGCTTCTAAGTCGCTTAAGGTAATGCTATTGGTTAAGTGAAATCCACTGCTTTGTGTTCGTGTTAAAGCAGCGAGAGTTCCACCAGTTTGTAAGATTGTTCCTAAGTCACGGGCGATCGCCCGAATATATGTTCCCCCACCACAGGCGATCGCCACATCCAATTCCGGAAACTCCTCTTCACGCCAGTCCAAAATTTCAATTTTAAAAACTTCCACTATCCGCGCGGGTACTTCTACATCTTCCCCTTTGCGTGCCAAGTCGTACAAGCGTTTTCCTTGAACTTGAATGGCGCTGTAAATTGGAGGAATTTGTTCAATTTTGCCCACAAATTGTTGCAATGCAGATTTTACTGTTTCTAAACTTAACCCAGCGTAAGGTTGTGAGGTGATGACTTCACCTTGCAAATCATCGGTTGTTGTACGCACACCCAAACGAATTGTGGCTTTGTAAGCTTTTTCTCCTGGAAGATATTGTAATAGACGAGTTGCTTTTCCAAGAGCGATGGGTAACACTCCTGTTGCTGCGGGATCTAAAGTTCCAGCGTGCCCGACTCGCTTGAGACGCAAAAATTTGCGTGTTTTGGCTACACAGTCGTGGGAAGTCCAATCAAATGGTTTGTTGAGATTGAGGAAACCTTGCATATGAGTTGTGAATTTTGATTTCTTTTTTAATCATTACTATGTTTTATATCAAGTTCGCCTAATTACTTACAATAAAAAACCTCACCCCCATCCCCTCTCCCCTTCGGGGAATTCAAAGTTCAAAATTCAAAGTATGCCCTATGCCTGCGGCACGGCTTGACGCCGAACGGGCACGCTACGCGTTCGCTTCCGGCGTGCGCTTTGCGCATAAAAAAAAAGAATTCTTAATTTTGAATTTTGAATTTATAATTTTGAATTTGAGCGTTTGCGCAGCGCCCCTCTTAGGAGCTAGCGAGGGGAGTAAGTTTAGGTTAACGAGTTTTTCCTAAGGCGATAGTAACCGAACCTGTGACAACTAAAACGGCTCCTATGATTCCGAGATCGGAAATACTTTCCGGTAAGATGAGAGTTGGCATTATGACTGATACAAGCCAAACTGAGATTAAAGTAACAACAGGAGCTAGTGCCAAAACTGCACTAACACGTGAGGCTTCCCAATGTTCTAAAGATTCAGCAAAAGCACCATAAGCAATGAGAGTATTAAAAGCACAAAAAAGTAATATACTCAAATGGAAAAGATTGAGTTGAAAAATTGCTTTTGGGTTAGCAAATGGAGTGAATAACAAAGCACATCCTCCATAAATCATGAGCATGATGCTAAAAGAAGATAAAGATTGCAGTAATTGCTTTTGTGCCAAAGCAAAAAAAGTCCAAGTGGCTGCACCAAAAACAATCAAACCACTACCTAGAAGATATTGACCATGAGCTGTCATTAAATTTTTTAATTGTTCGTGAAAAAAGAGAGTGAATCCTACAATAAGAGTACTTACACCAATCCACTGAAGTAGAGTATAGCGTTCTCTAAAAAGATATAAACCACCAAAACCCATAAGTAGGGGAGCCAACTGAATAATAACTTCAGCGTTAGCGGGTGCAGTCAGTGCTAAACCTTGGGTGAAAAAAATATAGTTCGCTGCTAAGCCAAGAGTGGCAATTACTAGCAATATCCAAGAAGTGGAACGCAATCTAAAAAGTGGTGGTAATTTTCTTTGCCATCCTAAATAAACAGCTAACAACACAAACGATACCAAGAAGCGAAACCAAATAATGGTGTAGACATCAAGTACCTTCAGAGTTACAACCAAGGCGAGCGGTAGAATTCCCCACAAAAAAACGGTCACTAACGATAATGCTAAGCCCAAGCGCCAGCGACCGGAAGTTGTATGCATATTAGTTATTAGCTATTAGTCATTCATCAAAAAACAAAACCTTAAATCAGTACCAGGCGTCAGTTGCAGCGAGTGTTAGATCGACCGTTACCCAAGCAAAAAAGCACTCTTTACTGATAACTGATAACTGATAACTGTTAACTGTTAAAAGAAATCAGCCATCCAAGGGGCTGTGCCTACAAATATTTGAGTCGCTGCAAACCTTGCTGTTTCTGTAGCATCAAGTCGTCCTGCAAGTTGCAATTGTTGCGGGGTAAATAAGCCTGTGTAGAGAGGTGCTAATCCTCTAATATCTAGCTTCATTTCGCCTTTTCCTCCACTGGTAACTTCACCGCGTCCATTGGCAACAGACAGAATAAATTTACCATTATTTTCAGCGAGTAAGTCATCTTGGATTTCCAAGTGCAGTTCTGCTTGAATTCCTGGTGGATAACCACGCTTTTCTAGCGCTTTGACTACATCAATCACACGTAGCATCCAATAGCTAGTAGACTTTTGTTTGGCGGTTTGCTCTGGTAAGAGTAAAGTTAGAGACTCCGTAGCAGAACCTTTCCATTGCACATTTTGAATTACAGAGCGATGCTTGGCAAGAAAATTCCAAAAAGTTTGTGCTGCAGCGGTTGTCATAACTACAAAATCTTTGACTCGTATAAAAGAGCCATCCTGATCTTGGTGCTGGCTGAAGATGATGTAGCCTTGGGGTTGTTCTGCATAACCAATAAGATAGGCGTAAATTCCTTCTTTCTTATCTGGTTTGAACATGTACTCCCAGAGACTTTGATGTCGCTCTAAAAGTCCATTGTTGAGCTTTGCATGTTGCTGATAAAGTTCATGAAATTTTTCATGAACTTTATCAGCAACAGCGCCAACAGGTAGTGGCTGTTCCTTCACTAAAATGCTTTGAGTAGGAACTTCCCAAATAGAAGAGATACCCCCCTGTTCATACCCTGCTTTTCGGTATAGGCGTTGAGTCGCTGGATAGAGAGTAGAGATCGGTACTCCCTTGGCGTGGAGTTCTTTAACAGTGTGCTGCATCATTGTTAATGCTGCTCCACCTGCGCGATATTCCGGAGCAATACCTACTACACTTATTCCCGCCATTGGTACACGTTCACCACCCCACCACTGAGCCATTGGGATAATCCCTAGTCCACCAGCAACTTCTTCACCTGCACGAATAACACGGAAGTTTTCTAAACCAATGGAGTTGAAGAAAATTTCGCTATCACCTGGCGACATCAGAAAACACTGCTCAAGAATATTCCCCAGCCGCTGAATGTCCTCTTTGATAAGTTGGCTGTATTCAAATTTTGGCATCATATCGTACACCCCCTAACACGACTAGACTACAAATATACTACAATCACCAGTCGTGTTAACGCCTCACTCAAAAGGTTTACCCAAATAAAGGAAGTTTTTTAGTTTTTGAGAAATTCACAAAGCAGGACTCAAAATATTTCTACTGACAGAATACGAGTAAGAAACTTTTTCTTTACAAGCAATCTTAACCTGTAATATCCATCCCCATACCATTAAGACGACTTAGAAAAGTACGCAGGCGATCGCTTTCTGGATGAGAGAGAACTTGGTGAGGCGATCCTTGTTCTACCACAACACCTTGATCCAAAAAGATAACTCGATGCGCCACCTCACGGGCAAATTGCATTTCATGAGTGACAACGACCATCGTCATACCCTCTGCGGCTAATTGTTGCATGACTTGCAACACTTCACCCACAAGTTCTGGATCTAAGGCGCTGGTTGGTTCATCAAAAAGCATAACTTGGGGATTCATACACAAACTGCGGGCAATAGCGACTCGTTGCTTTTGTCCTCCTGAAAGTTGTTCTGGATATGCAGATGCTTTGTCAAAAAGTCCAACTTTTTCGAGATAAAGTCCTGCCAATTGTGCACTTTCTTTCGCTGATTTCCCCAGCACTTGACGCGGCGCAAGTGTCAGATTTTCTAGTACGCTTAAATGAGGAAACAGGTTAAACTGCTGGAAAACCATGCCGACTTGTGTTCGCAGTTGCCGTAGTTGCCTGTTGCTAAAATTCGGTTGTGATACCTCAACATTGTTGACTAGTAAACGCCCAGAATCAATAGCTTCCAAACGGTTGAAGCAGCGGAGTAAAGTACTTTTGCCACAACCAGAAGCACCAATGACTGCGACGACTTCTCCTCGTTCTATCTTGCCAGTAATTCCCTTGAGAACTTTTAGGGAACCATAACTCTTTTCAATATTTTCAAAGAGAATTGCAGAGGAGGAGTTGTCCATTTTACATATCTGTTGCACTACAAATTATTATAGGAACTCATTGCTCGCTTCTGTAATACCTTAAAATTTGATTCTCATAACATATCATCTTTGTTATCAATAATTTATTTGGGAAAAACCATGTTCGAGCCAAAAATGACGCGATCGCAAGGGAGCGCAGCAGCGAAGCTATCGCGCAAAGCACCCGCCCTTATGACGCGATCGCATTTCATAAAATATTTCTTAACTGGTTTAGGTACGGCTGCGATTTTGTCAGCTTGTGAAAATTCAGGCAGCAATACTAGCAGTACTTCTAAGGGTAATTCACAAACAGCTACAGCAGGAAAAACAATTAAAGTTGCCACAGAACCTGCTTTTCCGCCTTTTGAGTCCAAAGGTTCGGGCAATGAACTCGTAGGCTTTGATATTGATCTGATCAAAGCAGCGGGACAAGCAGCTGGACTGACAATTGAGTTCCAAAGTCTACCTTTTGATGGTATAATACCAGGACTTCAAGCAAATACTATTGATGCTGCTATCAGTTCAATTACTATCACCCCAGAACGTGCTCAAGCAGTATCTTTTTCTCGACCATATTTTAAAGCAGGGTTGGCGATCGCAGTCCGTCAAGACAACACAACTATCACCAACCTAGATAGTCTCAAAGGCAAGAAAATTGCTGTCCAAATTGGCACAACCGGAGCTAAAAAAGCCAAAAGTATCTCTGGTGCTCAAGTTCGGGAATTCGATTCTACCCCTCTAGCTTTGCAAGAACTGGCAAATGGTAATGTGGATGCTGTCATCAACGATGCTCCTGTGACTTTATATGCGATCAACAGTGGTAACATCAAAGGTCTAAAGGTAGTTGGTCAACTGCTCACCGAAGAATACTATGGTATTGCTTTGCCGAAAAATTCTCCCAACCTCAACGCCATCAACACAGCTCTTGCAAAGATAATTTCAGACGGTACTTACGCGCAAATTTACAAGAAATGGTTCAATGCAGAACCGCCGAAATTACCAGAGACTGCGCCAGCTTCTAGCTCTTGAGGATGAGGGAGTGAAGGAGCATTGGTGTCAACTTAAGCTGAAACTCTTGTTATTACGTTACCGAGATACTTTATTCTACTTGCCCACAATTGTCGCTCTACCTCACCCCGGTTTTGTCTTGCGCCAAAACCTCCCCTCTCCTTAGTAAGGAGAGGGGAGGTTAAGCGTAGCTTTACGGTGAATCCAGCGCCTATGGAGGGTTTCCCTCCATAGGCGACTGGTGAACCCGAAGGGGGGTGAGGTTAAATCAACGTGGAATTAAGGCTTAAACGTTAAGTTGACACCAATGGTGAAGGAGAATAATTAATGACTAATGACAATATTGATAAGTTAACTTTAATTTGTATCAACTTACTTAATAATGATTCAAAGTTTAACTGTCATTTTCAACGCTCTACCAAATTTACTTGTTGGCGCTGTCGTCACACTTGAGATTACCGCGCTTTCAGTTGTTTTTGGTATGATTGGCGGTTCGTTGATCGGAATTGCCCGACTTTCGCCCCTTGTACCCTTGCGCTGGGTAACTCGCGCTTATGTTGATTTTTTTCGTGGTACGCCTCTGCTTGTGCAGATTTTTATGATTTACTTTGGTTTGCCAGCACTGGCTCAAAGCATTGGCATACCTCTGCGTTTTGACCGTTTACTTGCTGCTGTGGTTGCTTTGAGTCTCAACTCTGCTGCATATATAGGTGAAATTGTTCGTGCTGGAATTCAATCTATTGAACCAGGACAAGCAGAAGCCGCAAACTCGCTGGGTATGAGTGGAGTGCAAACCATGCGCTACATCATCTTTCCCCAAGCGTTGCGCCGTATGATTCCACCACTAGGAAATGAATTTATTACCTTGCTTAAAGATACCAGTCTGGTAGCAGTTATCGGCTTTGAAGAATTATTTCGACGCGGTCAATTAATTGTCGCTGATACTTATCGTTCTTTCGAGATTTACACTGCAGTTGCGTTGGTTTATCTGGTTCTCACCTTAGCAGCATCCCAATTTTTCTCTCGTTTAGAAGTTTGGATGAACCCAATCAAGCGTAAGAAAGCAAGCCAAAAAAGATTGAGTTCACCATAAGTTATATTTAGGCTATTTTTTACCTCGCCTCTGGTTTTTAACTTTCCAACACATTTAAACCTGCTTCCTTTTCTATTCTGTCTAAAGCCCTCTTCGCTCTCAAAACAACTCGCAAATAAGCTATCTGATTACTCCAAGCCAAACGAGGTAACAGGGGTGCTTGAGAGTCTACCTGAGTTTGAGAGTTAGTAATAGTTGTATTTTCTTCAGACATGATTAATGAGTTGTTAATGAAGGAACTGATAGTTCTTGTTGCCAACTTTGTGGCCATTGAATGCGATCGCCACTAAACTGAAGTGGATCGTTTGCTGGCAAAGGAGCACCAATTGCTTCCTCAACCAGAGCAAACTCGCCATTATCAAACGGGTTTCCCTCCGCCTTATGCTGGAGAAACACTCGCTCGCGAACACCGCGTTTTGCTTGCGTTAAAGCACGATGGTGACAGTAAGGATTATTACCTCGTTTGTCAAAGAAAACATGAGCAGTCCAAGAGCAACCACCACGACAGAGTTGAGCAAATTCACAAGTCTTGCAGAAACCCCAAAGATGATCTGTTCCTTTGGGAGTATCAGCTCCGAGATTAAATCGTAATTCCTCTGCCTCTTCAATGATTGTTCGCAGTGAGTGGTCGCGGATGTTACCTCCGGTGTATGCGGAAGTCGGCAGTGAAGGACAACCTTTGATTGCACCATCGGCTTCAATGCCCAAAGTAGCCAGTCCGGCGTTGCATCCCTGCCAGAAAGCCCAAGCATGTCCTCCCCGCAGCAGTCGTTCGTAGGGACCGTAATAGCCGATATTGTTTCCTGGCTGAACCTGCACTCCTTCTTCCTGGGCGCGTTGGGCAACACGAGCTATCATTGGATAGACATCCAGCAGTTCATATGGTTGCAGTAGAATCTCACTATTATCCGCTGCATTGCCCATTGGGACTGTTAACTGAATCTGCCAAGCAAAAATGCCAGCATCACGGATACGCTCGTAGATTTGGGGAAATTCTGGTGCAGATAGGCGATTTATTTGAGTGTTGCAGCCAAAGATAATACCAGCTTCCTTAAGATGGCTCATGGTCTTAAACGCCCATTCCCAAGAGCCTTTTCTACCCCGGAGACGATCATGAGTCGCTTCTAAGCCATCAACCGAAACAGACACTACACTAATTCCAGCTTCCTTCATCCGGCGTGCAGTGTCTAAGGTGATGCCATAACCACCAGTCGTCATGCCACAACGCATTCCAGCATTGGTAATCGCAGAGGCAATTTCTAACCAATCAGGACGCAGAAAAGCCTCACCCCCAATTATGGTGACTTCTGTAATCCCGACTTCCGCCATTTGTTTGACTAAATCAAGGGCTTCCTCAGTAGAAAGTTCTTTCGCCCTTGTGTGCCCAGCACGAGAACCGCAATGCTGACAAGCTAAATTGCACTTCAGCGTTATTTCCCAAACCGCGTAACTCACTCTGCGATAAGTCATTAAAATACCCTCAGCTAATTTATCTGGATAGGGACAGACTTACTTGCGTCTGTCCCAAGAAACTTAAGCTTACTGCTCAAACTTGCTTGAAATTATTATTCTGGCGATGGCATTACAACACCATATAAAGGCTGAGGTTGAGGTGGTTGCATGACAACACCATATAGAGGCTGAGGTTCAGGTCGAACAATAACTCCATACATCGGCACTGCAGTAGTCCCACCAAAAATAGTTGCCAATTCTTTTTCGTCTAACTCTGCCAGTTCGTCCTCATCAGCACTTAACTCCAACAGTTCGGCTGTATATTCTTCAAATTCTTCTTGGGTGAAATCATAGCCAGCACTTTTGACCGTTTGGCTACATTCATCCTTAGTGTTAGCTCCTTGAACTTGGGTACGAAAAGCTTCGTCAGTTCCTAGTCTTTCGTAAAATGCTTTGACGTTTTCTAGAGACATAATTCCTCTTAGGATGAGTTAAATACAACTAGTGCGATTAGGCAACCATGCTGCAATAAATATTTCTGCATTCTGCCGTGCTGCACTAATAGTTTTGCTTAACCAGCCGTCAGTTTTACCACTGCATCAATTATTCTCTAACTATTCAGTGTTTTTTTTATTCAGTATAATTACTTGTTATTAATTATCTCACCTATACAATTTAAATTCAAAATATTTTATTATTTTTTAAATTTTGCCTCCTGTAAATAAGCTAATATCAAGCCAAATGCTAGATTCTTGAAATATCCTCAGCTAATTTGTTCAAATAGGGACGGACTTACCTGCATCCGTCCCAAAAAACACAAGCTTATTGCTCAAGCTTCCTTAGAGTTCTTCTTTCGATACGACAACTCCATACATTGGCTGATAAATGGGCGGCTTAGTGGGTGGCCACTTAATGGGCTTAGTAGGTGGCAACTTAGTGGGTGGTTCATAAATGATTCCATACAGTGGCTGTGCCATAATTCCACCAAAAACAGTTGCCAATTCTTTTTCGTCTAAATCAGCCAGACCATCCTCATCAGCAGCTAACTCCAACAGTTCGGCTGTATATTTTTTCAACTCTTCTTGGGTGAAGTCATAGCCAGCACTTTTGACCGTTTGGCTACATTCATCTTTACTATTAACCCCTTGAATTTGGGTACGAAAAGCTTCGTCGCTTCCTAGTCTTTCGTAGAATGCTTGGACGTCTTCTAGAGACATAATTTCTCCTGGGATTACTTAAATTACAGCTAGTGCCATTGGGCAAAACAGAGTTACGCTCATAACATCTAGTTTTGAGCTTTCAAAAACTCAACAGATATTTCTGCCGTGCTGCACTAGTAGTTTTGATTAAACAAGCGTCAGTTTTACTACTGCATCAATTTTTCTTTATTGGTTATATAAAGTACTGGAGCAATAGAATTACTGACTGAGTAATCTTCTCACCTAGACAGTTTCTATTCAACATGTCTTAATGATTTTTCAATTTTTGCCTCATGTGGAGAAGCTAATATCAAGCAAAATGCTGAGCATGAAGCTTGATAGAACGTGCTGAGCGCAGCCTGTTTCATAGGACATAGGGACGAGAGTTCGCCAAGCAGTCCAAACAATCAGTATCCAAACGAACCCCACATTAACACCACTTGTTTCCCTATCACAACCAACGCAACGCCAATCATTGCAATCAGCGTCACTTTACCACCAGGAACAAGCGGTTGACTCATGCTATTTGATTGTTCCTGCTCTTGACGCTGCTTCCAAGTCATCAATGCCGGAATAATTCCACCTAAAACTGAAATACTGAATGTTCCAGCATAGTCTAAAGCAGCCAAGAAGATGCTAGGATTAAGCGCCCCAAGACTCATAGGCGGAAAAAGAATCAGTGAAAAAAGCGGTAGACGTTTAGCAGGCTCATTAGATGCTGAAATATCTTTGAACAAATCCAGCAAGCCATACACAAATCCAATAAATGATGTGACAATTGCAAACTCAGAGAAAACGGACACTAACACTCCTAACCATTCTCCTGCACCACCATCACGCAGAATTTGCAGTGGATCAAAAACAGTTCCGCCACCAGAAGTGCCTTGTAGCATATCAGTGCTGACGCTTCCCAAAATCACGGCATTCCAAGCCAAGAACATGATTAAGGGAATCGCAGAACCAATGAAGATGGACTGACGTATTTTACGGACATCACCTTCGAGTTGAGTGACAACTGTTGGCACAACGTTACTGTAAAAGAGCGCCACAAACATCACTGAAACGGCTGCAGGAAGTGCACTCCAATCTTGAAATGAGAAAGAGGAAGTCTTAACCTGCGTTGCTGCCAACACTAACAGTCCAACAAATGAAGCAAGGACAATTGCCACAAACGCGCTGTTTAATTTTTCTACAAATCTTTCTCGCCCAAGATACATAATGCCACCAAACAAGAGAGTGAACGTTGTTGTCCCCACCCAAGCAGGCAGATGATTCTGCACACCTAACACTTTTTCAACAGCAGATATTAAAATCTTTCCACCTTGGCTAACATAAGCAACAAGCAAGGCATAGTGCAAAAACAGATACGCACCACCAGCAAAGCGCGCACCCACCTTCCCAAGCGTCCTCTCAACCATCACCAACAAACCTGAACTCGAACTGCCGACAAGACGCATCGTGTTTAAAGTCACCTCTGCAATCAAAAGACCTGAAATTAAGGTGTAGAGCCAAACACCAACAAGCAGAACCGTTGATGGCACAACACCAGATGGCAGAGTTACCGTAGGCAATGCGAGGATACCAGCACCAACTGTCGTTCCAGCAACAAGTGCAGTACTTCCTAAAACACTACCTGGTTGATGATTGAGTTTATTTCCATAAAGTTCGAGGTTAGAAAATAGTCGAGTGAGTTGTGAGGTATCCGAGTTGAGAACTGCCTTCATATCGGTCTTGTTAAGGTGATCACATTCCGAAACAATTAGCAACATAACATAAATTAATGTAAATTATTTTAGCAAAAACAGTTATTTTTCTCACCCTGGTGCTTATAATTACTGCTATTTTCAAAGACTATGCTGTTTAACGAGATGTTTTATAGATCAAACCAATTTAACCAACCGTCCCAACTTTGCACGATTTCTGCAAATTTTGCATAACCACCCGCCCTCGGATGAGCACCATCATTGGCTCTCGCTTCATCTTGCCAAATCTTTGACTTTTGCAAAATAGGAAAAATATCTAGATAAGGTATATTGAGTTGATCACAAACCACAGCAAACTGTTTAGATAAATTCACTATTCTGTGATCTCTTCCATCTTGTTCTTCATCTGCACATGGTGGTGGACCAACCATTAAAACAGGATACAACTGTTTCGCTCTACTCAAAATACTGCGGACATTTTCTATTGAATCTGCTAACTCAACACGAGGTTTACCATTTACCAGTGTTGTATCATTCACTCCAAAAGAAAATACAACTCTGCCGTTGTACTCTTTTGGTAAACGATAACAAACTTCTTTTAACCAACGTTGTCTTAGCTCTGTACTCGTTTCCCGCCTAACTCCTAAATTATAGAAGGTGATATCATAGCCTTTTCTTGCGGCATCAACACAGATTCTTCCAGTCCATCCAAGAAACTCAGGATCACCAGTACCGTTGACAAATGATTCGCCAAGGAAACAAATCCTGATTTGTGGTCGATATTTTGACATAACTCAATCGAAATAGCGTTTTTGGAGAGTAAGCTGAAGGTAGGCGACTACCGAAAGGCTTTCCCCGACGAGGGAACTTTAACCGAAATTTGTGCAAACTTTAACTTAACTTTTGCTCTTAGTATCTTACTCTATTTAAAGAATTAAGAAATAATACCAAGTCTAGGTCAATACCCCCCTTTTCCATGACTCCGCGTTCGCAAAGCGTGCGCTTCGTGCATAGGCTGACAAGTCTCGTATAGCCGCACTGTACCAGGGTTAAGAGAGGGTTATTAAAGCGGATTTAGTATAACTGTGATAAACTACGGTAATACAATCAGCTTTTAGATATATGCGATATTGTCAATAAATGTTCCACAAAACAAATCAGTCTAAAACTGTCATTCAAAGCAAAATCAACAGAGCCTAAGAATTCCAGTCGAGAACGAGAAGCCTTGTAAAGTGCTTCACGAGGTTAAACTGTGTCTTTTTATAGCTTAGAAAAATTATTTTCTAAGTGATGATATTTAGAAAATAGACTCAGCTTGTTTTTTCTGTCGTGGTTTTTACTAAAATTTGAGGATGAAACAATGTTTAAGGCGATCGCGTGTGCTTGGATACTACTTGTTATTGGTGACTTCCTTTCTACTTTTTGCTATCACGTACCTGAACACGTTTTTGGTATGCTTCACTTACGAACTCACCACTCTTACAAGAAGAGCTTTCGCCATTATGCCATCCTGACTTTCAATTCCCAAGTTCTTCTGGATGGTATTCTGGGTGCTTTACCTTATTTACTCGTAGCAGCAGTTCTATGGTCTTTTTCCCCGATTGGTGTTGTGTGTGGGCTTTTATTTGGTCAGTTTCATGTATGGTGGAGACACACGACTACCTTGGGTTGGCAAACTCCAAAGTTAGTAGAGATTTTATGCCGAATTCTGTTCATCACGACTCCAGAAAGACATTGGGAACATCACCAAAAAACCAACCAGGGTTATGGCGATATTTTCACATTTTTTGAACAGCCAGCTAAAAGTTGGTTGCGTTTGTTACGCCTGTTAAGACTACGTTATTGCAATTTTTGTAAGGTGGGCACTGCCTAGAGTTCGCTCAAAACCTTATTTTTACGTTATGGGCAGTGCCCACCCGATAGTCATTAGTCATTAGTCATTAGTCATTAGTTAGGAGTCAAGATTATTCTTCATTCTTTTTGCATTGTCTGCATTTAAGTTGCGAGCACCTCAAGTTTTTCTACTCTTAACTTGCACATTTTAGAACCGTTATACGGTAAGGCTTTGAGAAACATCATAAAAATGTGCTTGTTTCATATTTTGCGGGAGCGTTAATCGCGCCCGTGGGAGGCTCAGATCTTGCACCAGGGTCAAAAACCGGGTTTATTGAGCATGACGACACTTGCAAACCTTAATTTGCCGTTCAAAAACCCGGTTTTTTAGGTCTTGTTGAGAATGGTGCAAGATGTCAGTCTAGGAATAGTTGACTTGACTGACTCACGCTCGTGTAATCTCTCAAACCATTCTCTCAAATGAGGGTACTCAAGAAGCCAATTCTCATTTAAGCGTAGGCTGTAATAACCCAGAGAACATAACGCTGCTACGTCTGCTACAGTCCAACTTTCGCCGCCTAACAAATATTTAGCAGATCGCAGTTGTTCTTCAAAAATTGGTAAAAAGCGATTAATTAATGTTTCATATTTTGTCCGATAATAATTAGGAGCTATATCGCCCGTTAAGTTTAATATCCACAAATTGATAACATTATCACCTAAAGTATCTGCTAGTTCTTCCCATTTACGAGACTCAAGTTTTTGACGAGGAGCGCTTGGATAAAAATTTGGTTGTGGATAAGTTTCGTCTAGATACTCTGCAATTAGTGTTGAATCCCAAATAGCTGTGCCATCTTCATCCACAAAAACAGGTACTTTAGCAATGGGATAATTTTTGATAAATTCAGGGGGTTTATTAAGTAAATTAACTTCAATTAGTTCGCATCTCACATTTTTCTCTGCCAACAATATTCGGATCTTTCGAGAAAAGTTTGATTGCTGATGATAATATAACGTTCTATTCATAAGATTTATTTTTGCTCGAATTTGTGTCTAATATCAATTTACATTCAAGCAGCATAGAAAAGAGCTTCAAGAATAAAGTTATACAAAATCAACAAATAAATAACACACTATAACGTGAGATTACTGAGAACATCATGAAGGCGATGCTCCAGCAGGGTTACGGCGATATTTTCACATTTTTTGAACAGCCAGCAAAAAGCTGGTTGCCTCTGCTACGTCTGTTAAAACTACGTTTCTTACACTTGCTTGTGTTTCAATGATATTGAGGTTTTGTTAAAGAATTTGGGATAAGAACTTGCGAGTGCGATCGTGCTTTGGACTTTGAAAGAAAACGCTTGGTGTAGCTTCCTCTACAATCGTACCGCTATCCATTAAAATCACACGGTCAGCGGCTTCGCGAGCAAATCCAACTTCGTGAGTAACAACAACCATTGTCATACCATCAGCAGCAAGGGTTTTGATAACATCCAAAACCTCTCGCACCATCTCTGGATCTAAAGCGGAAGTGGGTTCATCAAAAAGCATAACTTTAGGCTGCATAGCTAATGCTCTCGCAATGGCTACCCGTTGCTGCTGTCCACCTGACAATTGTCCTGGATATTTCTGTGCTTGTTCCAAAATTCCCACTCGTTCTAGCAACTGCATCGCCGTTTCTTCTGCTTTGACTTTCGTCCACTTGCGCACCCAAGTTGGTGCTAAAGTGATATTTTGCAACACACTCAAATGAGGAAACAAGTTGAACTGTTGAAACACCATCCCGACTTCTCGCCGAATTGCTTCTATATTTTTGAGGTCATTCGTAAGGTCAATTCCATCAATTTCAATTCGTCCCTGTTGATATTCTTCTAAAGCATTAAAAGTGCGAATAAAAGTCGATTTACCTGAACCAGAAGGTCCCATCAGTACTACGACTTCTCCACGATTAACTGTTAAGCTAACCCCTTGGAGAACGTGAAACTTACCATACCACTTGTGGATATCTTGGGCAATAATAATAGGTTTTTGTTGATTCATAATTAGAAGTTATTAATGATTTTTCATTATTCATGATTTAGGAGTTTTCACCCCACTTTACCACTTTTGTTATGAGTCATGATATTTGAGCCGACGATCACTTCTGTGAGTCGGGTTGATTGAAGCCATTACTTGGAGAAGAAATTTTAAAAGCGGGTGCTGTGTAGTCTTGAGAAAGATAGTTTTCCGGAATGGTGATCTGATTGCCATCTCGAATAGCATAGTATTGAGGCGAGAGGATTTCAATGCCTGCTTCGTTACACTTGTCTTGGATATTCTGATGCAATTCGGAGTAGATTCTTGCCATGATGTCGGGTTTTTTAGTGTAAGCATTCAACTCATAGCTAACATAGAAATCATCTAAACTGGTTTGTAACACGAACGGTGTAGGGTCTTTTAAGATGTGTTGAGTGGCAAGAGCTGCGTTAATTAAGACTTCGTGGACTTTTCGCCAGGGTATATCATAACGCAGTGTTAATTTTGTGTGCAAAACAAGCGGTGTGTCGGAGTCTTGAATCAAGGCGCTATAGTTAGTCACCTGGCTATTGAGAACTGTTGAATTGGGAATTGTGATTACCACATTCTTGACAGTACGAATCCGCGTTACCAGAAGTGTCTTTTCTGCAACATCTCCAATAGCATCGCCAATTTTGACGCGATTACCAACCTGAAACGATCGCGTGTAAATGAGAATTACGCCAGCAACAATGTTTGCAACCGCAGCGGAAGAACCAAGTGACAACAAAAGCCCCAGAAAAATAGAAATACCTTGAAATGCAGGAGATTTTGATCCAGGTAGATAAGGAAACGCCACCACCGCTGCCAAGGCGATAATCAAAAATGTTGCTAACTTGTAGGTAGGTTCTGCCCACTCTGGATAAAACCAGGGGAAAGTCCTATCCCTGCCTAAGGCTTTCAGAACCAGCCGGGTAAAGCGAAGGATATAGTGGGTAACAACAATAATCACAGCAATCATCAAGAAGTTAGGGAGATAGGCTAAAAAACTCTCCCAAGCATTCTTAACAGCAACAACCAGGTTGTTAACTATGGCGCTTTCCAATCCCCTTGTCCAAGGGAAGAAGCTGATAACTAGTGTAAAATAAACTGCTAGAATACCCAGCCACAGAGCTAGGCGAACTAACTCAGCGAAGCGAGTCAGTAGAGAGGCAACCTGAGCTTCAGAGAGCAACTCAAAATTGTCGATTCTCACCGCTGGAACTGTTTGTTCATGATGATTAAGTCTGGCAAAAATTCGGTCGAAGCCCTGATTAAGTAATTTAAATAGGATTAATAAAGTACTCGTGGCAATGACGCTAGAAAAAACTCCAAACAAGATGTACTTTAAGCTATGTTCTTGTCTGTATTTCTTAATCACAGTTTGAATCTTGCTAGTATACTCACGCGCAAGTTCTTGCTTGGGTTTGCCTGCGGCTTTAGCATCTGCCTCTGTAACTGTAAAAAGTACCTTCTCTCCTGCTAATATATTTACACTATTTTCTTGTTCCTCAGTCTTGAGCGCCGTAACTGGAATAGATACATCCTCAGCTAGCGCTTGCAGTCTATTGTTAACTGCTTGCGATCGCTCTGCTACTGAGAATGATCCAATTCGTTTCTGGATTACGAAAATTTGCTCGCCCCCCAGAACTACAGGAGTTCCATCGACAGGATTACCACTTGTAGAATTTGTTTGAGAATAAGCAAAGGGTACTGCTGTAATCGTCAGAAATACTGCCAGGACTAAGGAAATGAATTCACTTAACTGCTTTTTTAAGCTAATTCTCATTCTTTTTTGCAAATTATTTAGAGGAAGTTTATAAAGTAATATAACTCTGAAGAAACACAGGGGTATAGGGGTGTAAGGGAAAAGGTGTTTCTTTTATTCATAACGTATGGCAATCGCCGCCCGTGGGGTACTTTCAATAAACACAGGGAACAGGCAAGAAGGCGGATGGTGTTTCTTTTTTATTCCATATGTTGCTAGCACGTAGCGGCGCTAGTGAGAAGGCTCTCAACAAACATATTAGGTGAAGTTAGAAATGGAGATAAGCTCTGGGCCAAAAGCTTGAGCTTTTTTCTTTAAGGATTCAAGCTGATACTTGATAGCTACTAAGCGTTGCGTTTCGTCTGAGTTCTTGTCGATGTACTCTAGTATGTTAGTCATATTTTCGTAGTTTAAAGCTCATTTAATATCTTTTTATCAGAAAAAATACTGATTTATGAAATGTCTAGTATCGCTGTTATATTTTGTTATAGTCTATTATACGTTTTGACCCTTGGACTGACTATAACTCGCCTACTTTTAGTGTAAATACCAGTTATTAAGTCTTGGGTGTTTTCATTCTTATTTGCACCCCTGAACGCTTACAATAAATTTTATGGCAACCTAACCAGTGGTCACGCACACTTACTACTGTGAGGTTGGATATCAAATACCCACTCGCTGGGAAAATTAATGGAATGACAACATAATGATAGTAATTATGAACAAATTAAAATACTTTTCCATGTTAGTTTTATGTGTCGTTTTTATGGGTGAAGCGACTAGAAATATTTCTGCCCAGGCTGCCGGAAGTAAAGTTTTAGTAACGGCTGAAAATCAATCTCTCAGCCAATCGGATATTGATCAAGTTATCGCTTTTTACGAATGGGCATTTGCAGCAAAATTCACTAGCAAACAGCGCAGTGAATATCAGTCAATCAAGTTAAATGAATATCGCAAAGACCCAGCAGGAACCAGAAAAAGCATTGACAATCTAATTTCTAATTATACAAAAGTTCGTGCTAAGAATGAAGAGGAACAAAGCCAAGTTCGGCAAGCATTTAACAAAGAATATATTGGGCAATTGCGAAATTTGCCGGATGATGCGGAAGCTAAACTTTTACTGTCTGTTTACAACAGCGCACACACGGGCGAAACCGCTTCAAATAATGCGGATGATTCATCTGGCAGCGTTGGAGATATTTCGTCTATAGTTGGAAAATGGGTCTGGACGCGTACCGGAAGCAGTACTTACAGTACGGGTGGCGCATATATGGGTTCAAACGGTTCGCGTTTCACTTATCAATTTCAGCCGAACGGAACAGCCGAATTCACAGGAATTATGAACGTGATGAACGGCGGCTGCAACCAGCAAATTTTCCAATCTCGAAAAGGAAAAGTCCGTCTGAGCGGCAGTACAATGACAATTAACTGGTCTCCAGGAACTTTCACTCGTGACTTTTCGTGCGACAGAGCGAACAACTACAAGAAAACTTTGGCTGCTGAAAACGAAACTTATCAGGTGAAATTCAAAACCGATCTAGGTCAAAAACAGCTTTGTCTCAGGGGTAAGGACGAAACCTGTTACAGCCCGACAAAGTAGGCAAAATCACGATTTTTTATAACCCAAGTGTGGGTTATCAATTACAAATTTGTCACAATTATGCGATAGCTTCGCTGCTGCGCTCCGCGCAGATCGCCCTTGGGGTGGCTTCCTGCTTACGCATCGCCCACAGCACGCACAGCGGTTGTGCGTAGGTGCAATTGTTTCATTTAGCATATACCCCTCCTACATTCCGGTTCTGGAGGGGATTTTATTGTTTAAAGTGCTTTTTTGCATCACCGTTGATCCACACCCAATTCCTTTTCTAAGCGTCGAGAAGCTAGCGACATGGAATAGCAAAAGACCCAATAAATAAATGCAATGAATAAATAGACTTCTGCATAGCGGGCAATAAATTGAGGTTGAGCCAGGATGGCACGAGAAATTCCTGTTAATTCCAATAATCCAACAATTGATAACAAAGAAGTATCTTTAAACAAACCGATAAATTGACCAACAAGCGCTGGGATAACAGCACGTAGGGCTTGCGGAAGAACAATGAGTAATACTGTTAAAGGAGCATTCAACCCTAGTACTTTAGCAGCTTCAATTTGTCCGCGTGGAACTGATTGAAGACCACCACGTACATTTTCTGCTAAATAAGCAGCACTAAAGAAAATTAAACCAGCAATTCCCCTTAAGACTCTGTCTAAACGGTATTCTACTGGTAGGAATAAGGATAACATCACTTGAGCAAAGAACAAAACTCCAATCAGTGGTAGTCCTCGGATAATTTCAATGTAGAGGATACTAAACCAACGCACAACAGGTAGCTGACTCTGACGTCCTAATGCTAATAAAACACCCAAAGGAAAAGAAAGAACAATACTAATTACCGCCATCACCAAAGTAAGCAGCAAACCATTCCACAAATTACTTTCTACTGGTTGCAGTCCAAAGCCTCCCCCAATCAGCCACAGGATAATTGGAAAAGAAAGCGCCCACCCAAGTGGTAACCAACTGTTCATTTGACGGGGTAAGCGTTTTGTAAAAGTTCCCCATGACAAACCAAAAAGACCGAGGATAATAAAGAGTGCTAGCCACAACCGCCAGTAAAGTTGTTGTGGGAAACGACCAACAAAAAATAAAGATAAATTGGCTGTGATAACTTGCCATTTTGCTTGAGTTAATACCCAAGTCAGGACACCTTTGATACCAAAAAAAAGCAAAAAGAGGCAGACAACAGTAAGAAGACTGTTGTACCAGTTGTTAAACAGATTTTTCTGTAGCCATTGTAGAATAGTAGGCTTTTGATTTTTAAAAGAACTCATTTGAAAAAACTCATCTTTCCTTGAGTTGTACGCTACGGTTTAACAAATTCATCCCTGAAGAGATGATCAGGCTAATGGTCAGATAGGTAACCATAATTAACAGAATAACTTCTACAGATCGACCTGTTTGGTTAAAAGTTGTGGAGGCGACAAAGTAAATATCAGGATAGCCGATCGCAATTGCTAAACTAGAATTCTTAGCTAAATTAAGATACTGACTGGTTAATGGTGGAATAATCAGCCGCAAAGCTTGAGGAAAAATCACTAGCCTTAAGATGAGATTCGGCTTTAAACCTAATGCTCGTGCTGCTTCCCATTGTCCTTTAGGAACTGATAAAATCCCCGCTCTCACAATTTCGGCGATGAAGGCACCAGTGTACAGCGTTAATCCTAGGATGAGTGTTGATAATTCAGAAGAAAGTTCTATTCCAAAAGGAAGGGTAACTCCTCGATTATTAATATTTATAAATCCAAGTAGGGAAATTTGATTTTCTGTTTTTGGCAAACTGAGGAAAACCGCAAAGTACCAAAAGAACAATTGCAGAAGTAAAGGTGTGTTGCGTAAGATTTCGACATACACTAGAGCTAACTGACGTACTAACCAATTATCCGATAGCCGCCCTACTCCCACAGTAATGCCAATAATTGTTGCCAGAATGATGCCAAAAACTATCACTCGCAGCGAGTTCACTAGTCCAACTAATAAAGCACGGCTGTAGGAGTCAGAAGATTTATAGGGAATGGGGGTTTCGCCAATATCGAAGGATGCTTGGAATTGTAAAAAATCAAATCCTAACTGGAGACCTAGCCGGTGGAGATTGTATATTAGGTTGTGCCATAGTATCATCACGATTATGGCAACTATGAACGCGGCTATTACCTGACCGAGAATAGGAAAAAACTTTCGGTTGCGCCAAATTGGAGTCATAGTAAAACAGTGAACAATGAACAATGAACAGGGAACAGAGAACACTTCGACAAGCTCAGTGCATCGCAGGGAACAGTGAACAGGGAACAGGGAACAGGGAACAGTGAACAGTGAACAATTGATAACTGATAACTGATAACTTGTTTATCGGAAGGGGGGAGCGTAAAGAATACCACCTTGATTCCAAAGTTTGTTTGGACCGCGTTCCAATTTCAACTCAGAGTTTTTCCCTAAATTACGTTCGTAAATTTCACCATAATTGCCTACGTTTTTGATAATATGAACTACGAAGTCGTTTGTTAAACCCATGCCTTTACCAAGGTTACCTTCTGTACCTAGCAAGCGCTTCACTTCTGGGTTATTACTGTTTGCTAATTGACCAACATTTTGGGAGTTGACTCCGAGTTCTTCAGCATTGATAAGAGCAAAAATTGTCCATCTCACCATATCAAACCACTTAGAATCTCCATTGACTACAGCAGGTGTAAGAGGTTCTTTTGACAGCACAGTCTCTAAAACAACATGATCATCGGGTTTAGATAGGGTGGTGCGACGGGAAACGAGTTGAGAACGATCTGCAGTGACGCCTTCGCAGCGACCTTGCTCGTAGGTGGCAAAAACTGTGTTAGCATCTTCAAAGACCAAAGGCTTGTAGTTAATACCGCGTTGCCGCATTTGGTCTGTCAGGTTTTGCTCGTTGGTGGTTCCAGTCCCGATACAGATGGATTTGCCCTTGAGGTCTTCTAGCTTCTGAATACCACTATTTTTTTTCACCATTATGCCTTGACCGTCGTAAAATACAACGGTAGTAAATTTTATACCTACAGAAGTGTCTCGGCTCATACTCCAAGTGGTATTTCGGCTGAGGATATCTACTTCGCCCGTTTGCAAGGCTGTAAAACGTTCTTTGGAGTTTAAGTTGCGGAATTCTACTTTGTTGGGGTCATTAAAAATTGCTGCGGCGATCGCCCGACAAATATCCACATCCAGCCCTGCATATTCACCGTTAGGCTTAACATAGCTAAATCCCGGCAATTGTCCGCTAACACCGCAGATGAGCTTACCACGGCTTTTGATTGTATCCAACAGACTTCCACCACTTCCTCCCATCTGTCCAGCACAAGCATTCAGTGAAAAGACTAGAGGTAAAGTAGCTAGCAGTGATAACCCCCGTTTGAGCTTCAACATTTACCAATTTTTCCTCTGCTCAATTAAAGACTAAGATACTTTATTGTTTACCAAATGGTTGCAGAGGTGAGCAGTTTATACTAAAAATGTTATGGCAAGCTACGTATGCTCTCTATGCCAGCTAAAGATATTTACCATGATGCGGTGAGAAACGCTCTAGAAAAAGAAAGTTGGAAGATTACCAAAGACCCATTTATCTTAAGATGGGGTACAAGAGATTTATGTATTGATTTAGGTGCACAAAAGCCGATAGCTGCAAAAAAAAGCGGACAGAAAATAGCAGTGGAGATAAAAAGTTTTGTTGGAGCTTCTCCAATAACTGACTTAGAAAAGGGAGGATCCCAAATGTGTAAATTTATTTTATTGTGTAGTGCGGGCATCCTGCCCGCTTCAGTGGCAATAAAGCTGCCAGAATGAGGATAAAGCAGGCATAGACAGTCCCACCCACGCCAACGATAAAGGTTTGATTTTTGGTACACCAAATTCATCTAATCGCTGAATTTGAATCAAATTCATGGAGTGATGTTTGGACTGTTGAAAATGAAGATTACACCATAGACGGATAGATTATTGCTCCATTTTTGGGTCGTTGACCTCAATAATTTGGTCAGGTGTCCATTATGTAGCGGAGTCATTGAGTTTAAATATAATTACCAAAGGTCGCGTAAGCTTTGAGACTGACTTGAGAGTATTTTTAATCCGTAACTCCATTTGACTTGCGTTCCCTCATATCTTTTTTAGTCTAAACTCCAGAAACTAAACATAGAACAGGTGCTGGATTTGACGTTATTTTCAGCTTACTACCTGTCCCTTTCCTTATCCCGAACTCAGGTTGCCTACCGTGAACTACCCAACACCGATGTATGCTGTTCACGCTGACAAGACTTTAACCCAAGTCCTTGAGGAGCTTATCGACTCGTTACCAAATACAGAGAATGGTAATTCCTCATCAACCAACGTCGCTGATAGAACTCCGTTCAATGCCGTTCGTCGGTCAATTCGTCATTACCCAGAATTAATCCCAACACTGAACGGAGTACCGTTACAGTGTGGGGCTTCTTCTGCTTTCAGCTAAAAATAAGCTGTGACGCTGCACTAGTCTGTTAAGCGCGAACGTCGAAGCGATCAAGCATCATCACTTTGTTCCAGACCGCGGCGAAGTCCTTGACCATACGCTCGTGACCGTCATCAGCGCCATAGACTTCAGCAATTTGACGAAGCTCCGCGTTTGAACCGAAGATGAGATCGCAACGTGTTGCGGTGAACTTCGTTTCGCCCGTTTTGCGATCGCAGATGTTAAACAGCATCTCGCGATTGTCTATCGGCTTCCACTCATAGTCCATACTGGTCAGGACACGGAAAAAGTCATTGGTCAAAACACCGGGTCGATCAGTGAAGCTACCGTGCTTTGAATAGTCCCAATTCTGATCGAGGGCGCGAAGTCCGCCGACCAGAACCGTCCACTCGGGCGCAGTCAGCGTAAGGAGCTGCGCCCGATCAAGGAAGATACGCTCCGGCTTCACCTTATAGCCGACCGCCTCATTGTGATAATTTCTGAAACCGTCCGAAACTGGCTTCAACCAATTAAACATTTCAACATCTGTAAGTTCCTGAGTTGTATCCATCCGACCTGGCGTAAACGGGACGGCAACAGAAACCCCAGCGTCTTGCGCGGCTTTTTCGATCGCAGCACAGCCACCGAGGACGATCAGATCCGCGAGCGAGATTTTTTTGCTACCCGACTGAGCACCGTTAAAGTCCGCTTGAATTTGCTCAAGGGTCGATAGGACCTTGCCGAGCTCCTGCGGGCGGTTCATTTCCCAGTCTTTCTGGGGATTAAGGCGAACGCGCGCCCCGTTTGCGCCGCCGCGCTTGTCGGAATGGCGGTGGCTTGATGCTGATGCCCAAGCGGCTGACACAAGCGCCGAAACAGAGATCCCACTCGCTAAAATCTTATCCTTGAGAGAATTGATATCGGCGACATCAACGACCTCGTGATCCAGTGCTGGAATTGGATCTTGCCAAATCAGATTTTCCTCTGGGATTTCCGGACCAAGATAGCGCGTTTTCGGACCCATATCTCGATGGATCAGCTTATACCAGGCGCGCGCGAACGCATCGCTGAAGTAATCGAAGTCATCCAAGAAGTGCTGACAGATCTCCTGATAGACCGGATCGACCTTCAACGCAATGTCCGAAGTCATCATCATTAACGGGTGCTCGACGCCCGGTTGATGGGCATCCGGTGTCTTTGGCGCATTAGGATTGCTCGGCTTCCACTGAATGGCATCTGTTGGACTCTTTGTCTGTTCCCAGTCGTACTTAAAAAGATTGGTTAGGTAACTGTTGTCCCACTGGGTTGGGTTTGGAGTCCATGATCCTTCGATCCCGTTCGTCATCGTATATTCGGCAAACCCAGTGCCTTCAGGGTTCTGCCACCCCAAGCCCATAGCCTGAATCGGCGCGGCTTCCGGCGCTGGACCGATCTTGTCCGGCGAGACCATGCCGTGACTTTTGCCAAAGGCATGACCACCTGCAATGAGCGCGACAGTTTCTTCGTCATTCATGCCCATACGCGCAAACGTCTCGCGAATGTCTCGCGCTGAGCCATGGGGGTCGCCTTCGGCGTTTGGACCTTCTGGATTGACGTAAATTAGCGCTTGGTGCGAAGCTGCTAGCGGGTTCTCAAGGTCGTAGTATTCCTCGTTCGGCTTCCCAACCCACCGAATCGTGCGAGTGACCATCTCGTCAGGATGACCTGGGTGTTCCTTGATATCGTCAATCGGATCGCCGTTCCAGAACTCCGGTCCCCAGTAGATCGCGCGATCTGGCTCCCAGGCATCAATGCGACCGGCACCAAAACCGAAGGTCTTAAACCCCATGATTTCGAGCGCGCAGTTGCCAGTCAGAGTCATCAAATCAGCCCAGCTTATTGCCGCACCATATTTCTGCTTGATGGGCCAGAGCAGCCGTCGTGATTTATCTGTGTTCCCATTATCCCACCACGAATTGATTGGTGCAAAGCGTTGCATACCTTGACTCGCTCCGCCCCGACCGTCTGCGATCCGGTAGGTGCCTGCGGCGTGCCACGCCATGCGAATCATTTGAGGTCCATAATTACCATAGTCGGCTGGCCACCAGTCCTTCGAATCGGTCAGCAGCGCTTTGATATCGCTCTTCAACTGTTCGAAGTCAATCTTCGCGAAGGCTTCCTTGTAATCGAAATCTCGCAGCGGGTTAGCTTGGGGCAAATCTTGGTGAAGTAGCTCAACCTGAAGTCGGTTCGGCCACCAATCATCAATTTGCGGCTTGGAGCCGAGCGCACCGCCAATGCGGTTTCCACGGAAAGGACATTGTGCAGGATTGGTAGGAGGGTTGTTATTCATAGAGTCCAGTCCTTTCTAGAGGTCTATTTGCCTAGCTTGCTTACTTTTTTTACAGCTTCGCTCAACATCTAGGTTATCATCCTATTGTGAGCGGTCAAGATACTGTTGGCAAAACATTACTTATAACCTAAAGTAAGCGATCGCTTCGCTTTTCAACTTCGAGATTTCTGATTTTTTTGGGATTTTTTTTGGATGAGACTCCGGCTCATAATCGTTAAATTATGAGCAATAATTCCCCAGCCAACCCAACGAGAAAACCCAGATTCTCCGCGATACAAACAACGTTCTAATCCAAAGCACCGTTTGAGAAAACTGATACGTCCCTCAACTCCGTTATGCCAATGACGCGCTTTTTTAAACTTCCTTTTTCTTTCATATTGAATTCGTTCCTCGTTGCGATGACCGCCTTTAGGTAAAATAACTTCTTTAATTCCTAACTGTTGAGCAGAATTCTCGTTGATTTGAGAATAAACACCGCGATAAGCCGGAGGCTTAACGGCTGAAGCCGTATCAGCAGTCACAGTTGTGGGTGATCTGACACTAGGCTGGGAAAATAAACAACGGGTGCATGGTTGTCTAGTTCATATTGATATTATAGCTATAGCCAACTCTATTAGGACGTAGGGAACGCTTAACGCTTAACGCTTAACAGGGAATAGGAAATGCTTAACTCGTCAAGAAGTTTGAAAGTCTCGTAATGTCCATATTCTTTCATGAGTTCATGTCCTAATTTACCTGGCTACGGCTATATCAACGATAAAATCTGGATTCAAAGGGACGGTACAGAATATGGTATAGCCAACGAACTCGTCAACGCCGGAATTCCCAAAGCTCAAATTGTTCTGGGTTTCCAACCAGCCGATGTGAGAAAGTATACGGAATTTGCAGTTATTTAGCTTGTGAATTTAGAGACGCATTCGTCTAATATTCACTCTGGACGAACGCGAATGCGTGAAACCGATAATGACATTTCAAAAATTTATTTTTGCAGCCAGACTTTTCAAATCTGGTACTTCCAAATCTGGTTTCCCTTGAGCAGATAAAGCAGCCCCTGAACCTTCTTGCCCTAATCTACGATTTACCCAAACTGTCGATAACCCAAGGGAATTTGCCGGAACAATGTCGTGGTAAACACTACAAGCGACGTGTAGAATTTTTTCAGAGGAGATGCCGATTTCTGCGATACGGGCGATCGCCACGTGAAAATTTTGCACACAAGGCTTATAGCTTTTCACCTGTTCAGCAGTCACAATCTCATCAAACTCAACTTGCAGATGTTTTGCTGTCAAAGCAAACAGTGAATCATCAACGTTGGAAATAATTGCTAGTTTGAATCGCCGTTTCAGCGTCTTAAGAGCTTCAACAGTATCAGAAAAAGGTTGCCAATCCTTGACAGAATCAGCAAGTGCATTTAACTGCCCAGAAGAAGGCGTAAATCCAAATTGTTCTCCAAATTTTTGCACAACTCCCTTGAGAACATCTTTGTAATTACGGTACTCTCCCTGTTCAAGACTAGATTCAAAACGAGCAAACCACTCAAGGATTTCGTTCTCACTCAATTGAATATGATGGGACTGCAAAACTGGTTGCAACGCCTCCAGCACACCTTTTTCCCAATCAATCAAAGTTCCATAGCAGTCAAAGGTCAAGACTTCATATTGATTCAGGTTAATCATAATTTATGCTCCCTAGCTCAATGCTTTGTCAGCTGAATTTTGTTTTTCTATTTCTTGCAGATGTTCGACGAGTGCTTTACCATCTGTATTGTGATTTCGGGCGATTAGCTCTGCTCTTGACGCATCGCCTGAGCAAATTGCATTTACCAATTCCCGGTGCTGCTCTATGATGTCATCTAAATCTGGGTGCAGCGCATTGCAGGAAATGATGTAAAGACGGATTTGCTGTTCAACAATCTTGTACTGCTCCTGTAACCGCCGATGACCAGCAAGTTGAATAATTGTTTTATGTAGAGCAAAGTCTCCATCAGCCACTTCGTTCCAACTGTTTTTCTGGGCTGCTTTGATTAATTGCTGCAAGGCAGCATTGAGTTGTTTTGCCTGACTCGGTGTGATTGCAGCCGCTGCGAGTCTCGCCGCCAAACTCTCAAGTGCACTCCGTAGCGTATAAAGCTCCCAAGCATCCTGGGAACTCAATCCCGAAACAGTACAACCTTTGTAGGGGAGCTGTATAACTAAGCCTTCATAGGTTAACTGTTGCAATGCTGAGCGTATAGTTGCACGACTTAGATTAAATTCCTTTGCCATGTTGATTTCTAGCAAACGACTACCCGGTGCAAGTGTACCATTGAGAATTTGTTCTCGAATGACATCAGCTGCTTGAACATCTAAGCTTCGAGGTATGACAACAAACTTGGGTTGGTTCTGTTTCATTGTGATTGTCGTAAATATACGAACAAGTTGAGCCACAGTTACAAATCTGCAACTTGTGGTTTGATTGCAAACTATTCATACTTTGACTCTAAACGTCAAATTGTAGATTGTCAACAATCGACAATCTACAATTTAAATGAAGCTTATTTTGTGGAAGTCCTTGTAACTAAAATCTCTGTAGTAGCTTGATCAACGCAACACCAACAAACAAGCCCGAAAATTGCGCCAAATAACCAACACTTATGGGGTTAACGCCACCAGGAATATTCAAACTCCCAATTGCGTAAGAAATCTGCTGCACAAACCACCAAAATAAATAGAAATAAGCTGGTACTTGTATGGGAAGAAACACAATCAAAAGGGGCAGAATAGTGTCAATTTTTGCTTTAGCGAACTTAAGGACATAAGCTCCTAAAATAGCTGTAATCGCCCCGTTAGCTCCAATCAATGGCACTGTCAAACTCGGTTCAGCTAAAATTTGGATGAATCCGGTAAGAATGCCAGAAACTAAGTAAAATACTAAAAATCGTCCGTATCCCAAAACACTTTCAATCGTTTTACCAAAAACCCACAAAAATATCAAATTCCCTAAAATTTGGCTAAAACTGCCATGAAGGAACATTCCCACAAGCAGTGAAGTCAAACCCTTCAGCACAACTATCCAAGCAGCTGGGTTTCCAGCAAGTGCATTTGCAAAAGCTGCACTGATTTGTGCGGGAACGACGCCCCAGCCATTGACAAAATTGCCCAATGTACCACCAAGCTCAAGTGTCAGTTCCCATAAAAATAGACCAATGTTAATGCCAATAAGACAGTAAATAATTATTGGCTTTCTCCGTTTAAAAAAGTAAATGCGATCGCTAATAGGAATCATATCAATAAGTCATTAGTTACATAGTTATTCTCTTTATCTGGCTTATCCCCTTATCGACCCTTAAGAGAAGCTGTGGCAAGATTGGAATCAGACTGTACTACATGAAACTAGGCTAACCAAATGTTGGGAACCATACTTGTTGGACGATACCAAATTATTAGTCACTTGGGAGGAGGGGGATTTGGTGAAACTTTTGTTGCTTGTGATACTCAATTACCTGGTTCTCCTCAATGTGTCGTCAAAAAACTCAAGCCCCAAGCTAGTGACCCTGATACTTTGCAAACAGCCAGACGCTTATTTGATACAGAAGCCAAAGTTCTGTATAAATTAGGCATTCATGACCGCATTCCTCAACTTCTAGCTTACTTTGAGGAGAAACAAGAATTCTATCTCGTACAGGAATTCATAGAAGGTCATGACCTCAGCCAAGAAATCATACCAGGAAAACTTCTAAATCAAGACCAAGTTATTTGTCTTTTAGAAGAGATTTTAGAAATTTTAGATTTTGTCCATCAGCAGCAAGTTATTCACCGTGACATCAATCCACGAAATATCATCAGACGCAAGCTGGATGACAAGTTAATTTTGATTGACTTTGGCGCTGTCAAACAAATCACTACCCAAGTTATTATTCCTAGTGGAAAAACAAAATTTACCGTTGCGATCGGTACTCCAGGGTATACTCCCAGCGAACAAGCACTAGGAAATCCAAAATTCACCAGTGATATCTATGCTTTAGGAATACTTGGCATAGAAGCACTCACTGGATTATCTCCGGAACAACTAGAAAAAGATGCAGAAACTGGTGAGATTGTATGGCAAAAACACACCTCGGTCAGTCAGGATTTTGCCAAAGTTTTAAATAAAATGGTATGTTATGACTTCCGGGAACGTTATTCTTCTGCAAAACTTGCCCTACAAGGTTTGAAGGATTTAAAAAACTCAAAATCTCAGATGATGACATTGAGTTTTGGTATATCAAAGCATAATATAAAGAAAAATTTACCAAAAATCAATCCACCTAAAAAAAAGGACATAAAAAAGATTTTAGTGGGCATAGGTTTAGTCGGGATAGGTGTAGGAGCATCTATATATATTGCTCATGCGATCAATTCTGTGAATGCTACTGAATTGTATAAGCAAGCCAATACCCTATATGAATTACAGCGTTATCAAGATGCTTTATCAACATATGCAAAAGCGGTTAACATCAGACCAGATTACGCTCAAGGATGGAATGGACAAGGTAAAACTCTGTATGAGTTAAAAAAATTTCAGGAAGCACTTGCAGCTTACGACAAAGCAATTCAAATAGAACCAGATTATTTAGAAGCTTGGAGTGGGCGTGGATTTGCATTGAATAAGTTGCAAAGATACCAAGAAGCGATCGCCTCTTTTGAAAAAACATTGCTATTGCAAAAGAACTATCCGGAAGTCTGGAATGCAAAGGGAGAAGCTTTAGCTAAATTAAATGAGTATGACCAAGCACTGAAATCTTATGACAAAGCCATTGAATTGAAGAAAGAATATTATGATGCCTGGTACAATAAAGCATTGTTGCTACAAAATTTAAAACGTTACGATGAGGCAATAACAGCTTATGATAAAGTACTTGAATTCAAACAAGACTATGAAAGAGCTTGGTATAACAGAGGCAACGTTTTAGTGAATTTGCAACGCTATCAAGATGCCGTTGCAGCGTATGAGAAAGCAGTCCAATACAAACCTAGTTTCTACCAAGCCTGGTTATCTAGAGGTAATATACTTATCAAATTGCAACGTTATCCAGAAGCGCTTGAATCTTTTCAGCAAGTCATTAAATATAATCGTAGAAATTACCAAGCGTGGTACGGTAGTGGATGGTCACTACATCAAATGAAACGCTATGAAGAAGCAGTTTCATCTTATAACAAGGCAATTGAATTAGATCGTAGAAATTATCAAGTCTGGTATAGCCTAGGAAATTCACTCTACAATTTAAATAAATTCCAACAGGCAATTTCATCTTATAATAAAGCAATTAATTACGATTATAAAAATTACGAAATTTGGTATAGCAAGGGTAATGCCCTGTATAATCTGAAACGTTATAAAGAAGCGATCGCTTCATACGATCAGGTTATTAAACTAAAGCCAGATTATCAACCAGCAATAAACGCCCGCAATCAAGCACAACAACAGGTACCACAGGTTCTCGTTCCAAGTCCTGAGTCTATCTTTAAAAATCCATAGCCGAGTCCTGAGTCTATCTTTAAAAATCCATAGCCGAAAGTTTCTTAAGTCTTTCTTCTTGACTTTTGAGCCAAGACTTATCTTATATTCACCTCTTCCATTTGGTGACTTAGATCAAAAGATTCTAAATTCCTAGCAGAATTGCTACTGCTGAATGGTTTTTTCATATTTGTAAAAGTTGGTGTTTTTGATGAAGCTATTTTTTGATTTTTAGCTTGCACAATCTGTTGTTTTTGAGTATATTCGACAAGTTTCACTTGAGCTGTAGCATATACAGGAGTATCTTTCGGAACCTGTTGGAGAAATTGAACAGCATTTTTGAAATCTCCCTCTGCTGCTTTGTTGTAAGCTTTTTGTAAGAAGTAAGCTGCTCTGACACTCTTTTTGTGGTTATACTCAGCCAACTTTTGTTGAACTACTGCTCCTGCTGAGCTTTCTTCAGGAATTTGACTCAGATAATCTAAAGCGCTGCTGAAATCTTTTAATGATGCTTTCTCATAAGCCTTGGTTAATAAATCTTTAGTTTGTGCTTCAATATTGACTTGTGCTTGTTGAACTAATTTATCTGTTTTTGTTTGCCAATATAAGATATCTGGAAGTTGAGAGGTTGCACGCAGTACATCTGACCAACGATTCTCTTGAAAGGCTTTTTCTGCGGCTTTGTATTGTTGAGTAGCATTCTGCCATTGCTTTTGCCATTCTTCAATACTGGCTTGTGCGTCAGGATAGACATTACTATTCGAGGGAATTGATTTGGCTAGAGCAATTGCTCCGTCCAAATCTCCGGCTTGATATTCTTCAGTTGCTTTATATAGTGCTTCTTTTTCTGAATAGGTTGGAGTGTTATGTATGATAAAGTAAGTTCCAAATCCCATGAACAAAGAATTAGCAACCAACCCCACTTTCATTCCTGTCAAGAGTGGAGAGTAGTTTGGAGATGTTGGATGTTTAGGGTTAGTATTTAACTTACTTTCTGGCTGATTTTTTTCAGAGTCCTCTGAAGAAACGGTAAAATCGACATCTACAATGTACGAGTATCGAGTTTCCAAAGGCATTTGCTGAAGCGCCCGTAATGCAACACGGGCTGATTGGAATCGGTCTTCGTAGTTGTAACGAGTCATTTGGGTGATAATGGCAGCCAAATAATCGCTAACTGGTGTGCTTGCAGAACGCCACAGAATCTCATTAGTTTGGGGATCTACTTTCAGTTGCAGCGGTGTCACCCCTGTCAATGCCTGAATGGCAATCATTCCTAAAGCATAAATATCGCTATTAGGTTGTGTTAGACCAATAAATTGCTCTGGTGGTATATAACCCAGTGAACTGACGGGAATGCTATCTAAAGGTAATATCTCATCAATGATTTCAAAATCGATTGATTGAATTGAACCAAAATCAATGAGAACTAACTTGTTATCACAAGCACGTCTGATTAAGTTTTCTGGCTTTATATCACAGTGAATAACACCGCTTGAGTGAACAAAGTCTAAAATTGACAGAACATCTTGTAAAAAGTTGATAACCTCACTTTCACTCCAGAAATGACCCACATTGAGATTGATGGGAAGTTCCGCTGTGAGTGCGTGTCCTTCTACAAACTCTTGCACTAAGTAGAATCGTTCATGTTCTTCAAAGCACGATATCAGTTGAGGAATTTGGTTATGGTGTCCCAATTGTCTCAGTGTTTCAGTTTCTGTAATAAATCTTAACCTCAGAGTTTGTAAGTAACTTGGTTGGGAACTGATAACCTTGAGCTGTTTAATAACATATTTGGGATTCTCTAAATTCTCAATGTCTACAGCGACGTATGTTTCGCCAAACACCCCTGCACCCAGGGTTTGGACGAGTTGGTAACGTCCTTGTAGTACTTTACCGATCATGTGGTTAGTCATTAGCTAGTTACTTAGTCACTGCTTATATAGGTTTTCTAAAATTGCCTCTTATTTCCGGAACCCTGATTCAATTAAATGAAAGGAGCACTGAATATAGCCCTGAGTGGTTAAATAAGAGTTGAGATTATCTACGTGTAGTTACTTAAATTAACTATTATTGAGTTAATTTAAGAACACAATAATTTAGATTATCCTAAAATATGAAATAGCGCCACTGCTGTCAAGCACTGGCAATATTACTAATCTGCAGTGTGTGCCAGTTAATGTATCTGGTCTAAGCAGTATTCCTACTGTAAAGATTTATTATCAATGCCGCAACGGCTTGTGTCCTTGTTCCGGCGGCGTGGCAACAAAGAAAATTTTCTCTTCCCTTTACACTCCTTTAAGTAAGTCGGTGCAAAAAAATAAAACTGTGTAAAGAAAAGTAAATAAGGCTCAAACTCTTTCTCTCCCTACTCCCTGCTCGGGTGCTCACGCCAGGTGCTACAACGGGGCGGCACGTTTTGGGGGGAAGCTTCCCCCCAAAAGCTGCCTTGGGAACCCCCCTTCGGGGAAGACCTCCGGTCTCGCTGCGCTAACACCAGTCGCCTAGGTCGGGAAACCCTCCTGCAGCGCTGGATTCACCGCAACGCACTGGCTCCCCTGCTTTATTCCAACAAGAATTATTTACGCCGACCTACTTATTGATCAAGTTCCTCTTCCTCTACTTCAGAACTTCCTTGCAACGGCTGCACGATTCGTTGTATTGCCTGCTGAATAAAAATCTTAATAAACTCATCGCGGCGATTGAGTTGAAACTGTCGCTGCACAACTTCCGTCATTCCCCCGTCACCCCAATCTTGATCCTGACGAAAATACTCAATAAAACTCTTCCCAGCAATTCGCGTCAAATAAGCGGCTGTCACGCCTTGAATTGCTCTACCAACAATAAAAGTAGCGACATTAAGCTGCAAGGCGGTAGTAAGTAACTGTAATGCTCCCTTGACTATACCCAAACTAGCAAGAGTTTTTGCCAAAGACAGCGCCAATTCCTTTGCATTCTCCATATTCAACTCACAGCCGTAAACTCTGCCAATTTCCACCACCATTTGAGCATTGACAGCTGCTGTTGCTAGCAAATCAACCACTGGTAGAGGCGTCACCGAAACCACACCAGCACCAATCCACTGAAACCGATCCACAATTTTGTCAGCTTGACGACGACGCTGAGTATCGATGAGTTTCCGCGCTGATTCTCCCAGTCGTACGGATTGTAAGAGGATGTTATCTGCTACTAAGTCTTCACCCTCTGCCCGTAAAATCGCTGCCATTCGCCGGACTAAAGGTAAGATATCAGGCTCAGGTTGGAAAATTCCCCCATTTTCTAATTCTGCAGATTGGGGATTTGCGGCGATCGCCACCACATCACTCGGTGCAATAAATCCCCGCACTCGTTGACGCAACCTCGCCAAAATCGCTTCTTTGTCCTCGTCTGTATACAAATCGCTTTTATTGAGGACAAGCACAGAGCGTTTACCAATTTGAGCCAATGCTCGTAACGGCTCAAATTCGGACATCCGTATGTCATTATCCACCACAAACAACAGTAAATTTGCGTCTGTCGCCACTTCTCGTGCAAGTTGTTCCCTTTCGGTTCCCGCCACCCCTGCTTCTAAAATACCTGGTGTATCCGTGATTAAAATTTTGCGTTCTAATCCCTTCAACCTCAGACAATAAGTTTCTCCAACCTGAGTCGTTCCCATTGCTGCATCAACCTTGCCAATCACACGTCCCATCACCGCATTCACCAGGGAGGTTTTACCAGCACTCCCAGTTCCAAACACGACAACTTGAATCTCACCGCGAGCCAAATAAGTCTCAATCTCCCGCGACTTACTCAGTAAAGCTTGGCGTGTCACTTCATCTTGAATTTGCGCGACTTGTTGCTTGACAGCTTCTAAAGTAGAAGACGCAGCCTCAGATTTCGCAGCAGGAACTTCTACACTTGGGCGTTGTTTGCGCTGACGCCGTTGATTCTCGCCTCGCCGAATCACGAACACAGAATAGATAAACGCCGCGATTAAGGCTCCTATCAGGACAATCAGCAAAAACAACAGCAGATTACCCAGCAATGGCGCAGAATAGGAAAATTGCCAATAAAGCCGACTGAAAGAATCAATCAGCCACAGACTCAGTCCGAGAATGACGATCAGACCAACGATCAGCGTGATAATACGTGACAGAGGCATGGTTGGTAAGAAAAGCGTGGATAAGTAGCCAGATGCTTCTCATGTTAATGGTTTCAGTGTTTTTCGCCACAGTGTTTAGAAAGTTATTTTGTTGAATACAAAATTGATTTTGTATAAAATGTAGCGTACATAAATTTGATATAATTCTTTATCTATTAAGAACAAGCTTTATTTGTAAAACTTAAGCAGCAAGTACCATCATGATTTTTGCAGCTAAATTTTGTATGACTCTGACTGGGATATAACGAGTGTTCCACCAACTTAGTATTCGACAAAAAATTATCTGTGGGTATGTTATTTCCTTTGGGATTGCTGTTGTGGGAACAACGGTGGGGTTGGTGATAGGCGATCGCTACTTCCAACATGCTAGACAACAGATGATAATGGCAGATCAGGAAGGAGCTTTATTGAATAAATTGCAAATATTGTTATTGGAAATTGACACTAATCAGCAAGAACAAGTATTTTTTTTACAGCAAAAAGCTGTACAACAGAAACATGATGAGATTGAAGCATATCTTAAGGAAACTGAAACGTTGCTGAATGAGTTGCGAGAATTTAGCAAAACGAACTCGCAAGGAGATTTGCAAGCTTTGCTCAATAAGTATGACAGCGTACTAACAGAGTATATTCGGCAACTGCGAGTCCTGCTACAGCAAATTTCCTCCCTTAGCCCCAATTCACAGAAAGTTTCAAAAGCAAGGGAACTTATCTGGCAATTTAATCAAATTAAAGCAACACTGAAGTTTTATCAATTTACTCACGAGTTAAACAACCTTGCAATATTAGTTCGCCAGCGTCAGGAAAAAGCTGATGTGGATCAAAATCATATAAAAGTACTACAAGCACAGATCATTATCTGTAGTATGTTGCTGTCAACAGTATTAGCGACTATTTTTGCCTTATACACAAATCGTGCGATCGCTCGTCCCCTGAAAGCAGTAACAGACATTGCTCAACGCGTTACCCAAGATGCCAATTTTGATCTACAAGCGCCTGTGACAACAAAAGATGAAATCGGCGAGTTAGCCGCCTCTCTCAACGAACTTATCCAACAAGTCAAGCAACTTTTAGAAGAACAAAAAGCCGAAACTCAAGTGCGACTAATTCATAGCGAGAAAATGAGCAGTTTGGGCAAAATGTTGGCTGGTGTCGCTCATGAAATCGTCAATCCCGTGAATTATATTTCTGGTAACCTTGTACACGCGAAAAACTACGTTGATGATCTCTTAGCGCTACTGCAAACATACGAAGTTGAAGTTCCTAACTCACCCACCGCCGTACAAGTATTAGCAGAGGACATAGATTTAGAATTTCTCAAAGCTGACTTGCCAAAACTCCTAAATTCAGTAGAGTTTGGGGCTGAACGCATCCGCGACATTTCCCGAAGTTTGAAAGACTTTTGCCGTCTGGATCAAAGAGAAGTCCAGCTAGTTGATATACACGTATGTATCAACAGTACGTTGTTAATTCTACAAAACCGCTTAAAAACCGGGATCAACGTTATTTGTCACTATGGTGATATTCCACCCATTCCAGGCTATACAGGACTACTGTATCAAGTGTTCATGAATCTGTTGAGTAATGCGATCGATGCTGTAGAGGAAAAGTCTGCTCTCAATCGGAGGTTTTGTCGTGCAATTACCATAAGTACCGAACGCCGGGACAACAATTGGGTGAAGATAACAATTGCAGACAATGGCTCAGGTATTGCAGCCCAAAACCAGGAAAAAATATTTGAAATGTTTTTTACGACCAAACCGCGAGGTCTTGGCACTGGATTGGGTTTATCAATTAGCTATCAGATTATTGTTGAAAAGCATCTTGGCGAAATAACTTTCAAGTCTGAGTTGGACAAAGGTACAGAGTTCAATATATTTCTACCTATTGATAGAAGCTAAGTACATCGGCACAAAACGAGTTAAGTTTCTTAGTGCCCTTATTAGTCATTAGAATAGAGTGCGCCTGCTGATTGCAGTCATATCATAATAATTAAAGAAGCACTCTTGAGATAGAGAAACCTTATTTTTTACTAAATACTTCCGAACAAGTCGTCGCTGGTGTGTCAGAATTTGGTTTTGTAAGGATGAGTACACAGGGAGAAAAAGCTCATGGGACTTTTTGACCAAATTATCGGTGCAATTGGCAATTCTAGTCAGCAAGGGAATATGGGTCAGATTGGCAATATTCTCAACACCGTGCAGCAATTAAGCAATAATGCTGGTACAGACCCCTCTACAATGCAATCCGTTTTGGGTATTGTTGGTGGTCAGGTGCGTTCAGCTTTACAACAGAAACGAGACACAGAAGGTCCAGAAGCCGCCCAAGAGGTAGTAAATGAGTTTGGCGACACTTCCCCTAATCCTCAAGCTGTAGACTCTCTTTTTGCACCTTTTTTGCAACAGCAATTGGCTAATACTGTTGCCCAGCGCACAGGGTTAGATTCAGGATTGATTCAACAATTACTACCAACTTTGGTTCCTTTGATTCTGAATGTATTAAGAACTGGCGCAAGTTCTCAAAATCCTCAAGCCGGAGGAAATCCAGTACTAAATTCTTTTCTCGATGCAGACGGCGATGGCGATGTTGACATTTCTGATATCATGCAAATGGCTAGCCGTTATCTGGGTAGGTAATAGAGAAATGGGAATTTCTCATTGCTAAGAACTAAGGTGGGCATTACTCATGCCCACCTTACATTAAATCTCTTTTTCTGGTGGTAAATCTACACTATAAAGAGTTTTGCCTTCCAAGTTGACCAATGCAACCGTCATCACCTGTGTGTAACCATCAATTTTGACGGTACCAAAGAATTGGAAACCTTCACTCGGGGGTCGATTTGGTTTCAAATCTTCAGGTATACCTAGGAACTTCACCTGTGGACCAAAGGTATTGTCGAGTTTGTTTGGTCCAAATGTGCCAGAGTTGATAGGACCTGCAACAAACTCCCAGAAGGGTTTGAAGTCTTGAAACTGTGCTTTGTTGGGGTCGTAATAGTGTGCGGCGGCGTAATGTACGTCAGCAGTTAACCAGACAACATTCTTGATATTGCTTTGTTTGATGAACCTTAGTAAATCAGCAAGTTCTAGTTCCCGTCCTAAGGCTGGACCATCTCCGTTAGCAAAGTTTTCAAAGTTCGTCGGACCATCTGGAACGACTAACCCAATAGGCATGTCACTTGCAATGACTTTCCATGTTGCTGTTGATTTGCGCAATTGGTTTTTCAACCAACGCACCTGTGCATTGCCTATAAATGGCGTTTCTGCACTTTGTTCTGTCTGACGATTAGTTGTGTTTGGTCCCCGGTAACTGCGTTCATCTAGCATGAAAATTTCTAAGTTAGGACCATGCTTAAAAGAACGGTAAATTCTGGTTGGATCATCAGCATTGATCTGAATTGGTACGTATTCTAAAAATGCTTGATTTGCTCGCTGTGACAGTAAAGATACGTCCTTGATTGTGTAGCGGTCATCATCTACAATCGTTTGTCCAGGATACCAGTTATTACGAGTCTCGTGGTCGTCCCATTGCGCTAGTATGGGAACTTCAGCATTAAAGCGACGGACATTTTCATCCAATAAGTTATATATATAGTTACCACGAAATTCTGCTAAAGTTTCGGCAACTTTTGATTTTTCTGGTGTGGTGATATTTTTCCAGATACTACCATCATCTAGCTTGACTTCCGCTTGAATCGGACCATCAGCATAGATATTATCACCAGAATGAATGAAAAAGTCTGGCTTGACATTCCGGATAGTTTCGTAAATCTTCATTCCACCAAAATCCGGATTAATACCCCATCCTTGACCAGCAGTATCCCCTGACCAAGCAAAGAATACATTTTGCCGATATGCAGCAGGAGTTCGGAAAGTACCCTGGACAGGGGCGCTGGAAATTTTTGTATCAGATAAATCCCGGAAAGTCACCCGGTAGAATATTTGCTGATCTGATGGTAAATCTTTGAGATAAACCCGTGCTGTATAGTCGCTGGCATCTATTGCTGTCGGTCCAACAATACGCTGTGCGCCACGGAAAGATTCATCAGTTGCATATTCTACAATCATTCGGGCTGGGCGATCGCTCCGACTCCAAACAACAGCCCTATTGCCATTGATGTCACCACTAGCCACTCCATAAGGTATGGAGGGACGTGCTTTCTCAGGTGTGATGATAGCAGGTGCTTGAGCAAAACCTGTTGACTTTGAGAAAACGTTTGTGGCAATAATTCCACCGCCAGTAATGGCTGAAGTTAGCAAGAACTGACGACGGTTTATCTTGAGTGGAAAGTTAGATTTCATAAAATTAAGGATCGGTTATAAGTGCTATGTGGAAGGGAACAGGGAACGCTTAACAGGGAACAGGGAACAATTGGTAACTGATAACTGATAACTGTTGAATACGCTTTGCTCGCAGGGTTACAAATTTTATTGAGCGCGGACTTCAAAAATATAATTGAAACCTAAATCATAAAAATCAGCATCATTCTTTATAATCTTTTCTGAATATTGCTAACAATTTAAAACTAGATTAAAAATACGTTAAATTTTTATTAATTCATTCAATTTATCTCGAATATAATTGCTTTATACTCACAATCATTAGATTGACAACACTTCGTCAATGCCAAATTTATTAAGTATTTCCTAGCTTCTCTGGCTTTGGAAATCCTAGAAATTATGAAGTGTGTACTCAAAAAGCTTTGAGAAAGCTTTTGTCTATTTCAGGCAAAACTCTAAACAGTTTGAAAATTTTCTGAATAACCGTTTCTTAACCTTTATTGGCTAGATATTTAACCTTAGATTTTGATAGAGTCAAATATCTATGAGCAAGCTTAGAAGATGTTTTAAAAGTATTGGGCGAATATAATTCGCTACTACACAAACAAAGTCCCTATGGCTGACGCCACGCCTTACGGCTATCGGGGAGAACCTCCGGTTCCGCTGCGCTAACGCAGTCGCCTAGGTCGGGAAACCCTCCTGCAGCGCTGTCTCACCGCCTGCGCGGACTAACGGAAAATCAGGTATTTTAAACCCACGCAGGTGGGTTTTGCCTGTATAGTCGCGATTTCCAATCGCCAGAAATAGTATGAATTGAGACTTTTCAAACAACCTCTTAAATATTCGTGAAAAACAAGAACCCCGACTTCGCAGAAGTCGGGGTTCTGTCGCTTTGAGACAGCTCTTTTATTTTCACTTTTTTCACCAAGGTAAGCGGCTACCATCCCAGGAAAAAAACTGCCCGCTATCCCCATCTTGAAGCTGTTCGATGACAGCGAATAATTGATTAACTGTGCGTTCCACTGAAAACAATTTTTCAGGAGGTACATTTGCCTGAAATGGACGAGAAAGGCGTGTATCAGTTGTCCCAGGATGTAACATAACTATTACAGTTTTGGGACTCGTTCTTCTATACTCAATAGCCGCGGTTCGCATTAACATATTGAGTGCAGCTTTGGAGGCTCGATACCCATACCATCCTCCAAGTTGATTATCACCAATACTACCTACCTTGGCAGAAATACTGGCGAAAACACTGCGCTCATGATGACGGAATAAGGGTAACAGGTGTTTGGCAAGCAGGATAGCCCCAATACTGTTGACTTGGAAGTAGTGCATCAAATATTCTGAATTGATACGTTTTAAACTTTTTTCTGGTTGCAAAGCACCCTCATGCAGCAATCCCACACAGTTAACAACTAAGTGCAACTTGTTAACTGCTGCACTTATCTTTTGAACAACATCAATAATCTGCGACTCATCAGTAATATCCATCGACAGACAAGTTAATTTGTCTGGATGTTCGCCTTCAAGAGCTAATAAATCAGCAGCAGACTCTGGCTGACGATAAGTCGCATAGATTTTGGCAAACCTGTCATCTTGCAGTAATTTTTGCACAAAACCCAAACCAATGCCTTGGCTTGCTCCTATGATGAATGCGTTAGCGTTGTTAAGTTCTTCGATAAAAGACATTTCTTGTATTGAATAAAAGATTAATAAGTAGTAGGTTGGGTTAAGCGTAGCGCAACCCAACAATAAACGTTTTGTGTTGGGTTTCCTGACGTCAAATGCCAGACGCCTACGGAGGGAAACCCTCCTGCAGCGCTGGCTCCCCAACCTACGCAATTTAATTAAGGGTTTTGGCTCTAATTAAGTAAGGGTTTTGGCTCTAACTACGCAATTTAAGGATTTTGGCTCTAACTGAATCGTATTGAGACGATCCCAACTCACAACTTGAGTTATTACGTGACTAACTAGAGACAGATTTATTGTTCACTTCCCACTCCTCTCTATGTTTTTTCAAATTGGAAATATATTGCTTCATCATATGATCGCCCAAAAGATCAGCGCGATCAAATAGACCTCCAGTTGTCAAAGAACCTGGGGCTATTTTTAACAAACTATCTAAATGTCCAGCTATTCTATCAAGCCATTTATCGGCAATACCTAAACCCTCGTCATGAAGAACACCATCTTTGTCAAAATACTTCAAATGTCCAACGTGATAGTAGTCAATCATTGTGTGAACATTAACTATATTCAACTTCTGAGTTCGGGGCAGATATTTAACTAAATTCGGGACTTTGACAGAAAGATCCGATTGACTCAGAGGAAGAAAAGGCACAATATCATTATTATTAGCGAAACGAAATGTCTGGTTTACAAACTTCTTGTTGAATGCTTCAACAAAGTCTTCACTACCAACTTTAGGTTGTCCATAGTTATATAACCCGTTCGGGACAATGTTGAGTTCAAACAGACAATGAGCAGTAGCCATGACTGCTAAACCAGCTCCTAAACTATGCCCTGTAAACCACAGAGTTTTGTCTCCTTTATTTTTAATGTAAGGCTCTATTTTATCCCAAATTGACATCAGAGCGTAATATATTCCAAAATGTACGCCGTAACCTCCAGGTCCTTTAGTACGCTGTATGATTTGGGAATCTGTTAGCCAATCTATGATTTCTTGAGAACCGCGAAAACCAATAATCACTACCTCTTGATTTTCTAGTACGATCGCTTGGGTATCTGTTAAACTCCAAGTATCACTGTCAAACCAATTTAGCTTTGTTTTATCTAGAGCCAGATCTGCAACATGAAATTTTGAAATCCAACGTGGTACATCTTTTTGAAGGTTTGGATTTAGTTGTGTCCCATTTTTATAAGCTAAGGAAGAAATCAGTCCCAAAGTGTAGGCATTATTTGGGTGATAGCCAACTGCTTGTGGCTGAAAGTAAAAAGGATCATCCTGCGATGTCTCCATCACGTTTTGCTGATTGGTGATGAGTTGTTTAAATTTATCAAACATGACAAATCCTTGTAATGAGTTGCGTTGAACTTAGTATTCCCCTATACCCGCAACTCATAGGATTTTGGTTATAGCCGTTGTCAGGTAGATTAGGACATGAACAAATGAGAAAATACGGACATCACGAAATTTTCAACCCTGTTCCCTGTTCCCTGTTCCCTGTTCCCTACCTCTACGAGTCAATCACCAAATCAAACCGGATTCCTATATTACTTACCAATACAAAACTTACTAAAAATCCGGTCGAGAACAGATTCTGTCACTTCTTCCCCTGTAATTTCCCCCAAAGCATGAATCGCGTCTCGTAAATCAATTGTCCAGAAATCAAGAGGTAACTGCTGGGCAATTGTCGCTTGGACTTGTTCTAGGGATGTTTTCGCTTTTATTAATGCGGCTGCTTGTCTTTGGTTAATTGCTAAATCTAAGTCTGCGGCTTGGACTTTGCCTGATTTGACTTTTTCTAAGATTGCAGTTTCTAGAGCATCAATACCTTGGTTTTGAGCAGCGGCTGTTTGGACAATATGGTTGATACTTGTTGGATATTGCACTTTTTCTGGAGATGCTAAGTCAACTTTATTAATCACCAAAATTAAGGGACGATGTTGCACTTGAGAGTAGATTTCTTGGTCTAGTGCTGTCCAACCTGCTGTGGCGTCAATGGTCAAAAGCACTAAGTCGGCTGCACTGGCTGCACGGCGCGATCGCTCAACTCCTATCTTTTCTACTTCGTCTTGTGTTTCCCGAATTCCCGCAGTATCCAATACCTGCACGGGAATTCCGCCGACAACTAACTGCGATTCCACAACATCGCGGGTTGTCCCAGGCAAATCGGTGACAATGGCTCTATCGCTTCTACTCCAAGCATTCAACAAACTCGATTTTCCGACGTTCGGACGCCCAACGATCGCCACTTTTAAACCTGTCCGCAGCAATTCTCCTTTATCCGCAGTTGCAAGAATCTGGGAAATTTCTGCTGAGATTCTCTCAATTTCTGATATGATAACTTTATCATCCAGCGGAGCTAAGTCTTCCTCAAAATCTATTCTGGCTTCAATTTCTGCCAAGATATCTAAGGCGATCGCCCGTAGCTGACGAATCGGAGAAGCTAATTTCCCTTGCAAACCAGCGAGTGCTGTTTGTGCAGCTTGAGGCGATCGCGCCCCTACCAAATCCGCAATACTTTCTGCTTGAGTTAAATCTAGTCGTCCATTCAAAAACGCCCGCAAGGTAAATTCTCCTGGTTGTGCGAGTCTTGCGCCATGTTCCAAACACAGTTGCAAAACTTCTTGCACCACCATAATTCCTCCGTGACACTGGAACTCCACCACATCTTCACGCGTGTAAGAACGGGGTGCTTTCATAATCAGCAAAAGTGCTTCATCCACCAATTGCTGCGTTTGGGGATGGCGGATGTAACCATAAAGAATGCGGTGACTTTCCCAAACTTGATGCCCTGGTGCACAAAAAAGAGTTTGGGCGATGTGGATTGCTTGTGAACCAGAAACGCGGACAATGCCAACACTACCCTGCTGGGGAACAACAGCAGTGGCGATCGCGGCAATGGTTCCAGTAGTAGCAAAAATTTCTGACATTTGCGCCCTTTTTACCAAGACATAGAATTTATTTGGAATCTCTTCTCGATTGTAGAGATTTCGTATGATACGCTTGCTCTTTTCCTCAATTTTATAAGGACGGCTGTCTGAACCCCACCCCGGTTTTGTCTTGCGCCAAAACCTCCCCTCCCCTTGCTAAGGGGAGGGGATTGAGGGGCTTACAAAGGTAGGTATTTTGGATTTGGTCATTTTTTGACGATTTCAGCCGACCCTTAAATCCTGAAACGACCAAACTACGTTAAATACCTGAGAATTTTCTCAACTATTTTCGAGATTCCAAAAA